>NZ_RJUT01000004.1:0-626341 GCF_003751395.1 Rathayibacter sp. PhB152 | reverse complement strand
CCGCAAAACCCTCGACTGGGCCACCCCCGCCCAACGCCTCGACCAACTCCTCGTTGCAACAACCACTTGACCACAAGGGGTCTCGATACGCCCCTGCGGGGCTACTCGACCAGCATGCGTGCGGGCGTCTCTTCCAAGGAGAACGGGTCGGCTCCACTCTCGGTCGGACGCGGCCGCCGCGGTGTCGTGATCCTGCGCACCAGGAGCGCGATCCTGCGGAATCGAACGGCTTGTTACCGTGAACAATCTGCATTAGGTTCAGCGTGTCGACGAGGATCCCCCGTCCTCCCAGTAGCTCGACAGGTGTTGCGCAACTAGCGCTCTCCGCCTTCACCACATCGGATTCAGAGGCGAATCCGGAGAGGAACCGTCAATGTCGACGTCCCCCCACCTGAAGAGTCCGGATCCGAGAAGACCGGATTCGAGACGACCGGATTCGAGACGGCCCGATCCGAGGGCGATGCGCGCACTCGTCACCGCCGCGGCGGCGTCGGTCGCGCTTCTCGCGTCCTGCGCGGTCCCGGTGGCAGCCGCTGCGGCAGTCGATGCGGTCCCGTCTCCCGAGCAGAGCCTGCTCGCGGACTTCACCTTCGATGCCGCCCCGAGCAACGGCGCGTTCGTCGATCGCAGCACCCGCGCTGCCGTCCAGGGAGCGGCGAACCTGGTCCCCGGGAACACGGGCCAGGGCACAGCCGCGCGCCTCTCGTCGGCCTCGTGGCTCGACCTGACCGCCACGGACGGCAAGGCGCTCCTGGCCGGCCGGCAGAACGTGACCATCTCCTACGACAGCAAGCCCGATGCCGCGGCGAACACCGGCTGGGCCGTCTTCGCCGCCCGCTCCACCACGCGTCAGGAGTACGCCCAGGAGCACTACCTCGGCGTCCTCGATCGGACCTCGGGGATCACGGTCGAGCGGTACGACAACACGAACGGCCGGAACACGGCCGGGAACCTGGCCACGACGGCGACGAACGCCGAGTGGAAGCACGTCGATCTGGTCGTCACGGAGACGACGACGCGTCTCTTCGTCGACAGGAAGCCGGTCGCCGTCAACGGCTCCGGGGTCCCGCTGAGCCAGATCCTCGGCTCGTCCGGCGGAGTCCTCCAGGTGGGCAAGGCGAACTGGGGCGGGGGAGAGTACTTCTCCGGCATGATCGACAACCTGCGCATCTACAACCGGGCGCTCTCCGGCGCGGAGCTGGGCGCGGAGAACCCGGCGGTCACCTCCGACGCGGGCGCCGCACTGGCCGTGCCGGCCACCGTGCTCGGCGACCTCCCGTCCCGCGTCCTCGGCAAGCAGGTCACCTGGAGCGCCACCGGCGCCGGAGCGGGCCGCGTGCAGTCGAACGGAGCGATCGACACGTCGGGCCTCGGCACCGGGACCGCCGCCGTGACGCTCACCGCCACCGTCGAGGGCAGCAGCCAGACCTTCCGCTGGGACAGCCGCATCGCCGCTCCCGGCGGACGGATCGCGACCTACGTCAAGACGGTGACCACCACCGCCGGGACGAAGGACGACCCGCTGGCCTACAACGACGACCGCCGCGCCGACGCGCTGTACGCCGCGGCACTGCCCGCCGGCGGCAGCAGCTGGGAGCCGCTGAACCGCTCCCAGGCGATCCTGTACGTCGCCAACGACGGCGATCAGGGCGCGAAGCCGAACGCCCAGGTCGGGTCGCCGAGCCTCTTCCGGTCCGCGAACGGGGCGCTCGGCGCGGTGTCCGCGCAGAACAACGCGACCGATTCCGTCTACGTGTGGACCTCGCCCGAGGGCAGCACGTTCTCGCAGCAGCGCGCCGTGCGGATCGCTCCCGGCTCGGTCGTGACCGACCCGCGGATCGTGTTCGACGCCACGGCGCAGAAGTACAAGGTGTTCTGGACGGACCTGCTCACCGGTGAGGGACGAGTGACGGTCCTCGCCGACCTGACCGCGAGCACTCCTCTCGGCGTCACGTCGAAGGCGGACACCCGGGTCCTCGGCGTCCAGGGCGCAGGACTCCCGTCCTGGGCCGCGCAGAGCCAGGCGAGCGACCTCGCACTGACGTTCGCCGAGTTCGACGTCTTCTACAAGAACTACGTCGACCTGCAGAACACGGGCGTCGAGAGGATCGACGCCACGGTCGCCCAGGGAGCCGGAGCCGCCGGAGTCGCGGCCGCGCTTCCGAAGCAGGCCACGCTGGACTACAACGACGGATCGAAGAAGAGCCTCAACGTCGACTGGCAGGACGACCTCTCCGCAGTGGACACCACGAAGCCGGGCAGCTACCAGGTCTCGGGCACCGTCCAGCAGGACCCCGAGGAGATGGTGAGCGACGCCCGCGCCGATCCGCACGTCTTCTTCAACCCGGACGACGGCTACTACTACCTCACCGGATCGCACTACGGCCAGTCCTCCCTCGGACCGATCGAGGAGAGCTCGAGCTATCGCAAGATCGGCCTCAAGCGGGCCACGACGCTCGCGGGGCTGCAGGACGCGCCGGAGCAGATCGTCATCGATCCGGACAAGGGCACGCCCGGCAAGGAGGGGCAGTATCCGAACACGTTCTACGGCTGGGGCGGCTTCATCTGGGCGCAGGAGTTCCACAAGATCAACGGCACCTGGTGGATCGTCGCCGGGATGAACAAGGGCTACGCCCCCGTCGGCGGCTTCTGCGACAACACCGTCCTCATTCCGTACACGGGCACCGACGCATCGATCGCCGCGGGCGGCTTCTTCGACCAGACCAAGTGGGGCGAGCCCGTCGTCCTCGACGGCGCCGCGTTCGACGTCAGCTACTTCGAGCGCACCGAGGCCGGCAAGCAGCAGGGCTACTGGATCATGCCCTCCGGCGGTCAGATCCTGATCGGCAAGGCCGTCTCCGGCTCCAAGGGGACCGTGCCCCTCGTCGACGGCGAGCTCACGCGCGTGTACGGCGAGAGCCAGCCGTGGGAGATCGGCAAGCTCGCGCCCACTCCCAGCGACACGTCCGAAGGACGCGACCAGGGAGTCGTCGAGGCGCCCTTCATGGTGCAGCAGGGCGACACCATCTCGATCACCTACTCAGGCGGCACGGTGGACAAGTACTACAGCCTCGGACTCCTGAGCACGACCGCGACGGCGAACCTGCAGGATCCCGCGAGCTGGAAGCAGACCGCGTTCCCGGTCCTGGACACCAACGACACCTTCACCGGTCGTCTGGGAGCGGACGAGACGAGCTACTACACGAAGCAGCAGGCCGGAACGGGTCACAACTCGTTCGCGAAGGACGAGTCCGGCAATCTCGTCCTCGCCTACCACGCCCGCCCGTACCAGGACCCGCACCTGGCGACGGACCCGGTGAACGCCGGTGGCCTCTTCGACTCCGACCGCAACACCTGGCTGAAGGGCGTCAACGTCCGGGCCAACGGCACCCTCGACCTGTCGCTGACGAAGACCCAGGAGGTGGCGCCGGGGAACCGGACCGTCACCGCCACCGTCGTCGTCCGGGGAACGACCCCGACGGTGACCGCCACCGCCACGTCGCGGTGCGTCGCAGGGAAGGCCGTCGTCACGGTCGTCACCAGGAACGCCGGCACCGCCGCCGCTGTGGTCACCTGGGCGACGCCCTGGGGTGAGCGCACCCAGAGCATCGGCGCGCAGAAGACCGCCTCTCTCGCGATCACGACCCGTGCCGCCGCCATCACGGCGGGGACCCTCACCGGGACGTCCGTCGCAGCAGGCACGAGCACGCCCGTCACGGCGACCTACCCCGCAGCTCGCTGCGGATAGGGCGCCGGGGGAGTGGGGCCGGCCCGCGGGCCCGCCCCACTCCCCGCGACCCATCCACCCTCTGACTTCGATCCTTTCCGGATCAGGGCAGGCAGCGCTGCCTCGCCCAAACGACAAGGAGTTCCCATGAAACCCACCACACGATGGCGCGCCGCCCTGGTCGGTGCGCTCGCCTCGGTGGTCGTCGCAGCAGGCGTCGCGCTACCGGCCGTCCCGGCGACTGCCGCTGATGATCTCCTCGTCCGCTACGACTTCTCCCAGCTCTCCGGCACGACGGTCCCCGATTCCTCCGGCGGCGGGCGCAACGCGATCCTCCGCGGCTCCGGAGCCCAGGTGTCGGGAAGCGAGCTCGTCCTTCCCGGAGGCGCGAGCGGCAGCACCGCCGCCTACCTCGAGCTGCCGCGCGGCCTCATCGACGGGCGCAACACCCTCACCATCCAGACATGGCTGCGCAACTACACCGGAGCAGGGAACTACGCGGCCGCGTTCTTCGGAACAGTCGAGAGTCCGCCGTCTCAGTACTGGCTGCTCAATCCTCGCGACCCCAGCGGACGCTTCAAGTCGGTGATCACTGCGAGCCGCAACACGCAGGCGCCGTGGACGACCGAAGCGGGGATCCCCGCGAGCGGTCCGACCGGGCCCACCACCGACGCCTCCTGGGGCCTGTACACCACCGTCCTGCAGCCCGGGAAGCTGACCGGCTACTACAACGGCCGCCTCATCGCCGAGACCGTGACGAACCGATCGGTCAGCGATCTGGGCACCGACCTCGTCGGCTACATCGGCCGCTCGTCCTACCCCGACCCCTTCTACAAGGGAGGCGTGCGGGACTTCCAGATCCGCACCAGCGCTCTCTCCGCCCAGCAAGTGGCGGACAGCTACTGGACGGGCGTCGACGCCGGTGTCCGCACCGCGGCCCTCGCCTCCGACGCGGCGGCCATCGACCTCGGACCCTCCCGCGTGAGCTCCGACCTCGCACTCCCCACCACCGGCGCGCAGGGCTCGAGCATCCGGTGGACGAGCTCCGACCCGGCGCGTATCAGCAGCACGGGAGCGGTCACCCGGCCCTCCGGCAGCGCCGACGCCGCCGTCACGCTGACCGCGACCCTCACCCTCGGCGGCGCCTCGACCACTCGCGACTTCCCGCTCACCGTCGCCGCGCAGAACGCCCAAGCCGACCTCGACGCTCTCGCCGAGAGCATCGTCCTCCGCCCGACGCTCGCCGACGGCGAGCTGCTCCCCACCGCTCCCGCCGGCGCGACGCTCACCTGGCGCACCACCACCTCGGGCGTGAGCATCGCAGCGGGCGCGGTGCGCACGAGCGGCACGACGGCCGTCTCGGCAACCATCGCGGGGGAGCTCCGCGCCGGAACGGCCACCACGACGAGGACCTTCTCCGTCCGCGTCCTTCCGACGGGCCGGGCCCGCTACCTCCTCGCCTACGAGCGCACGGCGCTGGGATCGCAGGAGTACGGCAGCAACGTCGCGTACAGCATGCACCTCGGCCTCGGTACGACCCGCACCAGCACCGAGGCGCTCAACGACAACACCGGAGTCCTGTTCGCCGACGCTCAGCCCACCGGCGTGCTCGATGTCGTGCAGACCCGGACGCTCCGCGACCCCTACGTCTTCCAGCTCGCGACCGGCGGCTACGGCGTCCTCGCCACCCGCACGCTCACCAACGGCGACGTCGACTCCGAACGCCGCGGAACGCCGCTCTTCTTCACCACCCAGGACCTCGTCTCCTACGAACCGCGTGGCTTCGTCGACCTCGAGGTGACCGTGGCCTCCGAGCCGCGCGCCGTCTGGGACTCGGCGGCCAAGCAGTACCGAGTGACCTGGAAGGACGCGGCGGGAGCGGACTTCTCGCGGTCCTTCACCGACCTCGCCGACGCGGGAACCCGCGGCGACCTGCGCCGAGGCGCGATCTCGCTGCCCGACGCCGCCGTCTCCACCTCGATCACCGGAGCCGTGCCGTCCAACCTGCTGGTCGTCCCCACCGACACCGCCTCTTCTCTCGAGAAGCGACTGGGCCGTATTCGGAACACCACCGTGGCCGTCGACGCCGCGACCGTCCCGCAGGGGGCGGCGGTGCCCGCGCTCGGTGCGGCGACGCTCGGCTACTCGGACGGCTCCACGAAGAAGCTCCCGGTCGACTGGTCTGCCGCCGATCTCGCCGCCGTCGACACGTCCACGCCGGGGACCTACCAGGTCAGTGGAACCGTGCGACAGCGCGACTACGCGGCACCCTTCATCCGTGCCGAGGCCGACCCGAACATCCTCCGCTGGAAGGACCGGTACCTCTTCATCTCCACGGACGACCGCGGCGACAACCAGCCCGGCATGTTCCTGCGGAGCTCACCGACCATCGACGGCCTTCGCACCGCGGCCGACAGCATGGTCGTGGCACAAGGCACAGCCGGCATCGCCGGCTGCTACTGGGCGCCCGAGCTGCACGATCTCAATGGAGAGCTCTACATCTTCTACTCGCCCTGCATCGGCGCCATCGACTGGCAGCGAGTGACGTCCTACGTGCAGAAGCTCAAGACCGGCGGCGACCCGACACGTCTCGCTGACTGGGAGACGCCTCGCCCCGTCCTCAAGCAGGACGGCACGGCGCTCCAGCGCGATGCTCAGCACCCCGGCATCAGCCTCGACATGACGGTCTTCCAGGACGGCGGCCGCACCTACGTGTCCTGGTCGCAGCGCTACGTCACCGGCGGTGTCATCGGCGACGCCGAGCTCTGGATCGCCACCATCGATCCCGCGAACCCGTGGCGCCTCACCAGCGAACCGCGCAAGCTCGTCACCGCCTCCTACGGCTGGGAGACCAACCTCACGAACGTCGCGGAAGGAGCGACGGCCATCACTCACGACGGGAAGGTCTACCTGACCTACTCGGGATCGGGAACCGACCGCACGTACGCCGTCGGCCTCCTGACCGCCCCGTCCGGCGCCGATCTCACCGACCAGACGGTCTGGGCCAAGTCCGACGCTCCGCTCCTGAAGAGCGACCCGGCCGCGAACCTGTGGGGCCCCGGACACAACAGCTTCACGGTCGACGAGGACGGCAACGAGGTCCTGGTGTTCCACGCCCGCTCGAACGGAAGCAGCAACCGCGACACCTACCTCCGCCGGATCCACTGGGCCGCCGACGGGGGACCGGTCCTCGACATGAGCGCCGCGGAAGAGGTACTCACCGCGAATCGCACGGTCCGCACCACCATCACCGTCCAGGCGTCGGCCGTCACCGTGACCGCGACCGCCACGACGCGCTGCATCTCCGGCAGGGCCGTCGTCACGATCACCACCCGCAACGCCGGCGCCGGCACCGCGGACGTCGCCTGGGTCACCCCCTGGGGCGCGCGCAGCCAGCAGATCGGTGCACAGAGGACGGGCACGCTGGCGACCACCACCCGGGCCGCCTCCCTGTCGGCCGGGACGCTCGAGGGAACCGCCACGGTGAACGGAGCCGCCACTCCGGTGACGGCGACCTACCCCGCAGCACGCTGCAGCTGAGACGACCGAGAGGGGGTCCGTCCACGTCGAGTGGGCGGGCCCCCTCTCGGCGTTCCCGGACACCGCGCGCGCCGGTGGCACCGCGCAGCGAAGGACGACTCGGACCGGAGCTGCAGTGACACGCGTGATGATTCTCCGCTCTCCTGTCCGAGTCGGTCGGCGAGGCCCTCTCGAGAGCGGGCAGGAGAGACACCGAGAATCGGAGGACGAGCGTGATCTCGCGTGGATTCTCGGACGGGACGCAATGGCGATGGCAATAGCAAGGCAAATGGCAATGGCGGTGAAGGATGTCGAGCATCCGAGTGATTCCGGAATGCGCCGCGGGCGCGCCCTCGACCATTCCGGAATCGTGACGCGGCAGGAGAAGACGGAAGGCCCCGGCCCGGCGAAGCGACCTCGCGCTGAGGTCGCTCGCCGGGCCGGGGCCCGCAGGTGGATGTCTCGGACTACATTCCGTCGGACAGCATCGACTGCACGAGCTTCACGTGGCGCTCGAAGCCGAGCTCGGTGTACTCGGGGTTGTAGTTCAGGCCGTAGGGCCACATGTGACCGCCGCCGCAGTTGATGGTCGCGGTGGGGCCGTCCCAGGTGCGCAGCAGCGGAAGGGCAGAGGTCCAGCCGTTGTTCTGGCAGCGGTCGACGAAGGCGTCGTAGCCGACTCCGACGGTGTGCGAGAGCTCGTGCAGGGCCGTCCCCTCCTGCATGTAGCCACGATCGGCGCCGAAGCGGATGGTGCCGTTCGGGTTCGCGTCGGCGGTGGGCACGCCGGGCACGTAGTAGACGGTGTAGAACCGGTCGATGTTCGAGAGACGGTTGTAGCGCGCGACCGCCCGATCCATCGCGTCGGTGATCCGGGCGTAGGCGTCGAGCTCGTCGGCGGAGGGGTTCGCCGAGCGGACGAGGGCGTAGGTCATCTTCTGCACGGTCGGGTCGGTGATGCTCCACCGCTGCACCTTCGAACCGGTGCAGGTCCACTGCTGGATCGCGGCGCCGTCGGTCTGAGCGAAGTCCTTGTCGTCGAGGCAGAGATTGCTGTGCCGGTTGAGGATCTGGCTGGATCCGCCGCCGACGTCCGTGATCTGCCACTGCTGGTTGGTGGCTCCCGTGCAGGTCCACTGCCGCACCTCGGCGCCGGGAGTGGTTCCGAAGTTGTAGTCGTCCAAGCAGAGGTTGCTGAAGACGTTCTTGATCTCGGCATAACCGGTCCCGAGATCGCGGATCTGCCAGCGCTGGTTGGTCGCTTCCGAGCAGCTCCACTGGCGGACTTCGGCACCCGGCTGAGTGACGAAGTCGAAATCGTCCAGACACATGCTGCTGTGCTGATTGCGGATCTCCTGGGCCGCGCCGACCCCGACGGGCGCAGTCGCGGCCTCGGCAGGAGCGGCGAAGCCGAGGGTGGTCAGGCTCGCGATCAGCGCGGCCGTCATCGTTCCGAGTAGGCGTGTCTTGATGGTGGACTTCACTGTCCTGGACATGCAATGCCTTTCAGGTTCTTCGGCCGCCCTATCGGGTGGTCGACGTACTGATCCGGTCCACCGCGGATACGGTGAGAAGATCATTGATCCGGCTTTCCGGCGCATTCTTCAGAAGGTCGAAAGACGCGACTCGACGCGATGGAGAGGCCGGCCTCCGGGTCTTTCGAGGACGAGCGGATTGTTATCGTGAACACTCCTCCTGGTCCGATCTTGTGCGTGTCGGACGACTGCTGTCAAGCCGGAATGACGCCCCGACTGGGGGACAAGTCTTCATTCCGAGCGCCATTCGGCTTTGTGGCCGATGGGCGTCCGATACGCGTTCCGAATGCCGACAAGTGTCCGTTATTCGCGGGACGGATATTTAACTTGTTACCGTGAACATTTTGTTGCTACGGTGAAGCCGCCGCCACCGGGACGACACTCCTCCGTCCGCGGCCGGCCGATGGTTCGAAGCAGAGCCCGAGAGGATGCGTCACTGATGACGTCACGACTTCCGCGTCCCGGACGCCCCTCCGCCGAGTCGACCCGCGGCCGACGACGCAGGACCGGCTGGCCGACCCTGGCGGTCGCCGCACTGCTGCTGACCGGGGCGATGACCCCGCTCGGAGCGGCCGGCGCGGCGACCATCGTGCCGGAGCCGCTCCTGCGCTACAGCTTCGACGAGAGCGGGACCTCGTCTGCCGTCGGGTCGGCGATCCCTGACGGGGCGATCGTCGCGGACGGAGCCTCGAGTCCGCACCCCGGAACCGTCGTCGGGTCCGGAGCCCGCTCGGTCGCCGGGCCCTCCGGTTCCGCCTCCGATCGCGCGCTCTCCCTCCCCGGAGGCGCGAGCGGATCGATCGCCGCCTCCCTCCGGATCGCCCCGGGGCTGATCCCGGCCGGCACGGTGGACGTCACGATGTCCGCGTGGCTGCTCTGGAGCGGCTCGCCGGAGTGCACCTGGCCCTTCACCCTGGGGTCGGGCGTCTCTGCGCACCTGCTCGCGACCACGCAGTGCGGCGCGTCCGCCTACGGGGCCCTCACGAACGGCACCGAGGTGCGCGCGTCCGCTCCGGCTCCGGTCCCCGCCGCCCGCTGGGTCCACATGGCCGTCGTCGTCGACGGCGGCGACTCCGTCTCGACCTACCTCGACGGCAGCCTCGTCGGGCGTGGGGTGACGACCTCCACCGCGGTGGCCGCGATCGGCTCCAGCACCTTCTCGGGCTACCTCGGCAAGTCGTTCTACGGCGCCGACGCCTTCTGGGGCGGTGCACTCGACGACGTCCGAGTGTGGTCCTCCGCACTGTCCGCCGAGCAGGTCCAGCAGAGCGCCGCGGATGTCCACTCGGCGCTCGCGACCAAGGACGCGGCGGTGTCGGTCAGCGGCACGTCCGCTGTCACCGCGGATCTCTCGCTCCCTGCCGGCGGTGCGAACGGATCGACTCTCACCTGGTCCTCCAGCGCTCCCCGCACGGTCTCCAGCACCGGAGCGGTCACCCGGCCGGCCGCCGGCAGCTCCGATGCCGTCGTGCAGCTGACCCCGACCGCCACCCACGGGGCGGCGACCGTCATCGGCTCACCGATCACCGTCACGGTGAAGGCGTTCGCCGCCGGCGACAGCGTGCAGGCCGAGCTCGCTCGCGCTGTCGCCGACGCCGTGCGCAGCGACCCGGCGCTGCAGGGGCCGGTCCGCGGCAGTCTCTCGCTGCCCGACTCGGGAGCCGAGCTCGACGCGGTCGCCTCCCGAGCGGGAGCCGCGGACGCGGTGATCGAGTGGTCCTCCTCCGTTCCGACCGTCGTCAGCGCCGTCGATGAGGGCGCGGAGCCGGACGTCGTCCGGAAGGGCTCGGTCACCCGCGGGAGCACCGACACCGCCGTCACCCTGACCGCCACCGTGCGCGTCGCCGGGACGACCCCGGTCACGGTGTCGCTGCCGGTCACGGTGCTCGCCGCCTCGCCTCTGGACCCGACCGACCTGGACGCCTACCTGTTCGTCTACTTCACCGGCGACAGCGTCGAGGGCGAGAAGCTGCGCTTCGCGACGTCCGACGGCGACAACGCCCTGCAGTGGAAGACCCTCAACGACGCCCAGCCGGTCCTCACCTCGACCAAGGGGACCCAGGGGCTCCGAGACCCGTACATCCTGCGCTCGGCTGAGGGCGATCGCTTCTTCCTCCTCGCGACCGACCTCTCCGTCGGCCGCTCGGGCTGGGGAGACGCGACCAGCAACGGCAGCCGCCACCTGGAGGTCTGGGAGTCCACCGATCTCGTGAACTGGGGCGAGCAGCGCCACGTCGAGGTCAACGTCCCGAACGCCGGGATGACCTGGGCGCCCGAGGCGACCTACGACCCGGCCATCGACGCCTACGTCGTCTACTGGACCTCCTCGATGTACCTCGACGACGCGCGCACCCGGCCCGACGGCAACGGGCCGCAGATCGTCACCTCGATCACCCGCGACTTCCGCACCTTCACCGAGCCCGAGCCGTGGTTCGCCTCCGCCGACGTCGCCGGGCTGAACAAGGGCAACGGCCTGATCGACGCGACGGTGCTCAGGGAGGGCGATCAGTACTACCGCTTCACCAAGGCCACCCAGTCCTCCGGGTGCCCGTCGCCGGACATCATCGGCCAGCGCTCCAGCGACCTCCGCGCCACCACCGCCTCCGGCGCCTGGAGCCTCATCGACACCTGCATCGGCCGCACCGCCGGCACCCCCGAGGTGGAGGGTCCCGAGATCTTCCGCGCCAACCCCGGCGACACCAGCGGCTACCGGTACTTCCTCTGGGTCGACAACTACGGGGGAGTGGGCTACATCCCGCTCGCGACGAACTCGCTCGAGGGCGACATCCAGTGGACGTACCCCGCCGCGTTCTCGCTGCCGAGCTCGCCCCGGCACGGCTCCGTGGTGTCGATCACGGCGAAGGAGCGCGACGCGCTCGCGGCGAAGTGGAACCCGGCCCTCCTGGTCACCTCGGTGAAGCCCGTCGCCGCCACCGCCCCGGTCGGCGCCACGACGGTGGCACTGCCCGCCACCGTCTCGGCCGGCTTCCGGGACGGTCACAGCGAGACCGTCGGCGTGACCTGGCGCACGGCCGACCTCTCAGGGCTGAAGAAGGCCGGCGACAGCGTCCAGGTGACGGGACGGCTGCAGAACTCGTCGGCGACCCTCGCCGTGGCGACGATCACGGCTACGGCGCCCCCGGCGGCCCCCGCGATCGCGGCGACGGCCACGGCGTCGACCCGCTGCGTGCAGGGCACGGTCGTCCTCTCGGTCGTCGCGACGAACCCGAACGCCTTCCCGGTGAAGATGGTCGTCACCTCGACCTCGGGCTCGAAGACGTTCGCGGAGGTGGCCGCCGGCAAGAGCGTCACCCACTCGTTCACGACCCGCACCGCTGCGCTGCCCGCCGGCTCCGCGACCGCCACGGCCACCGCGTTCGTCGCGGGCAAGCCGGCCACCGCGACGGCCACGGCGCCGTACGCGGCGGCGAGCTGCGGCTGAACCCTGTTCCTTCCACGACCCGACCGACCACCCGACACCACTGAACCGGACGGCGAAGCTGCCGTCTCGAGAACGGAGAACACCCGCATGCAGAACCACACCTCCACGGCTCGCTCCTTCCTCCTCCGCGGCGCCGCCGGTCTCGCCGGAGGCCTGCTCCTGCTCGGCGTCGCCGGCACCGCCTTCGCCGACGAGCAGCAGGGCGCGGACGACGTCGACGTGAACGTGCAGATCGCCCCGCTGACCGGCGGCGGCGCTCTCTCGATGACCGTCGCGAGCGACTCCACCGCCCTGACCGAGAACGGCTCGAACAGCGTCGTCCGCCAGTTCACCGGCACCCTGCCCACGGTCACCGTCACCGACACCCGCGACGCCGCGGACATCCCCGCCGGCGCCGGCTGGTACGTCCTCGGCACCGCCAGCGACTTCACCTCGTCCACCGGCGACACCATCGGCGCGGAGAACCTCGGCTGGGCGCCGAACCTGATCGACGGCGGCGACTCCGGCCTCGTCGCCGAGGGCGACGTCGTCGACACCGCCCTCGACGGCGGCCCCGACGGCGTCGGCCTCGTCGACCAGGAGCTCCTCGCCATCACCAACGACAGCGCGGGCGTCGCCGAGGAGGGCTCCTGGACCGCGAACGCGGCCCTGACACTCAAGACCCCCACCACCGTCGACGCCGGCGACTACAGCTCGACGCTCACCCTCTCCCTCTTCGAGTAGGCCCCGTCATGCTGGTCGAGTAGCCGCCATGGGCGGCGTATCGAGACCCACCTCGCCCACCACGGTGGATCTCGACCCACCCGCTCCGCGGCCTCCTCGATCAGCACGCCGACGTCCCCGCCCGCCACCGCCCGCCCCTTTCCCCCAGGGATGACCTTGCGCTCACCGCACCCCCGATCACTCGGCCTCCGCTCCTGATGGCAGCCTTCCGCCCTGACGCGGTTCCCATCACCTGCCGCTCCTGCGCCGCCGGCCGGTCCCTCGACGCCCTGATCCTCATCGAGCTCGCGCGAGGCGTGAACTGCGATGAATCGCGCCTGCTGTCGGCTCTGGCGGTTCGAGTGGATCACCGGATCGGCCTCGTGCAGTTGCGGTCACGACTCCGCGAGCTCACGAACCGAGGCATGGTGCTCCTGGAAGGACACCGTCGAACGATGCTGCTGCGCATCGCGCAGTTCTCGATCACGCGTGCCGGGCGGGACTCCCTCGCCGCTCACGCGCGAGCGCTGGACCTCCTCGCGGAGGAGATCCATGTCGCGCTCCTCACCCGGCGCTGACGGCGACGCCGCCGAACCCACGCGCGCACCGAGGTCGGGACGGGGCCCGTGGTCGCCACGGTGCGGTGACAGGGCCCCGCGCGGTCGCCGGTCAGCCCGCAGGGCGGCCGCTCGTGCCCGTCCAGCAGCCACCGATGCGGCCACTCCTGCTGCCACGAAGAGCCACCGAGGCAGCCCATCGTGCTGGTCGAGTAGCCGCCTCCAGCGGCAGATCGAGCGGAGGGAGCGCCTTCGGTGCCGGCGCAGGGCGGGGAAGAGACAGCCGTCCTCACGCTGGGCGGGTCTCGATACGCCTCTTCGGGGCTACTCGACCAGCATGTCTGCGGACGTCTCTTCCCAGTAGACCCACCCGTTGGTCGAGTAGCCGCCTTCGGAGGCGTATCGAGACCCCACATCGCCGAGACATCCGGGAGCGAGTCTCCTCCACACTCGTCGATCCGACGGCGTTGTCCCCGATCAGCCCATGGTTCCGGTCCCGGTGTCGGTGGCTCCTGCTTCAATACGCGTATGTCAGAAGATGAGAATGCGGCAGCACTCGCGGAGGTGCGCGACTGCTTCACCGACGCCGCCGCCACCGAGCGCGCCGCATCCCCGACGCGCCTGAGAACCGCGGAACGCATCCACCGCGTCGCGCTCACCGTCCCGGAATCGTTCGCTCGCGGCACGTCCCGCAGTGAGACCCGGGACCTCGTCGAGCGCTCCATCCGCGCCGAGCTCGCGGTAACGCTCGGCGTCTCCGAGCGAGACGTCTCGCGCCGCCTCGAGACCGCGCAGATGCTGATGGAGCACCTGCCGCTCACTCGCGCCCTGCTCAGGGACGCGCGGATCCTCTGGGAGGCGGGCGAGGCGATCTGCAGAACCGCGATCAGCCTTCCCGAGGCCTCCCGCGCGGCCCTCGACGAGCGCGCGGCCGACGCCGCGCTCACGATGACGACGACCCAGCTGCGCCGCGCCCTGAGTCGCTGGCGCGAGGAACTGCACGAGCAGCCCCTTGCCGAGCGCCACTCCCGCGCCACGCTGGACCGCGCGGTCTGGGTCACACCGGATGTCGACGGCATGGCCACGCTCTGCGTCCACGCTCCCGCGCCGGCGGTGACGGGCGCGTACGACCGGCTGCGCCGCATCGCGCGCACCCTCCGCGATGACGGCGACCCCCGCACCCTGCAGCAGCTCAGCGCGGACGCCGCGGTCGATCTGCTCTGCGACGGCGACATCGCCGGCACCACCCCGGACCCCGAGCACCGACCCGACCCGACCTTCGTCCCCGGAGTGCGGGCCGAGGTGCGCCTCACCCTCGCCGCCTCGACCGCGGTCGGTCTCGACGATGCGCACGCGGATCTCGACGGCTACGAACCGGTCCCCGCACCGATCGCGCGCGAGCTGATCCGCACCGCAGCCTCCTTCACCCGCGTCCTCACCGACTCCGATACCGGCGCGGTCGTCTCCGTGGGCCGCACCTACCGCGTCCCACCGCCGCAGATGCGCCTGCACCTGCAGCTGCGGGACCAGACCTGCCGCTTCGCCGGCTGCACCCGCCCCGCCAGCACCAGCGAGGCCGACCACACCCTCGAGTGGCGCAACGGCGGAGAGACCTCCCTCGAGAACCTCGTCTCGCTCTGCACGTCCCACCACCACATCCGGCACGGCGACCAATGGACCTACGTCACAAGCGGTGACGGGACAATCGTCTGGACGAGCCCGACGGGCCGGCGGATCAGCAGCCAGCCACCGGCACTACCCGGGCGTCCGCCCGACCCGCCACCGAAGCCCCGCTTCGACGACGTACCCGCACCGTTCTGACGACCGTGGATCTCGATACGCCCGCTGCGCGGGCTACTCGATCAGCATGCACCGCGCGGGACGTCGGTGTGAGCCCGTACGTGCTGCACGAACCGCACTCAGGGTGCGCTGGCGCACGTCCGCACAGGCTGGTCGAGCAGCGCGCAGCGCGTGTCGAGACCCACGTCGTGCAGAGCGGTGGATCTCGAGACGCCCGCTGCGCGGGCTACTCGATCAGCATGCATCGCTCGCAGGACGCGTCCGTGTGAGCCCGCACGCGCTGCCTGAACCGCGCGTTGGGTGCGCCGGCGTGCGTCTGCACATGCTGGTCGAGTAGCGCGCAGCGCGTATCGAGACCCACGTCGTGCAGGGCGGTGGATCTCGAGACGCCCACTCCGCGGGCTACTCGATCAGCATGAATCGCGCGCGCAGGACGTCGGTGTGAGTCCGCACATGCTGGTCGAGGAGCCCGAGGGGCGTACCGGGACCCGCCACGGTCAGGCAGGCACCCGCTCAGGCTGCGACACGGGGGACTCGGCGGGTACGGCGGCGGCGGCGACCGACGCCGGGTCCTCGCCGCTCCGCAGGGGGAGGAGGCGGAAATGCTGGCGGTAGGGGCCCTTCTCCGGAGTGTTGCTGTACTTCGCCGGGCGGGTCTGCACGTCCCAGTTGCCGCCCTGGAGGCCCTCCTGGGCGGCGTCGACCCGGACGACCGTCCTCGTCGACGCAGGGACCTCGTGCCAGTGCCGGCGGTCGGCCAGCTCGTCCGGGCTGTACGGCTGAGCGTTGAAGAACATGCTCCCGGCCGACGCGCTGCCGCCGCACGTGCCGTCACCGAGGGTGCCGTCGCCGGCCAGGACGAGCACGCCCGCGCCGCCGCCGTCGACGAGGGCGGCCCAGCGGGTGTCGGCCTTGTTCGCGCTGTCCTGCGGCCGGCTGTAGCGGGTCGGCTGGTCGGCGACGGCACCGCTCCAGCGGCCGAAGAACGCCGACGCCCGGCGGTCGGCGGACGACTCGTGCGGGCCGCGGCCGTGCCAGTGCAGGGTCGAGAGCTCCGGCGCGAGGCCGAACGTGGTGCCGACGACCTGCGGGTTCGGCGTGCCCTCGACCGGCGAGAAGGTGGAGAGCACGTCGACCTGGCCCGTGCCGTGGATCGTGTAGACGATCGACTGCGGAGAGGTCGTCACCCGGCCGCTCGGCCGGAACGGCACCGCCGTGGTCACCGACCCGTCGACCGTGATGCGGACGGCGCCCGGCGTCTCCTCGACGTCCACCCGATCGATCGCCCACTCCTCGCCGACGCCGCGCCAGGGCAGCGACGGCTCCGGGCGCTCCAGCCGGATGTCCGGGATCGAGAGCTCGGGGTCGTTCGGGGTGCGCCAGAAGTTCGGCAGCAGCGGCGCGGCGAGCCGCTCGCGACCGCCGTAGCGGAGCGAGGTCAGGCGGCCGGTGGAGCGGTCGACGGTCGCGGAGAACGCGGGCCCGCGCACGACGGTCGCCGCGCCCTCCTCGGTCGCGGTCACCGGCGGCAGATCCCGCGGTGCCGGGCGGCGGGCGGGCGAGGTGTCGACGGGCAGCTCGAACTGGGCGCGCGCGACGACGTGTCCCTCCTCCGCCCAGGCGGTGGGCGCGGCGAGGGCCAGCTGCACGTCGAGGCGGTACTCGCGCGCCGCGTCCTGCGCAGCCGGCTCCGGCAGCAGGTAGGGCAGCGTGACCCGCCCCTCCTCCTGCGGTCCGATGGCCCACTCCACACCGGGCAGCGAGCCCTGCTGCACCGGATCGCCGTCCGCCGACACGGTCCAGTGCACGACGTAGCCGTCGAGCCCGGTGAACAGGTGCTCGTTCGCGACGAGGAGCTCGCCGGCGCGCAGATCGACCGCGGTGACGGAGACCGGCTGGTAGGCGAGCGCCGCCTCGGCCAGCTTCGGGGTCGGCGTGCGGTCGGCGAGGACGAGGCCGCTCATGTGGGCGCTCTCCTGGTTCGGCTCGTCGCCCCAGTCGCCGCCGTAGGCGAGGAACTCCTCCTCGGGCCGATCGGGGCGCGGCCAGTACAGGCCCTTGTCGGCCCAGTCCCAGAGGAAGCCGCCGGGCATCGAGCGCGGGTCCTCGCGCGCGGCCGCCCAGTACTCCTCGAGGTAGCCGGAGGTGTTGCCCTGGCTGAAGGCGTACTCGACCAGCAGGTAGGGCCGCGGATCCCGGCGCGAGCGCTCGGCGAACTGCGCGACCGGCGGGTAGAAGTCGCCGTCGAAGTCCGAGAGGCCGGCCGGGACGACCCAGGTGCCGGAGCCGACGGGGTCCTGGTAGCTGACGGGGCGGGTCGGGTCGTGCTCCTTCGCCCACTCGTACATCGCCTGGAGGTTCGCGCCGACTCCGGACTCGTTGCCGATCGACCAGGCGATCACGCTGGGGTGGTTCTTGTCCCGCTCGACCATGCTGCGCATCCGCTGGAGCAGGGGCGCGCGCAGCTCCGCGCGGTCGCCGGGCAGGAAGGGCGTCCCGTCGTCATCGATGCGGTTGATGTGCGTCTCGTTGTTCGCCTCGTCGACGAGGTAGAGCCCGTACTCGTCGGCCAGGTCGTACCAGCGCGGGTCGTTCGGGTAGTGCGAGGTGCGGACGGCAGTGATGTTGCTCTGCTTCATCAGCCGGATGTCCGCGATCATGTCGTCGCGGCTCAGCGTGCGGCCGGTGCGCGGGCTCCACTCGTGCCGGTTGACGCCGCGGAGCGAGACCACCCGGCCGTTCACGAGCAGCACGCCGTCCACGATCTCGACGCGGCGGAAGCCGACCCGGACGGCGACGCGCTCGAGGACGGCGCCGGTCGCGTCGCTCAGCTCGACGACGAGCGTGGAGAGCTCCGGGGTCTCCGCGGACCAGAGTCGCGGGGACGAGACGGGGATGCTCGCCTGGTTCTCCGCGCGGCCGTCGGCGTCGAGAACGACCGTCCGACTCTGTCCGCCGACCTCCGCCGCACCCGGCGCGGTGCCGTCGAACAGCCGCATGGTGAGCTCGAGACCGGCCGCGGACGCTCCGGTGCGCGCGTCGATCGCGACCGAGACCTCGACCGACCCGGCGGTGAACGTGTCATCGAGCGGCGTGCGCACCGTGACGTCGCGGATCATCGCCGCCGCGCGCGAGAGCAGCCGCACGCTCCGGAAGATCCCGGAGAGGCGGACGTTGTCCTGGTTCTCGAGGTAGGAGCCCGTGCACCAGCGGTGCACCTCGACGGCGAGGACGTTCGAGCCGGCCCGCACGTGCTCGGTGACCTCGAACTCGCCGGTCGTGTAGCTGTCCTCCCGGTAGCCGAGGCGCTGCCCGTTGAGCCAGACCGAGTATGCCGACTCCACGCCGTCGAACTGGAGGAAGGTGCGGCGCTCGGCCCAGCCGTCCGGCAGCTCGAAGGCGGTGCGGTACTGGCCGACCGGGTTGTAGAGGGTCGGCGCGTTCGGGTAGTCGCCGCGCGGGTCCGGCTGCTCGTGCCGCCCGTTCGCGCCGGTCCACGGCAGCACGAGATTGGTGCCGATCGGGAAGTCGTAGCCGTGCAGCTGCCAGCTAGCGGGGACGGGGACGGTCGGCCAGGCCGAGTCGTCCCAGTCCTCGGCCGCGAAGCCGTCCAGGCGGGCGGCCGGGTTCGGCGCCCAGTGGAAGCGCCAGTCGCCGTCGAGGCTGTGCGCGAGCGGCGTGCTCGCGCGGTCGCCCTCCAGTGCGGCGTCGAGCGTGGCGAAGGGGGTGAGCACGGCGTGCGCCGGCTCCGTGCCCCACTCGAACACGTCGGGGTCGTTCCACTCCTGGGCGAGGGTCATGCGGTGCTCCTTGAGGTGCGTCGTGCGGAAGGCGTGAGGTGCCGAGCGCCGGGCGCCTGGTGCGGCGTGCGGCGTGCTGCGTGCTGCGCGGTGACAGCGGAGTCCCCTCCCGCCGCCCGGGTCGCGGGCGAGGGGAGGGGACGGGTGAGCCGCTACTGGTCGTAGGCGCTCTGCCAGATCTCGGCGTAGCGGTCCGCGCCGAGGCTGGTCAGGGCGTCGAGGTAGGACTGCCAGTCGGCGTCGCTCTCGGGGTCGCGGACGCCGGTGACGAACTCGGCGGTCGCCGTGGCGACGCTGCTCTCGACGTTGGCGGTGAGGGTGGAGAGCTCGCTCGCGTCCTCCGAGGGGACCCAGATGTTCCAGTAGGGGAACATCGCGTCCGACTCCTTGCCGGCGTACTGGTCGGTCGCCTCGAACAGGCGGCGCTCGAAGCCCGCCTCGGTGTAGATGTCGAGCGGCTGGACCTGGCTGGCGCGGAACTCGGCCGTATCGAACACCTGGGCCATCGGGCCCCAGTTGCCGTTGTAGTCGGCCTCGTTCGCCTCGTCCATCTTCGTGTCGACGAGGGACGGCTCGAGGCTCTGGTCGAGCGCGATCTCGCCCTCCTCGGGGGCGCGCCAGCCGATGCCCTCCTCGCCGAACTCACCGCGGACGTGGCCCTCCGGCGAGAACAGGTAGTCCATCATCTCGACGATGACCTTCTGCTCCACCTCGTCGGCCGCCTTGGTCACGACGAAGGTCGCACCGGGGACGCTCGGGAGCAGGAAGGTGGCGTTCTGGCCGCCGGGGCCCGTCAGCGGCGGGAGCAGGTCGTACTGCGTGTCGCGCCCGTCCTCCTGGCCGATGGTCACGGCGAAGCCGGGGTGGATGGCGGTGAAGCCGCCGATGAGCACGCCCTGCGCCGCGTTGCCGGTCGCGGTCATCTGGTCGCCGCCCTGCGAGAAGGTGGCGGGGTCGATCAGGCCGGCGTCCCACAGCTTGCGGAGGAACTTCAGGCCGTCGCGCCAGCCGTCCTGCATGGTCTGCAGCTGGACGGTGTCGCCGTCGAGCCCGAGCGAGACGGGCTGCCCGTTCGCGCCGGAACCGGTGTTGAACGCGTTGTAGATGAAGGCGTTCATGATGTACGGCACCAGCGACTGCTGGGTGCTGCCGGTCAGCGGGATCTCGTCGGCCTGGCCGTTGCCGTTCGGGTCCTGGGTCTTGAAGGCCTGCATCACCGCGAAGAACTCGTCGGGCGTGGTGGGAGCGGCGAGGCCGAGGGTGTCGAGCCAGTCGGTGTTGATCCAGAACTTGTAGGGGTAGGAGCAGTGGTAGCAGTCGTTCCACTGCGGGAGGCCCCAGATCGTCCCGTCCGGGGTCTCGGTGAGCTCCTTGAAGCCCGGCTCCGCGTCGAGGGCCGCCTTGATGTTCGGGCCGTTCTCGTCGATGAGGTCGTTGAGCTGCACGAGCAGGCCCTGGTCGCCGTAGCGCTGGAGCTCGGCGCGGCTGAACTGCGAGGCCCACGGGACGAGCATGTACGCCTCGGGCAGGTCGCCGCCGGCGAGCGAGATCTGCCGCGCCTCGGCCGCCTCGGACGCACCGTACGAGGTGGTCTCGAACTGGATGTCGACGTCGAACTTGTCCTCGAGGACCTTGGTGAACGAGTTGGTGTTCAGGTCGATCTGCGCGCCCTGCTCGCCGAAGATCCGGATGACCTTGCGGTCCGCCTCCGGGCTCTCGCCGGTGCAGCCGGTGAGCCCGATGATCGCGGTGGTGAGGACGGCGCCGAGGAGGAGGTGCTTCCTCCGCGCGGCGACTCTGCCGTGCTGTGTGCGAGAGAACTGCTGTGTGCGAGAGAACAAGGTGTTTCCTTCCATGGGTGAGAGAGCCGCGGGGGAGTTCCGCGCGACCGGGGGGAGTCGGCCCTGTGCGGGCCGTGCTCGGGGTGCTCAGCCCTTGACGGCGCCGAGCATGATGCCCTTGTTGAAGTACCGGGCGACGAAGGGGTAGAGGATCATCACCGGGACCGTCGAGATGACGATCAGCGAGTACTTGAGGAGATCCGCGAGCTGCTGGCGCTCGATCTGCGCGGCCGCGTCCATGCCCGGTGTCGCCTGATTGAGGATCAGGACGTTCCGCAGCACGAGCTGCAGCGGATAGAGGCTCGGATCGCGGAGATAGAGCAGGGCGTCGAAGTAGGAGTTCCACTGGTAGATCGCGTACATCAGCGCGACCACCGCGAGCAGCGGCTTCGAGAGCGGGAGCACGATCGTCCAGAGGAAGCGCAGATCGCTCGCGCCGTCCAGCTGCGCCGCCTCGTACAGCTCGTCCGGGATGGAGGAGCGGAAGAAGACGACGGCGATGATCACCTGCCAGACGCCGACGGCCTGGGGGAGGATCAGCGCCCAGCGGGTGTCGAGCAGGCCGAGCTGCTGCACCACCAGGTAGGTGGGGATGATGCCGCCGGCGAAGAGCATCGTGAAGATGACGCCGAGGGTGATCCCGCCGCGGCCCCAGAAGTCCTTCCGCGAGAGCGGATAGGCGATCGCGACGGTCAGCGCGAGGCTGACGAAGGTGCCGGCGGCCGTGTAGAGGAGCGAGTTGGCGAAGCCGGTGACGATCGTCGAGTCGCCGAGGGCGCGCTCGTAGCCCTCGAGGGTGAAGTCGATCGGCCAGAAGCTCACCCGGCCGGACGAGACGGCCAGCGGCGAGCTGAACGAGCTGGCCAGGATGTAGAGCAGCGGCAGGAGGACTGCGAGCAGGAACGTCGTGAGCAGGACGTAGACGGCGATCATGAAGACGCGGTCGACCATCGGGTCCTTGATCCGGGTCGCGCGCTGCCGGCGGCGCGGCGGCCGGGCGGCCTCGCCGTCCTCGTGAGCGGTGGTCGATGGCGTGTCGAGTGCGGTCACCAGAGCCCCTGTCCCGTGATCCGCTTCGCGAGCGAGTTGACGCCCAGGAGCAGGACCAGATTGATCATTCCGTTGAAGAGCCCGATGGCCGCGGCCTGACTGAAGTCGGCGTTGAGCAGACCCACCTTGTAGACGTAGGTGGGGATGATCTCGGACTGCGAGAGATTGAGGGAGTTCTGCAGGAGGAAGGCCTTCTCGAATCCGATCGCCATCACATTGCCGACGCCGAGGATCAGGATGGTGATCGCCGTGGGCATGATGCCCGGGATGTCGACGTGCCAGATCTTCTGCAGCCGGCTCGCGCCGTCCATCCGGGCGGCCTCGTAGAGCGAGGTGTCGATGGAGGAGAGGGCCGCGAGATAGAGGACGGCGGAATAGCCGGTCGTCTGCCAGACGTCGCTGAAGACGTAGATGTGCCGGAAGAAGTCCGGGTCGCCGAGGAAGTCGATCGCCCCGAGTCCGAAGAACGACGTGACGTCGCTGACCGGGCCGAGCTTGGGCGAGAGGAACAGGATCGTCATCGAGATCACGACGACCGTGGAGATGAAATAGGGCGCGTAGGTGACCATCTGCACGGTCCGCTGGAAGAAGCGCAGCCGCACCTCGTTCAGGGCCAGCGCGAGCAGGATCGGGAACGGGAAGCCGGCCAGCACCACGTACGCGGAGAGCAGGAAGGTGTTCTTCAGCAGCGTCCAGAAGATCGGGTTCGAGAAGAACCGCTCGAAGTGCTTGAGGCCCACCCAGGGGCTGCCCCAGACGCCGTCGATGACGTTGTAGTCCTTGAACGCGATGATCGCGTTCGACATCGGCACGTACTTGAAGACGAGGAAGTAGAGCAGCGGCGGCAGGATCAGCAGGTAGAGCTGCCAGTGCCGCCGGAAGCTGCGCCGGGCGGCGCGGAAGCCGCGGGCGTTCGAGCGGCCACGGATCGACGCCGGGCCGCCGCGGACGGGCGCCTCCGGGCCGGGGGCGCCGGGCACGGTCGAGCCGGGGACGGTGGTCCCGGGCGCGCCGGTCAGCGGCATCACCATGCCGTGCCGACCGGTGTCGGGAGGAGGGGCGGACGGGTCGCCGTGCAGGCGTCGCGTGCCCCAGGTCGGGTCGTCATGTCGAGAGCATCCAATCGCCGGTGATTCGGAACGAGGACGAGACTAAGCAGCCGATAACTCCCGTGTCAATAAGAAAACGAAACGTTTCGTGTACTTCTCGAGCGATGCCTGGAAAAGACGGGGGCGGTGATCCTTTCGAAAGTCGAAGAAGAGGCTATTGCGAAAGTTCTGGCTTTTTTTGCGAAAGCGGGCGAAGGTGGATCCGCGATAATCCGATGAATCCGAGAACGGCCGAGTCTGCGCCGTCCATGCTGGTCGAGCAGCGCGCAGTGCGCATCGAGACCCACGCTCTGCAGGACGGCGGATCTCGATACGCCCGCTCCGCGGGATACTCGATCAGCATGGAGGGGGCCCACGCCGCGGGCTGCGGGGTCGGCATGCAGGGCACGCTGCGCGGGCTGCTGGGTCGGCATGCACGGCGCGCTGCGCGGGGCGAGTGCATCGCAGCCCCTCCATGCTGGTCGAGTAGCGCGGAGCGCGTATCGAGACCCGGGCTCCGGCGGACGATGGATCTCGATACGCCCGCGGCGCGGGCTGCTCGATCAGCAGGAAGGGGCAGCCGCTCGGGCTGCTCGATCAGCGGGCGGGGGCCGCCCCGCGGGCTACGCCGGCGGCTGCTCCGGCATCGCCGCTGTGCCCGTGGCGCGCAGGCGCTCCTTGACGAGCTCCGGGAAGAGGGGGCGGCCGTAGAAGTAGCCCTGGGCGCGGTCGGCGCGCAGGGTCGTCAGCAGCTCGTGTGCGGACGGCGTCTCGACGCCCTCGACGATCGTGTGCATGTCGAGGTCCGAGACCAGGTTGATGATCGAGCGGAGGATCGTCGCGTGCCGGGGGTTCTCCTCGTCGGCGAGGAAGACGCGGTCGATCTTGACGATGCTCAGCGGCACCGTCAGCAGCGCCGCGGCGGCCGCGTGCTCCTGGCCGTAGTCGTCGAGCGCGATCGCGATGCCGTCCGCGGTGAGGGCGCGCACCCGCTCGATGACCGCCTCGTCGACGTGCCCGATCGAGCCCTCCGTCAGCTCCAGGCACAGCTGGATGCCCTGCTCGGCGGTCCGGTGCGCGCCGATCACGTCGGTGACGCCGTCGTGCATCAGCTGCTCCGCCTCGATGTTGACGCTGAGGAACGTGACCGACGGATCGATCGCACGGAACTCGATCATGCAGGCCACCGCCTGGTCGACGATCTGCACCGTCAGCTCGTCGAGCACGCCCAGCGAGCGCGCGATGTCGACGAGGGTGATCGGGCTCAACGCGGTGCCGTCCGTCCGGGTGTAGCGGGCCAGCGCCTCGAAGCCGACGATGCGCCGCTCGGCGACGTCGATCACGGGCTGGAAGGCGACGCGCACGGTCCCGTCGGCGACGGCGGTGCGGACCTCGGCGACGAGGTCCATGCCCTGCGCCTCGGCCCCCTGCGGATCCTCGCCCTTGCGTTCCTTCTTCGTCTCGTACATCCGCTCGTCCGCCTCCTGCATCACCCGGTCGAATGAGCCGCCGTCGACAGCGACCGGGGCGCCGATGCTGATGCGGGGGTGGAGCTCGGCGTCGCCGACGACCAGGGGCCGCTCGACGGCGCGCGCGATCCGGAGCGCGACGGCTCCGGCGGTGATCGAGTCCAGGAGGACGGCGAACTCGTCGCCGCCGATGCGGGCGACGACGTCGTCCCCGCGCACGCTCTCGCGGATGCGACGGGCGACCTCCTGCAGGACGGTGTTGCCCGTCGAGTGGCCGTGGGTGTCGTTGACGGCCTTGAAGTCGTCGAGATCCATGAACAGCACCGCGCGCTCCTCCTGGTCGCTGATCGCCGCGAACTCCTCGTACAGACCGCGGAGGTTGCTGAGACCGGTGACCGAGTCGGTCGTGGCCTGGTCGCGCAGCACGCGAGTGCTGCGGCGATCGTAGAGGGCCTGGGTCGCGATGTGCGCGAGGGCGAGGAGGGTGCGGTGCTCGAGCGCGGTGAAGCCGCCGGAGTCGGGGCGCCGCGTCAGGACCACGTGACGCAGTCCCAGGCCGGGCGTGGCGATCGGCGCCGACAGCTCGAACGCGCGCCCGGGAGTGGCGGAGATCCGCGTGCTCGCTGACGGGATGGCCGTGCGGGCCGCCCGCTCGAGCGTCTCGAAGATCGCCTCCTGGTCGCCCCACGGCAGAGCGAGCGCCGCCTCGATCAGGCCGTTCAGCTTGCGCTCGATCCGGGCGCGACGCAGGTACTGGCTGACCACGGCGACCGCCAGCGCGACGATCAGGAGCGTGTTCGCCGAGCGGATCTCGAGGCCGGCGCCGAGCTCGATGCGCTCGACCCCGGCGGAGAGGTGCGCGCCGTAGGCGAGGGCCACCAGCACGATGTTGAGGCCGAGCGCCAGCAGCACCCGGTCGGGCCGGAGCGCCGGCCGCGGCACGTCGCTGACGTCGGCCAGGGTCAGCCAGGCCTGCAGGTACTCCGCTCCGATCGAGAGCAGTCCGTAGGCCAGCACCGCCGGCACCGCTGCGAGGACCGGCCACCAGCCCGTCTGCGGGAAGAGGGAGAGGACGAGCAGGAACGCCCCGCCCGACAGCGCGGCGAGTCCGGTCCAGTAGACGACAGCGGCCCAGGGGCGCCGCGAGATCAGCTGGAACAGCGCGATCGCGAGCACCCACAGCAGCAGCGCCTGGACGCGCGGCACGTCCTGGGCCAGGAAGGCGAGCACCGACACGCCGACCCCGAAGGTGACGGTGCCGATGCCGGAGGCGAGCTCGAGCCGGAACGAGGCCGTGATCCACATCGCGGCGAGCAGCACCAGGAAGGCGAGCCAGAGCCCGGGGAGCGCCGGTGCGTGCGGGACGAGCAGGACCAGCGTCAGGAGGAGGCCCGCACCGCCGACGCCGAGCCGGAGGGCGCGCACCGAGCGCGGTCCGCTGCGCTCCGAGAGCGCGTCGGGCACCACCACGGGCTCCTCGGCTCGCGCCGAGGAGAGTCCTGCCGCCGTGTCGCTCATGCGTTGGCCACCCCTTCCCGCGCGTCGGCCGTCCCACGACCCGGCGCGTGACCACTGTGGCAGAGCGGCGGTGCCTCCGCCCGCGCGCACGACCAGGTGAGGGAAGACGAGTCCGCGGACCGCCCTGTGGAGGAGGCCGGGTCTCGATACGCCCCTCCGGGGCTACTCGACCGGTATGATCGCCGGCGAACCCGGGTCGGCCGCACCGCATCCCTGCTGATCCAGCAGCGCGCGGAGCGACGCTCCCTGCTGATCGAGCAGCGCGGAGCGATGGCCCATGCTGATCGAGTAGCCCGCGGAGCGGGCGTATCGAGATCCACCCGCGCGAGAAGTCGAGTCTCCGGCCCGCCCCGACCCGCCTTCGCATCCGGGCCGGTCGCTCAGTCGTCCGTGGCGAGGACCCGCACGTCCCACGGGCCGAGCTCGAGCTCGGTGCCGGCGGGCAGCTCGGCTCCGGTCAGCACGTCGGTGGCGGCAGCCGGCAGCGGGTACATCGAGGGCTCCCAGGACCAGTTGTGGACGAAGCGGATCCGCTCGCCGTGGCGGTTGGTCGCGCTGGTGACCGTCTGCGACGCGGTCGCGCGGCGCCACCCCGAGGCGGCGTCGCCGACGGCCCAGGACATCAGGGCCCGCGCCAGCTCGAGGTCGGGCACGGTCCCGACGGTCGTGACCCGGCCCGCGCCGTGCGCGCGCGTCGTCACGGCGGCGAATCGGCCGTGGTGCGGGTGGACGTAGCGCACCAGTACCTCGGCGTCGTCGGGCTGCAGGCCGTCGGCCCAGAGGGTGGCCGTCGCGCCGGCCGGCAGCGGGAAGCCCGATTCCGCGACGACCGGCAGCGGGACCGCGAGGTTCGCGAACTCGTCGTAGTGGACACCGGCGGCCTCGGCGAGGAACGCCGGCTTGCGCTGCAGCCGGGCCCGCGCCTCCTCGTCCTCGTAGCCGGTGCGCACGCCCACGACCAGATGCCCGCCCGCATCTGCGTACGCCTCCAGCCACTGCAGCTGCGCGTCGTCGGCGATGGTGAACGCCGCGGCGATCAGCACGGGATGCGCAGCGGCGAAGGCGGCAGGGGTCGTCTCGGTCAGCTGCGAGGGGTGCACCGTGTTCGACTGCAGCCCCGCGTCGAAGGCGCCGCGCGCGAAGGAATCGAAGACGGTCTGGAAGGTGCGCGTCGACGCCACCGGCACGCCGCGGGCGGCGCCGGTGCCCTGCGTCGGGTCGCTGAACGAGGGGTACTCCTCGAGTGCCCACTTGCTCTCGTTCGAGAACAGGATCGCCACATCGGAGTCGGGGGTCAGCTCGGTCACCCGGTCGCCGGCGGCAGCGAAGTCGGCGCCCAGCGCGGCGATCTGCTCGTAGACGCGGCCCGGCTCCTGCGAGTGCGGCAGGATCCCGCCCCAGTAGGTCTCGGCGCCGTGGTGCAGCGTGTGCCAGTGCCAGTACTCGATCATCGTCGCGCCCCGCGAGACCAGTGCCCAGGCGGCCTGGCGCCACTGCCCGTCGTAGCCGGGCTCGTTCGACCACGGCATGCCGATCGCCTGCGCGTCGGTCTCGGTCACCAGGAACGGCGCCTGCTTCGATCCGTACATGCGGTCCGCGGTGGCGTAGAGCGCCCAGGTGCCCGAGGTCGTCCAGTGCTGATCGAACACCCGCGCGTCCGGCAGCTCGAGCCCGTCCTGCATCCGGTAGTAGGGATTGCCGGCGGCGATGTCGAGGGAGCGCACGAGCTCCTCGTCCTGCACCGTCCGGCGCTCGTAGGAGATGCAGGTGGTGACGAACTGGTCGTCGCGACCGGCCCGCGCGGTGATCTCCCGGACCATGTCGGCCTGCCAGCCGATGAAGTCCGTGGTCAGCGAGGCCTGGAAGCGGCGCCAGGCCAGGTCGTACTGCGGCTGCTGATTGGCGTCCGGGGTCCAGAGGTCGGCCCAGGTCGACAGGCGGTGCGACCAGTAGGTCAGCCCCCACTCGTCGTTGAGCGTCTCGACAGTGTCGTAGCGCGCGCGCAGGTGGTCGACGAAGCGCTGGAAGACCTGCCGGTTGTGGAAGATCTCGTTGCCCGGCTCGTTGTCGACCTGGAAGCCGATCACCGCGGGATGCGCGGCGTAGCGCTCGACGATCCTCCGGATGAGCCGCTCGGCGTGGAAGAGGAAGGCCGGGTGCGAGTAGTCGATCTCCTGCCGGGCTCCCCAGCCCATCGGCCGACCGCTCGAGCGCTCGACGTTGATCTCGGGGTACAGCCGCGCGAGCCACATCGGCGCCGCGTAGGTCGGCGTGCCCAGCACGACCGCGATGCCGTGCTCGTGGGCCGCATCGAGCACCGGCTGCAGCCAGTCGAGCTCGAAGACGCCGTTCTCGGGCTCCCAGGTCGACCAGACCGACTCGCCGACGCGGACGATCGTGAAGCCCGCGGCCTTCATCAGCCGGAAGTCCTCGGCGAGGTCGCGGCGGCCCAGCCGGGAGCTCGGCTGGTACTCGTGGTAGTAGGCCGCGCCGAACAGGATGCGGTCGGTGAGGTGCTGCATGGGAGGGCCTTTCGGACGTTCGGGAGAGGAGTGGCGGAGGAGGGCGGTGGGGGCGTCAGCCCTTGACGGCGCCCGCGGTCAGCCCGTCGAGCAGCTGCTTGCGCAGCAGGAAGAACACCAGGATCGTCGGCACCGAGGCGAGGACCGCGCCCGCCAGGACGAGGTCGTAGGAGCGGTTCTCCGACGCGAAGAGGATGTTCAGGCCCAGCGGGATCGTGTACTGCGACGAGTCCGAGAGCAGCACGAGCGGCCAGAGGAAGCTGTTGTAGCTCTGCAGGAAGCCCCAGACGCCCAGCGCTCCGAGGGAGGGGCGCAGCAGCGGCAGCACCACGCGCCAGAAGGTGCCGAACTCGCTGTTGCCGTCGATCCGGGCGGCCTCGATGATCTCGTCCGGGATGGACTGGACGATGAACTGCTGCATCATGAAGATCCCGAACGCGGGAGCGACCCACGGCACGATCAGCGCGAACCACGGGTTCGAGAGCCCCGCCTTCACGATCAGGATGAACAGCGGCACCAGGATCACGACGAACGGCACCGACAGCGACGAGAACATGATCGTGAAGAGCACCTTCTTGCCGCGGAAGGCGAACTTCGCGAAGCCGTAGCCCGCCATCGCGCAGACGAAGACCGAGACCGCGGTCGCGAGCAGCGAGGTGCCGACGCTCATGCCGAACCAGGCCCAGAAGGGCTGCGTGGTCAGCAGGTTGACGTAGTTGTCGGTGGTCGCCGGGTTCGGGACGAGCGACGGGGGAGTGGAGAAGATGTCGCCGCGGTTCTTGAACGAGCCGCTCAGCGCCCACAGCAGCGGGAACACGAAGACGAGCAGCAGGGCCGAGAGGGTGACGTAGAGCAGTCCGCGGCGGGCGCGCTCGCCGCCGCTCGCCCGGCGCTGCCTCCGCGGAATGCGGCGCTCCGGAGCGTCGGCGGTGACGATTCCCGTGGTGGCGGTCATGAGGTTCTCCCGATGGCGAGGGCGCGGTTGAGGATCTGGCTGACGGCGAAGACGAGCACGAAGAGCACGACTCCGGCCGCGGCGGCGTAGCCGAACTGCTGGCGTTCGAACGCGGCGCGGTAGATGAACATCGAGACGGAGAGGGTCGCCTCGCCCGGTCCGCCCCGCGTGAGCAGGTAGGGCTCGTCGAAGAGCTGGGCGGCGCTGATGAAGGAGGTGACGACGACGAACGCGGTCACCGGGCGGATCGCGGGGAGCGTCACGGTGCGGAACTTGGCGAGCACGCCGGCGCCGTCGAGCTCGGCCGCCTCGTACAGCTCCTTCGGCACGGCCTGCAGTGCGGCGAGGAAGAAGATCGTCAGGTAGCCGACCGTGCGCCAGAGCAGGACGAAACCGATCGCGACCTTGGCCAGCGTCGGATCGCCGAGCCAGTCGATGTCGCCGAACCCGAAGACCGCGCGGATCAGCGAGTTCAGGAGTCCGTAGCTGCGGTCGAAGATCAGGCTGTAGATCAGCGCGATGACGATCGGCGAGAGCACCATCGGGATGAAGAAGGTGAGCCGGAACAGGTCGCGCGCCTTGAGCCCGCGGGCGTTCAGGCCCTGCGCGATCAGCAGCGAGCACGGCACGATGAGGAACACCGCGATCAGCGTGTAGATCAGCGTGTTCACCAGCGCAACGCCGAAGCTCGTGTCGCCGAGCAGGTTCCCGTAGTTGGCCAGCCCGACGAACTCGGGCGAGCCGAGGCCGACCCACTCCGTGAGGCTGAGGTAGATCGCCGCACCGACCGGGACGATCATGAACAACGCGTAGAGCAGGTAGAACGGCGCGATGAAGAGGTACGGGGCCCGGCCGCCGGAGGTGTTCAGGCGCTTCCGCTTCGCGGCGCGCCGGGCCTCGAGCGGGGAGCCGCCGCGGCCGTCCTGAGCGGAGGCGGGCGCCCCGGCCGTGGTGAGAGTCGACATCATCGATCCTTAGCTGCGGGCCTGGCCGCGGAAGTCCTCGGCCGTGGCGCGGAGCGCCTGCGCCGGGGAGAGGGTGCCCTTGTAGGCCTGGAGGAGGTAGCCCGACAGCACGGTCGTGAGGATCTGCTGGTCCTGGCTCTGGAAGAGCGACGGGACCTCGTCGATGATCTCGCCGTAGACGTCGAAGAGCGCCTGGCCGCCGAAGTAGTCGTCGGTGATCGTCGCGAGCTCGGGGTCGTCGTAGACCGAGCGCAGCGTCGGCAGATAGCCGAGGTCGCGGTAGCGCTTCACCTGCTGGGCCGGGTCGAGGTAGGCGGCGAGGACGAGCTCGACCGCGGCGTCGCTGTTGGCCTTGCCGCTGACCGCCGCGAAGCCGGTGCCGCCGCCCACGGCCGTGCGGCTGCCACCGTTCTCGAAGCGGGGGAGCGTCTTCACCCGCCAGAGGCCGGCCTGCTCGGGCACGTTCGGCTTGATGCCGTAGCTCGAGTACCAGGTGGGCATGTCGACCCCGAGGATCGAGCCCTGCTTCAGGCCGCTCTGCATGCTCGGGCCGTAGTAGTCGGCGACGGTCGTGAAGAAGCCGGAGGCGAGTCCGTCGACCGCGAACTGCAGCGCCTCCTCGGCCTCCGGAGTGGCGAGGTCGAGGTTCCCGTCGCGGTCGAAGAGCTGTCCGCCGCGCTGCATCAGCAGCAGCTGATAGCCCTGCACGACCTGCGGCAGATCGCTTCCGACGGAGAGCGCGCCGAAGGACACGCCCTCCCGCGCGCTGATCTCGCCGCCGACACGGGCGAACTCCTCCCAGGTCTCGAGGTCGGTCGGCACGCCGAGGCGCGCGAACTCGTCCTCCCGGTAGTAGTAGACGGCGAGCGGCGTGTCGGAGTCGAGCGCGTAGAGGGCGCCGTCCTTGCTGAACGCGTCGACGCGGGCGGCGATCAGGTCGTCTCGGTAGGGGGCGGTCGCCTCGGTGAGGTCGACGAGCAGCTCGGGCGCGATCGAGCCGCGGAGCGTGCGGGCGAAGTTCGCGACCTCGATGCCGACCAGGTCCGGCGTGCCGGACCCGGCGACCGCCTGCGCGATCAGCTTGGTGACGATGTCGGTCGCGCCGATCTTGGTGACATCGAGCGAGTAGGAGAAGTCGGTGCGCGCATCGGCGAGGGCGAGCGCCTCCGAGAAGAACGTCACGTAGCCGTCGTCGTGCGTCCAGAACGAGAGGTCGACGGCGCCGGACTCGACGGCCGCCTGCGGACCGGTCGCGGCGCACGAGGCGAGCAGGGAGGCGAGGGCCGCCGAGCCGCCGGCGGCGGCGCCGAGACGGAGCAGCCCGCGGCGCGAGAGCGCGGGGGACAGTGGGTGCATGGAAGAGCTCCTTCGGAGAAGGGGGAGGGACGGGCCGGCGGGCGCGCCGGAGGGACCGCGCGGAGGCGGCTCGTGCTGACCGCACGGACGGCGGTGGGAAGGGACGGGGAGGGATGAAAGGGGGGAGCCGCGGGCCGAGAGCCGGGACGGGGAGCTACGGGACGGGGGAGCTACGGGACAGGGGGAGCTACGGGACAGGGACGGGCGGCGCCGGCGCCAGCGCCGCGCGCTCGGGGTTCGCAGGCCCGCTGGACGCGCGGACGATCAGCTGGGCGGGCACCGAGCGGTGCCGCTCGGTCGGCGCATGGCCGTCGAGGGTGCGGATCATCCGGTGCATCGCGATGCGCGTGACCTCGGCGAAGTCCTGCTTGACCGTGGTGAGCGGCCGGTGCAGGAACTCCGAGATCGGGTCGTCGTCGAAGCCGACGACGCTGAGGTCCTCGGGGATGCGCAGGCCGGCCGCCTCGGCGGCGTGGATCGCCCCGACGGCCATCTGGTCGTTGGCGGCGAAGACGGCGGTGACGTCGCGGCGGTGCAGGATCGACGCCATCGCCTCCGCCCCCGAGCGCGGGCTCCAGTCGCCGCTCAGAACGGGCGGCTCGGCGGCGTCGGCGTCGGCGAGGGCGGTCCGCCAGCCGTCGATGCGACGGCGGGTGGCCGACCAGGTGCCGGCGCCGGCGATGTGCCAGACCGTCTCATGGCCGAGGGCGAGGAGGTGCTCGGTGGCGCTGCGGGCGGCCCCGGCCTCGTCGGTGCCCACGACGAGCTCCTCGGGGCGGTGCGCCTCGCTCGGGTGGTCGAAGCTGAGCACGGTGACGTCGGCGGGGATGGTGAGGCGCGGATGCCCGAAGTCGACCGGCTCCGAGAGGATGATGCCGTCGACGCCCTGATCCACGAGGGCGTCGACCGCTTCCTGCAGCTCCGCGCCGCTGTTCTCCGCCGTGCGCACGACGCTGAGGGAGTAGCCGGCGGCACGAGAGGCCTGCTCGACGCCGTCGAGAATCGCGGACGGACCGTAGAGCGAGGTGCTCATCGTCACCATGCCGATCCGGCGGCTCCGCTGGGTGACCAGGGCTCGGGCCGCGGCGTTCGGCCGGAAGCCGAGGGTGCGGATCGCCGTGGCGACGCGCTCGCCGATCTCGGTGGAGACGTGCGCCTCCCCGTTGACGACGCGGGAGACCGTCTTCTGACTCACGCCGGCGGCGCGGGCCACGTCGGCCATCGAGACCCGGCGACCGCGGTCGTCCGGCTGCGGCACGGCCTTCGATGCGTCCACGTCGCAGCTCCTTCGCTCATCCTCTGACCCGAGGTTGACAGCGCAGTCAACTGCGCGGTCCGACGAGTACAACACGGTTTGACTGCGTAGTCAATCGCGCCGTGGAAGGCCGTGCATGCTTCACACGACGAGGAAGGGCGGATGCCTGCTGATCGAGCAACCCGCGCAACGGAGATCCATGCTGATCGAGCAGCGCGCGCAGCGGGGATCCATGCTGATCGAGCAGCGCGCGCAGCGGGGATCCATGCTGATCGAGCAGCGCGCGCAGCGGGGATCCATGCTGATCGAGTAGCCCGCGCAGCGGGGGATCCATGCTGATCGAGTAGCCCGCGCAGCGGGCTTATCGAGATCCACCCGCGTCGGAAGGCGGGTCTGCAGACCACCCCGCTGAGGACGGTGGGTCTCGATACGCCGCCTGCGGCGGCTACTCGACCAGCATGCAACGAGCACGCCCGCATGCGGCCGCCGAGCGCGGATGCATGCTGGTCGAGCAGTCCGCGCAGCGGGCAACCATGCAGATCGACCAGCCCGCGCATCGGGGAACCATGCTGATCGAGTAGCCCGCGCAGCGGGCGTATCGAGATCCAGCAGCGTCAGACGGCGGGTCTGCCCGCCGATCTCGCGGGTCAGCCGCCGAGGGTCACGCGGAGGATCTTCTCGCTGCTGTTGTTCGGGATGCTGTCCTTGTCGCCGGTGTTGGAGGTCGTCATCCAGAGGCCGCCCCGGCCGTCGGGCTCGACGGTGCGCAGGCGGCCGTAGGTGCCGACGAAGGCCGAGGTCGGGGTGGCCAGCGCGTCGCCGGTGATCGGGGCGCGGTACAGGCGGGTGCCGCGGAGGCAGGCGATGTAGACGACGTCGCGGACGACGGTCAGGCCGGAGCAGGAGCCCGCGGAGGTCGGGTACGTCGCCTTCGGAGCGAGGAAGCCGGCGGTGCCGCAGCTGCCGCTGGTGCCCTCGCAGGCCGGCCAGCCGTAGTTGCCGCCGCGGACGATGAGGTTGGTCTCGTCCATGACGCTGTTGCCGAACTCCTGCTCCCACAGGCGGCCCTGCGAGTCGAAGGCGAGCCCCTGGGGGTTCCGGTGGCCGTAGCTCCAGACGGCGTTCCCGAACGGGTTGTCGGCGGGGATGCTGCCGTCCGGGTTGATCCGCAGGATCTTGCCGCTGAGCGAGTTCAGGTTCTGCGCGGTGGCGGTGTTCTGGCCGTCGCCGGTGCTGACGTAGAGCTTGCCGTCGGGGCCGAAGCGCAGGCGTCCGCCGTTGTGGTACTTGTTCCGCAGGATCCCGGAGGCGAGGACCTGCACCGTGCTCGTGTCGAGGCGGTCGCCGACGAGCTTGAGGCGGATCACCCGGTTGTCGGTGGGGGAGGTGTGCATCACGTACAGCCACTGGTCGGTGGCGAACGTCGGCGACACCGCGATGCCCAGCAGACCGCCCTCGCCGTCCGTGCTCTGCACGTTCGGCACGGTCCCGAGGCTGGTCTTCACGCCGGTCGTGGGGTTCAGACGGACGATGTCCTGCGCGTCGCGGCGGGAGTAGAGCACGGTCCCGTCGGGGACGGTGGTCAGCCCCCAGGGGATGTCGGTGTCGGTGGCGACCTGGGTGACGGTGCAGAACGCGGTGCTGCAGGCGCCGCCCGTGGTCACCGCGGCGGCGGCGCTGCGAGCAGAGGTGTTGCCCTGGGCGTCGACGGCCGCGACAGTGTAGGAGTAGGCGGTGTTCGCCGCGAGGCCGCTCTCGGTGAACGTCGTGACCGGCGCCGTCGTGCCGCTGCCGGCGACCGTGCCGACCTGCGCGGAGCCGCGGAAGACGGTGTAGCTGCGCACCCCGACGTCGTCGGTGCTCGCGGTCCAGGTGAGGGTGACAGCGGTGCCGGACGCCCTCGCGGTGAGCCCGGTCGGGCTCGTCGGCGCCTGCGTGTCGGTGCTGCACTGCGGGACCGTGATCGCGACGGTGGCGCTGGCCTGTGAGACGTTGCCGGCGGCGTCCCGGGCGTTCACGTAGAGGCCCCACTGCGCGCCCGGCACCACATCGAGGCCGGTCGACAGGACGTTCCCGGCGACGGACTTCATGAACTGGCCGTCGTGATACACGTCGTATCCCGCCACCCCGACGGCGTCCGTGGACGCGTTCCAGGAGAAGGTCGCCGTGCGGCAGGCGAGGTTCGTCACCCGCGGGCTCCCCGGCGCGGACGGGGCCGTCGTGTCCGCGACGACCGCGCTGGTCCGCCATTTCTGCCAGTCGCCGCCGGCGCAGGCCGCGATCTGCACCGATGAGCGGTTCGCCGTCTTGCGGTCCTTCACGCTCAGGCAGAGGCCCGAGGCGACGGCGCGGATCGTGCCGTCGCTCTCGACCCGCCAGCGCTGTCCGTCCCCGCCGACGCAGTCCGAGATCTGCACGTCGGCGCCGGCCGTCGTCGCGCGGTTGCGCACCTCCAGGCACTTCGCGCCGCCGTAGACGGTGATCTCGCCGGTCGTGGCGATCGTCCACTTCTGGTTGGCGCCGCTGTTGCAGTCGTAGAGGACCACGATCGTCCGATTCGCGGTCGACCCGTTCGGCACGTCGAGGCAGCGCTTCGACGCGGCCCCGGTGATCGGGCCGACGACGGGTGTCGCCGCGGCCGCCGCCTGCGCCGGAGCGGGAGCCGCCTGAGCGGGAGCGCCCGAGACGATGAGCGCGACGGCCAGCACGGCGACGGCGAGACTGCGGGGGACAGTGGATCGGGGGACAGTGGATCGGCGGATAGTGAAACGCATCAGCGGGTTCCTCTACGGACGGAGCGACCGGGCGCCTGCACGACTCGCCCAGTGCCGACCCTGGCACTCGCGATGACCCGCGACAACGGGTCCCGGCCGTCATCTCGCGCCGTCCCTACCCCCCGAACGAGCGAGACCCGTCACCCCACGACCGGAGAACGCGGTCCTCCGCCAGGGGGACGGCGCGGCCGCGGAAGACGGCTCTCGATCGGCTCGCCTCTGCGCCAGGTCCTCGATCGCACGGCGCCGACTGCGCACCGACGACTCCGGCGATGCCGGAAGGCTGCTGGGCACCGTCGTGGGCACCTCCGCGAGAATGAGGGGAACAGGACGGGCGGGAGCCGATGAACGACGAGACAGCGGACGAGGGACGAACGGACGAGGGACAAACGGACGAAAGACGGACGGACGAAAGACGGACGGACGCCGAGGCGCTCCTGCAGGGCGACGGCGGACTCGAGCGGCTGTGGACGGGCGCCGTCTGGAGCGAGGGGCCGCTGTGGATCCCGGCCGAGGGGCGTCTGCGCTGGAGCGACATCCCGAACGACCGGATCCTGCAGTGGGACAGCGCGACCGGGGAGACCTCGGTGCACCGCGAGGGTGTCGAGTTCACCAACGGCCGGCTGCTGGACGCGGACGGGAGCGTGGTCCAGTGCTCGCACGGGCTGCGCCGACTGGAGCGCGAGCGGCCGGACGGCACGGTCGAGGAGCTCGTCTCGAGCTGGAACGGCGGCCGGCTGAACTCGCCCAACGACGTCGCGGTCGCGCCCGACGGCTCCTACTGGTTCACCGATCCCGACTACGGCATCCGGCAGCCGGCCGAGGGGCACCCGGGCGAGCGCGAGTACGGAGCGCGCTGGGTCTTCCGCTGGAGTGCCGAGGACGGCCTCGCGCCGGTCGTCACCGACATCGTGCAGCCGAACGGCATCGCCTTCTCCCCGGACGGCGCGACGGTCTACGTGACCGACACCGCGATGAGCCTCGAGGACGGTCCCGGCCACTGGATCCGCGCCTACGACGTCGTCGACCGGGGAGCGGGCGCCCGCGACGGCCGCCTCTTCGCGGTGATCGAGCACGGCCTGCCCGACGGGATCGCCGTCGACGAGCGCGGCCGGGTGTGGTCCTCGGCCGGCGACGGCGTGCACGTCTTCGCCCCGGACGGCGCCGAGCTCCTGTTCGTGCCCGTGCCGGAGGTCGTGGCGAACGTCTGCTTCGGCGGGCCTGACGGCACCGACCTCTTCATCGCCGCGACCACCAGCCTGTACCGGCTGCGGACGCGCACCCGAGCCGCCCGCACCGTCACCGCCTAGCGAATCCGTCCGCCATTCGACAGGATCTGCTGTTCACCGGGGTTCAGAACAGCACATTTTGTCGAACGGAGCAGCCTGTCGAACGGAGGAGCGCGTCCATCGGATGCTCGCGTCCGACAGGATCACGGCACTCTCAGCTCGTGCAGGGGGTCCCTGCTCGCCGCTCTCTGCGCGGGGACCAGGGCGGCGAGGACGGAGACCACGATCGCCAGAGTGCCCGTGGCGGCCAGGAAGTCGACGCCGGGAAGCGGGTCGCCGCCGGCCACCAGGAGCACGGCGGCACCCGCCGTCCCGAGCACAGCGCCGACCGTCGCGACGAGGAGGACCTGACACACGACGAGCAGGACGATGAGGCCCCTCGTGGCGCCGAGAGCCCTTCGACGTCCGAAGTCCTTGCGCCGCATCAGGACGAGACCGTACTGCGTCGCACCGACCAAGACCGCGCCTGCGCCGGCGATGAGACCCACGAGATCTCGGCCGAAACCACCGAGAGTGCCCTCGAGAACGGCCCGCAGGTCCGCGTACCGCGCGCTGGTGGTCACGGTGACGCCCTGCGGGTCCGTCGGAGCCAGAAGGGAGCCGATCGAACGCGTCAGCGGGCGGACCATCTCGGGCTCCGAAGCGATGACGATCACGTAGCCCACACTCCCGGACGAGGACGGAGGCATCGGGACCAGGACGGACGGGCCGAGGAAGGACAGGTACTCGGACGAGGCGAAGGTCCCGACGACGTCGACCCCGGCTCCACTGCCCGTCGAGACCGAGCCGGTCTCCTCGGCGAAGCCCAGAGCCGCGAGCGCGTCCTCGGACGTCCACGCCGACCCGCCGGGAGAGCGCGCGGCATCGATGCCCAGCTCTGCGAAGTCGGAGGACCACACCGATCGAAGAGCGACCTTCCTCCCCTCCGCGATACGGGAGTTCCCGACGTCACTGGCATCCGAGAACGCGGCCGCCCACTGCACTCCGGAGAGTCGGGAGATCCTCTCCAGTGCGTCCGACGTCAGGCCCGCCTGCGCCTCTGCTCGGACCAGGAGGGAACGGGTTCCCGCCGAGTCCACCGTCGCCAGAACGCTCTGCTCCGCTCCCACGGTCCGCCCGGTCGTCAGAACGATCCCGGCGCACATCGCCACCACCATCACCAGGGTGAGGAGGGAGGTCACGGGTTGCGCGAGCGAGGAGGCGAGGGCTTCCCGGAGCACGGGCAGGACGAATCTCCGCTTCACAGGCGGATCCTCCGATCGCAGGAGGCGACGACCGTCTCGTCGTGAGTGACCACGATCACCGAGGATCCCGATCGGGCGCGCTCTCGCAGTGCGTCGACGACCACCGCCGCGGAGTCCGGATCGAGATTCCCCGTCGGCTCGTCGGCGAGGATGATCGTCGGATCGTTGATGAGCGCCCGGCACAGTGCGATCCGCTGCGCCTGGCCGCCGGAGACCTGATGGGGTCTCGCCGAGGCGCGCAGGGCGACCCCGAAGCGCTCCATCAGCCCGCGCGCTGTGAGCTCCACTGCCGAGTCCCTGCACCCGCGATAGAGAGCCGTCTCGACGATGTTGTCGAGGACCGTTCTCGTGGGATCCAGGGCGGCGTCCTGGAAGACGAACCCGATGTTCTCGGCTCGGTACTCCGACCTCGATCGATCGCTCATGCCACTCACATCGACGCCGTCGATCCGGACTCGTCCCGATTCCGGCGTCGCCATCAGACCCAGGATGTAGAGCAGGGTCGACTTGCCCCTCCCCGACGGGCCGGTGATCGCGACCATCTCGGAGTGCGTCACTGCGGCACTGAAGTCCGTCACTATCCGGGGACCTCGTCGATAGCGGAAGTCGATGCTCTCAGCAGTGATCATCGGGGTGCAGCGTCATCGCCGTGCACGCGCACTTCCGTGCCCTCCACGAGACCGGTCACGACCGAGACGCCCTTCGCTGCAGCGACGACCTCCACCGGATGTCTCTCGCCGGCCGAGTCCGTCACTTCGAGGTCCCCGTTCACGTCGGTCCGGATGCTCGCGGTCGGGACGGTCAGACCGGACGTCTCGGGTGTCGTCGTGATGAGGACGGGGAGGAGGGTGTCCTGCGTCACGTCGAGATCCGCGCACTCCTCGCCGCAGATGATCTCGCCGTCCACGCCGGCGAGCGCTATCGACACTCCGACCTCGGGCTCCACCTCCTGGACCGCCGTGACCGCCCGCCAGGGTCCGTCCGATCCGGTGATCTCCGCCGCGACTCCCACGCCGATCTGGGCGGCCTGCGCCGCTGTCGCCGTGACGGAGAACGTCGGCGTGTTCGGCAGCGTCCTCGCGACGACCTCGCCGCCCGAGACCACTGCTCCTCGAGTGATGAGGGTCTCGTCGACGACCAGCCGGGTCGGCACCTCGGGCACGAAGACCAGGTCGCCCCGGCGGACGACGCCGTCCACCGGAAATCCCGCAGCCTTCTGCCACTCCTTGATCGCGGCCGCGGTGCGCGGTCCCGGTGCACCGTCCGCAGCGCCGCGGTAGAACCCGAGGTCGCCCAGCAGCTCCTGGAGCTGGCCCACGTCCTCGCCCTCGCTCGTCCCGTCGATGTCCCGGAACGCGGGGATCACGCCGCGCGCGAGAACCACCGGACGAAGGTCCACGGTGTAGAGCTCCTCGCCCTGGTGGGCGACTTCGCCGGGCACATGACTCACCGTCGTCACCGTGCCCTGCGCCGAATTGGTCCCCGCGGGGGACTGGGTCCAGTGGGCGGTCGCCACCAGGTTCACGGACGCGCTGACAGCACCGGCTCGAGCGACAGCGGTCGTGTAGTCGGTCCCCGGCACGACCCTCTCTGCAGGCGTGAAGATCACCGCGCCGGCCCACAGACCCGCCGCGCCGGCCAGCACCACCAGGCAGGCGGCGAGAGCCGCGACGGGGGAGAGAAGACGTCTCCGCGGCGATCGATCGTCTTTCACCAGCACAGTCCTTTCACCAGCAGAGGCCTTTCGCCAGCAGAGGCCTTTCGCACGGAGATCGGTCGGAGGACGGCTGTCGCCGGCGGTCGCAGTGATCAGGCGTGTGGAGCAGCGAGGCGCTCATCACTCCCCGAAGTAGCCCGGAGGCGTCTCCGGGCAGTCCTTGTTCACGGCGAGCCACTGCGTGTCCCCGGTGGGTTCGAAGCTGAGGTAGGGGTTCCACGCCTCTCGCGAATCGATGGTGTCGCGGAAGGTCTCGTAGGTGGGCGCCTCCGGCACGTCGATGCCGTGACTCTCCAGGCACTCGGAGAGGTCGTGCGCGTAGTAGTGGTAAAGGAACTCGTACTGCGCCTCGCTCGTTGCCGTGTCGAATCTCGGATCCATCGGGTACTGCGCTTCGCACACGAACAGGGCGATGTCGTGAGTCTGCGTCTGCTCCGTGGGGAAGGAACCGTAGTCGAGGCCGCCGTCCGGAGTGGCCTTGGTCTCCGGGAAGCCGACTGAGACCATGCAGTCCGCGATCGCTGACGTCGACTCCGAGGGATTCACGGTGCGGATCACGTCGACCTCGGGTCGGACCGCGTTCGGATACTTCGCCGCCAGCAGACCCCAGTCGGCATCCTGCTTCTCGGCCAGTGCGCGCTCCACCTCAGCAGCCGGGAGCGGAGCGACAGTGGGCTTCGGCGGCGCGGCGTCTCCCACTGTGCACCCGGAGAGCGAAGCGGCGATGGTGACGATCGAGACGACGGCAAGAGCCCTCGCCGCCGATGACCTCAGCGAGTTCTCAGTACGGATCCTCATGTGTCGACCTCCACCGAGGGACCATACGGGTCTGGTCAGTGTCTCCGCCCGACTGGCGCGAGACGCGGCGACCTCGTCGCGGTCCGACCCCGATCGCGTCAGGAGACCGTTAGGTTTCCGGACAGGCCGCCGAGAATGCGGTAGAGATGCCCCTGGGCTCGCGGCGACGCGGGGCGCCGACGGCGGAGACGCCGCAGCCCCCTCGCCGCCCCGAGATCCGTCCCACCCGGAAACCCTTGATGATCGGACCATCATGTCGACGACGACGACGACCCCCACCAGCCTCCGACGCTCCGTGTCGAACACCCTGAAAGGATCCGCGGGCAATCTCGTCGAGTGGTTCGACGTCTACGTCTACTCCGTCTTCGCGGTCTACTTCGAGTCGCAGTTCTTCGCTCCCGGCGAGAAGAACTCGACCCTCTACATCTGGGCCATCTTCGCGGTCACCTTCCTCATGCGGCCGATCGGGTCCTGGTTCTTCGGCCGCTTCGCCGACCGGCACGGGCGCCGCCTCGCGCTCACGGTCTCGGTCTCGGTGATGGCCGCCTGCTCCCTCCTCGTCGCGTTCGCGCCGACGGCCGAGTCGATCGGCGGGGGAGCGGTGGTCCTCCTGGTGCTCGCAAGACTGCTGCAGGGCTTCGCCACCGGCGGGGAGTACGGGACGAGCGCCACCTACATGTCGGAGGCGGCGATCCCCGGCCGGCGCGGCTTCCTCTCGTCGTTCCACTACGTCACCCTCGTGGGCGGCCACGTCCTCGCTCAGCTGACGCTGCTCGTCATGGTGCTGACCCTGCCCGACGAGGCGATCTCGGCCTGGGGCTGGCGGGTGGCGTTCGGCATCGGCGGCGTCGCCGCGGTCGTCGTGTTCTGGCTCCGCCGCACCATGGACGAATCGCTGGCGACGACCCGGATCGACGCCGTCAGAGCAGGGGAGTCCCGCCGGAGCGGCTCGATGCGCGAGCTCCTCGTCCACCAGTGGCGGCCGCTGCTCCTGTGCTTCGCGGTGACGATGGGCGGCACCGTCGCCTTCTACACCTACTCGGTGACCGGTCCGAGCATCATCAAGAGCGCGTTCGCCGGAGACGACGTCGTCACGGGCACCGTCATCAACCTCATCGCCCTGACGACGCTGATGCTGCTGCAGCCGCTCGGCGGCTGGCTGTCGGACATCATCGGCCGGAAGACCCTCCTCGTCTTCTTCGGGATCGGGGGAGTGCTCTACACCTGGTTCCTCCTCACCGCCCTCCCGCAGCAGACCGCCCCGCTCGCCGCCTTCGCGATCCTGGTCGGCGGCTTCGTGATCCTCACCGGCTACACCTCGATCAACGCCGTCGTGAAGGCGCAGCTGTTCCCCACGCACGTCCGCGCCCTCGGGCTCGGCTTCGGCTACGCGCTCGCCAACTCGGTCTTCGGCGGCACCGCGCCGCTGCTCTACGCCGGCGCGCTCGGCGCCGACCAGGTGCCGGCCTTCATCGGCTACGCGACCGCCGTGATCGCCGTCTCCCTGGTGGTCTACGCGGTCTTCCTCCGCAACAGCGGGCCGAACTGGCTCGACGACGAGGCCGCGATGCGGCTGCGGGAGGAGTCCCGCGGTGCGGAGTCAGCGCGCTCGCGCTCGTGAGCTCGCTTCCGAGCACGATGGTCAAGCAGCAGGGCGGATCTCCTCGGCAGGGACGCCCACAGACCTGAGCGGGCGGGAGTCCGTCACCCCCCGGGCCGCGTCGCGTTGCCCGCCCGGCCCGCGCCCCACGCCGCACCCAGGCCGAAGAGCGTGTCCACGCCGTAGTGCTCCATCGCGGCGGAGATGCGGCGGCGGCCGGTACGGGGGTTGATGCCGAGGCGGTTGGAGGCGCTGTCGAGGGTGTTGCCCTGCTGCATCAGACGCAGGAGCGGCAGCCAGGAGTGCTCGTCGCTGCCCAGCGGGTCCGCGCGCTGCCAGAGCTCGTCGAAGTAGGCGCGGACGATGTTCGCGAGGCCCGCGTGGCGGACTCCGAGCACGCTCGTCGGGGTCGCCTCGCCCCAGACGAAGGGGAGCGCGATGTGGTCGCCGTCGACCCAGAACCAGCCCGGCGGCCGGTCGAGCGAGCGGTACTCCAGACCGACCCGTCCGTAGACGGCCATCCGCTCGAGCACCCGGGGGTCGGCCGCCGCGGACGACGGGACGATGATGCGCACCGCGTCCCTCTCCTGCAGGGCGTCACCGAAGCGGACGGCCCGGTCGATCGGCGCCGTCATCAGCCGGTCGATGCTGGCGAACACCGCGACGAGGGAGCTGGACGGGGTCCCGACGAGCTCCCACAGCAGGTCCTCCGCCGCGTAGGGTCCGTGGCGCAGCACCGTGGGCACCAGGTCGGCGGCCGCCTCGCCCGTCGACCAGGCGCGGAGCACGGTGGGCAGGTTCTCGAGGATCTTCTCGATGCCGGACATGGCGTCCTCGGCCGCGACCCGGACGCGGCGGGTGTGCACCGAGACGGCCTCGTTCGCCCAGTCCGCGGGCGGGGGATACGCCAGGACGTCGCCGGTGCCGCCGATCAGTCCCCGGTCGCGGAGCCGCTGCACGGCCGCCGTGAGCTGCGCGGGCTCGAGGTGGGTCGCGAGCACCGCGTCCTCGAGCGTCGCCGGCCGCCCACGCAGCAGAATGCCCAGCAGGGTCTCGTCGTCCATGACTCCCTCTCGGTGACGAACAGTCCGTCTCGGCACGACAGTGCCGGGACGACGGCGCGCCCACAAGGCGCTCCGGAAGTCGCCCGGACCTGGTAGGGCTGCGGGTCCGCACGGTCAGCGGGCGCGGTCGGCGGCTGCGTCCCGCGTCACGTCCCGCGTCAGGTGCCCCGGGTCGTCCGCTGGAGCAGCCTGGTCGCGCACCTTGCGGTCCCGGCCGCTCGCTGTGCAGACATCCGATAATGCACATTATGTCAGTTTGCTGACATGACGCCCGCTGCCCCCTCATCGGAAGCCGAGCTCCTGCTACCCGGCGAGCACCAGCTGGCCGATCAGGCCAGATGCAAGGGCGCCCGCGCCAGCGTTGGCGGCGGAAGTCAGCACGCCTTTGACCGTTGGCAGGGCGCGCTTGATGGCTGACTCGTCGGGAGCGGGCTTCGACGCCTCCATTAGGACGACTGTCGCGGAGTCGCGAGCTGCTTCCACTTCGTCTGGGTCCACCCCAGCGGTTTCCTCGATGATCGCGATCGCGCGTCCGACAGCATCCGCGAGCTTCTCGAACCCGGCGCTGACTGGCAGCTGCTGCGTGATCGAGCTCCCTTCGACCGCCACGTTCACATTGCTGCCATTGACGATGATCATGTGACCGCCACTTGTGTTGCCAACGCGCTGGCGCGGGGAAGCCGGGGCGTGCTTCGAGTACTTCGCCGAGATGTGCTTCATAAATGCCGACGCCGAGGGCGCATCGAAGACTTCGACGCTGGTGACCTGAGCGGTCTGGCGACTGCCTCGGTCGTCCCACTCCAAGGTGTCGCCGTCGAATACGAGGTCGTCGACCTCAAAATCGATAGCGTCAGACTTCGCGAGCCCGCGAAGTTCACGAACTCCCCTCTCGGGCATCTGTGTTCCCGGCGTAACCGTCACTGTCTTCGCTGATCCCAGCCGGCTCCAGTGCTGTACGAACGACATCTCTTCTTCCCCTCAGCCGATCCACCGGCGTAGCTTCCAGACCCGAACCTCGCATCTGAAGTACCAGTCTCAACGGGCGGTCTGACATCGAGGCAATAGACGCGGCGTTGTCGGGCAGCGATCGGTGCGGCAGCTCGTCAGGCGAGCTCTACGACGAGCCGGTCGGTGGACGACCACTCCGATTCGATGTCAGTCAGGGCGACAGCTCGCACCGGAGCCTCGATTCTGCGCGACGCTGCGAGGTCGAGGATCTTGGGCAGCTCGGTGAGGAGGAGCTGCGGGTTGATGGAGCCGGCGCCGCTGCCGGTGATCGTGACGGAGGAGGATCGCAAAAGTGTCGCGTCGAGTGACACTCGGGTACCTGCGATCGCACCGATCTGCACGTAGGCGGTCGAGCGAGCCTTGTGCGAAAGTCCCGTGCGGCGGAGTGCTTCGAGCGCCCCCTCGGCGACGGGTCCCCAGAGGTAGTCGAGTACGACGTCGATTCCCTCTGGAGCAGCTGCGCGGAGGCTGGCCGTCAGGTTCTCGTCGATGCGCACAGTGGTCACGTGCTCAGTTTCAGCAAGCCTGCTGAGGGAGTGGGCGTCGCGTCCCGCGGCGATCACCAGGCCCGCGCCGAGGTGGAGGGCGATCCTCACCGCGAGCGATCCGGAAATACCGGTAGCGCCGAGAACGAGCACCGTCTGTCCCTGCTGTAGTGAGGCCGCGCCGACGAGCGGCATCCATGACGACATCGCAGGGTTCACGATGCCAGCGGCATCGACGCTGCTCAGCGCGTCGGGGACAGGGATAGCGAAGCCGGCGGGAACGATCGTGCGCTCGGCGAGGGTGCCGAATGGGTCAGGTGAGCCTCCGGTGTAGACGCGCGTGCCGTCCTCGAGGACTCCGACGCCGTCGACACCCGGTACGAACGGTAGCTCGTCCCCCGAACCGTAGTGAGCGCCCGCTGCCAAGGAGCGGACGATACGGTGCACGCCCGCAGCGAGCATCCGCACCGGGACGAAGCCCTCTCGCGGCTCCGGGTCGCGGAACTCGGCGCACCGCGGTGGGGTGGTGAAGCTTTTGACGACTGCTGCTCTCATGATGATCTCCTCAGAAGTTTGAACGCCGTTCAAACCGGCGATACTGGTACTGTTGTTGAACGGTGTTCAAATGTCAAGGAAAAGGCGATGGCGAAACTCACGAAGGACGGGATCGTTACTGCCGCGTTCACCTTGCTGGCCGAGGGTGGCCTGGGTGCCATTACGGCTCGAGCGCTGGCCGATCGACTCGGCGTGCGTGCTGGTGCGCTGTATTACCACCTGCCCGACATGTCGGCTCTCGCCGACGAAATGGCGACCGTGATGATGCGAGAGGTCATTGCAGGCCGTGACATCGCCGTGACTTCGTCCAGCAATTGGCAGCAGTTCCTCCGGGGAAGCGCAGCCCATCTCCGCGATGTGCTGTTGCGATACCGCGACGGCGCACGCCTCTTTTCTGGCACTTACCTCACCGACGACGAGGCGATCGGGTCGATGGAGTTGCCGTTGCGTCACCTCACCGATGCTGGTTTCGAGCTCGAGGAGGCGCTGCGGGCGATGCAGACGCTCACCGCCTTCGTCACCGGCAGTGTCATTGAAGAGCAGCACCGCCTCGCGGCTCCCGAGCGCTACACCGCAGCGCGGCGACACCAACGGGTCGACGCTGAGCGCTTTCCGCTCACCGACGCCGCGAGTGACACCTTCATCGAATCTCGGGAGGCAACGTTCACCTGGGGCGTTGACGTACTCATCGCGGGCCTTGCATCGCGCAAAGGACGCCAAGCGTGAAAGGCCGGTCGTCGGCCACTACTGCATGCAAACGGAGCCGCCCCTTCGGCTACGACAGTGCTCGGCTGGACATGCATTCGACGCGCGCTCTGGGTGCCGAGGGGCGGTCGTGCCCGCACGTTCGAGACATGCTCTTGCAAGGTGTTCGTCGACCAGCCGCGGCAACCGTCGGGTAGCGCTGCTGCTGATAGCCGCCGAGCCCTAGCCGTCAGTTCATCCCGTCCGCGACTCCGTCGTCCTCGCCTCCGGCCCTTGCAGCAGCACGCGCCGCGCAGTTGACACGTGATAAGTATCGTGATTCACTCCGTTATCACGTGGTAAGTCGCTGCGCGCAAGATCTGTTTCCGGCACCCCGAGGCCGGATGACGAAGGAGTCATGATGTCGGACAACCCCCTCGCGTCAGGCGCGCCCGGCGCGTCGCCCTCACCGGCCCAGCAGGCTTCCGAAGCGGAGTCGCACCGCCGGGCCGACGCAGTCGGAATCGCTGCTGGGCTGGGCGGTGGGACAACCTTCCCGATCGCCGCTACACCGACAGCAGCCGAGGCCGGCGCTGGGAGTGAGCGCGGTGTCGTCGAAGAGGACGACCGGCCTCGAGTGTCCCGGCGGTACATCACGTTCCTGCTCCTTGCGCTCTTCGGCGCGAACCTCGCGTTCGTCACGCCGATCGCCATCTCCCTCGCGATCCAGGTGCAGAACCTCGCGCCGGAGAACGTCGAGTACCTCGGGCTAGTCCTCGGTCTCGCCGCGGGAAGCGGCGTCCTCCTCGCTCCCCTGTTCGGAGTGCTGAGTGACCGCACTCGCTCGCGTCTCGGCCGACGTCGTCCCTGGATGATCATCGGCCTCATCGTCGGTCTTCTCGGCCTCACCGTCCTCGCACTCGCACCGAACATCGTCGTCCTGGCGATCGGCTGGATCATCTCCACGCTCGGATGGGGCCAGGTCATCGGTGGCCTGCAGAACTCCCAGGCGGATCGCCTCCCTGCCTCCCAGCGCGGCAAGGTCGCTGGGCTCACCGGAGTCATCGGGCAGGTCGCGCCCGTGGTCGGTGCGGTCGCCGGCGGAGGACTGGCATCGAACTCCTTCCTCCTCTTCCTCGTTCCTGGTGTCGTCGGCGTCGTGCTCGTGCTGCTGTTCCTGCTCTTCGTCAACGAAGCCGACTCGCGCGGGATGGTCCACGAGGACAGGCTCGACGTGCGCGGGATGCTGGGCAAGTACGTGTTCCAGCCCAAGCGCTACCCCGACTTCTCCTGGAACTTCGTCGGACGCTTCTTCTTCTTCTTCGGCCTCACCCTGAACTCGACCTTCACCGCCTTCTTCATCGGCTCCAAGCTCGGTCTCCCCGTCGATCAGATCGGCGGAACGATCGCACTTCTCGGCCTGCTCGGCATCGTCGGCACCATGGGCGGTGCGATCGGCGGTGGCTTCCTCTCCGACAAGCTGCGGCGCAGACGCCTGTTCGTGATGACCGGCGGCGTGATCTTCAGCGCCGGCGCGGTGATCGTCGCCTTCGCTCCCAGCCTCGAGGTCATCATCATCGGCTCCGTGCTCAGCAACCTCGGCATCGGCATCTTCTCCGCGGTCGACCAGGCCCTCGTCCTCGACGTCCTCCCCGAACGCAACACCCAGGCTGCTCGGTTCAACGCCCTGAACAGCTTCTCCTTCACGCTCCCCCAGGCGCTCGCCCCCCTCATCGCTCCGGCATTCCTCCTCATCGGAGCCGCAGCGGACGGGGACAAGAACTACACGCCGCTCTACCTCGCCTCCGCTGTCTTCACGATCGTCGGAGGACTCGTGGTCCTCGCGAAGGTGAAGGCCGTGCGATGACCTCGAGCACCACCTCCGCCACCCCGCCCAGCGCAGAAAGGCCCCTGATGACCTCGGACCTCCCCTACCGGAACTCCGACCTCCCCACCGCCGAGCGCGTCGAGGATCTCCTCTCCCGCATGACGATCCAGGAGAAAGCGGGGCAACTCACCCAGTACTTCCTCTTCGATGTCGGTGAGCTCCCCGACGACTTCGATATCGACTCCCTACCCGAGGAGCACCAGGTCTTCGTCCGGCAGCCGCGCATCGTCCTGGCCGCAGCGAAGAACGGCGGAGTCGGCTCTCTGCTGTTCATCAAGGACCCCGCCGTGGCCAACCGGTACCAGCGGGAAGTCGTCGAGAACAGCCGGCACGGCATCCCCCTCCTCTTCGGATTCGACGTCATCCACGGCCTGCGCACCGTCCTCCCCGTCCCGATCGCTCTCGCCGCCACCTGGGACCCTGCCATCGTCGAAGCCGGACAGCGCATCGCCGCCCGCGAGGCCCGAGCCTCAGGCATCCACTGGTCCTTCGCGCCCATGATCGACATCGCGCGCGACCCCCGCTGGGGCCGCATCGTCGAAGGAGCCGGAGAGGACCCGCACCTCGGATCGGCCGTCGCCGCAGCCCAGGTCCGCGGCTTCCAGGGCGACCTCGGACCGAGCAGCATCCTCGCCGGCCCCAAGCACTTCGCCGGCTACGGCGCCGCACGTGGCGGCCGTGATTACGAGGACGCCGAGATCTCGGAGTCCGAGCTGCACAACGTCTACCTTCCGCCCTTCAAGGCAGCCATCGACGCAGGCGCGGCGAACATCATGAGCGCCTACATGGACCTCAACGGAGTCCCCGCCAGCGGAAACCGGCGACTCCTCACGGAGCTGCTCCGCGACGAGCTCGGCTTCGACGGCTTCGTCGTCTCCGACGCCAACGCCGTCAAATCGATGGAGACGCAGCACTTCGCCGCCGACCCCACCGACGCCGCCGCCCGCGCCATTCGCGCCGGCAACGACATGGAGATGGCCATGTCCGAGCCCGCGTTCGACAACCTGCCGGCCGCCATCGAACGCGGACTCCTCGACGAGGAGCAGCTCGACACCTCCGTGCGTCGAGTCCTCACCGCGAAGTTCGCACTCGGCCTCTTCGAAAACCCCTACGCCGACGCCGAATCCGCCGAAACGGTCCTCACGGACCCGGCTCACCGGCAGGTCGCCCGCACAGCAGCCGAACGCGCCATTGTCCTGCTCAAGAACAACGGCGCACTCCCCCTCGCCGACGACCGCGGAACGATCGCCGTCATCGGCCGCCTCGCAGACAGCAAGCGAGACACGCTCGGGCCGTGGGTCTTCGGTCACCACACCGAGGACACCGTCACCCTCCTCGAGGGACTGCGATCCCGCGCCGTGGACTCCGCCGCAATCACTCACGCGCCCGGCGTCGGAATCCCTGACCGCCTCTTCCCCTCCCCCTTCGATCGGCAGGACCCCGATCCCGGCGAGAACCCGTGGGCGTCCGTCGACGACGAGCAGGAGCTCACGCGAGCAGTGGAGACCGCCGCGGCAGCCGACGTCGCGATCGTCGTCGTCGGAGAGCGGCAGAACCAGATCGGGGAACTCGCATCCCGATCCACTCTCGACCTTCCCGGCCGCCAGCTCGAAATGGTCCAGCAGATCATCGCCACCGGTACGCCCGTCGTCGTGGTCGTCATGTCGGGTCGTCCGCTCGACCTCCACTGGATCGACGCACACGCCGCAGCGGTCCTGCAGGTCTGGTACCCGGGCACCCAGGGTGGAGACGCCGTCGCCGCCGCTGTCTTCGGCGACGTGTCACCCGCGGGGCGTCTCCCCTTCAGCTGGCCGCGTCACGTCGGCCAGGTGCCGATGATCTACTCCCACAACCGCACCTTCTCCCCCGAGAACAGCGGAACCCGGTACTGGGACGAGGAATCCACGCCGCTCTACCCGTTCGGGTTCGGTCTGAGCTACGCGACCTTCGAATACTCCAACCTGCGAGTTGAGAAGACGGCTCGGTCCGCCGATGAGCCTGTCACGGTCTCCGTCGACGTCGCGAACACCTCCGATCGTGACGGTGATGACGTGGTGCAGCTCTACGTGCACCAGCGCTACGGCACCTCCTCGCGCCCGGTCCGAGAACTGAAAGGCTTCGAGCGCGTGCATGTCGCTCGCGGAGACGTCCGAACGGTCCGCTTCGAGCTCGGACCCGACCAGCTGCGCTACTGGAGCGCAGCCACCGGTTCATGGGTGCTGGACAACACCGTCTTCGACGTGTGGGTGGGCGGAGCCTCGACCGCGACGCTGACAACAACGTTCGAGTCGCAGTAGAAGCAGACGAAGAGCAGTGGGCGGCACTCCCTGAAGGAGCGCCGCCCACTGCTCTTCGCGCTTCTCCCACCTGCTGGTGTTCGTGCGCGACTCACTCGCCCGTCGGCTACTGCACCGACCAGCCGCCATCGGAGGCCAGGACGACGCCGTTCACGTTCGCGGAGTCGTCGCTGAGCAGCCAGGTGATCGACGCGGCTATCGTGTCGGCCTCGACCACCGGCGGGATGAGGGTGAAGAACGGCGCGAGGCGCTTGCGCGCGAAGTCGCTCGACATCGTCCCTTCGATCCCCGTGGCGGTGGGGCCGGGAGCGACAGCGTTGGTACGGATACCGGAGGGACCGTAGAGGAAAGCCGAGCTCTTCGTGATGCCCACGACCGCGTGCTTGGACGCTGTGTAGGCGGTGCCGGCCGCGTTACCGCGTAGCGACGCCTCCGACGCAACGTTCACGATCGCCCCGCGACCGGCCTCGAGCATCGCCGGCAGCACGGCGCGGCTGAGCGCGAACGTGCCGTCGACGTTCACCGAGAACACGCGACTCCAGAGGGCGTCCTCCGTCTCGTGTAGCGGCGTCATGCCGTCCATGATTCCGGCGATGTTCGCCAGCGCATCGATCTGCGCGCCGGCCGCGGCGACGATCGACGCGACCCCCTCAGCCGACGTGATGTCGGCGGCGACGGCGACGACGGAGCCTTCCGGGGAGGCGGCAGCGAGGGCTTCGATGCCGGTCGGTACGACATCGACGGCGATCACTCGTCCGCCCTCGCGGAGGATGCGGCGGGCCGTTGCACGTCCGATGCCGGATCCTGCGCCCGTGACGATCACGGTCTTCCCGGTGAAGCGCCCGACTGCGCTCTCCGGCGCGTCGTCGGTCTCCTCCCGCGGGATCACCCCGCCGTTCGCCTGCTCCACCATGGCGTTCACGAGTTCCTGCGGGAAAGCGTCACCGCCCATCTCGACCATGGCGCGCAGGCTCAGGTGCCGAGCGGGCTGCAACGACTCCTCGGAGTGGCCGGCGTGGGTGAGCAGTTCCCGCAGGATGCGGCCGCCGACCGGGTCGTCGAGCCACTGCTGCAGCGTGTTCTTCGAGGTGAGGGTCATCTCTGTTCTCCAGAAAGGGTGTCGTGGTGATTGTGGAAGATCCCCGCAGTCACAAACCTCGCCTGGAAGGTCCGGTGAGACTGCGGTCGACGGGGTGGTGTGCGGATGAGTGTCAGGCCGAGCGGGACGTTGAGGACTCGAGCAGCCGTGCTACCCAGGAGTCCCGGGCGGCGGCCGCCAGCTCTGCAAGTGGTGTTCCGTGCATCAGTGCTTCCCAGCCGTGGGTCATGCCGGGCCAGACGTGCAGCTCCGCGTCGCCGCCGTCGCGCCACAGTGATGACGCGTAACTCACCACCTCGTCGCGGAACACCTCCGCGCTGCCGACGTCGAGGTAGGTAGGCGGGAGGCCGGTAAGGTCCGTCGCCCGGGCAGGGGCGGCGTAGGCGGAGACATCGTCGGTTCCGCGACGGCCGCCCAGGAGGGATTTCCAGGCGACGGAGTTGCTGCCGCGAGCCCACAGCCCGATCCCGTCGAATTGGCGGGTGGAGACTGTGGCGTCGCGGTCGTCGATCATCGGGCACAGCAGAAGCTGACCCAGGAGAGCCGGTCCGCGTCGGTCTCGGGCGAGGAGCGCCACTCCTGCGGCAAGGCCTCCGCCGGCGCTGGCGCCCGCGATCAGGATCCGGCCCTGATCGATTCCGATGTCGTCTGCGTTCGCTGCGATCCACAGCAGCGCGGCATAGCAGTCCTCGACCGGAGTCGGGTCGGGATGTTCCGGCGCGAGCCTGTACTCGACGGTGGCGACGACGGCGTCGTGCTCGAGCACCCATCCGGCGACGAGGGAGATGCCGGTCATCCGGTCTCCCATCACCATCCCGCCGCCGTGGATGTGCAGGATGCCGGGTCCCGCGCCGGCATGGTTCTTGCGCCGGAGCACCGTGAGGGCGAGCTGCGTGCCGTCTGCGCTCGGGAGGGTGTATTCGCGCTGCTCGAGATCCAGGGCGCTGATGTCTTCGGGCACGCTGTATCCGCGCATCGTCGGGATCGACTCGGAAGTGAGTGGCGCGAAGATCGGAAGATCCGCGAGAGCGTTCAGTCCGGCTTGAACCCGCGGGTCGAACGGTGGCCGCGGGATCGAGCGGGCGTTGCTGTCCTCAGTGACGTGCATGGCTCCTCTTTACTGATGGGGTGTGCGGAAGTGGGGCGCTTACGCGCGCATGCTGGTTCCACCGTCGACGCTGAGGATCTGCCCGGTCGTCCATTCGGAGAGGTCCGACATGAGGAAGGCGACGGTGGCGCCGATGTCGTCCGGTTCGCCGAGACGGTGCGACGGAGTACCGCCGAGGATCTGCTCACGGAACTCTTCCGGGAGGTTGTTCTTGGTCTGCTCGGTGAGGACCATGCCGGGCGCGATGCCGTTCGAGCGGATGCCCTGCTTGCCATAGGCGCGAGAGACGTGACGGGTGAGGGCGCCGATTCCAGCCTTGGTGACGGAGTAGGCGACTTTGTCGGCCATGGCGGGGTAGACCGCTCCGGAGAGGGTGTTCACGACGGAGCCGCCGCCGCCCGCGATCATGTGCGGCAGTGCCGCGCGGAGGGTTCGCAGGTAGCCGGTGAGGTTGATGTCCAGGCTGCGGTTCCACGCCTCCAACTCGATGTCGATGACGGTGGTGTCGCGTGCGACTTCGTCGGGGGCGATGTTCGCGGCGACGTTGAAGAGTCCGTCGATGCGGCCGTATTCGCTGATCGCGAGGTCGATGAGTGCTGCGACGTCGGCGTCGTCCGCGATGTCCACCCGCAGGGCGTTCCCGCGGCCGCCGGCGGTCGTTGCGGCTTCCACGGCGCGTTCCGCGGCGCGGACGTCGATGTCGCCGATGACGACGGTGGCGCCGCTCGCGCCGAGGTAGCGCGCTGCGCTGGTTGCGATGCCGCCGGCTCCGGCGAAGACGATGACCTTGTCGGTGAGGCCTTCCATGGCTGACTCCTACTTCTCGTGGTGCGGGCGACGGGTGGTCGTCCGGATGCAGAACGGGGTGACGCGGTTCACGATGCGTCCAAGTGCGCGCCGCCGGTGCGGGCGACCTCTCCCAGCCACGCCAGGCTGGGCTTGGGGGTTCGGGTGAAGGTGGTGCGGTCGACGGCGATGAGGCCGAAGGTGGGTTCCCAGTGGCCCCACTCGAAGTTGTCCAGCGCGGTCCAGTGCAGGTACCCGCGCACGTCGATGCCGTCATCGATGGCGGCGAAGAGGTGCTGCAGCGCCTCGGTCGTGTAGGCGATGCGTCGCGTGTCGTCGTCGGTGGCGATGCCGTTCTCCGTGATGAGGATCGGCACTCCCCCGGTGATGTCCCACGCGTGGCGGACCGCGATGCCGAGCGCGTCGGGACGGTACGCGGTGCCGACGAGGGTGTTGTCCGGGTGCGGCGGGTGCGGGACGAGCCCGTCCTCGTTGACCTCCTGCGTGGAGTAGGCCTGGACGCCGAGGAAGTCGTCCCCGCGGGAGGCCTCGAGGAACACGTCCTCCCGGGCGTACCGTTCCGAGCGGAGTCGTTCCTCGGAGGCGGGGTCGGCGGCGGACAGTGCGAGGCCTGCGATGGTCCAGCCGACCTTGGCGTTCGTGCGTTCTCGCACGATTGCGCGGGCGGCGTGGTGCGCGTCGATAAGGCGTCGGGTGCCCTCGGGAAGCGGAAGCGGGAGCGTGAATCCGCCTTCGGGCTGAACGGTGGGTGTGTCCATCGCCGGGATGGAATCGCTGTTGATGGAGCCGGCCATCAGCATCATGAACGCGAACATGTTCGGTTCGTTGATGGTGCAGACCCACTCGACGCCGTCGAGGATGTCGCAGACCCGCGAGATGTAGGCAGCGAAGCGTTCCAGGGCGGTGTCACCCAGCCATCCGCCTTCCTCGATGAACCAGCGGGGGCTGGAGAAGTGGTGCAGGGTGACGATGGGGGTCAGCCCGAGGTGGAGAGCGGTATCGATCATCCGGCGGTAGTGCGCGAGCTCGGCGAGGGAGAACTGGCCCGGGAGGGGTTCCACGCGCGCCCATTCGACGCCGAAGCGGTAGGCGGTGAGTCCAGCTTCTGCGAGCAGTCGCATGTCCTCTTCGTAGCGGTGGTAGCTGTCGACGGCGTCGCCACTGGGCGCGAACATCGGCAAGCGCTGTTCGTAGACCCACCAGTCGCTGTTGTCGTTGTTTCCTTCGATCTGGTGGGGGGCGCTCGATGCTCCCCAGAGGAACGAGTCGGGCTGTGTGGTCATCGGAAGTCCTTCGTCGGGGTGGCAGTTGTGAGGAGCGGTGCGTCAGCGTGAGACGTGGCCGCCGGGACGGTGCTGGTGGGCACGATGCTCGTACCGGTCCCGCGGCGAAGCGGCGGCGGCGCAGGAGACGGAGCCGGTCGGGACGTTCTCGAGCCTGGGTACAGAGCGGCGGGCGCTCAGCCCCGGGGGGCGGTCGTGTAGGTGAACGACTGGAGCAGCGTCTGGCCGATGAGTGGCTCTACGCCGATGACTCGTCCGGTGAAGCCGCCCGCGACCTCGGTGGAGAGGTAGCGGCCGTCGAATTCGCCGAAGACGTGCTCGCCGGTCGAGTCGGACGCGGCGAGCTCGATGAGGTCGGGTTCCATCGAGACACCGTGAGGGAGGACCTGGGGCGGCTTCGCGCTGATGCGCAGAGCAGGCGTATCGCCTGCCGCGGGTGTCCAGCGGCCGACGAGGTGTTCGAACGGGCCGATGGTGACCGTGGCGGTGACGATTTCCCCGTCGTAGAGCAGCCCGTACCAGTGCCGGTCGTCCAGGCGCAGCGAGAACCGGGCTGTGCCGTCCTCGACCCAGAGGCGGGTGGTTGCGGTCCACACGGCGTCGGTGGTGCGGGTGCACAGCAGTGCACGGCCCTGGTCCGGGTCGGCCTCGAGGAGGAGACCTCCGTCTTCGGTGGGGCGGCTGAAGGAGGAGGGGAAGCGTCCGACTCCGAGCCAGCGCTGATCGAGCACTTCGCTGTCGAACCGATCCTCGAACGAGCGGTCGATGGCGGGGACGGTGAAGCGGTCCTCGTCGAAGACGGGCCATCCGTTCACCCAGTCGATGCCCGCGAGGAAGGTTTCGCGGCCGTTGACGTGGAAGCCCGGGGTCTGGCCGCGAGGGCGGACTCCGAGGTGCACGGCGGCCCAGCTTCCGTCGGGAAGCTCCACGAGGTCGGCGTGACCGACGTTCTGCACGGGGTGGGGCAGGCTGCGATGGCTGAGGATCGGGTTCACGGGGGCCGGCTCGTACGGGCCGTCGATGGTTTGGGCTCGGGCGATGGTGACCGTGTGTCCGCGTTCTGTGCCTCCCTCGGCGAGCAGGAGGTACCACCAGTCGTCTTTGCGGTAGAGGTGCGGGCCTTCGGGGAAGGAGAGACCGCTTCCTTCCCAGAGCTGGCGAGGCGGGGCGAGGAGGGTGCCGGTGCTCGTGTCCACGGGAGCGGATTGGATGCCGGGGTGCTCGGAGTCGAGGGAGCACCAGGTGACGTGGGCGGTCCCGTCCTCGTCCCAGACGATGTCGGGGTCGATTCCGATCGCTTCGGGGATGTGGACCGGCTCGGACCAGGGGCCGGCTGGGTCTTCTGCGTGGAGGAGGAAGTGGCCGCGCCTGAGGGGGATGTCGTTGACGTTGGTGCCGATGAGCCAGAACTGGCCGTCGTGGTGGCGGAGGGTGGGGGCGAAGATGCCGGCGCTTCCGTAGCCGCGATGCTCGGCGATCTGCTCGGGTCGGGTGAGTGCGTTGCCGATCTGGGTCCAGGTGGTGAGGTCGGTGCTGCGATGCACCGGGATGCCGGGGAGGTATTCGAAGCTGGAGGTCGCGAGGTAGTAGGTGTCGTCGACGCGGCAGATGGTCGGGTCGGGGAAGAATCCGGGGATGATCGGATCGGTGGTCATGACTGCTCCTTCGTGCCGAGCACTGCAGTGCCGGCGTGCTCGGGCGGGAGGTCGGTGAGCGCCTCCACGGTGATGGTCGCGCTGCCGTGCTGATCAGAGGCGACGCTGAGGGTGATGAGGCCGGGTTCACCGGTTCCGCGGAGGATGGCGAGGGCTCGGCCGCGGTAGGTGCTGTGCTCGTCGTCGACGAAGCTCTCGCGTGTGGACGGGGCCGCGCTGGCCAGGCTGATCAGCGAGGCCGGTCCTGTGACGGTGACGCGGACGCGATCTTCAGCGACGGTGTCGACGGTGCCGTCGTGGTCGGCGAGCTCGATCCACACGAAGCACAGGTCGTCGGCTCCGGTGATCTGCGTCGACTCGGGCCGGAGGGTGAGCTGGGGTGCTGCGGCGGAGCGGAGTGTGCTGCGTCCGATCTCCGCGCCGTTCCGGTAGGCGATCGCGGTCAGCTCGCCCGGCTCGTACGGTGTGCTGAATTTCGTGAGGAACCCGGTCTTGGCACCGCTGCGGCGCCGACCGAGGGATCGGCCGTTCAGCTGCAGCTCGACCGTGTCGCCCGCGGAGTACACCTCGATCTCTGCTTTTCCGGTCAGGTCACCCCAGGACCAGGAGGACACGGCGTCGGTGAAGAGCCATGGTGTCTTGTTGGGGCGCTGACCGGTGCGGTCGAGGGGGCGGACTGCGATGCCGGGGCGATCGGTGATTCCCCAGACCGCTTGGATCAGGTGGGCGGGCGCTCCGGGTTGTCCGGTGATGTCGAAGACTCCGCAGCCGGCGAGGATGCCGGGGTGCGGTTTGGCGATGCCTCCGGGTTCGGAGCCGTAGCTCCAGTAGCCCAGTCCGACCTCGCCGAGGTAGTCCCATCCGGTCCAGCTGAAGTCGCCGATCACTCCGGGGATCGAGGTGACGCGCTTCCAGATCGCGGGGAGGTCGCCGACCATGGATTCGGTGCCGAGGATGACCCGGTCGGGGGCGCGTCGACGGGCGCCCTTGTAGCTGGCGTAGCCGTAGTTGTAGCCGGCGATGTCGACGACGTCGAATACGTCCCGGGTCGCCCGGTCGGCGGCGGGGATCATGGAGGCGAGGACCATCAGGCGCCCCATCTTCGCGGTCAGCTGATTGGCGACCGTGCTGGTCGCCGGTGAGCGTTCCGGAGGCCCGCCCTCACTGGCGTCTGTGGCTTTCGCCGCCATCATCGCCAGCAGCGGGTTGACGGCGATGGTCGTCGGCCGAGTCGGGTCGAGCTGCTGGAAGCGCTGGTGGAGTTCTTGCGCAGTCTTCACACCTGCCGGGGTCGCCGATTCGGCGATCTCGTTGCCGATGGAATACAGGATGACGCAGGGCCGATTGCGGTCTTCCGCGATCATCGCGGCGACGTCGTCGGGCCAATCCTCATGGAAGCGCGGCGACTCGTCGTGCGGTGTCTTCTTGCGGAACCAGATGTCACTGAGCTCGTCCATGACATAGAGCCCGATCTCATCGCAGGCGTCGAGGAACGCCCGGGAGAGAGGGTTGTGGGCGCTGCGGATCGCGTTGAACCCGGCGTCCTTCAGCAGCCGTGCTCGACGTGTCTCGGCGCCGTCGAAGGTCGCGGCCCCGAGGGGTCCGTTGTCGTGATGGACGGCGGTTCCGCGCAGCAGCACCCGCTGTCCGTTGATGCGGAGCCCGTGCTGCGCGTCGACCTCGATCGTCCGCAGTCCCGTGCGGACGGTGCGTTCGTCCTCGATTCCGCCATCGAGTGCGACCAAGCGAGTGCGCACCGTGTACAGGTGCGGATGCTCGGCGGACCACGGTCGGGCCGAAGGCACGTGCAGTTCCAGATCGACGCTCGCGCCCTCGACCGGGTGCGAGGTGCGGGCGAGGATCCGACCGTCGTCCTCGAGCTCTACCTCGACCGAGGCGAGATCGACGTTATCCCCCTGAATGGCGATGTGGACATCGACGACGGCGGCGGAGGGGGCGGCTGCTCCGATGCTTCGTGTGTGGACTCGGACGCCGTCCGAGGCGATCCGGGTCACAGCGGCGCTGGTCAACCAGACGGGTCGGTAGATACCCGAACCCGTGTACCAGCGACTGTTGGGCGTCTTGGAGTTGTCGACGCTCACCTCGATGAGCACCTTCTCGTCGGGGGTCAGGTCCTTCAGTGGAAGGGTGAACTTCCGGTACGGGCTGCTATTGCGGCCGATCTCGGTCCCGTTGAGGGACACGATGGTCGCGCCGTAGACGCCTTCGAAGCTGAGCGAATACTCGAGCACGTCAGCGTCGACGGGGACGGTCCAGGTCTTCCGGTAGAGGTAGGTGCCGCCGGGGAAGAACCCGCCGTGGTTTCCGGTGCCACCGGTCTCGGTGCGGGGCTCCGCAATCATCGCGTGTGAGGGAGACGGACGGGGACGCCGGTGGTGTCCCCGTTGCGGTGGAAGGTCCAGCCGTCGGTGAAGAGGGTGGTGGTCATGGTGATGCTCCAGGTCAGTGGTCAGGCGTGATCGAAGCGGCGGCTCAGCGGACGCCCTTGACCTTCCACTGGACGATGACACCGGCGACGATCGTGAACCCTGCGGCGACGAGGAAGAGGAGGCCGTAGTTCTTCTCGTCGCCGCTCACGCCGATGAGGATGAGGGGTGCGGCGAGCAGTGGCGCCACGGCCTGCGCGATCGAGGTCGAGTAGCCGTTGATGCCGAGGAAGCGTCCGGCGTTGGTGTCCCTCTCGGGCAGCACGTTGAGTACGAGCGCCTGGTCGACGGAGGAGAAGACGCCGAGCGCGAGTCCGGTGAGGCACGAGCCGGTGAGGAGGATCGCGAGATCGCTGCCGCCCAGGGCGAGGATGACCGCGCCGATCGTGTAGACGATGCCCGAGCCCAGCACGAAGATCCTGCGGCGCTTGAGCTTGTCGGAGAGGAAGCCTCCCAGAAGAGCTCCGGCGCCGGTGACGACGATGCTGACCAGCGACAGGCCGACGATGATGCCGCCGATGTCGGCGACCTGCCCTCCCGCGCTGAGTCGGGACGCGAAGAACAGGGAGGTGAACGTTGAAGAGAACGTGACGCCCGTCATGAACAGCAGGCGAGCGAGCCAGTTCCAGGCGAAGTCCGGGTAGCGGCGCGGATCGAAGACGAGGCTGCCGAACACCTTGCCCACGGTGAGGTGGTCCTCGAAGACGGCGTCTCGCGTGTCGCGCTCGCGGATGAAGACGACCCAGGCGAGAAGCGCCAGCAGTCCGACGGCGCCCGGGACGAGGAAGACGAGGAAATTGTTGCCGATGAAGGCGCTGGCAAGCCCGACGCCGGCGACCGGAGCGACCATCTGAACGAACCCGGTCAGCCCGGCGACGCGGCCGTACTGCGACTCGGGCAGACGGTCCGCCTGGGACTGGATCAGCGAGTTCATGCTGCTGCTCCACCCGGCGGAGGTGATGGTCCACCCGATGAGCAGGACCGGGATGCTCGGCGCCTGCGCGATGATCACCAGCCCGACGAAGCCGAGGAGAGCCGACCCGATCGCGAAGGGGCGCCGGCGTCCGAAGCGGGATCGGGTGCGGTCGCTCCAGATGCCCACGAGAGGGCCCGTGATGGTCGTCACGACTGCTGCGATGCCGATGACGTAGCCGAGCACTTCGACGTTGGACGGGGCGAGCTCCTGAATGCGGAGAGAGAGGGAGAGCCCGATCGGCGCGACCAGAGCGACGTACGCGCCGAACATCGCGAGAAGCAGGAACGAGATGTACTTCCGCGGAACGGGAGTCCGGATGGTACCGGTGGGCGTGCTCTCAGCCTGGGTGTCCGCGGCGAGAGCCTGCTGGGCCGGCGAGGTCGACGCGCCTGGTGCGGCCGACGCGAGGGGGTTGTCCGACATCATGACTCCTTCGTCATCCGGCACGGGCGCCGGAACAGATCTTCGAGGTGGGGTTTACCACGTGATAACGGAGTGAAGCACGATGTTTATCACGTGTCAACAGCAGGATGATGTGGTTAGACTCGCCACCAACGACGGGAGCATCGATGGCTGTGACGAGTGCGGACGTAGCGCGACGCGCTGGTCTCTCGCGAGCAACGGTGAGTCAGGTCCTGAACGGCTACACCGACCGTTTCGCGGCCGAGACGACCGAACGTGTGCTCCGCGCTGCCAAAGAACTCGACTACGAGCCCTCCGCCGTCGGTCGGATGCTCCGGACGGGCTCCAGCGACTTCGTCATCGCGCTCATCCCCAACACGACCTTCGGCGGCAATCTCCAGGACATCTTCGACACCGTCACCGCCCTCCTGGCGGATCACGGGCTGAGTCTCGTCCTGCACCTCTCTACGCAGTCCCCCGGTGCACTCGATCGGATCCTGAGCGGCATCCGACCGCGCGCCGTCCTCTCCCTCCAGCCGTTCACCCCCGACGAGCGCCGCATCCTCGCAGAAAGGAAAGTCCCGGCCTTCGATCCGACGATCGATGGCGACACGAACTACGACATCGGACGGCTGCAGGCCGAGTACCTCATCGGTCGGGGCTACCAGAGGCTCGCTTTCGCGCATCTGCACGATCAGCGCTCCGACCCCTACGGCTCCGGGCGCGAGAGGGCAGTGACCGACGCGTGCGCCGCAGCCGGCCTACCCGTGCCCGAGAGCCTCGGAGTCGCCATCGATCAGCCGTCCGCGGACGCCGCTCTCGCAACGCTTCAGCCCGGAACCGGCGTGATCTGCTACAACGACGACGTCGCCATCGCGTTGATGACCGCAGCTGCACGACGGGGATGGCGGGTGCCCGACGACGTCGGACTCATCGGCATGGACGACACTCCCCTGGCTCAAGTGATGAACCCCCGCCTGACGACCGTGGGATACAGCCTCGCCGCAGCCGCTCACCAGACCACGGAAACAGCCCTGCTCGCGATCGGCCAGGAAGTCACCGCGTCGCCCACGGACATCGGCCTGCGCATCGTCCACGGCGACTCCTGCTGACCCGCCCGCTCCGCTAGCCGACCCTCGCCGACCAAGCCGAACCGCCGCGTCGTGCGGCAGAAATCTTTGGCGCGCCATCTTTCGCACTCGAGGTGCGGCCCCGATTCGGGGACCCACCGCAGTTCGACGTGCCTTCACGTCCTCGGCTTCACCGGGGACCGACCATCACCAAGGAAAGAGAGAACACATGGGAAAGCTCGACGGCAAGACGGTCATCCTCACCGGAGCCTCCTCCGGCCTCGGCAAGCAGCAGGCGATCCGCATCGCCGAAGAAGGAGCGAACCTCGCGATCTGCGCCCGCACCCAGAGCAAGCTCGACGAAACCCGCGCGCTCTGCGAGCAGGCCGGCGCCACCGTCCTCGCCATGCCGGTCGACATCACCGACTACGACGCCCTCGTCGCCTTCGTCGACGCGACCGCCGAGACGTTCGGCACGATCGACGCTCTCGTGAACAACGCGCATACCGTCACCACGCCCGCTCCGTTCCTCGAGAAGACGATCGAGGACCTCGACATCGAGATGCGCAGCTCGGTCTACGCCTACTGGCACCTGATGAAGCTCTGCTTCCCGCACATGAAGGACCACGAAGGCGCGGGCGCCTCCATCATCAACTTCGCCTCCGAAGTCGGCATCACGGGAGAAGCCCTGTACGCGCCCTACGCTGCATCGAAAGAGGCAGTCCGCGCACTCTCGCGCGTGGTCGCTCGCGAATGGGGCGTACACAACATCCGGGTCAACACCATCTGCCCCAACGGTCTAACCGACAACATCGCCCAGGGCATCGACTGGATGCCCACCGAAACCCGCGAGCACATCGAACGGCTCTTCGTCGCCAACCCCTTCGGACGCCCCGGCGACCCCTACTCCGACGTCGCCCCCGTCACCGTGTTCCTCGCCTCTGACGACAGCCGCTGGCTGACCGGGCAGAACCTCAACGCCGCAGGCGGAGGACTCATCACCGCGTAGCGAATCCGATGGTGCGCCCAGACCACCTCGACAGTCCGCCCCCGCGACGAATGTCGACGAAGGAGCGGTTGAGGTGGCCTGGGCGTACGTACTCTCCTCGCTGTTACCGCCGTGGAAACTCGATGCCAGATGCCCGTTGATGGAGCAGAGGTGGCGGGGCCAGGTGAAATCGATAGGTCTAGAAGATCTGTCTGACGACCAATAATCGAGATTATGTCAGTTCGGGTCGACGTGAGATGAGCTGGACTTCGCTCTGAATCGAAGGAGCCGTCCCCGTCGAGGCCGCGCTCGATCGTCGGAAGGCGGGTCAGCCGCCGACGGGCCACTGCACGGGGACCGCCAGTCGTCTCCGCTCGGGCGCTGCGTCACGACGCGATAGCCGGTCGATCAGGAGATCGGCTGCCTCCCGCCCGAGCTGCTCGCCGTCGACATCGACCGCGGGCACCCCGACCAGACCGAGTGCGTCGACGATCGAGCGCTCCGAGCTCACGACGAGCCCCTCCGGCATCCCGCCAGAGGACAGCAGCGCGTACTGCACGCCGAGGCCGAGTGCGGTCGCGTAGGGCACGACGGCTGTCGCTCCGGAGTCTCGCACCGCCGCCGCGGTGCCCACTCCCGCTGCGAACGTGGCCGGGAACGGGCCCAGCACGGTCAGCTCCACTCCCCCGCGCCGAGCCGCCTCGCGGACCGCGGCCGCGCGCTGCCGGTCCTGCCATGACCCGTCCGGCCCGCCGATGTAGAGCACGCGCTCGTGGCCGTCGGCCGCGAAGCGCTCGACGAGCGCGCCGAACGCCGAGGCGGTGTCGGCGACGACAGAGGCGATCCCGTCGACCTCGCGGTCGACCAGTACCTTCGGCTTGTGCGATCCCGCTGAGAGCAGCAGCTCGTCACCGCCGCGCGGCGCGACCACGATGAAGCCGTCGACCTGCCGCGAGAGTCGGTCGAACGCTCCGAGCTCGCGCACCGCCTCGAGGGGATGCACAGCCACCGTGAGCTGCAGGCCGTCCTCGTCGGCGCGGCGTTGCGCACCGCCGATGATCGGGGTGAAGAACGCGTTGTCGAGCGTGGGCACGACCAGGGCGACGACGCCGGTGCGGCCGCGGGCCAGTTGGCGGGCCGCCGAGTTCGGGATGAATCCCAGTTTCGCCGCGGCGCTGAGCACGCGGGCTGCCGTCTCGGGCGAGACGACCTCGGGTCGCGACAGGGTGCGCGACGCGGTCGCCTTGGACACCCCGGCGAGAGCGGCGACATCGGCGAGCGTGGCCACGTGCTCCCCTTTCACTCTCCCCTGATCATAGGGGTATCCCTGCAACCGCTCACATCCGGTGCTGTCGATGGCCCCCGGCCCCGAAACACAGTGTTTACATGCACGAATCGAAGTGGGTGGCTTCGCCGGTCTACTCTCGATGCAACCGGTTACATCCACTCCGCGGCCTCACTGACGCCGCCCGACGCGTCCGATCGGAGGTACTCGTGAGGTCGAGGACCGCTCCCCTCCTGCTCCTGCCCGGGCTGGGCTTCCTGCTGCTCTTCTTCGTCGTCCCCTCGCTGGTGATGCTCTTCGCCCCTCCCGGCACGGGTCCCCTCGAGGTGATCGCCCGCGTCGGCGAGATGCTCACCGACCCCTACGAGCTGCGCATCATCGGCCGCACGGTCGGCATCGGGCTCGTGGTCACGCTGATCTGCGTCGTCCTCGGCTTCCCGATCGCCTACCTGCTGGCGCGCTCCTCATCGCGCTGGTCCGGCGTCCTGCTGGCCCTCGCGATCTTCCCGCTGCTGCTCAGCAACGTCGTGCGCACCTTCGGCTGGCTCGTGGTACTCGGCTCGAACGGCGCGATCGGTCAGCTGCTCGTGGGCCTGGGGGTCGTGTCCGAGGCGCCGCAGCTGCTCTACACGGAGCTCGCGATCGTGCTGGGCCTGACGCAGCTCTTCCTGCCGCTCGCGATCATCTCCTGCTACTCCGCCGTCTCCCAGGTCGACGCCGGCCTCGACGACGCCGCCCGCGGGCTCGGAGCGAGCCCCACCCGCACCTTCTGGGACGTGGTCGTCCCGCTCGCGCTGCCCGGCGTGGTCGTCGCCGCGACGCTGGTCTTCGCCGGCTCCGTCACCGCCTACACCACGCCCTACCTACTCGGAGGGTCGAGCCAGCGGATGCTGAGCACCCAGCTGTTCTCCTACTCCAGCGTCACGATCGACTGGGCCGGCGCCTCCGCCACGGCGATCGTCATGACGGTCCTGGTCTTCCTGGTCTCCGGACTCTCCTCCCTCGTCGCCCGGAAGGGAGCCGTCTCATGAGGACCCGCCGCCCCGTCGCCGCGTCGCTCGCGGTCGCCGGCTACGTGATCATGATCGTGCCGATCCTGTTCGTCGTCGCCACGGCCTTCACCGCCGGCTCGACGCTCCGCTTCCCGCCGGAGGGCTTCTCGTTCCGCTGGTTCGGCGAGGCGCTCTCGTACGACCCGTTCCTGGAGTCGCTGGCGACCAGCGCGCAGCTCGCAGTGCTCTCGACGGCGATCGCCCTGCTGATCGGCATCCCCGCCACCCTGGCGATCTACCGGGGCCGCATCCCCGGGCGCTCGCTGATCGAGGGTCTCTTCCTCTCGCCGCTGATCGTGCCCGAGCTCGTGGTCGGCCTGGCGCTGTTCCAGCAGCTCGTCGTCACGCTCGACGTCGACAACGCGGCCGTGCTGCTGATCGGGCACACGGCGCTCCTGCTCCCCTACGCGGTCCGCGTGACCGGCGCCTCGCTCGCCACCAGCGACCCCGCGCTCGAGGAGGCCGCGCGAGGACTAGGTGCTGGTCCTCTGCGCACCTTCTTCACCGTGACGCTCCCGATCCTGCGCCCCGGCGTCTTCTCTGCCGCGCTGCTCGGATTCGTGACCTCGTTCAACAACGTCCCGCTGTCGCTGCTCCTGCAGAGCCGCGACGCCAGGACCCTGCCCGTCACGATGCTCGACTACGTCCAGCAGAGCTACGACCCCATGGTCGCGGCCACGTCCACCCTCATCCTCGCGGCGACCGTCGTCATCGCGATCATCGCCGAGCGCAGCGTCGGCTTCGCCCAGATCTTCGGAGGCATCAACCGATGAGCGCAGCAGCGGAATTCGTCGACGTCAGTCAGGTCTTCGGTGACTTCACCGCGGTCGACGGCATCGACCTGGCGATCCCGGCCGGGAAGCTGACCACCCTCCTCGGGCCCAGCGGATGCGGCAAGACCACGTCGCTGCGGATGCTCGCGGGCTACTCCACGCCGACCTCCGGCCGGATCCTGATCGACGGCGTCGACAGCACCCGGCTCGCCCCCGAGAAGCGCGGGCTGGGCATGGTGTTCCAGTCGTACGCGCTGTTCCCGCACCTCAGCGTCGCCGACAACGTGGGCTACGGCCTCAAGCTGCGCGGCCTCGGACGCGCCGAGCGAGCGCAGCGGGTGACCGAGAGCCTCGAGATGGTCGGGCTCGCGCATCTCGCGGCCAGCCGGCCGCGGCGGCTCTCGGGCGGTCAGCAGCAGCGCGTGGCCCTCGCCCGCGCCATCGCGATCCGCCCGCGGCTTCTCCTGCTCGACGAACCGCTCTCGAACCTCGATGCGCGGCTCCGCGTCCAGATGCGCTCCGAGATCCGCCGCATCCAGTCCGAGACGGGCCTGACCGTCGTTCTGGTCACCCACGACCAGGACGAGGCGCTCGAGATGAGCGACGAGATGGTGCTCATGCGCGCCGGGCGCATCATGCAGCAGGGCGGTCCGGCCGCAGTCTTCGGCGCTCCGGCCAACCGCTTCGTCGCCGACTTCCTCGGCTACGAGAACTTCCTCGGCCTCGCCGACGGATCGCTCGCGACCGTGCGGCCGGAGCACCTCGCGGTGACGAGCGGCGCGGCCACCGGCTCGTCCGCCTTGTCGCTGCCCGCGGTCGTCGTCGATGTCGCGTACCGAGGGGTCGACGTGCTCGTGACGGTCGAGGCGACGGACCCCTCCGGCGACCGGGTGCGGCTCGTGTCGGACGTGCGCGCCGACTCCGCCGCACGTGTCGCGCCCGGTGACCCCGTGATCGTCTCGGCCGCGGCGTCGCAGATGGTAGCCATCGCCCGCGACTGAGCGCGGGTCCTTCCGCCCCCGCCCCTTCTCCGAAGCCTCCGCTCCCCCGCAGCTCCCCTCCCCAGATCCCCTCGAAAGGAACCGCCATGTCCCGCATCACTCCCCGGCGCGCCATCAGCCTCACCGCCGGCGCCGTCATCGGCGCACTCGCTCTCGCCGGCTGCTCCGGCGGCTCCGACTCCGGCAGCGCGGAGGGCGCCTCCGACACCCTCGTCGTCAGCACCTTCCCCTTCGGGGTCGAGCAGTTCCAGGAGGCGGTCATCGACCCCTTCACCGAGGCGACCGGCATCGAGGTCGAGGTCGAGACCGGCTCCAACTCCGACCGGCTGTCGCAGCTGCAGCTCGCCGGCGGCGACGACCCCGGAGTCGACGTGATGCTCATCAGCGACTACTACGCCGCGCTCGGCCAGGAGGACGACCTCTTCGATCAGGTCGACGCAGACGCCGTCCCCGCCATCGCCGACATCGCCGACTTCGCGAAGGAGGACGTCTACCTCGGCCCGGCCTACAGCTACCAGCTCAACGGCACGCTCTACTCCACCGACGCCTTCTCGGCCGAGCAGGCCGCCGACTGGGAGCTCTACGGCGACACCGCGAACGCCGGCCGCGTCGCGCTGCCCGACATCTCGGTCACCGCGGGCCAGCTGATGATCAGCGGAGTCGCGGCCACCTACGGCGACGGCCCCTACGACATCGACACGGCGCTCGACACCCTCTCCGGCTGGGCGCCCGGCGTGCTGCAGTTCTACAGCTCCTCCACCGAGGTCACCAACCTGCTGACCCAGGGCGAGATCACCGCCGCCGACGCCCTCAGCGGTTTCGCCACCGACCTCGTCGCCTCGGGCGAGCCGATCGGCTGGACCCCGCCCGCCACCGGCCGCTACATGGCGACCAACCGCGCGATGATCCCCGCTGGAGCCGCGAACACCGACGCCGCGGAGCAGTTCATCGACTACCTGCTCTCCGTCGAAGCGCAGACCTCCTCCGCCGAGATCGTGGGCGACCTGCCGGTGAACCTCGCCGCTCAGGTCCCGGAGTCGATCACCGCCGTCGTCGGCGACATCGCCGCCGACCCCACCGCCGCCGGCTACGAGACCCTCGACCCCACCGAGCTCGTCCCCACCCGCTCCGACTGGGTCGACCGCTTCGCCCGCGAGGTCACCGCCCAGTAGGCAGTGCGTCCGGGCGCGGCCGCCGCGTCGCGCCCGGACACCCTCCCTCCCCGCACCACCCGCACCACCCGGAGAGATCGCCATGAGCACCGAGACCGCCGCCACGACCGCCTCCGTCCCCGACGAGTGGATCCGTCGGATCCCCAAGGTCGATCTGCACTGCCACCTGATCGGCACCGTGCGCGCGAGCACGTTCGCCGAGCTCGCCCGCCGGGAGGGCCTCGCGCTGCCATCAGACCCGGAGCGGATCTTCGCGGACATCAACTCCCTCCCGCCCGACCCGGCGCTCTACCGCGACACCGTCGTCCCGGTGCCGCAGGACCGCTCGGCGGGCGAGCCCGACGTCTCCTACTCCCTCTTCCAGGTCTCGGAGTGGGTCGTGCAGGTGCTCCGCTCCGCGGAGGATCTGACGAGGATCGTCTACGAGGCCTTCGAGGACGCGCACCACCGCAGCGGCACGCGCCACCTCGAGCTCTTCTTCGACGGCGTGCCCGAGCACCTCGCGGGGCTCGGGTACCGCGGCAGCATCGAGGCCTACGCCGACGGCATCCGCGCCGCCGAGCGCGACTTCGGCATGACCGGGCGGATGATCGCCGGCATCGACCGCAGCCGCAGCGGGGAGGAAGCCCTCGCCCTCGTGCAGCAGGTCGTCGACTCCCCGCACGAATACGTCGCCGGCATCGGCCTCGACAACCTCGAGACCGCCGGCCCGCCCGAGCGCTTCGCCGAGGCGTACGCGCTCGCCGGCCGGGCGGGACTGGGCCGCACCGCGCACTCCTCCGAGCACGCGCCCACCGCCGCGAACACGATCACCTGCCTGGACCTGCTGGGCTGCGACCGCATCGACCACGGCTACTTCGTGCTCGAAGATCCGGCGGTCGTCGAGCGGATGCGCGAGGACGGCGTGGTCTTCACCGTCGCGTCGACCACCTCCCGCCGCTCCTGGCGCCCGTGGCGCCGCGCCTCCATCCGCGCGATGCTCGACGCCGGTCTGCGGGTCACCCCCTGCTCGGACGACCCGGGCATGTTCCCGACCACCCTCGTCGACGAGTACCGCATCGCCGCCGGTCCGATCGGGGCGACGCCCGCCCAACTGCGCGCGATGGCACTGACGGGAGTCGACGCGTCGTGGCTGCCGGCGGCGGAGAAGGCCCGACTGCGCGAGGACTTCACGACCGAACTCGACGCTCTCGCCGCGGAGTTCGGTCTCGAGCCGACGGATGCACGTGCCCGGGACGCTTCCGAGAACGACATCACGAGTCCGGAGGGACCCTGACGGCTGGGCGGCGCGGTCGGCGGACGGGAGCCGTGCGGCGCACACCGAGCACGCCCTCGCGATCACAGAGGCCGGACCACTCGTGCCGACCGCGTGACGTGCGGGCCGGTGTCTCGCTCGTCCTGAGCAGTCGGGGAACGGCGAATGCCCTGCCGAGGACGGCAGGGCATTCGATGGCGCGGGCTTACGGGCGGATCAGCACCTTGAGGGCTTCGCGGGAGTCCATCAGGCGATAGGCCTCCGCGATCTCCGCGAGCGGCATCTCCCGGTCGAACACGCGTCCGGGCTCGATGGTTCCGTCCAGGACCTGCGGGAGGACCTGCTCGATGTATGCGCGGACGGTGGCGGGGCCGCCGGTGAGCGTGGCGTTCTTGCCGAAGAGCGACAGGAAGCCGACGGCCGCGTCCTCGTACTGCGGGACGCCGACGCGGCTGATGGTGCCTCCGGGGCGGACGACCCGGTAGGCCTGCTCGTAGGCAGGCATGTGGCCGACGGCCTCGAGGACGACGTGCGACCCCTCGCCATCGGTGATCTCCATCACCTTCGCCACTCCCTCGTCGCCGCGCTCAGCGACGACGTGGGTGGCACCGAACTCGCGACCGAGATCGGTGCGGGCCGTGTGCCGGCCCATCAGGATGATCCTCTCGGCGCCGAGCTGCTTCGCCGCGAGGACCGCGGACAGACCGACGGCGCCGTCACCGATGACCGTGACGGTCTTGCCGGGCCCGACGTCGCCGCGCAGGGCTGCGTGATAGCCGGTGAGGTAGACGTCGGACAGCGTCAGCAGGCTCGGCATGAGCGACTCGTCGGTGCCCGCCGGGATCACGACGGCGGTGCCGTCGGCCTGCGGGACGATGAGCTTCTCCGCCTGGGTCGCGGAGGGGGCTCCGTCGAAGAACCCGCCGTGGACGCAGGAGGTGGTGATGCCGTCGCGGCAGAAGGGACAGGTTCCGTCCGACCAGGCGAAGGGCACGATGACGGTGTCGCCGACGGAGAGGGTCGTGACGTCGTCGCCGATCTGCTCCACCACTCCGATGGCCTCGTGGCCCATTCGGCGGCCCTCGGGAGTGTCGCCGAGGTCGTGGTAGGGGTGGAGGTCGGAGCCGCAGACACAGGCGTAGGTCACTCGGATCAGGGCCTCGGTCGGCTGCTGGATGACGGGGTCCGGGACCTCTTCGACGCGGACGTCGCCGGCGCCGTACATGACAGTGGCTTTCATGGTGTTCCTTTCGGGAGGGGGGTCAGTCGGTGACGCGCTCGTAGGGCGTGGCCTGGCGCGAGTTCGTCGTCATGTGAAGCTCCTGCTCTGCTGGATCGCCGGGTGTCGCATCAGCGCGCGTCGAGGTGGTCGACGGTGAACGCGGTCCGGCGGCCGTAGAAGGTGATGATGAGGGCGACAGCGCCGAGGACTGCCATGAGGGCCGCCAGGACCAGTGCGGGAAGGGCCTCCAGGAGAAGAGCGCCGATGATGCCCGCCGCGAAGATCGCGAGGTTGAACGCGACGGGCAGGAACGAGTTCGCGATGTCGGAGTTCTCGCGCCCGGAGCGGCTGAGTGCCGACTGCAGTTGCGCGGAGGCGCCGCCGAAGCCGATGCCCCACAGCACGCCGGCCAGCAGGACGGCGGCGGGTGCGCCGCGGCCCACGAGCAGGATCAGACCGGCGAGGACGAACACCGCGAGGCTCGAGTGCAGCAGCGCCCGCGGGAAGCGGTCGATGGTCGCGGCGGTGATCGCGACGCCGAGGATCGAGGAGACGCCGTAGACGAGGAGCACGAGGTCGGGTCGGAGTCCTGATCCGCCCTCGCGCAGGAACGGCGCGATGTAGGTGTAGATGGTGTTGTGCGCGAGCATCCAGACGAGGATCGTCAGGCAGACGATCGCCACTCCTGGCATGGCGAAGACGCGCGCCAGCGGGAGGCTTCCGGCTGCGGCTCGCGGCTGGCCTGGGGTGTCGGGGACGAAGAGGGCGATCAGGACGAACGCGAGCAGCGCGAGAATGCTCAGACCGCCGAACGACCAGCGCCAGTCGAGGGCCGTGCCGAGCCACGCTCCGAGTGGCGTGCCGAGCGCGAAGCCGACCGGGGCGCCGACCGACACGATGGACAGAGCCAGGCCCGCTCTGCGGGGCGGGCTGATCCGGCGGCCGTACGCGGCGAGCATCCCCCAGATGATCCCGGTGAATGCTCCGGCGACGAATCGTGAGACGAGGGAGACCGCGACGTCGCTGGAGAGCGCGGTGACGGTGTTCGCGACGATCAGGCAGGCGATGCTCCCGAGGAGCAGCGGCTTGCGGCGGAATCCTCGGGTGAGGCTGATCGCGGGGATGGTGACGATGACGGTGACGATGACGGTGCCGAGCGCCCAGACGCTGATGAACTGTCCGACGACTCCTTCGCTGGTGTCCATTCCGTCAGCGATGATCGGCAGCAGGCCCGCCGGCATCGTCTCGGCGGCGACGAGGAGGAAGCCCGTCATGGCGAGCAGAGCGAGCGCGAACCAGGGCATCGTCCGCGGTTCGACGCGCTCGCTCCCGTCGGGGAGGCGTACGGGCGCAGTGGAGGTCATGAGGTCCTTCGAGGGTTCGTGCCGGCGGATGAGGCCGTACCCACCGTGAGGCGGGGAGAGGAGAAAGGAAGAGGAGTCAGCTCGCGGAGCCGGCGGTGAGGCGCGCGATGTCCTCGGTGGCGGCCCAGGTCGCGAGCATCCGGAGCTTCTCGTCGGAGGCGCTTCCGGGAACGGCGGGGTAGACCGTCATCGAGTGACCAGGGTCGTCCTGCAGCTCGCTCACCTGGAAGGTGAGCTCCAAGAGCCCGACGACCGGATGCTCGAACTGCTTGAGACCGCTGTAGTGACGCCGGACGTTGTGCTCGGCCCACCGGGTCCGGAAGTCGTCGCTGCGCATCGACAGCTCGCCGATGAGAGCGGCGAGTTGCGCGTCGTGGGGGTTGCGGCCGGCGTCGCGGCGGAGGATCGCGACGTTCACGTCGGCCGCGCGCTCCCAGTCGGGGTAGAAGGTGTGCGCGCGGGGGTCGAAGAAGATGAACCGGGAGTGGTTCGCCGGCCGCGCGGTGTTGCGGTACATCTCCGAGTAGAGGGCGAAGCCGAGCGCGTTGGCGGCGACGAGATCCATCCGTGTGTTCGACACGAAGGCGGGCGCGCCCGTGATCGCGTCGAGCAGGTACTGCACCTCCGGCCGCACGGTCGCGACGGTGCGGGACCGCCTCGTGCGGACTCCGGCCTCGTTCGCGGTCCGCGCCAGATCGCAGAGGTGATCGTGCTCGGCACGGTCCAGGTGCAGCGCCCTGGCGATCGCATCGAGGACGGAGTCGGACACGCCGGCCAGGTTCCCGCGCTCCAGGCGGGTGTAGTAGTCGACGCTCACGCCCGCCAGCCGTGCAGCCTCGTCGCGACGGAGGCCTGCCACCCGGCGGCGGCCGCCGCCCGGCTCGACCCCGGCCTGCTCCGGGGTGAGGCGCCCCCGACGTGATGTCAGGAACTCGCGTACCTCTGCTCGGTGATCCATGCTCGCAACGGTAGGAGGGGCTGATGTCGCCGTGAAGGGTTCTGTCAGAACCTCCCTCGTAGCGCGGGGCCGCCGGAGTCGGCCGCCGAGCACCGGCGCGGAGGATCGAGGCGAGGAGCGGAGGCGCCGGCACCGGTAGCCTCGCGGCATGACCTTCGCGAACGTCGGCACCCTGGGAGCCGCACCCGGCAGACGCGACGAGCTCGTCGCCCTCCTCATCGAGCACAACGACGCCCTCGTCGACGCCGGCTGCCTGGCCTACGAGGTCGGCGTCGACGACGAGCAGCCGGACACCGTCTTCGTCGTCGAACTGTGGGAGAGCGCCGAGGCGCACCGGGCCTCGCTGGCCCTCCCGCAGGTCCAGGCCGCGATCGAGCGGGCGCGCCCGCTGCTCAGCGGCGCCTTCGGCGGCCACCGCTTCGACGTCGTGGGCTCTCCTCTCCGCAGCTGACCTCCGGCGCCGTCCTCGGCGCTGACCGCCGGGGTCGACCTCCGGGGCCGACCTCCGGGGCCTGCCTCCGAGGCCTGCCTCCGGGGCCGACCTCCGCCGAGGGCTCGATTCGGGCTGCGCGGACGTCTCCCCCGTGCGTCGACGCCGTCGGTGATCGCGCGTCCGTCCCTCCGCCCGCTGATTCCGATCACGCCACCCCGCCACCCGAGAGCAGAGCGCCATGATCAGCACCTTCCTCGTCGAGCACGCCGCGCTCGTGCCGATCGGCTTCTGGATCGCGGTCGCGCTGGTCACGGCGCTCACCTGGCTGCTGCACCGGCGCGGCGCGAGGAGGACCCTCCTCGTCCTCGCCGCGGTGGCCTTCCTCGCGGGCATCGCGCTGACGATGTACCCGCCGGACGGCACGCCGCTGATCTTCTGCACCGTGCAGTTCTCGTTGCCGTTCGACGGCATCGACACCCTCGCGAACATCGCCCTCCTGTTCCCCGGGACCCTGCTGCTCGCGGTCGCGGTCGGCCGCCGCGTGCTCGTCGCCGCCGCTGTCTCCGGCCTGTCCGCCCTGATCGAGCTGGTCCAGGCGAGCGTCCCGGCGATCGGCCGCTCCTGCGACACGAACGACTGGTTCATGAACACCATCGGCGCCGTCCTCGGCGCGCTCCTCGCCGCCGTGATCCTCGCGGTCGAGAACCGGCGGGCCGGTCGCCGCGTGTCGCGCTGACGCCGCCTCCTGTCGCGTCGCGCTCGACGTCTCGACGTCGGGTCAGTGCGGTGGGCGCAGCGACTCGGCCGGGCTCAGAGCCGTGTCGGCGGTGCAGCCGAGCTCGCCCGGCTGGAGCAGCACCGGGGCCACGACGACGCGGGTGACGGCGCCCGCCTCGCGCTTGACGAGGACGCAGTCCTCGGCGTGCCCCATCGCCACTCCGACGTCCGTGCCCCGCAGCGCGACCGTCGGCTGCGCGGCCACCTCCCGAGGTCCCGTCGGAGTCGCCAGACGGTCGCTGATCGCGGCGGTGATGTCCTCGATCGTGCCCGGGTCCTCGGGCAGCGCGGTCAGCACCTCGACCGCGGCCTCCTCCGCGTTCGCGGCCGGCACGACGACCTCGCGCGTGTCGGGCGGCGCAGTGACGCTCGGGGTCGACGCGTCGCACTCGACGTCCTGCACGCCGGTCGTGGTGCCGAAGACGGTGACGCCGTCGACGCTGTGCCGGCCGTAGAAGTCGAACTCGATCCGGAAGCAGTAGGACTCGCCGTCGACGCCGACCGTGCGCGTGGTGAGGGCGCCGAACGCATCGTCGAGCTCGGGCGCGTCGAAGGACTCGATCCCGACGAGGTCGGCGCCCTCGGCGGCGGCCTCCCTCGCGACCTCGTCGATGTCGTCGGGCCGGTCGGTGCCGATCCGATCCGCCAGCGCGGCGGCACTCTCGCGCGCGGTCGTCTCGGCGACCTCCGTGGTCGCGTTCCCGGGGCCGGAGGGAGTCGGGGCGCAGCCGGTGAGCAGTGCCGTGGCCGCGAGGCCCGCCACAAGCGGCACGGTGCGAGAGCTGCGCGTCACGATCGATCCTCCCCGGTGGCGAGCGGTACCGGCGAGCCTAGACGGGCTTGCGTCTCCCCCGCCGTCTAGTGTCGGCAGCGATGGGGGCACGCCGCCCCCGCTGAGGGGATCACATGTCTTCGCTCTCGCGCGCCGCCGTCCGGCGCACGCTCGCACTCGCCGCCGCCGTCCTGGTCGCCGCCTCCGCACTCGCCACTCCCGCGTCCGCCGCCGATCAGGGGCCCACGGGCACGATCACCGGGCGGGTCCTGCTCGAGGGGACGCCCGACACGCCTGCCGCCGCCGGCACGGAGGTGCTCCTGCGCCCGACCAGCACCAGCGAGGTGAAGCCGCTCGTCGTCGCGACGACGGACGCCGCCGGCGCCTTCGAGGCCGCCGTCGTGCCCGACGAGACCTACACGGTCAGCGCGCTCGTCGAGGACGGCCTCCACGTCCAGCGCAACCTCGGCTCGGACCGACCTAACGCCTCGGGCACCGTCTTCTCCGTGAGCGCCGGCAGGACCCTCGCCCTGCCCGAGTACGTGCTCCCGCTGGGAGCCACGATCAGCGGCCACGTCGACACCGACGACGGGGTCTCCGTCCCCGTCACCGCCTTCAACCGGCCGCCGTACGGCAGCTACGTCGAGACCCGTACGGACGCGAACGGCGACTACACGATCCGCGGCCTCGACCTCGACTTCTACACCGTCTCCTTCGACGACCGCACCGGCGACCCGAAGGAGTGGTGGCCCAACAGCCCGACCCAGGACGGCGCCGCGCGCATCGTCATCACCAGCCTCGACCAGGCCGTCACCGGCATCGACGCGGACCTCCGCACGGCGCGCGCGAACCCGCTCGACTCCGCCCCCTGCCTCGACCGCTCGACGCTGACCGTCGCGAAGGCCACCGCGGCCGTCCGCGCGTACCTGCGCTCCCACGACCTGGACGCCCTGAAGACCCTCACGCGCGCCGATGTGAAGCAGTACCTCGCCCGCTGCGCCTGAGCACGACCCACCCGAGAAGCGGCCGCCCTCGCTCCGCGGCGCCACGACGGTGTCGAGCCCTGGTCGGGACGACGCTGCCGCCGGAGCCGGCGTCCGCCGGGCGGAGCATCGCCGACAGGCCGCAGAGGGTCGCGCGCGCAGGCGCGTGAGGGAGCCCCGGCTGAAGCTACTGAGCCGTGAGCCCTGCGGCGGGCGAGCTCCACAGCGGGCCACCGAATGCCGCTCCTCCTGCGGGCAGGTCGATCCGTGTTCGCAGCGCCTCGCCATACCCTGCGAGCCGGAGTATGGCGCGGGGATGGAGGAGATCCGAGAGCCGCGGTTGTGGATCATGACGGTCCTCGCGCTCGGCAGAACCCACGGGTACGGGATCATCGCTGCGGCGCGGGAATTGTCAGACGGCGCGATGGTCCTGAAGATCCCGACCCTGTACTCGGCACTCGACCGCCTCGAGCGGCAGGGGCTCATCGCCGCCGACGGCGATGAGGAGGTCGACGGCCGAAGGCGCCGGTACTTCCGCCTGACCGATGCCGGCGAAGCACGTCTCGCGGCCGACGCGGAACGTCTCGCGCAGATGGAGCGGGCCGCCTCGAATGCTATGCACCGACTCGGACGGAGCGCCACGGCGTGAGCTCCTCCGCTGCGGACTACCGCCGAGCCCTTCGCTGGTACCCCGCCGCCTGGCGCGAGAGGAACGGCGAGAGTGCGGTGAGCGCGTACCTCGACCGCGACGACGCGATGGGGGTATCGGGCCCCACCCGCTCCGACCGGGCAGGTCTTGCGAGAGCCGGGATGATCGAGACCTTCGTGGCCGCGATCCGGCGACGAAGGCTGGGCACCACCCTCATCGGGGCCCTCTTCCTGCTCGCCACCTGGTCATTGACGGCCGTCGCCCTCGAATACGGCGAGCGGGCGCTCTTCGTCCTGATCACCGGAGTCGTGAACTTCGATTCGCGACCCTCGACCGGTCCGGTGCTGATCGTCACCACGCTCGTCGCACTCGCCTGGCTGTCCGCGGCCGGCGTCGCCCTGTTCCGTGGCCGGCCGCTGTCGGCTGCTGCGATCGCACTCTGCGGGCTGGCCTCCGCGGGCACGCTCGGTCTCTTCTGGTGGTCCGGACCGTTCACAGCGTTCCAATACCGGGTGTATCCGGTCCACCTGATCCTGCTCAGCTCCGTGGCGTCATCCGCACCCATCATCGCCACCGCGGCCGCCGTCCGCGCCGGGATCCTCGAAAGCCGAGCGCTCGGGTTCGTCGGCGCGGGTGCTGCAGCACAGGTCCTCGGCATCTGGGGCCTCTCCCCCATGGATCCACCGTGGACCATCGCCGGAGTACTCGTCTCAGTCGCCCTCATGATCCTGACGCCCGCGGCGATCGCCGTCGTCGGCACGAGCTTCGTGTTCCTGAGTGCGACGGATCGATCCCGACCGCGGAGTCTCGATCGAGCCGACCAGCTTTCACGCCTGTGAATCGTCCGCTCAGAGAGCTCTTCAGCACGCTGTGCAGTGCACGTCTTCGAGGTGATGCCGAGGTCTCGAGTCGGGCCTTCCGCGTCCCGCTCACTCCTCACCCGCCCTGGAGAGGACGAGCTGCATCGCCGGTGACGGGCTCGGTCATCCCGGAACCCGCGCGCGATCTCCCCGGGGCGGCGAGTCGAGATCAGACGGTGCCCGGAGGTGCCGTGCCCTCCGGCGCGGGGACGACGTCGCCCGTCCGGCGGTCGACCAGAGGAATGCCGACCGGCCAGGGTGAGCCCGTGATGCGGTAGCCGGCGGAGGTCTCCTCCTCGAGGCGGACGGTGCCGTATCGACCGAGAACGAGGGCCGCGACGACGCTGACGATGAAAGCGGCCAGCAGCCCGTAGACCGGCACGCCGACGGAGGGTGTTCGGAGGGCCTCGGGCGGCAGGAGCGACACCAGCAGGAGGAACAGGACCGCGCACGCCGTCCCGGCGAGAGACACCCAGCCGGCCCGGACCGCGTAGGCCGTCGAGTCGGTTCCGGGGAGCAGCCGGACGGTGGTGGGCCTGACCTCCGCCACGTCCTCCGCCATCCCGACGGCCGACGCCAGGAGGCGGAGTCGGTTCGCCAGCACCGAGACCGTGATCGCCGGAAGGTGCTGATCACAGACGCCACCCGGACGCAGCGGGATCTCCACGGTGAGCGCTCGCTCTCCGTGTCGAACTCGGATCCGCAGACCGCCGAGCCTCGACGTGGGGCCCGGACCGTTCATCGCGACCACGCGGCTCCACGGCAGCACGGCACCCGGCTCCGCCTGGCGGCGGTCGTCCCAGAACTCCAGGCCCTCTGCGGTCCCGAGGATCAGCGGGTGCTGGCTGCGGCTGAGGCGGGGATAGCCGGGTGCGATCGCTCGGATGGCGACCTCGGCCCGGTAGTCGACGGCGGGGTACAGCACGATCGCCTCGGCGCTGCGCTTCGTGAATTCTGCCGATGCCACGGAGCGATCCTACGAGCGGGTCCGAGCCCGAGGCGGCGATGTCGCGTCTCACCTCCGCGGGCGGAACGCTGTCCCGCGGGCCCGGGCTCACCGGCACCTAGCTTGGGCGGATGGACGGCACGGTCGATCTGCTCACACGGCGACTCCGGCTCCGGCGACTCACCCGGGAGGACGAGGCGGCGGTGACGGCGTACCGCGGTGACGCCCGCGCCTCCCGGTTCCTCGGTCACGGTCCGCTCGCGGAGGGGCAGTACGCCTCCTGGTTCGAGGAGCGGGACGCCGAGTGGGAGCTGCGCGAGCCGGGTCACCGCCGCTTCTACGGCGTCGAGGTCCGAGCGACGGCGGCGCTCGTCGGTGACGCCGTCCTCGTCCGATCGGCGGACGGGCAGCAGGGCGAGATCGGCATGTTCCTCCACCCGGCCACGTCCGGCCTGGGCTACTCGCTCGAAGCAGGCGGCGCTCTCCTCGACGTGGGGTTCGGGTCGTTCGGCCTGCACCGCATCATCGGACGCGCCGCGGCCGACAACCGCGGCTCCGTGCACGCGATGGAGCGGCTGGGACTGCGGCGCGAGGCCCTCTTCCTGCAGAGCGAGAGACGCGGCGAGACCTGGATCGACTCAGCGGTCTACGCGACCCTCGCGGACGAGTGGAGACGCAGGAGACACGCAGCGGAATCGACTGGTTGACGGTTCTTCCACGGGTGCGGGGCGCGCCCTCTCACTGCCGCGAGGAGACGGAGAACGACGTCCCCGTGCAGGTGTAGGTGGAGCCGCCCACGACGTGGACTCCCTCGCCCAAGCGCGAGCACGTCTGTGCCGCATCCACGAGGATCGGGACCAGGACGGCGAGAAGCACCGCGATGAAGGCCACTCCGACTGCCGCGATGATCACACCGGCGAGGGCCAAGCCGTTCCTCTGACCCGCTCGCCGAGATCGGTTGAGCGCGATGAGACTGAGGATCAGCCCCGCCACATTGAGGAAGCCGATGAACGCGAGGACGAATCCGACGATCGTCACCACTCGATTCGAGCGCTGCTGGCTCTCGGTCATCGTCCTCCGGCCGCTGGGAGAACCGCTCTGAGCGGGAGGAGAGCTTTCTGTCGTCACTCGGGGAACCTAGCGGAGACACGGTCCTCCTGACCAGATTCCGGCCGTCTGATTCATCGAGAGCACCGAGCTCGATCGCCAGCGAATGTCCGAGTTCGCTCGACCTCGCCGCGAGTCGACGACCGACAGATATTGCTCATCACAGGTCCACTCACCACTCCGCTGAAAGGAGCGCTCGCACGAGCGCCCGGTCCGAGAACCGGTGACGGCGACCGGCTCCACTCCTGGGGAGGACCATGCTGATGTCCGCTCCTTCGGCGGGACGCCGCTCCCCCGTCAGGTCGCTTCGCGCAGGCCGGTCCGATCGTGGAGAAAGGTCGCAGGAGGTAACGGTTGGGCAGTACGGTCCAGGTACGAGAGACGTCGACCGGCTCTTCGCCTTCGCGAAGACGGAGTGGCTGAGCCGGGACGTATCTGTCGGACGGACGGCGAGCCCGCGTGCGGCGTCGCTCTGGGAGACGGGGTACTGATGAGAGTCGCGAGGATCACGCTCGGCATCGTCGGCGTCGTGCTTGCGGCGGCGGCAGTGTCGACGACGATGGGCGTCTCGGCTGCGCAGGCCGGCGGAGACGGTCCGAGCACTCCCGTGGAGACCGCTCACATTGAATCCGCCGATGCTCAGCTCGCCATCTCGCCGGAAGAAGCATCCGCAGAACGCGTGGAGAACTTCCCTGTACTGCAACCGTACGACGCCTCTCAGCCTCTCGTACCCGTCTCCGAGCTGGTCGGCTCCGCCCGAGCGGTCGTCGACGTCGGCGCCGAGAAGAGCCCTGTCTACGCTGCCCTCCTGTCCTACGGAGATCTGCGGGTCGCCTTGCCGAGTCTGGCCTCGGACCTGCAGATCTCTGCCGACCGTCCGGTCTACCTACTGACGGTGCACCACACGATGCAGAACTGGGGCGCGCTCCCCGGCACGGCGGCCAAGACCTGGGACGTCTACACACTCGTCTGCGATGGACCCACGGGCGACATGATCGCTTCCGGTACGGGGACGGACATCGAAGCGCTCGGGATCGAGGGAGAGTACGTCGAATAGCGCCGACGAGCGCGCCCTGCGATGCAGTAGCGCCTCGGCTTCTCCTCAAAGGGAACGAGCGATGATCGCCTCCCGTCGCTGGCGCTCGCCCTCAGCCCGCAGGGGCGGTCACGAGCAGGTACTGTGCCGCGCCTCCAGCGTCCGCCGGCACCGACCAGCGGTGCGGGCGTGACATCTCGATCGTGATCGACTCGCTGGCCGACACCGCGTGAGACGATGCGTCGGCGAAGGTCAGCACTGCGGTGCCCTCGGTGACGAAGACGAACTCCTCGCCCTCATGCACGAAGTTGACGTCGTCGGACTGCCCCGGCTGCGCAGTGAAGAGGTACGCCTCCGTCCGCCAGCTCGGGCCGCCCGCCATCAGCCGAGCGTGCGCGGGGGTGCGGCTCAGTCGTCTGCCCTGAATTACATCCATACAGCCGAGCGGGTCGCAGCAGAAATCCGAGCAACGGCGGCAGAAATCCGGGGGGCGACAATCCGGGGTTCGAATCTTAGAAAGCCCGTCGGTCCCCTCAGCGGAGGTGAGGTGTGAGCAAGAGGAAGACCCGGTCGAGGACCCAGCCGACGAGGTGATCGAGCAGCAACATCGCGTTCTCCCCATCAGACGTCAAACCGGGGACGTTGAGGCGAATTGTCGCATGCCGGAGGACGGCGACATTGTCGAGATCTACGTCATTGGCGAATTCGAGAACAACGGCAGATCCGATGCCGGCTACCGTCTGGCCGGTGACGTGGGCTTCAGAAACATGCAGCATTACGCCGTCTGCAGGCGAGAAGCCCTGGGTGCCGGTCGTGGATGTCGTGAGCAGCTCTGAGTGATGGCGCTGGGTCTTTGCGAGCTCCGAGAGAAGAGCCAGTACGTGAGTCTCGGGAGCCTCCGGTGTTCCGGCGTAGGGCTGAAGGGAAAGGACGTCGGCGCGGGCGCTCTCGCTAAGCAGGTGTACCCGGCGCCGGACCCAGCCTTCTTCCTTCAAGGCGGCCGGGAAACCAACTCCCGTCTTCTGCGCGGCGGTGAGCCCGCCCTGCTCGTGGACAGCGAGGGCCATCGCGAGATGTTCGAGAGAGAACTGGAGATTGATGAGGATGTTCTGCACCAGCTCGCCGGCTCGGTCTGGGAGGTCCTCGGCCACCTCAACTATGACCTGGGTCATATCGTCTCCGCGCTCGAAGCGGATACTGCTAGCCCGTTCGTTCCAAGAGACGATGATGTCGCCGAGCTCAGCGAAGTCCCGCCGCGCCCGCTCGTAGAGGCGCATGAAGCTCTCGCCCTTGAACTCGTCCCGGATGACATCCAGCCTCGCCTGATTCACCTCGGCACGCCGTTCGTCCTCTGCCTCCCACTCGGCCTGCTCCCGAAACATCTGCTCGTACGCGGCCACCCCATCCCGCTCAGCCCGGGCCTGGGCGTTCCTCTCATCCCGCTCCGCGCGCCGCCGAGTGGTACGCGCTTCCCTCGCTGCTTTGCGCGGATCCACCACAACGACACCCCTTCGTCATGCCATCCGTCCGACGGCGGCACGACACTACCGGCCGAGCGGCCCATGAGCCACCGGGGGGCGCACCCCGCCGCGGTCCGCGGGTGGGACTGCTGCAGGCGGAGCCCTCGGTCGGTTATCAGTCAGGCAGGCTCTGCCAGATCACCGACTCGACGGGGTCGCCGTCCGGCGTGCACTCGTCGGGAGTGTCCTCGAGCGTGAGGTAGCCGCCGCCGCCCTCCACGACGTCGCCCGTCGTCAGCGCTCCCCGACCGGGGACGTCGATCGTCCGGCCGTCGCCACTGAGGCGCGAGCCGACCGGGAACACCAGCGGGAGGGCCGTCCCGTCGTTCTGCACGGCCAGGCAGCCCTCGTCGGTCGTCGTGAGAGTCCCGGCGATCGACGCCTGCATCACCAGGTCCGGGGCCTCGGAGGCGACCATCGCGGTGACGCCCTCGCTCCGCTGCACCGCGGCGTCGGAGTTGGAGCACGCCGTGAGCGTCATGGCCGAGGCAGCGCACAGCAGCACCGTCAGTGGGCGGAGTCGTCGACGCGGAATCATGAGAACAGCCTACGAATCCCTCCTCGGCGGAGTCGTACCGCTCAGCACTCCCCCGCTGGACACTGCATCGCGGGGCGGGTGACCGGTAGCCGAAGGGTCGCTCACCTGCCCGCACAGGGTCGCTCTACGGGCCGACGGCCGGCAGGGTCAGCACGGCGCTCACCGCTGTGACCGCCGCGAGCAGGACGCCGACCGGGACAGCGACACGGGGACGGTAGGCACCGATGACGAGGGTGGAGAAGGTCAGGAGCGCGCCGACTCCGACGAATGCGAACCATTGGACGAGAGGCCAGGCCGGCCCGGCGAGGCAGTCGAGGGGCGGGTCGTTCACCTCGAGGAACGTGCTGCGGTAGTCGGCCGCGCACCCGAGGAGGATGAGCCAGTTCGTCACAGCGCCGAGCCCCGCGAGGACGACGCTGGAGACGGCGCCGACGACTCCGACGAGCGCGAGGATCGACGCGACGGCGTCGGAGGCTGCCGTCGTGGTGATCCGCCGGCTCATGGTCCTCCGCGCGGGAACGTCGCGGCCGAGGCCGGACCGGAGGAAGAAGGCACGCGCAGGCCGATTCCGGGTCGACCCGTGTGCCGATCCTGAGGGCTCACCGCTCGACCGAGCGCGCGGGCAGGTCGGAGGCCGCTCCGCGCCGCCGGCTCAGTGCCCAGACGAGCGCGCCCGCGAGGAGCACCGCGCAGGTCAGCCCGGCGACGTGCAGGACGAGCGACGGCACTCCGTTCTCGGGGAGCAGGAAGCCGTACGGCACCCACCCGTCGGTCGCTCCGCGGACGAGCACGACGACGACCCAGACGATCGGGTAGGGCAGGACCACCCACAGCCGGCGCCAGGAGAGCGGCCCGCGGTCGGCGACGACGATCCAGTCGAGGAGGACGAGCGCGGGGAGCACCACGTGCAGGACCGCGCTGACCCAGGGCGGGGCCGTTCCAGTTCCCGGGACGAGAGTGTTGTAGATCACGGCGACGACGATGAGGTAGGCCGTCGCCGCACCGCGGACGTGGCTCAGCCACACCGGGGTCGGACGGCGGGCGAGCGCGATCGAACCGGCGACGATCAGCACCGCGCTGGCGAGGAGGCTGGTCTGGTTCGTGAAGTAGCCGAAGTAGTCGAACGGATTCGGCTCGCCGGCCGCGATGCTCAGCGCGTAGGTGTGGAGGATCACCGCGCCCGCGGCTGCACCGACGGCGATGCGCGCAGCGCCCACGAGCGGGCGGATCGATGCCGGGGTAGCCACCGGCTCAGCCTAGGAGCCGTCGCGCTCACTGCTGACCCGCGACAGAGTTCTCCCTTTCGGCATGACGGCCGAGGACCTGTTCCACCTCACTGCGTTCCGCTTCCCTTCGAACGAGATTCTGCACGTCGGTGAAGAGCTGAACTCGCCAGCGGCGAGCATTCCGTCAGAGCGCCCCGCACAACCCCCTCAGCAGTGGGCGTGCTGCACTTCGCGCGGCTCGCAGGGGACGGGAGGGCTTGCCTGATCGCCCCGATCCCGGAGCCCGCCGCGCCCGCGTCGAGTGAGAACATCGCGGCCGACGCGATCCAGCTGACCGCCGACCAGATCGAGCGCTTCGACCCGTCTGCCGAGACTTCACTCGTCGGGTACTGCTCTCCCGCGATCGCAGCTTCGGACACGGGACAGAGGGACGACCTCGAATCGACGGAAACGCGCCCCGCCAAACGACGAACTGACGCGGCGCGTCCGGATCGCTATCTTGCTTGGCAATGTTCCATCGTGGAACTGGAGATGAGGGGTTTATGTTCGGATTCAAAACCAAGCTGGTGGCGGGGGTCGCCATCGCTGCGGTCTTCTTCCTCGGCGCCACGCCGGCCAGCGCAAGTACGACCTCGGAGACTCCGGAGGTCGCCAGCGCCCGTGCGTTCTTCTCGGAGTACAGGGTTGCGCCGCAGACGCAGGACGCGCTGATCGAGGCTTATCTCGCCGGCGAGGAGTGGGACTCGTTCTCGAGCTCGAACCCCACCGTCGACGTGGTCGAGGAGACGCGGGCGGACGGCGAGTACACGATCTCGACGTACGAGGACGGGTCGATCAGCGTCGTTCGCATCGGAGCGGATGCCGTGAGCGCAGAAGCACGCGGCATCACACAGTGCTCGGTGCGCGGTCCGGAACGGAACGCCTGCAAGATCGACACCTGGGTCGGTGTGGTGCAGATGAGCTTCTACACCTCTTTCAACCTCTCGAGCAACACCGTGACCGCTGACCCGTGGGGTCCGGCTTGGACGATCGGCGGCGCGTGCAGTTCGACGATGACCTACCTCGGCAGGCCGCTAGCGAATCGCGCCCAGATGAACATCAACGCGCAGATGTGCATCATCGGCTACACGACCACGTTCGAACTGCGCTTGACGGTCTCGGGAGGGGTCGCAACAGTCAGCTGGAACTGATGACCGCGGCTCAACGAGCCTGCATCATCGCCTCGTGCGCCCGCCGCGTTCTCACGTAGCGGGCGCACAAGCGCGATCCCAGGATCAGACTCACCACCCCGCCGACGAACGTGGCTGCGACCACGACCGTCCAGGTCGTCATGGTGGAACTCGGAGTGAGAGTGAACCAGTAGAAGAGCCCGGTGCCACCGCCGACGACTCCAGCCGTGACCAGCGGTGCGATCACAGCCGCCTTCTTCTCCGCGAGAGTCCACGAGGAGCAGAGCAGCAGCGCAACGATCCCGATCAGCCAGCCCGCGCCGGGGATCAGCAGCCAGCCGAACGCGTACGACAACGAGCTCGCAACAGCGAACCACGGGCGATCGAAGACGAGTCCACTACTGCTGGACGACCCGCCGGCCGCCGAGGCGATACGCGCAGGGGTCCCGAGCTCGGAGATGCGCTCTCGCGCAGCGTCGTCATCGAGGCCGTCCAGTTCCTCCGCTATCCCCCCATAGATCTCCTCGCGAAGTTCAGCGCGCACATCGGCGAGCGCGACCTTCAACTCTTCCAGGTAGCGGTCAGCTACCCGCGAGGTGGAGGCAGTCATGGGGTTCCCCTTCCGATCGTCTGGTTCACCTGACTGACGAACGACGGCCACTCCGCTCTGAAACGGCCGAGTTCGATCTTCCCCACGTCAGTCAGTGAGTAGTACTTCCGCGCGGGGCCTTGGTCGCTCGGCACGACGACAGCAGCGATGGACCCGCGATCCCGCAACCGCCCCAGAAGGGGATACAGCGTCCCGATGCTCCCGATGACCCCCACCTCCTGCAGGCGTGTCGACAGCTCCCACCCGTACATCGGCACACTGTCCAGGAGCCCGAGGATGCAGAACTCAGCAACGCCCTTTCGAAGCTGAGCGCCGACGCCTTCTATCATGCGTCACAGGTTACCCGCGCCGGGGCCCGAGTCGCCGGACGCCGCATCGATCGGCCACGTCGAGACGGACGACGGACCTCCTCCGGTAGCTGGACGGCGACGTCGGTGGCCGTCGGGCTGGGTGCCGCGGGCATCACTATAGTTCTCTCTCCGGCGTCCTCTCGAGGTCGAACTCGTGGAGTCGCATCTGATCGAGCACGTGCCGGGGACGGACGTTGGAACCGCTGACCACTCGTGGCGGTGATCGACCCGCTGACGGCACGGCCCCGGCCTGAGCGGTCTCCCGTGAGAGGGTGATCCGCATGCAGCCCACGACAGCGGTCCGGATCTCGGTGGTCGCGTCGGCCGTTCTCTCGTCCGCTCTGCTCTCCGGCTGTGCAGGAACTCCCGCGGAGCCGATCGTCGAGCGGACGTCGCAGATGGCCGTCGACTACCCCTCCTACGACCTGCCGCAGCTCGTCGGGCAGGCCGATCGCATCATCGAGGGCACCGCCGTCTCGACCCGCGACGCCGTCGTGTACCCGACCTTCGAGGGCACCGATCCGCTCCTGAATCCGCTGAGCGAGGCGTCGGAGGAGGAGCAGCGCGCCGCCAGTCTCGAGGGCGCCATCGCCGCCACGGAGGTCGAGCTCGAGGTGACCGCCGTCCACAAGGGCGAGGCGGGTGACCGCCTCACCATCACGCAGACCGGCGGCGTCCTGGACGGGGTCCGCTACACGACCGTGCAGGAGCCCCTGCTCACCCCCGGGAGCTCCTACCTGCTCTTCCTGCACGAGGGCGAGCGTCCCGCCCTCCTGGGTGGGGGCGCCGGCAGCTATGAAGCGGGGGACGGCGGCTACCTCGCCATGGCCGCGCACGCACCCGTCGAGTCGTTCAGCCGCGACGAGCTGGCGCTCCTCCTCGCTGAGGACCGCAGCCTCACCGAGTGATTCTGGCGCCCGCCGGACTGCAGCGAGGGCTCTCGAACACGCGGTGGATCTCGATACGCCCGCGGAGCGGGCTACTCGATCAGCATGAACGGCTCAGGCCCTGGAGACCTCGACCAGATCGATCCATGCGGGTCGAGTAGTCCCGAAGGGACGTATCGAGACCTGCCCACCGACCCGCCGCGACCCGGTGCTGCGGTCTAGTGCGCTCGAGCCGGGAGCGCGACCGGGAGGGTCAGCTCGCCGCGCTCGACGAGGCTCTCGAGGGCCTCGAGGACGGCGGCCTCCGGCTCGTACCGCGGCGCATAGCCGAGCAGCGTCGCCGCCTTCTCGATGGAGAAGCACTGGCTGCGGTGCAGGTGGCCCCAGCTCGCGTCGGCGAGGTCGTCGCCCGCGCTGCGGCGGAACTCCTCCCAGCCGATGCTCTCCAGCACGGCCTCCTGCCCGAACCAGCCCGCGGCGATCTGCGCGAACCCGCGGACCGTCAGCGCCGAGGGGGCCACGATGTGGAAGTCCTCCCCCGCGGCCGCCTCGGGCCGGGCCACCGCGAGCTCGAACGCCTGGGCGACGTCGTCGGCGTGCACATGGTGCAGGGACTCCGCGCCCGAGCCCGGCATGCGCAACGTTCCACCGGTGGCCAGGGTCTCCCAGACGACGGGGTCGAGGTTGCCCAGCGGCCCGATCGGCGCCCAGCCCGGTCCGCTGATGTGGCCGGGGTGCAGCGTGCTGGTGCGCAGGCCGCCCGCCGCGGTCTCGGCCTTCAGGAGGATGGCGATCGCCTCCTTCTGGCGGCCGTACTCGTCGATCGCGGGCGTCCCCTCGCCCTCCCGGATCGGGAGCTTCAGGGTGGGCCCGTAGCGCCAGACCGATCCGCAGCTGATCAGGTGGCCGACGTGCCCGCGGAGCCCCTCGACGAGGGCCTGCGCCGAGTCGACGGTGAAGCAGACCAGATCGATCACCACGTCCGGAGCCAGATCGCGAACTCGGGTCGCGAAGACGCCGTCCTCGTCCTCCTGCTGCCGATCGGCGACGACGTTCCGCACCTGCTCCCACTCCGGGCCGGCGGTGTAGGGGGTGCTGGTGCCGCGGGTGATGTTCGTGACCTCGTGCCCGGCGCGGACGAGCCGGGGGACGAGGAAGGAGCCGATGTGGCCGCTCCCGCCGATGACGACGACGTGCATGGTGGCTCCTCGGGGGTGGTGACGGGCGGTTCGCTCCACTCCACCACACTCGCGACCGGCGGCGCTGGTGCCCGTGGCCTGCTCCGAGCCCCGCTCAGCGCACCGGTTCGGCCGGGACGTCTCGAGCGAGGGCCGGAGACGCCTGCCGCTCAGAGGGCGGCAGGTGGCACCGGTAGTGGGTTCGGGATCTCGAACACGGCCGAGCGCGGCCACATCAGCGTCGGCGTGCGCTTCCGCTCGGGCCCGCCGAGGATCAGCGCGGCGTCGAGCAGGTCCGCGGCGTGCGCGAGGACGTGCTCGACGTAGGCGGGGTGCACCCAGTGCGGTCCGGAGAAGGCGGAGATCAGGTCCTGGAGGGCACGGACGGAGTCGTGCTGATTCTCGTCCCGCGGGGTCATGGCGGCTCGGATCGGTAGGAGGAGCCCTCTCGACCGAGCGGTGTCACCGATCGGCGGGAGAGTTCGTGCACCTCCGCGACGCGGCCGGCATCCGTCACAGTACGCCTCGGACGACCCCGGAGAGGTGTTTCGCGAACATCCCGGTGACACGGCAGAAACCGCCCTGCGCGTCTCCGTCCGGGCGGCCGCGCGACCGATCGTCTCGGATCGGAGCGAGCAGTGCGGAACGGGGATGGTCTCAGAGCCCATCCGAGACCTCGCGTGGCGAACCGCACCCTTCCCGGGCGCACGCGACGGCGGGACCCCCATGGGCAGGCTGCACGGCGACTCCGGAAGCGGTGCCCGCTTCGACGACGGGCTCGTCACTCCCCCGCAGCTCGTGATCGGGACGAAGCCCGGCACAGGCGCGTGCACGCGCGTACCCGGCTTCCTCCCGTGAGCACCGGTCAGCCGGGAAGCGGCGCCTTCGGCGAGGAGATCGACCGGCTCCTCGCGTCCTTCATCGACCTGCTGCCCGGCGAGGACGCTGCCACGTCCGTGCTCGGCGCTCCGTTCGACATGCAGACACTGGCGGCGACCAGCCGCCGAGCGGCGACCCTCGACGAGACGCAGATCGACCTCGGCGAAGGGCCCGCCTGGAGCGCGTACCGCGCCTATCGCCCTGTCGAGCTTCAGGTCGGCGACGAGCGGCACTTCGCCGCCTGGCCCGTCTTCTCACTCTCCGCGGAGGCGGCAGGAACGAGGACGGTCCTCGCCGTTCCCCTGGTCATCGGCACCTCGAGCATCGGCGCCGTCAGTCTGTACAGCAGCACCTCGATGCGGCTCGACGCCGAGCAGCTGCAGCTCGCGGGCCGACTCTCCGGAGCGCCCGCCAGGGCCGTGGTCGATCAGGCGATCACCCTGCCGGAGAACGGGAGTCTCGCCCGCGATCCGGCGCTCTCACGCCGGGGAGTGCACCAGGCGACCGGGATGGCGATCGGCCAGACCCGGTCGACCCCGGCGGACGCCCTCGCGATCATCCGCGCCTACGCCTTCGCAGAAGGCGTCGGAGTGCGCGACGTCGCCGCACGGATCCTCGGCGGCTCGCTCGACTTCTCCCACGATCCGCCCGAGTGATCCCCCACTTCGGAGGCTGTCGACTGCGGGCCTGGTCGGCGGTGATCAGTGCGCCCGGCGCGCCCAGGATCTCGAGATCGATACCGCCTCTCGAGACGGTCGCGGGATGGTCTTTCCAGCCCATGGGGCGGCCAGGGCGCCATCGCCGATCCTCTCCGAGATCGTCTACCTCGCGGTGATCACCTCACCGCGCATCCCGAGCGCCTGGAGGTCGACACCCGTCGAGGAGACGATCACCTCTCCGGTCTCGCCGTCGTAGACGACGGTGTAGACGTCCCACTTCTTGGCCACAAACCCGTAGGGCGCGTCGTTCACGACAGGGGCGTGCACGCTCAGAGCCCACATCCGCGCCTCCGGGGAGATTCGAGTGTCGCCGCCGAGTCCCGGGGCGCAGGAGGACAGCTCCGCAGACGTCGCCCGCACCGCGTAGATCGGGTACTGCTTCTTCTCCTCCGCGCTGAGCGTCGAGAGGCGACTTCCCGCGCCGTCGGCCAGGTCGAGCGCCGGGTTCGTCAGCTGCTGGACGTCGATCATCGGCCCGTACGCGGCGTCAGCAGTCGAGGGGCACGGCGGGGCTTCCGTCGGGAGTGAAGACGGCCGGGGGTCCCGCGGCGACGCCGGTGCTGCCTGTGTCTCCGTCGAGGTGGGCGTCGTCTTCGCGGTGGCGTCGATGGTGACGGGGCCGGAGCGGATGCGCATCGTCGTGGTGGTCTGCGTGAGGCTGACGTCCCCGGCGCCCAGGACGCCCATCAGCCACTGCTCTCGTTCTCCGGCGGCATCGAGGCAGCCGACGGAGGTCGTGGCGGGGCCCCCGGTGACGACCCGGACGGACCTCTGCAGACCTGCGTACTGGAGGTCGTAGGTGAGGGTGTTGCAGGGCCCGTCCACGCTGAGCTTGGACCGGCCGTCGATGTCGATGATGCGGAGGCCGACCGGGTGATCGAGCAGCCAGTCTCCTGATTCCTGAGCAGCGACGACCGCGGTGGTCTCGTAGACGGACTCGGTCGCTTCCTCGGCGCTGAGCAGATCTCCCGCGACCGGCGACGTCGGCGGTGAGCCGGGGCCGGTGGCGCTCGCCGCGCAGCCGCTGAGGACGAGCGCCGCGGAGAGGCAGAGGACGCTGAGGGGAACTCTTCCCGCTCGTGTGCCGGTCACTGGTCGACTCCGTTCTGCGTCGTGGGCGGGTCGGCGCAGTCGACCCTGGTGCTCAGCCCCGTGAAGATCCGGAGGCGCCCGCTCTCCTCGCAGACCTGGCTTCCGGCGAGGGAGTACTGGGCGGCGTCCGTCCCGTCGGTGCTCCCGCCGTCGGCACCCGATCCGGTGAGTGCAGCGCACGCCGCGGCGAGTGCCGCGGTGGACCGGCCGACGGGCGTCCGGATCTCGCCCGACAGGGCGACGCCCCGCCCGTCCGGCTCCCAGCAGGTGACGGGCGCCGCGACCGGAGTGCCGCGCTCCGTCGTCACCGCAGTGAGGACCGCCGCGCTGAGGACCGCGCCCGCGATGCCGGCGAGGGTCACCGCCGCGGCCTGGCCGAGACGTCGGCGGCGGCGGATGCGGTGCGCGAGGCCTGCGCTGATGCGCTCGAGCTGCTCGTCGCTCAGATCACGACTGTCCATGGTCCTCTGTCCGTTCCGTCAGGGTTCTCGTCAGCGATGCCCGCACCCGCGAGAGGCGGTTGCGGACCGTTCCGTGGGACAGGCCGAGGGAGCGGGCGGCGTCGCTGTAGCTGAGGTCGTCCTCGATGCACGCCGTCCAGATCGCGCGGTCCGTCGCGCTCATCTGCTCGACCAGACGCCGCACGTCGAGCAGCCGGTCGCTCGCCTCCGCGTCGATGCCGCGAGAGGTGGTGTCGTCCGAGAGGGGCAGGTGGCGTCGGCGCTGCTCGCGGCGGTTGGTCGAGGAGCTGAGGTTGCGCGCCGTGACCAGCAGCCAGGGCAGCACCGACTCCCCCACGATGCGCACGCCCGAGCGGCGCTTCCAGAGCAGGAAGAAGGTCTCCTGCACGACGTCCTCCGCCTGGCTGGCGTCCACGAGGAAGCTGGCTGCGGCCCGGTGAACCGCGCGGCCATGCATCCGGAAGAGAGCATCCAGCGCCGAAGGGTCGCCGCCGCGAAGCCGATCCACCAGCATCACCTCAGCCGCACCGACCACCGACATCACCCCCCTCAGTAGTGAATGCCCTCAGAGCACCGTTTCGTCTCAGACTTCAGCGAGCTATTGAAGACGACTCGGCGATAGGTCCGGGCTCATCCCCTGAGGGGAGGCCCGGTCGCCCGACCGGCGGCGTTGCATTCGCTGATCGGGCGTGTTCGACTGAACCGACGTCAACGATCGGAGATCACGATGTCCGAAGCACTGCTCATCATGGCCCTCGGCCTCGTCATCGCCGTCGGCTTCACTCTGGGACTCCTCCGACGCCGACGCTTCCGAGAAGCCGTGGCTCCCGCCGGCGCCGCAGCCAGTGTCCTCCGCGACGCCTATGCGGGCCGTGGAACCCAGGAGCGCTCAGCAGACGAGTTCGCTGGCGACCCGAGCACGTCCATCACTCTCGACGGCCCCGACCCCCTCCGCACCTTCGGCCTGGACTCGGCGTCGCGCATCGAGCACCAGTAGAGGCGCAACGGCGGGAGCTACCGTCAGGACATGGCTGCACGAGAACGGATCGACCTGCTGACCACGACCGGAGCGGTTCTCGCTCCCCTCGGAGTGATCGTGGCCGTCGTGTTCCTCCTCCAGCCGTGGCGCACTTGCGCAGACGACGACGTGGCCGCGGCCTGCGCGATGCACCCCGCGGACGCGACGGTGATGGCACTCGGAGTCGTCGCGGCGATCGTCGGAGTGCTGCTCCTCTGGATCGGCGCTCACCGCGGGCGCCGGTGAGCCGTTGATCGATACTCAGGCGAGACGGCCGATGCGCTCGTTCCGGCTCGAACCGATCGCGACAACGGTGGCACCGCGGTCACGGCAGCGGAAGACTTCGGCCATGTGGTTGGAGGGGACGGCGCTCGAGCGCCGCTTGCGTGAGCTGGACGGCCCTGGGCGTGACGAGCCGGTCGGATTCGACGGTCCGCGGCTGGCGGCGAAGGTGAACGCGCTCGCTGCGCTGCTCGAGGAGAGCTTCCCCGGCGCCGTGTCGGTCGACGATCCACTCCGGGACTGGCAGGACTCCGCGACCTTCACTCACGTGACGGTGAACGGAGCGGCGAACCGCACATCGGCGAACCTCGTGGTCTGCATCAGTCGGCACGGGGACCTCTGCTTCCTCGCGCTCGAGACGCCGGGCGCGTACTCGCAGGAGGAGTTCGATGCGCTGGTCGAATCGGAGGACCTGAGACCGATGACCGCAGCTCTCGAAGCCCTGGACTTCACGGTCGCTGCCGAGGAGTCGTTGTGGGACCGGTACGACGGGCCGATCGTGATGAGCCATCCGAGCTGGCTCGAACGCTATTTCGGATACCCGCTGTGAGCGCGAATGGCTGACGACATCGGATTGCTCTACGACGCCGAGACGGCTGACCGCGCCCTGCAAGCTTTCGTGGAGAAGATGGTCGGCTTCACGGGACTCGACATGTGGACCTTGTTCTGCAGTATGGAGCGCGACTCGAACATCGAGGGAGTTCCCGACGACTCGGCGTTGTGGACCGACTGGATGTTCGAGCTGTGGACCGCGAGCGGATTCACGTACGACGTGACCGCAACAGAATTCTTGAGCTTCGCCGCCCCACCGAGACGACCGGACGTCACGAACTCCTACCACCCCGTCACGGTGCAGGTCGGCGCCAGAGTGCACCCCGTGAAGATGATGCTCGGCACCGACTCGCTCTGGCCCGCCGAGGCCTCGTACCTCTCCCACCCCCGAGGTCGGACTGAGGGTGAGTACTTCGACCTCATCGTCCGAGATCTGCACCTCCTCCTGACCCGGAACCCCGAACTCGAGGACAAGCGCGCGATGCTCGGCCTCCTGTCCGCCTGGGACGTCCCCGGCGCCAGCACGCACCGCGGACCGACCCGGGTGAGGTGACGCGCCGGCGGGGAGCCCGGTCCGCGTCTCCCGATCAGGCCGACGTGCCGGCGATCACCAAAGTCGGACGCGTCGAACTCGAGAGAAGAGCCTGAGTCATCCCATTCGACCGTTGCTCAATCTATGTCCACGGTTTCTTCCAAGGAAGAACCAGGCGACCGACCCGAGGAAGGGAGCGATGATGACTACTGCCACCCACATGGCCTTACGGATCAGCTCGTTCGGTGAGCGAAGAATTTGCACGAGAGCGAGTATCGCAATTGCAACATAGGCGGCACCGATGAGGGCGACCAGGATACTTGTGAGCAATGCTGACATGTCCATTGCCCGACCATACTCGCGTCGAGTGCGTCTCAGATCCCCCACGAGGGCGCCAAGACCTCCTCGCCGAGAAGCTTCGCGGCACCGTCGACCCCATCGGCGTGATCGGAGAACCTTCCGACGTCGTCCTCGACGTTCGAGCAGCGCTGAGCAAACTCACTCCGGAGCTGGCAGAGCTCGTGCGACTGGTGCACTGGGAGGGCTTCTCTCTCAGCGAGGCGGCCCAGATCCTCTCCGTCCCACCGTCCACGGCACGCAGTCGATACCAGAAGGCGAAGCGCCAACTCGGTGGCCTGCTGTCCCCGCTGCCCTCGGAACGGGCGCTCGGATCTGCAGAGAAACGCCGGGTCTGACCCAGAGGCGATTCGCTTTCGGGACGGCGGACGACGCATCGTCGGCGTTCCCTGGATATGCAGGGTTTCTGATCGCGTCGAAACCGCTCAGCGCGTAGCGGCACCGGCGCGAGCGTGCTTTGCTCAGCCGAACGGAGCGTCGCTCCACCCGCCGGGAGTCCACATGCCTCGCACCATCTCACTGCTCCTGCTCGCCGCGACGATCGCCGGCGCACTGGTCGGGTGCACCTCCGGCAGCGAGCAACCGGTGCCGGTCGCGACGCCGACGCCGACGCTGGTCGCAGAGTTGGAATCAGGTCAGTACGAAAGCACTTCCTTGACCAGCATCACGACCGACGATGTCCAGGCACCGGCGGATCGGCTCGACCTCACGATCACCATGGACGGCGCCGGAGCCGGCGAGTTCGCGTTCGACGACGGCTGCAACGTGCAGACGGATTCGTTCGCCTTCGAGAACGGCGTCCTGACCGTCACTCATACCATGACCCTGCTTCGCGGGTGCGTTGCTCCCGCCGGCGCCGCCGGACATCTCTTCGACGAACTTCTCGGCGAACCCGTCACTGTCACACGCTTGGGCGACGACATGAGGTGGACGAATGCGGTCGGCGAGATCGTCTTCATCACGGCTGCGTGATCAGTCGGCCCAGCCCACCGCGCACTGTGAGAACCGAGCCCTGGAGGGTGTTGAGAGGTTGGTCCGTTCGATGCGACGAAAGGCTGTGGCGGTCACAGCGCTCGTGGTCCTGGCGGTAGCAGCGCCGATCACTGCCTGGAGCGTCCTCTGGGAGAACACGATCTCGTCGGCTCGGTGCACAGTGACGGAGGTCGTCGACATCCACGCCCGCTACACCCCGAAGTTCGAGGTCGAGACGACCGACTGCGGGACCCTCTTCCTCTCGGGCGGGAACGGTGCGTCCGATCAATGGGTGACGGAGCAGGCGCAGGCGTTGACCCCCGGTGTCGGCTACGACTTCGTGCTGAAAGGATGGAGCTGGTGGACTTATCAGCGTTCCATCGTTTCGATCGCATCAGCGTGATGGACATCGACGGCGCAACGACGACGATCGACCCACCTCGAGCGGGACAGTCGGGGCGGGACGGTCGGGGCGCCGGCACCGTCAGCTCGAGAACGCTGCCCGTCCCCAGGGGGCGTACTCCTGGGACCAGTAGTCGGCCCCTCGAGAACGCTGCCCGTCCCCAGGGGGCGTACTCCTGGGACCAGTAGTCGGCCCGCACCTTCAAGAGGGGCCCCTCGACACTGGAACTGACCGAAAGCAACGACGACGCCCACTGGACCCACTAGGAGAACCCGTGTTCCTTGCGCTCCTCGCCGGCGCTCCCGCCGTGATCGGAATCCTCTGGCTCGTCAACCTGTCAGGAGACGGGTCCCAGGAGAAGGTGCGGCGAGACACCTGCATCGGCGCCCTCGTCGTCAGCGTGCTGTTCGTCGTCGGAGCCGTCGTCTACTGGTTCGTGCCGGTGGACACGAGCAACGATGCTCAGGGGTCGTTCGGCGCTTCCGCCCTCGTCGTCGCCGCGCTTCTCCTCAGCGGCATCCTCGGCCTCGTCCTCACCCTCATCCTCCGGCTCACGATGCCGGGAGAGGCCCGCGTCGATCGCAGGTGACGCTGAGCTCGGACGATCGGCTCGCCGCAGGCCGCGCAACGCGGCTCAGCGCGCCGTCTGAGCGCAGGTCCGGGCCGGGAGCCATTGCGGGATCCGGTCGGCGCTCCGCCCTACTCTCTCCCTCATGACGGACTACACCCGACCCGCTGTCGAGGACCGCGTCTTCACCGACGAGGCCGGCCGGCCGATCCCCTACGGGAACCGCTGGAGAGGAGGACCACCTCCGGACGAGAGCTACTCCGTCACCCGCGACACCGAGCGGTTCCGACCCGTCCACACGATCGCGGACGCCCTGCTCGAGTACCTCGCTCGCAGCTACGACGTCACGGTCGAGGACGACCCGGCCCTCGCGGCCCGGGACGAAGCCGAGATCTCCTGGGCCGCCCGTGCCGTCCGCGTGACCCCGCGATCGGTCGACGCCGCCCCGCTCACGATCGTCTGGACCGTCTTCCCCGGTGTCCTCCTCCACGCCGGAGCACTGCAGCGGTTCAACTACCCCGTCTGCGGCTGCGACGCCTGCGACGACGACTGGACCGCCCTCGCGGACGACCTCGAGCGAACCGTCCTCGACGTCGTCGCGGGACGCTACGAGGAGAGCATCACCGCTCACGACGACGGCATCACCGTCGCCTACCGCATCGGAGGCGGTGGTGAGCTGGGCATGTCGAGCGGCTTCACCAACGAGGAGGGCGTGCATGAGGTGACCAGTCACGATGGGCAGCAGCTGTCCGCGCCCTGGAGCCGGGCATGGCAGGCCTGGCCGGAACGCAGGCGTTGACGGACGCTCCGCACGGAGTCACCTCAGCAGGAGCGCGCCGGTCGGGCGACCGCGATCCCGCGCCGCCCTTGACCTCCCTCCCCTATCTTCCTATTCTTCGGTCATGCCCAGACGGAAGCAGGGAGCGGTCCTCCCCCTCGAGCTCGACCTCCTGGACGCGCTCATCGATGCGGGCGAGCCGACGCACGGCTTCGCTCTCGCCGCATCGCTCGCCAGTGGAGACGGCCGGCCGCTCACCGCGCACGGCACGCTCTACAAGGCGCTGGGGAGGATGCAGGAGCGCGGTCTCGTCTCATCGTCCTGGGAGGACAAGGCGGAGGCGAACGCGCAGGGCCGCCCTCCACGCCGCCGCTTCGAGGTGACCGGCGAGGGACGCGCCGTCGCCCACGCGGCCTCCGCTGCCCGCTCGGGCGCTGCCGGTCGTGCCCCGTTCGTCCTCGGTGGAACGGCGTGAGCGCCCGATCGTCGGCGGCGGTGCGCCGCTCCACGGTCGCCGCGCTGCGCTGGTGCCGCTTCTACACCCGCGGGCTGGATCCGCACTTCGCGACCGAGCGGGCGGAGGTGATCGCGTCCGACCTCTTCGAGCACACCCGGTGGGCCGAGGAGAGGGAGCAGGCTCCCCGCCGCACGGCTCGGCAGATCGCCTCGCGCACGGTCCGGGGCGCCGGGGCGGATCTGCTGTGGCGCCGCGCCCGACTCCACGAGGGAAGCGCGGAGATGCTCTTCGACGCGCGAGTGGGGTCGCTCTCCACCGCCCTCTGGGCTGTCGTGTTCGTGCTCGTCCTGGCCTCCGTCGTCGTCGGCGGGTGGGCGAGCATCCGCCTCATCACGGAGAGTCCGGTGCCGTTCGCGACGACGGCACCGGTGTTCGCGGCGACCGCCGTCGCCGCGCTGGCTCTGCTGCTGCTCCTGCACCAGCGGACACGCCGTGCCGGCGCCGTGCTGGGAGCGGTCGCCGTCTCGGTCCTCCCGACGGTCGGGGTCGACGCACTCTGGTACGTCAGCGCCACGGTCCCCGTGCTCGTGTCCTCGGTGCCCTCTCTCGACCTCCTTCTCCTGCTGCTGGGGAACGCGCAAGGACTCGTCCTGCTCGCCGCCGCCCTCTGCTGGTCCATCGCCCGACGCCCCACCGGAAGCCAGGTCACGACATGACGGATCCCCGCCCTCGAGGCACCACCCGGCTGCGCGCCACGATCGCCCTCGCCGCGGGAGGACTGCTCCTCACGGCAGGCCTCGGCGCCGTCCTCGCCGCCACCACGGCGTCGGCCGTCCAGGACTACGACGACCGCTTCGCCGCCGCGCGGGCGGCCGACCCGCCGGTCGTCGAGGAGGACGTCGCCTCGTCGCCGCTCCCCTCGATCACCCCCGCCGCCCACGAGCCAGACACGCCGTTCGAGGAGGCGACGCCGACCGCCGCCCCCGACGGGCACCGGTACGACCAGTGGGGCGTCCGCCTCTACGACGTCTCCGACGCACCGGACGACATCACCTACCCGGCGAGCCTCGTCGGCGACGAGCTCGGCAATGCGGTCAGCTGGGTCGACATGCAGCTGCGCATCGCCGGCTGCATGCGCGAGGAGGGCTTCGACTACACCTTCAAGCTGTGGTGGGAGCGCTCGCCCGAGGACCGGGGCTCCGAGCCCCTCGCGGAGGACAGCGAGGCCATGGCCGCCCTCTACGGCACGAACCTCACCTCGACCGGCCCCTACGACTGGACGCAGGCCGGCTGCCATGGCCGGATCGTGCACGAGATGGGCAACGACGACGCCCACTGATGCTCCGACGTCGGAGTCCCGCGACGTGCGTGTCCTCGCGGATCCGCGCCGACCGTGCGCCGCTCCCGTGGTGCGCTCAGACCTCGTCCTGCCGCGTCGTCCAGGCGATCAGGCGGCGGAGGATCTCGCGGTGCTCGGGCGACTCGAAGGAGCGGGCGTCGTGGCCGAGGGCGTCGTAGGCGACGCGGCCGTGGTCGTCGCCGGCCTCGCGCAGCCAGATGAGTGGGTGCTCGACGCCGTCGTGCTCGTGGACCGCGACGACCTCGTTGTCGGCGGCCGTGCGGAGTGACGTGTAGCGCTCGTCCTGCAGGACGAAGTCGCCGATCCCCGCGGTGAGCGGGTGCCCGAGGAGGCGGACGCGGGCCTCGCCGTGCTCGGGGTGGAAGGACGTCCCCCGCTCCCACCGGCCGCCGATCGCCTGCTCCCACTCCGGCGCGTCGACGAAGCTCGTCGAGGAGGCGTGCAGCGCGAGCACGGGGGCACCTGAGGCGAGCAGGTGTCGGAGGCCGGCCCGCGCGGTGGCGGCGGGCGACGGTGACCCGTCCCGGGGCAGCCCGACGTTGACGACGACGAGATCCGGAGCGTCCTCGAACCGCCGCAGCGCGTCGTCCACGTCCGGCGCGACGGTGAGCGCGAAGCCCGACGCGCGCAGGAGGCCGGCCACGCACTCCGTCGTCTCGTCGAAGGGATGCCAGGGGTCGTCGTAGCGGCCGGCACCAGCGCGGCCACTACCGGCGAGGACGAGGGCGGAGAGCATTCGCGACACGCTCGGGAGCCTAGGCGGCGTTCCTCAGCGCGTGCGTCGACGCCGCCCGGAGGCGCGGCGCTCCTGGCCGTCACTCCCCACTGGTCTGGACGCTCGCCACGCCGTCGCAGGTCACCGTCATCGCGGCGACGACCGCGGGGTCGTCCTGCGCGAGGGCGTCGCCGCCGCTCGTGACGGCGCCGTTGGTCGCGGTGCGCCCGTCGGCCGAGAGCTCCACCTGCGTCGAGGTGATGCTGTACCTCCCGTCGGCGTCCCGCGCGGCGAGGACGCCGGAGATCGAGTGGTGGCCGTCGGCGTCGGCTGTGCCGCAGGTGACGCCCGTGCCGGCGTCACCGAATCCGGCGAGGACGAACCGGTAGGGCTGCCCGTCGACGCCGATCGGCGTCACGAACGCGCAGTCGGTGAAGGCGAAGAGCGCAGCGGTCCTGCCGTCGCTGAGGACCGTCGCCGCGAGGGTCGGGCTCACCGCGACCGTCCAGCCGCGGTGGGTCGCCGGGCCCGCCAGCGTGTCCTGCTGCAGGAAGGTCGCGCCCGAGGCGGTGCGGATGCCGTAGTCGAAGCCGCCGTCCTCGTCGTAGAACGCCTGGTCCGCCCGGCCGTCGCCGTCGACGTCCCCGATCTCCGCCGTCGCGACGCCGGCCGGGACGGGGGTGTCGTTCGGGGTGCAGCCGGCCGACGACGCGGGCGGTGCGGACGACGGTGCCGACGCGGAAGGGCTCGCCGGTGCGGCGGTCGCGCTGGACGCGGCCGTCGACGTGGACGCCGAGGGCGGCGTCGAGGGCGCCGTCGACGCCTGCGTCTCCTCAGCCGCCCCCGTCGAGCAGCCCGTCACGCCGGCGAGTCCGCCGATCACCGCGACGGAGAGCACGAGCAGACGGGGCGTGAACGGACGGGACTTCCTGCTTGCCGAACGGACCATGACGACCTCCTCGTTCACGATAGGACTGCCGCGCCGCTCGCGCCTCCTCGGGATCTCCGCCTCGCCGTCTCCCGGTCTCCCGGCGCCGGCTCAGCGTCCCGGCAGGGCGTCGAGCGACCGGGAACGGGCGGCGAGGAGCTCGGCGTAGGTGCCGTCCCGCTCCGCCCAGCGCAGCCGCTGCGCGGCCCGGACGACGATCTCGTCCGGGGTGGGCTCCTGGGTCAGGAGCTCGAGGACCTCGTCGAGGTAGGCGTCGAGGGGCAGGGCCGCCGGATTGACCGCCTCCTGGCCCGCGGTCGCGACGGCCGGCGGGACGAGCTCGGTCACCCGGACGCCCGTGCCGGCGAGCTGCGCCCGCAGCGACTCGGTGTAGGCGTGGACGCCCGCCTTCGACGCGCCGTAGCTGGGCATCAGCGGGAACGGCAGGAAGGCGATGCCCGAGGAGACGGTGACGATGTCGCCGCCGCCCCGGCCGAGGAGGTGCGGGGTGAAGGCGTCGACGGCGCGGATCGTGCCGAGCAGATTGACCGCGACGGTCCGCTCCGCGGTGGCGAAGTGAGCGGGGTCGCGGAGGTCCTCCTGGAGCAGGACCCCGGACATGGTGACGACCGTGTCGAGGCCGGGATGCGCCGCCAGCACCTCGTCCCTGGCGCGGGTCACGGAGTCGGCGTCGGTGACGTCGATCCGGACGGTCTCGAGGTCGTCGACCCGGTCGGTGTCGCGCCCGCCGACGACGACGGTGCTGCCGGCGGCGGCGAAGCGGCGGGCGAGGCCGAGGCCGATGCCCGAGGTGCCGCCGATGACGAGGACGGTGCGGTCGGTGATGTCCATGGCGTCTCCTCCTGGGGAACGGGTCCGTGCTGAGCGGGCCCGCAGGTGACGGGTCCGTGCTGAACGGCTCGGCTCGATGGTCGTCGGCGCCGCCGGAGGCAGCCAGGTCCCGGCGGATCCGGGGAGTGGCAGGGCCTCTCTCCGCGCGCGACGGGGTGGGTATCGTCGGCCCCATGGATGTCGACGCACCGGCGAACGCGCTCGGCGAGTACCTGCAGGCCCGGCGTGCGCTCGTCGCTCCCGAGCGGGTGGGCCTGCCGTCGGGGACGCGGCGGCGGGTGCCGGGCCTCCGCCGCGAGGAGGTCGCCCTCCTCGCCGGCATCAGCGCCGACTACTACGTCCGGCTCGAGCGAGGCCGCGACGACAACCCCTCCGCGCAAGTGCTCGAGGCCCTCGCCCGCGTCCTGCAGCTGGACGACGTCGAGACCGCCTGGCTGCACGACCTCGCCGCGCCGAAGCCCCGCGTGCGGCGGCGCGCACGGCCGACGGAGCAGGTCCCCGCGCGGCTGCACCACCTCCTCGCCGCACTCGAGGTCCCCGCGTTCGTCGAGGGCCGCTACTTCGACGTCCTCGCCTCGAACCGGGCGGCCGTGTCGCTCTCGCCGCGACTCGCCCCCGGCCACAACCGCCTGCGGTCGCTGCTGCTCGATCCGGAGGAGCGCCTGTTCCACCGCGACTGGGAGACGGCGGTCGAGTCGTTCGTCGGCGTGGCCCGGCAGACCCTCGGCCAGGACGCGAGCGACCCCCGTGCGGTCGAGCTCGTCGGCGAGCTCTCCCTCGCCAGCGCCCGCTTCCGCACCCTCTGGGCCCGGCACGACGTCCGCCCGCTCCGCGGCGGTACCGCGACGATCGACCACCCCCGCGTCGGTCCCCTCGACCTGCACCGCGAGAAGCTGCCGGTCGACGGGCTCGTCCTGGTGATCTACTACCCCGACGAGCACGGCGACAGCGCCGACCGCCTCCGCCTGCTCGCGGCCTGGGACGGCAGCACCCCCGAGTCCGCCCTCGGGTCCCGCGACTGACGGTCCCCGGGAGCGGACGACGTCAGAGCCGCGGCGCCCGCGGGGACGGTGCCGGAGTCACGGTCCGCGGCGGACGCTCCCCCTCGGGCTCCGGCTCGTCGGTGAGGCGCAGCCCGCCCGGGGCGTAGGAGTCCGCGATCCAGCGCCGCACCCAGGCCCGGTTGAGGACGACGCGATCGGCACTGGCGTACCGGAACCGGAGCACGCTCGCGGGATGCAGCCAGATCGAGGTGCGACCGCTGCCCACGGCCGGCAGGTCCTTCCAGGAGAGGTAGAAGCTCTCGCCCCGGCCGAGCTTGGTGCCGATGACGACCTGGAGGTGACCGAGGAGGCGGTCCTCGAAGTCCACGTCGAGCCGCGAGTCGTAGACGAGTCGTCCCATGGGGATCCTGACGTCGGGTGCATCCGGAATGGATGCTGTGGCCACGCGAAAGGGGTCCGGATGGGGTCGGAACGGAGGCTACGCCCGAACGGGCCGGAATCCTCACGCTTCGTCGATATCGGTGCGACATCCCCCTCCTGGGTCCGCCGAGCGCTTCCCAGAGCGACTCGCGAGGTCTAGGTTGCAGACACACGGGGTTCCGGATCCGAACCGGAGGCCGCGAGGAGGGGGCTCACTGTCCTGGCGGCGCCGCCTCTGCGCGGGTTCCCGTCGGCTGCGCGCACTCCGGCGTGACCGACGGGCGCCGCAGTGCGGAGCCGACCCGACCCGCGCGGCAGTGCGAGCGCCTCGCACCGCAGGACGAGCGGCGGGTCCGCGGCACGGCTCCCCCGGCACTCCTGTCCGCAAGCGGACATGTCCGCTAGAGGATCTTGCCGCGGGCACTCCCCCACTGCGACACTCGCCCCGATGAGCACACACGGCGTCCGCGACCCCCGCCCCTCCGACGTCGCGAGGCGCACCGTGCTCGGGGCGGCCTGGTCGACCCCGGTCGTCGCGGTCGCGACCGCCGCGCCGATGGCGGCGGCCAGCACCGCCGGGCTCACCGCCCGCCTGTCCTGGGACGGCCCGAGGGGCGTCCAGACGGAGTCGTCCCTCCTCTTCCTCACCCTGGAGTCGCCCCCGCGCGGCACTCCGGTCGTCCGCGGGACCGGCACTCTCACCCTGACCGTCCTCGAGGAGTACGCCTTCTCCCCCGCGAAGTCGGTCGTCGCACCGACGGGGTGGACGGTGATCAACGACAACGGCCGGACGATCACGATCCTCGCTCCCGACGGCGTGAGCGCGGGGACGAAGGGCTTCAACGTCGAGTGGGGCGAGCTGTCCGGCAACTGGACGACCACGGCCACCTGGACCGAGAGCGAGGTCACCGGCTCCGTCTCGTCGACCATCGAGGTCGGGCCGCGGGGCTTCCCCGTGCTCGAGTGGCTGACGAACCCCGCCGTCTTCGGCGGGACATCGACGCTCCGGCTGCTGGTGCCCGCCGACTGCTACGCGATCGGCTACCCCGGGCTCCTGCTGATCCCCGCGGAGTTCTTCGACGCGTCGACGATCGCCCTGCCCGCGGGCTGGACCGTCGTCGACGAGGACAGCGCCGCGTTCGCCTACCTCACCGGTCCGACCGTCGCCGGCGCGGCCGACTTCGCCTTCACGTTCGGCCCGGGCTCGACCGCGACCAGCCCGGTCGTGCAGTGGATCTCCCCGACGGCACCGGGGACGACGCCGATCCAGCCCCGCCCGCCCCTCCGGCTCACGCCCGCCTGACGCGCCGCCGCCGGCAGCGCACCCATGCTGATCGAGTAGCCCGCGAAGCGGGCGTATCGAGATCCACCATCACCGACACGTCAGGCGACAGCGGGTATCGACACGACCCTGCGGCGCTGCTCGACCGGCGTGCAGGGGGCGCCGGCTAGGCCGGGTTCGACTTCAGCAGCCGGGTGACCGCGATCATGGCGCCGCCCACCACCGCGGGGATCCCGCCGCCGGGGTGCACCGACGCTCCGACCCGCCACAGCCAGGGCCGCAGGCGGTCGTGGTACGCGGGCCGGTGGAAGGGCCCGCTCTGCCAGGAGGGCCGCGCCGCGCCGTAGAGCGCGCCGTGCGGTTCGCCGCCCTCGCCGTAGTACTGCGGATCGAGCACCGTCTGCTCGTCGAGGAGGTCGGTGAGGAGCCCGTCGAGCCCCATCGCCCGCGAGACGCGCTCGACCTCGCGCCGGACGAAGGGGTGCTCGGCGGTGTACCGGCCGCCGTCGGCGGGCGCGGTGAGCAGGACGCCGAGGGTGCTGTGCGGATTCGGGTACACCTCGCCCGCGCGGTACTGGTTGACGAACACCATGGTGTCCGCCGGCTCGTCGCCCGCCTCGAGGCTGCGGTGGAGCGCGGCGGGCCGCGTCGGCAGCACCACGCTGTGCGTCGCGATGCTCGCCGGCAGCTCCTCCCGCAGCACGCCGTACAGCGCGATCGCCGAGCAGGAGAGGGTGCGGGGGCGCAGGCGGGGCAGCGCCGAGATCCGCGAGGGCCCCGTCAGCGCCTCGAGCCGGTCCGCGTCCAGGGCGCTGACGACGAGGTCGGCGGAGTAGTGCCCGGCGTCCGTGGTGACCGACCCGCGCTCGATGCGGACGACCGCCTCGCCGGTGCGCACCTCGACGCCGGCCGCCTCGGTCAGCCGGCCCAGCGCCAGCACGATCTCGTAGACGCCGCCGCGGGGCACCCAGGCCCCGGTCTCCGCCATGATCGCGGGCATGCTCGCGTAGAGGGCGGGGGTGCGCGCAGGCGAGACACCCGCGTTCAGGGTGTGGATCGCGATGATCTCGCGCAGCCCGTCCGGCAGCCAGGGCAGGCCGTCGAGGTAGGCGCGCGTGGTGAGGCGCGAGCCGTAGACGGCCAGCAGCCGGCGCAGCGCCGGGAGGGCGGCCCGGTCGAGCGGATCGGCGAGCAGCAGCTCGGTCACGTCGTCGGCGAGGGGCGCGTGCAGCTCCGAGAAGCGCCGCCAGGCCGGGTACCAGGGGTGGTCCGGCGCGACCGGCAGCGAGGTCTCCTCGCCGTCGTAGTAGTAGCGGCCCACCTCAGGCATCCGCACCAGGTCGAGCCGGCCGGCGTCCCGGACGCGCTCGGGGGCGCGCTCGCCGTCGCCGAGGCGCCGCCGCAGCTCGTCCCACACCGCCGGGAACGTCACCAGGGACGGCCCGGTGTCGATGCGGTCCTCGCCCAGCTGCAGGCGGCGGCTCTTGCCGCCGAGCTCGGCGGAGGCCTCGAGGAGGGTGACCCGGTGGCCGGCGTGCGCGAGCAGCGCGGCCGCGGTGAGCCCGCCGATCCCGCCGCCGACGACGACGATGCGGCTCATGCGGAGCCTCCCAGCACGATCGAGACCAGCAGCAGGACCCCGGCGAAGGAGCCGGCGATGTACGGGAAGGCGACCGACAGGCGGTACAGCCGGTGACCGGTCTCCGGCGTCGGGTCGCGCAGCAGGCGCACGACGAGGACGCCCGCGATCACGAGGTTGACCGCGGCGACCGGCACGCTCACCAGGGCGAACAGCACCGTGGAGACGATCCACCACGCCCCGCTCCACAGGGCCGTCCCGCGCGCCCCGAGCCGCACCGCGGTGGTGGTGATGCCCGCGTCGCGGTCCTCCACGATGTCCTGCACTGCGTCGAAGGCGTGCTTGGCCACGCTCCAGGCCATCAGCCCAATGGCGGCCGGCCAGACCGGCGACACCTCGAAGGCGGCGGGCACGATGACCAGCGGCAGCGCGTAGGCCGCGTTGCTCAGCGAGTCCAGGAAGGGTCGCGCCTTGAAGCGCAGCGGCGGTGCGGAGTAGAAGACGAAGACACCGGCGTAGAGCAGGATCGCGGCGTTCGCGAGCGGCGGCAGCGCGAGGAGGAAGTAGACCAGGAACGGGACGTTCGTCGCCCCGACGGCCCAGGCGATCAGCCGCACCTCGGACTGCCGGATCCTGGCGCCCTCGATCGAGCCCTTGCGGGGATTGGACGCGTCCGTGTCCTGGTCGTAGACGTCGTTGACGCCGTAGATCAGCAGATTGAACGGCAGGGTGAGCCACAGGATGATCGGCAGGGCGCGCAGGTCGAACAGCGCGCCGGTGAGCCAGACGGCGACGAGCCCGGAGCCGATGGTGTTGATCCAGAGCACCGGGCGCGAGATGTGCACGAGGCGGCGCACGACCGCGCCGATCGCGAGCGGTGCGGTGCTCGCCGTCCGCTCACTGCCATCAGTCACTCGCCCGAGGCTACCCGGCCCCTCGACGCCGGGTGATGACTTGCGGGCCACACTGGGGGGATGCGTATGATGCTCGCCACCGCCGGCACCCGAGGCGATGTGGAGCCGTTCGCGGCCCTCGCCCGGCACGCCGTCGCCCGCGGTCACGAGGTCCAGCTGGCCCTGCCCGACGACGCGGACGCCCCCCAGGGCGTGGACACCGTGGCCCTCGGCCTGGACGCTCGGCGGGTGCTCTCCCCCGCCGGCCGCACCCCGTGGGCGCTCGCGAACCACCTGCGCCGGGAGGTGCGGCCCGCGATGCGGCGGATGCTCGCCACCGCGGTGCGGGAGACTCTGGCCTTCGAGCCCGACGTGGTGGTCCACCATCCGCTGATCCTCAGCGCGCCGATGGCGGCGGACGCGCTCGGCGTGCCCCGCGTGCTGGTGGAGTTCGCGCCGGTGGCCACCCCGAGCGAGCGGTTCCCCGCCGCCGGCGGTCCGACGGCCACCCGCGACCTCGGCACCTTCAACCGGCACACCTACGCCGTGCCGCGCAGCGCCGCCCGGCTCTTCGAGGCCGACGTGGCGCGCGCCGCCGCCGAGCTGCCGGGCGGGCGTCGTCCGGACCGGCGGTCGCCGTCGCGCGCGACGCTCATGGCGGTGAGCCCCGCGCTGCTGCCGCGCCCCGACGACTGGCCGGAGCGGGTGCACCAGACGGGAGCGTGGTTCGCGGAGTCGGCCACGTCCATCGACCCCGCGGTCGCCGAGTTCCTGGCCGGCGGACCCTTCCTCGTCGCGTCGTTCGGCTCGATGGCGACCGGAGACGCCTCGGCTCGCGGCGACGCGATCGTCACGGCCGCCCGCGCCCACGGCCTGCGGGTGCTGCTCGTCACCGGGTGGGGCGGACTCGCGCTGCCGGCCGAGTGCAGCGGCCCCGACGTGCTGGCGGTGCGGTCGGCGCCGTTCGACGCGGTCCTTCCGGGTGCCGCGCTCGCCGTGCACCACGGCGGGGCCGGCACCTCGCACGCCGTCGCCCGGGCCGGCGTGCCCGCCGTCGTCGTGCCCGTCACCGCCGACCAGCCGTTCTGGGCCGCCCAGCTGCACCGGCAGGGTCTCGCCGCCGCACCGGTCCCGCTGCGCCGCCTCTCGGCCGCGACCCTCGTGCCCGCGATGAGCGACGCCCTGTCCCGGCGGGAGCGGGCGGCGGAGGTGGGCCGTCTCCTGCGGACCGAGCACGGGGTCCAGCGAGCGGTCGAGGTGCTCGAAGCGCTCTGACTCGAGGCGCTCTGTGGCGGGCTCTCGACCCGTCGGCAGCGTCGTCCCGCGGGGCGTGCGGCACAATCCCGTGGCCGAGGAGGAGGTCGAGATCGTGCTGATCGAGACCGTCACCACCGCGCACACCGGCGACGTCGTCGTCGCCGGCACCGTACCGATCGCCGCGCAGCTGAACCGCTCCTCCGAGCCCGGGGCCTAACCGCTCACTCGACGCCGGAGCCGCCCTGCTCGACGCCGGGTTCCGATCGCCGGGCCTCCGCCCGGGTGTAGTCTCTCCTCATCTGAGGTAAAAAGCAGTCCGCGCTCGTCCGCGGTCTGTGCGCACACGCGGCATCGAGTGATCCGCCACTTCTTCCCCGTGAAGGAGTGCGCCCATGGTGCTCGACGCCCCCGATCCGCCCCGCGAGGCACGGCCCCACGCCGCCTGCGCGAGGAGCGGATCGCCCTCACCGGCCGGTCGGCCGCGTCCCTGCTCGGGATGCTCGACAGCTCGATCCTCATCGTCGCCCTGCCCACCCTCGGCCGCGACCTGCACGCGTCGACCGCGGGCCTGCAGCGGGTGACCGGCGCCTCCTCGGTCGCGACCGGCGGCCGCCGTCCTCGCGGGGACCGGCTTCGTGATCCGTCAGCGCGCCGCCCGACCTCCTCCGCTTCCAGGACGCGACCACCGTCGCCGCCCCGACCCTCGCTCTCGCCGCCGCGGTGCTCGTCGCCGCCGGCGCCCTCCGTTCCCGCACCACCTCGACCCAGGAGACCACCGATGTCCGACATCCTCACGCCGCCGCCCTTCGACCCCGAGCTCGCGACCTTCCTCGACCGGCTGCAGGAGCGCGGACCCTTCACCCTGACCACGGCGATGCTCCCGCGCATGCGCGAGCTGGAGACGACGGAGCAGGAGCTCGACGACGCACTGCGCGCCCGCGGCCTCGAACGGCGCACCATCACCGTCCCCGGGCACGACGGTGATCCGATCGACCTCGGCATCCTCCAGCGCGCCGGTCGCACCGGCACCGCCCCCTGCTTCTTCACCATTCACGGCGGCGGCATGATGTTCGGCCACTACCTCGGGAACCTCGACTCCTACGACGACTGGCTGCTCACCCACGACGTCGTCCTCGTCACCGTCGACTACCGCCTCGCCCCCGAGCACCCCGATCCCTACCCCGTGGAGGACTGCTACGCCGGTCTTGTCTGGACCGCCGAGCACGCCGACGCACTGGGCGTCGACCCCGACCGCATCGTCCTGGTCGGCCAGAGCGCCGGTGGCGGACTCGCCGCGGGCACCGCCCTGCTCGCGCGCGACCGCCGGGGACCGTCGGTCCTGGCCCAGATCCTGATCTCCCCGATGCTCGACGACAGCGATTCGACCGTCTCGACGAGGCAGATCGACGGGATCGGCGTCGCCGGCCGAGCCATGACCCGGTTCGGCTGGGACGCCTACCTCGGCGCCCGGCGCGGCGGCGAGGACGTCTCCGTCTACGCCGCGCCCGCACGAGCGGGCGACCTGTCCGGACTCCCCCAGGCCTACCTCGACTGCGGCAGCGCCGAGGTGTTCCGGGACGAGACGGTCGCCTACGCGAGCCGCCTCTGGGAAGCCGGAGTCCAGGCGGAACTCCACGTCTGGCCCGGAGCGTTCCACGGCTTCACCAGCATGATGCCCGGCGCCGAGCTGTCCCGCGCCGCCGTCACCGCGCTGGCCCGGTGGACGACCCGCCTCCTGGAGGGACGACCGTGAGCGGCGAGCGGGCGGGGCGCTGAGCGGTTCGCGCGCCGCCCGTCCGCCGGGTCGGGCCGCGTCCCGCAGCGCGCGCCCGTCCTCCGCGGGGACTGCGACCTCAGGGGGAGGCTCGCGCCGAGCCCCGCGGCTACCGTGAAGGGATGACTTCGAACGAGAATCCCGCCGCGCCGGTCGCGGTCTGGTACTTCGTGGGAGCGACGTTCGTCGCCGCCCTGCCGATGATCCTGCTCCCGGACCTGCCCTGGCCGCTGCGCCTGGGCAGCATCGCGCTCGCGCTCGCCCTGATCGCGGGCGGCGGTGCGCAGCTGCGCCGCGAGAAGCGCGACGCCGCCCGTCGCGGGGACCAGCCGCCCGAGGCGTAGCGCCGGCCTCCGGAGAAGCCGAGCGCCGCCGCGCCCGGCTTCCCCGGTCGAGAGCGTCGACTCCTCATCCCGGACCCTCTCCACTCCGCTGTGCGACACCGGCGGGGCGGGGCGGATGATGGTCGGATGAACCGCACCGATCGTCTCTACGGGCTCGTCGAGGAGCTGCGAGCGGTCTCGCCCCGGCCGCGGAGCGCACGCCGCCTCGCCGAGCGGTTCGAGGTGTCCGTGCGGACCATCGAGCGGGATCTGTCCGCGCTGCAGCAGTCCGGACTGCCGATCTGGGCGGAGCCGGGCCGGACGGGCGGCTACGTCATCGACGCGTCCGCGACCCTCGGCCCCGCGGGATTCACACTCGACGAGGCCCTCGCCGTGCTGATCGGCCTCAGCGCGCTGGAGCGCAGTCCCTTCCGTCACGCAGCCCGGACCGCCGCCCGGAAGACGCTCGCGGTCCTGCCGGACGGGGAGGCCGCCCGTGTCGGCGCGGTTGCCTCGCGGGTGCACTTCCTCGAGAGCGAGGAGGAAGCGGTCGTTCCGGCGGAGTTCGCGACAGCCCTTCGAGCGGAGCGGGTCGTCCGGCTCCGCTACCGGGACAGCAGCGGTGCGGAGTCCGTGCGCGACATCGAACCGCTGGGCTCGATCGGAAAAGAGGAGCACTGGTACCTGATCGCCTGGTGCCGGCTGCGCGAGGGGGTCCGCGCGTTCCGCGGCGACCGCATGCTGTCGGTCGAGATGACCGAGGAGCGGACCCCGCAGCGGACCCTCCGAGCCGAGGACCTCGCGCTCCAGTACGGACGGCTGCGGTCCGTCGTCGACGGCTGATCCGGCGTGCGGATCTCCCGGAGACGCCGACGATCTCCGGAAACACCGACAGGACGGTGTCGCGACGACCGGCGAGCCTGGTGCGACGGCCTCACCCTCACCGGCCGCACCCTCACCCCTGAAGGAGCTCCATGTCGTTCACCTCCCTCCGCATCGTCACCGACGACCTCGAAGGCCTGGTGGCCTTCTACGAGAAGGTCATCGGCCGACCAGCCGAGCGCCCGGCGCCGGTCTTCGCGCAGTTCACCGGAGCGGGCGCGACCCTCGCCATCGCCCACACCGCGACGGTCGGGATGCTCCACGGCGCCGTCACCCCTGCGTCGAACCACTCCGTCCTGCTCGAGTTCGAGGTGGCCGACGTGGACCGCGCCTTCACCGAGCTCGGACCCGGGAGCGAGGACGTGGTGCTCGCGCCGACCACCATGCCGTGGGGCAACCGCTCCGCCCTCGTCCGCGACCCGGACGGCAACGTCGTCAATCTGTTCAGCAGCCCCGCCCGCCCCGGACCTCCTCCGACGCCCTCTTCCGGACATGACCGCTAGAGGACGTTGCGGCCCGGATCGGGCAGCTGTCACGGTTCGAGAGCGACCGATGACGGTCGGCCCCACCCGACCTGAAAGCCGCCCATGCGCTCCGCTTCCCTCCCGACCACCGCCGACATCCCTCCGTCCCGCACTCCCCGGCGACTGGCAGCCGTGCTCACCACCGTGACCACGACGGTCGCACTGCTCCTCACCGGCGTCGGACCCGCCGCCGCCGCGGAGACACCGCCGACGGCGCCCGCGGGCGGGATCGCGATCTGGGGCTGGAACTACTACGGCCAGAAGAACGTCCCCGCCGACGTGGGCGGCCTCGTCGCCGTCTCGGGGGGCGGCTTCCACAGCGTCGGCCTGCGGGACGACGGGACGGTCGTCTCCTGGGGGAACGACCGGTCGGGCCAGACCGCGGTCCCCGGCGACCTGAAGCCGGTCATCGCGGTCGGCGCGGGATGGATCCACAGCCTCGCCGTGCAGAACGACGGGACCGTCATCACGTGGGGCGGCCAGGGATCGGGAGAGATCGTCCCTCCCGCGGGCCTGACCGATGTCGTCGCCGTCGCCGGCGGCGAGCAGTTCAGCCTCGCGCTGCAGAAGAGCGGCACCGTCGTGGGCTGGGGGCAGGATGCGACGACGAGCAACGCCGTCCCGGCGGGCCTGACCGGCGTCACGGCCATCGCGACCGGCTTCGATCACAGCCTCGCGCTGAAGGACGACGGCACGGTGGTCGCCTGGGGCACCGGACCGCAGGTCACGGGCATGCCGGCCGGCCTCAGTGGCGTGGTCGGCATCTCGGCCGGCTGGTACCACAGCCTCGCGGTGAAGAGCGACGGGACCGTCGTCGCGTGGGGGTCGGACGAGTACGGGCAGACCGATGTCCCGGCGAACCTGACGGACGTCGTCGCGGTGTCCGGCGGCGCGCGACACAGCCTCGCCCTCCGGAAGGACGGGAGCGTCGTCGGCTGGGGCAGCAACGAGGACGGGCAGCTCGATCAGCCCATCGGCGTCGTCGGTGCCCGCCCCACCGCGCTCGTCGCTGGCGGCTACCACAGCATGGCGCTCGGCGCCCGACCGGCCCTCACGGCGGACGCTCCCCCGGCGACCACGGAGGTCGGGGCCCCCTACTCGTACACGTTCACGGCGGACTCCGCCTCCGCCACCTTCTCCCTCGCCTCCGGCAGCCTCCCGCCCGGCCTGACCCTCGATCAGGCGGGCGAGCTGTCCGGCGCGCCGACCGAGCCGGGCGACTCCACCTTCACCGTGGCGGCGAGGACGAGCTTCGGCAGCACCAGCGGCGCCCAGCACACGATCCGCGTCGCCGCGACCGCGGTGGTTCCCTCGCTCTCGGGAGACGCCCCCGCCGGCACGGTCGGAACCGCCTACGACTTCGGCTACACGATCACCGGCACGCCGGCGCCGACCGCCACCCTGCTGTCCGGCAGCCTTCCGCCCGGCCTGTCCCTCAGCTCGAGCGGTCGCGTCACCGGCACCCCGACCGCGGCGGGGACGTCCTCGTTCACCGTCCAGGTCTCGAGCAGCGCGGGCTCCGCGCAGCTCGCCGACTCCCTCACGATCGCGCCGACGGCCGTCGCGCCGAGCATCTCGGGGACGGTCGCGGCCGGCATGGTCGGCTCGGCGTACGACTACACCTACACGGTCACCGGCTCCCCCGCCTCGGCGGTGTCACTGAAGTCCGGGACGCTCCCGCCCGGACTCGCCCTCGAGCCGACCGGCCGCCTCTCCGGCACGCCCACCACGGCGGGCACCTTCGTGTTCACCCTCCAGGCGACCAACGCCGCCGGGAGTGCGACGGCGACCAGCACGCTGACCGTGTCGCCGCAGAAGGTGACCGCGCGCGCCGATCTGCGCGTCGACCTCTCCGGGCCGACGTCCGCGGTCAAGGGAAGGACCGCCGTCTACACCCTCACCACGACGAACGCCGGGCCGTCCACCTCGAGCAGCGTCTTCTCGAAGGTCGTCCTCCCGCCGAACACGCAGTTCGTGTCCGCCACCGGCACGTACACCCGCGTCGGGAACCTCGTCGTCTTCCAGCGCTCGAAGCTCACGAACGGGCAGAGCGTCACCGAGAAGATCACGGTCACGGCGACCGCCACCGGGAAGGGCACCGCGCTCGCGACGACGTTCTCGGTCAGGACCCCCGATCCGTCGATCCGCAACAACGCCGACACCGCGGCCACCACGGTGCGCTGAACCTCGGCGGACGAGGGAGGCGGGCGGTCCTCGCCGACCACCCGCCTCCCTCACCGTCCTCCCTCGGAACCGCCGGAGCACCTCGACGCTCAGGGCCGGAAGACCGCCCGCACGCACCCGTCGGTCTTCTCCTTGAACATGGCGTAGCCGGCGGGGCCGTCCTCGAGCGGCATCACGTGCGTGGCGAGGTGCTCGGTGACGATCTCGTCCCGCGCCATCCTCTCGAGGAGCATCGGGATGTACCGGTGCCCGTGCTGCTGAGCGGACCGGAGCGTGAGGCCCTTGTTCATCACCGCCCCCAGGGGGAACTTGTCGACGAAGCCGCCGAAGACGCCCAGCACGAAGACGCTGCCGCCCTTGCGCGCGGCGAAGATCGCCTCACGCACGGCAGTGGGCCTGTCCGTCTGCAACCGCAGCTGCTGCTTCAGCTGGTCGTAGGCGAAGTCGGGACCGTCGCGGTGCGCCTCCATGCCGACCGCCTCGATGCACACGTCGGGGCCGCGTCCGCCCGTCAGCTCGCGGAGCTCGGCCGTCACCTCGCTGGTCTCGTAGTTCATGGTCTCCGCGCCGATGACCTGCTCGACCTGGGCCAGCCGCTCCTGGAAGCGGTCGATCACGATGACGCGCTCGGCGCCGAGCAGCAGCGACGCGCGCGCCGCCATCTGCCCGACACCGCCGGCGCCCCAGACCGCGACGGTGTCTCCGGGCCGGACGCCGCCGAGGTCCGCTCCCATCCACCCGGTCGGAGCGGCGTCGGAGGCGAAGAGCGCCCTCTGGTCGCTGATGCCGTCAGGGACGGGGAAGGCGCCCTGGTCCGCGTACGGCACGCGGATGTACTCGGCGTGGCTGCCGGCCCACCCGCCCAGCGCGTGGGAGTAGCCGTAGCAGCCGCCGGGCGCCTGCCCCCAGAGCATCTCGGGGATCCCCGCGTTCGGGTTGCCGTTGTCGCACAGGGAGTAGAGCTCGTTGCGGCAGTACCAGCACTTCCCGCAGCTGATGAACGAGCAGACCACGACACGGTCACCGACCCGGTGCTTCGTGACGGCCGATCCGACCTCGACGATCTCGCCGATGAACTCGTGCCCGAGCACGTCGCCCGCTCGCATGGTCGGGACGTACCCGCCGAGGAGGTGGAGATCCGAGCCGCAGCTCGTGCTCAGGGTCACCTTGACGATCGCGTCCTGAGCATTGAGGATCCCGGGATCCTCGACGGTCTCGACCGAGAGCTCGTTCACTCCGGTCCAGCACAGAGCCTTCACAGCACACCCTCGCCCTTCGCCTCGTCCTCTGCCTTGTCGACCGCGCCACCGAGCAGGGTGTGCGGTCGTTCTCCGTGCGGTCTCGGGGTCGCCCGCAGGACCTCGCCCGTCTCGAAGATCTGCTTGGCGTCGCGCAGAGCCTCCCGCAGCGCCTTGCCCGGGTCGTCGCCCACCCCGGCATCGGCACCCTCGCGGACCCGGGCGTGCACCTCGAAGCCCTTGTCGCCGGGGGCCGGATCGATCCGGATCTCGAGCGACTCCGCCAGACGCGCCAGCGGCTCGGGATACCCGCCGCTCTCGAAGTCCCGGGCCTCGCCCAGGACGGTGACCGCCTTCCACCCCTCCGGGTGGGCCCCGTCCCCGTCGGACTCCCGTTCCTTCTTCACGAGGGAACGGGCGACGAGGCCGGCCGCGACGCCTGCGAGGCCGACTCCGACAGCCGCAGCCGCTCTTCCCGCCATGATCACGCCGCCTTTCCCGGCTTGAGGACGACCTTGGTCCACCCGTCGTCCCGGTTGTCGAAGTGCTCGTAGGCGTCCGGAGCCTGCTCGAGCGGCAGCTCGTGACTGACGAGGAACGACGGGGTCGCCTTTCCCGCGGCGATCAGATCGCGGAGCCGGCGGTTGTACTTCTTGACGGGCGCCTGTCCGGTTCCCATGGTCTGGCCCTTGAACCAGTGCAAGCCGATGTCGAAGGCGATCCGCCCCTCCTTCGCGAGCTCGTCGGGAGCACCGGGGTCCTGCGGCACGAAGACGCCGACGGTGCCGATCCGCCCGGTGAAGCGCACCGACTGGACCAGACGGTTCAGCGTGAGGTTCGGCTGCTCGTCGCCGCCGGAGTCGTGCGCCTGATAGCCGACGCACTCGCAGCCGTTGTCGGCGCCGAGCCCCATCGTGTGCTCGAGCACGGCCCGCACGGGGTCGACCTTCGAGTCGTCGATCGCGATCGCGCCGAGGGACTCCGCCAGTCGGAGACGATCCGGGTGCCGATCCACGACCATGACCTTGCTCGCGCCCTTGATGGTGGCCGACAGCGCGGCCATCAGGCCGACGGGGCCGGCACCGTAGATCACGGTCTGGTCCCCCGGCTTCACCCCCGCCATCTCCGTCGCGTGATAGCCGGTCGGGAAGATGTCGGCGAGCATCACGTAGTCGGCGGCCTTCTCCTCCGCGTCCTCTCCCAGCCGGAGGCAGTTGAAGTCGCCCCACGGCACCCGCAGCAGCTCGGCCTGGCCTCCGGCCCACGGACCCATGTCGGCGAATCCGTAGGCCGCGCCGGCCCATTCCGGGACGGGCTGAGCGGTGAGGCAGTAGTTGGTCAGCCCGCGCTCGCAGTTCTTGCAGTGCCCGCACGCCACGTTGAACGGCAGGACGACGTGATCCCCCACCGCGACCTTGTCGACGCCGTCGCCGACCTCGATCACCTCGCCCATGTTCTCGTGACCGAACCACCGCCCGGTCTCGAAGCTGGTGCGCCCCTCGTACATGTGCAGGTCGGACCCGCAGATGTTCGTGGTCGTGATGCGCACCAGCACGTCGGTGGAGCGCTCGATGCGCGCATCCGGGACGTCTCTCACCGCGACTCTGCGCGGCCCCTCGTACACCACTGCTCTCATGCTCGTTTCCCTCCCGTGCGTGACGTTCCGTGGAAGCCGCCGCAGGTCGGTCGACCCGGCGACACCTCGATCTCACGCCCTGCGGAACGGAAGGCACCATCGGCAGGACTGCCGATGCGGTCTTCCGTCGAGGGGGTCCCCGTGAAGGGGCTCCCGGTGGTACCCCAGTAGCAACGGTCTTCGGACAATCCCTTCGCTTCCCCTGCCCCCGGTCCTGAGGTGGTCGAGTCCCGTGTCACGCACTGCTGCGCTCCAGCTCGCCGAGACGGCCGCGCGCCCCGGCCCGGTCCGCGAGCGGGCGCAGGCGATGCTGGACGAGCTGCACCAGCACATCCCCTTCGACGGCGCGTGGCTGGCGCTGGCCGAGCCGAACGGCACGGGGTACCGCTCGGTCGCGAGCACCGACCTCGACGAGTCCTGCGTCCGCTACCTCAGCGGCCCGCAGATGGCGCTCGACATCGAGAGGACCGGCGCCGATCGCGAGCGGCCTCCCCTCAGCCTGTCGGACGTGCCCTACTCGCCGAGGGACCTGCAGACCTGGGCGGAGTGCCTGCTCCCCGCGGGATTCCACGAGACCCTGTCCGTCGCCCTGTTCGAGGACGGGGGCCGGCACGTGGGCTTCATGACGGTGCTGTTCCGGAGCGCGGCATCGCCGTCGCAGGCGGTCCGCCGACGCCTCGCTCGACTCCTGCCGACGCTCACCTCGGGCATCGACCCCGTCCGCTCGCTCGCCGCGTCGGCCTCGGTCGTCGGCGGAGCCGGAGCAGGCGTGGTCCTCCTCCCCGACCACGGCGTCGCCTCCCTTCCGGGCCTCTCCGCGGACGAGCTGCTCGCCGCCGATTCGGCTCTGATCGACGCCGCGAGGGACGCCCTCGCCGAGGGGCGGAACTACGCCTCGTTCCTCTGGCCCCGCGGACGCCGGCAGTCGCCGGACGGCTACGTGCGGGTGACCGTGCTGGCCTGCGAGAGAGAACTCACCGCAGTGACCCGCGGAGTCGTCGTGCTCTCCCCCGCGACGCGCCTGCGGGGCCTGACACCGCGGGAGCTGGAGGTGCTGGGCCACGTGATCGAGGGGTGCTCCAATCTCGAGATCGCCCGGGCGCTGAGAGTCGCTCCCCGCACGGTCGCCGCTCACCTCGAGCACATCCTCGTCAAGCTGGACGCCACGTCGCGCACGCTCGCGGCCGTCCGCGCCGAGCGCGCCGGCCTCTACGTCCCCCTCTCGCGAGCCCGGGCCGGGTGAGCCCTCCCCGGACGAGTTCCGCGCGGAGCATCGCGGCACTGCGCGACCGGACGACGAACCACCGATCAGAAAGGAACCGTCATGTCCCACCTGTCCGTCAAGGCCGGTGTCGCCGCACTCGTCGGGGCAGCCGCCGCGGCGATCACCGCGCTCCTCGGTGTCCCCGATCTGTCGCCTCTGCTCGGCTGGGCGATCGCCGCGGCGGTGTTCCTCGTCTGGGCCTGGTCGACGGCGTGGCCGGCCGACCCCGAGCGCACCCGCGAGCTCGCCCGCCACGAGGACCGGTCCCGGAAGCTGGTCGACTCGCTCATCATCGCCGCCACCTTCCTCAGCCTCGTCCTCGTGGTCGTCGCGCTCCTCCGCAGTCAGCAGAAGGACCCCGTCGGATCCGCGGCCGCGATCCTCGCGGTCGTCGGGGTCGTCGCGGCCTGGGCGCTCATCAACACCGTCTACGCCTTCAAATACGCGCGCATGTACTACCTCGACGACCGCCACCGCTTCGACTTCGACCAGGACGAGGACCCGTCCTACAGCGACTTCGCCTACACCGCCTTCTCGATCGGCATGGCCTACAGCGCGAGCAGCATCACCCAGTCCTCCACCCCGTCACGTCGCATCGCCCTGGCCCACGCTCTTCTGTCCTACTTCTTCGGCACCTTCGTCGTCGCCGTCGCCATCAACCTGATCACCGGCCTTACTCAGGGAGGGTGAGGAGCGCGGCACATCGTCCGTCTCAGGGCGCGTCCGCGAACCTCGTCAGAAGCAAGTACCGGATTCCACACGGTGAGCAGGACCAGACCGAGCAGTGGCAGCCACTCACGGACGAAACACGGAGCCAAGCCGCAATGAGCAGCACAGCGGAACGGTTTGGTCGATCGGCTCGGACGTGCCGCGTTCCAGAATCGCGGCTCAGTGCGCGCGATGTAGCGGATGGGCCTGCCACAGAAGGCCCTGTTCCTGTAGAGCGAGAAACGCGGCGAGACCTGGATCGACTTCGCGGTCTCTAGGATCCTCGCGGAAGAGTGGGAGCGGAAACGGCACCCCTCGACACCGACCGGCTCGACATCACCTAGGGGACGGGTCGCACGCCCCCGCTCGCACCGTTCTTGTCGAGACTGCGCGTTCCGGGTTCCCGTCGAGCGCCCGCCCAAGGCCTCTCTATCCGGTAAGGGGACGTCCTGGCCGCAACAGGGTGAGGGTGGCAGCCCGTTCGAGCCGGGCCGGGTCAGAGGAGCCTCGCACTGCGGGTGCGCGGCTCCTGCTCCTGCACGCAGGGGCAGCAGAACGGCGGTACCCGGGCAGGACGGCACGACTGCGCCGCAGCGTCCGCTTCGAGGACCGGCAACGCCGCGTGCCAACCCAAAGACCGATCCCGACACGGGACGCTCGTTCGAGGCAGGCGCAGACGCCGGATCATGGCGCGCGGAATCGCTGAGAGCGCAGGCCCGCGGTGCTGATACGCCTCCCGACGAGGTTGGGCCAGGGGAACGAGCGGGCCCTCTGCCCAGCGGATCGCGGCGATCGAGCTCTCACAGCACGGCGCTGGGTGACCGCAGACACAGGACGTGATGTCTCGCCGCGCGAACTCGACGTTGTGCCTCCAGGAATCTCATCGCCATAATGACCGCATGCGATCACGCACAGCCGGTGCGTCCGCATCGCACTCGACGCCCGAACCGCGTCTGACCCTTCTCGGATTCGACGAGTTCATCCACCACACCTCTGCCCACGTGTCGACTATTCGGTGCCGAGCGTGAAGGGCCGTACCCTCGCGTTGACGATCGGGGCGATTGTGCTGATCGGCGCAGGCGCGACTTTCGTGGTGGATCCCTTCCAGTGGCGGTCGGGACAGGAAACGTCGGCCAGTGCCCCCGAGGGCAGCGCGACGCCGACTCGATCGCCCGATGCGACCGACCCGACCGCAGAAGCCGTTGCGAATGCTCTTCGAGCGCTGCCGGAGGATCCTGTCGCGGGGGCATCCGAGGCCCTGCGCCCCGCTGTTCAGGCCGCACCGGACGTCGCCGTGCCGCCGGGCGCGACGATCGACGCGGACTCCTCCACCTGGGTGGCGACCGACGAACAGGCAGGCACGATCGCGATGTCGATGTCGGTCCCCGGAGAGTCGGACCCGAGGGTCTACCTCGCGTTCGTGGTCGTCGAGAACGGCGGCTGGAAGCTGGACGGCACGATCGAGAGCGAGTTGCAGCAGTGAGACGCATTCGAGTCGCTCTGGTCATGCTGCTGCTCGCAGCATTCCTCGTCGCCGCGCCGCCCGCCTTGGCCTCGCCGACCGAGAACTCGTACCCGGATCTCTCCGCCGGCTGTGCGCCCGGAGGGCTCGAGCAGGCAAGCGTCTGGATCAGTGACTACGAAGCCGACGGCGAGGCGAGACCGGATCCGGAATCGGGCCGAGTCGTTCCGGTACTGATGGTCCACGGGTGGACCGGGAACTCAGCACATCTCTCAAATCCGCTCGGCAACTTCTCGCGCGCGGCCGACCTCGGCACGATCGGCGAAATGATCACCCCGTCCTCTCGGACCGTGGTCGGCATCCTGCAGTACCTCGGGAACACCGACGTCTACACCTTCGACTATCACGACGCGTCGGCGCAGTGGGTCACGTCCGATCGGATCGCGGCACCGCTAGCGGAATCGATTCGATGCCTGGCTCAGAACTCCGGCCAGAAGGTGATCGTCGTCGCGCACTCCATGGGTGGCCTCGCTATGCGCCAGGCACTGGCCCAGGATCCTGACCTGCTCAAGGACCTGAGCCAGGTCATCACCTTTGGGACGCCGAATACCGGATCCGACTTCGCTCGTTTACTCTCCGAGGGAAGCTCGGGCGGGTCGGTCGGTGCCGCGACCAGCCGCGCCTTCGCGGCGCTGCTGCGGAGCGCACTGAGCAGCTGCGGTTCCGCCGCGACCACCTCGCTAAGCACCGGGACCCCGTGCGACTTGTTGCCCGTGCATGCAAGCGCCTTCCAGGCAGACGCCGGGCGCGCGCTCCAGACCGGGTCGACGGAGCTAGACGAGTTGGCGTTGTCGGCACCGTGGCCGACCGGACTGCCCGTGCACGCGCTCTTCGGCGATGTGACGCTGACGATGCCGCGGTCGGGATTCCTCGGTCTCTCCTTTCAGACAGAGGATGTCCGCGTCGGGGACGTGGTGGTCGGCCACGAATCGGCCATCGCAGAAGCGACGACTCGGGACAGCGCCAACTGCCGCTACACCATCAGTGCGGTACACAGCCTCGGAGAGCAGCTCCTGCGCGGCATGAAGCTGAAGACGGTCGACGAAGTCGGTCGTGACCTGATGGAAGGCGGCGATTCGCCTTGCTACCACGGGTCTCTGATGCGCACGCAGCAACTCGTGAACGCCATGACCGGATACGTCGTCGACGACGTCGACAGCCGTGGGCCGATCGAGGACGTCGTCGGCGAGCTGCTCATCCCCGCCGGTGCGTGCACCCAGTGGGAAGGAACCCGGCCCATCCAGTTGTCCGGCGGTCAGGGCGAAAACTTCGACGACGGAGGAAGTGGGACGGGTATCCTCGAAACACGGCTCGTCGGCGCCACGGATCTCACCGGGGACAGCAGAGACGACGCCGTTCTCGTCGTCCAGTGCACGGGTACACCGGCCGCGCAGTGCTGCGCTGGGCGCTCGTCGATCCTGTCGACGGTGCTGGCGCTCGACCTTAGCGGCACGACTCCAGTTCTGATCGGAACGCCGTTCTCCGGCGGCAGTATCTTCTCCTCCGAAGGCGACGTCGACGCCGAGATCTACGACGACGGGAGCGACTCTCCGCGCCTCGAGGGCACGGATGTGCTGGCGTACGAATACCCGATCTACGAGCTCGAGGACCCGGACGAGGCCGAGACGATCGCCGGCTGGTTCCGCCACACGCTGAAGAACGGGGAATGGATTCGAGTGAGCGAGTAGCTCGGGTCCCCCGCGTCCGCCCCCCGCTCAGCCACCACTAAGGACCTATGACTCCTGTGCACCGACGGCACCCGAATGACCGCGACCACGTCGAGGTTGGGTACACCCTAACTGGACGTCAGATGACATCCCTAAAGTGCGTCCGCCGAGGGCCAAATCGGAGCTTGTCTGACACTTGCCATCGCCCCTTTTAGGTTTTAACTGCGTAAGTTTTAGCGCTTCGTTGCGAAATTCTTGCACCGTCCCCATATTGCAGCACCCAAATCCGTCAACGAGCGAGCACAGCTCTAACGTCGACAGTCGGCCATCCGCTACGCTCCGTACCAAGATCGTGTCCATCACATCGGGCGCGCGACCGACCTTCTTGACAGGGAGCCTCCCATGGACGGCGACGACCGATCGCACCTCGACACCCTTTTCACCGATCGTGTCGACGAAAGCGTCGCTTTCGCTCGATCGGTGCAGGCATTACGACGCGGCTTGCTCGAGGCAACGCCGCCGACGATCGAACGGCGCAATGTGCTCGCATTTTTTGGCGTCGGCGGGGCGGGTAAGACGACCTTGTCGAAACGTTTGCAGCACTGGGTGAAGAGCGGCCTGCCGGCTGAAGCCGAGTGGGGAAGTTCTCCACCGACTGAAGTCGACGCGACGGCTCGTGTGGACCTACACGATAGCTTTGGCCGGATTGATGTCGCGCGCGTCGCCGCTCGACTGCGCCTGGCGTACGCCGAAACCGACGTTGGAGGTTGGCACGCATTCGACATTGCGTTTGCCCGCTGGTGGGCACTCGCGCACCCGGGTGAACCGCTCCCGCGAATGTCAGGAGCGACGGGCTTCGGTGCCGCAATTGCTGAAACGCTTAGCAACGTTGCTGGTGACACGGTTGATCTACATGAGGTCGTGATGGCGGGCACGATGACCGGGGTCGCGACGCGAGGCTTCGCTTGGATTGCGAAACAGGCCATTCACAGCTTCAGGATGACGCAAGCTAGTGGAGTCGGCGACTTCAGTGCGATTATCGATGAGATTGAGGAGATATCGGCGGACGATCCGCGCCCCTCGCTCGTCGTGCGAATCATCGGACTGCTAACCGAACGCCTCATTCAACTTGAGCCGGAGCGGCGGCCTCTCGTCGCCGTCTTCGTGGACGCGTTCGAGAAGCTTGCCGACGATCCGATGCGCTCAGGCGAGGGTCGGCTCAACGACATCGTCTTCGCAATGCCGTTCACACTTTTCGTATTCACAGGGCGCGAACACATTGATTGGGCCGAACGCACGTCCGTCATGCGGCATCGAGGACGTCGTACCTGGCCGGGGCTCGTGCTGAGGCGCCTTGACGAACCCGAGGTAGACGTTGAACCACGCCAGCATGCGTTCGGCGATCTAGGCCCCGGAGACCGTCGGCGATTCCTCAAGGCGGCCCGCGAAGAATACGGCCTCGCCGTATCTAACGAAGTACTCGAAGCCGTCGCGGATGCGTCCGGTGGTCATGCTCAATATCTTCGACTCGCAATCGACGTTGCACTTGATCTCACGAGGGACGAGGAACCGATCACAGCAGACGCGATGACCGGAGGAACGGACGCCCTCGCCATCCGCGTTCTGAGCAACTTGCCAGCGGATGAACAACGCGCCATTCGAACCGCGTGTCTATTACCCAGTATTGACACGAAATTTGTCGCTGCAATCGCTGAAATGGACGAGGGCCCGGTGCTGCGCGCAATGCGGCGCAGCCTTGTCGCGCCCGATCCCGCTGGCGGTATCGACGAGAAGGGGGCGCCTCGCCGACACCGCATCCATGACGCCATTCGAGCTGCAATTCGAAATCAGAGCCTTGCCGCACCGGGCGCCTGGTCGCCTGGCGACTGGAGCGCCGCCTATGATCGCGCATTCATTGAGGCAAAACGAAGGTGGGAACTCGCGTCAGATACACGCATCCCATCGGCCGTGCTCGAACCTGCTGGAATCGGCATCCGGCTCGTTTGCGAAAGCGGCCGGTGGGCTCCCTGGATCCGCGCAGCGATCGTGAAAGCGCCGTCGATAGGCGCGCTCTTGCCATACATCCCGGCAACTTCGCGTTTCAGTATCGGCCAAGCGCTAATCGATTACATCATCTCAAAAAGTTACGAGTTTGCTCTTGACTACAGAATCGATTTGCTCGATTCCCTTCAGGGTGTTGAACATCCAATCAACGACATATTCCGACGACACCGCGCTTACCGACTACGGGACAGTGGCAACTACGATGAAGCGCTCGCCATCCTTGATCAACTGGCCGCACGCTCGAACGCAACCGAACGAATCCGTAACGTGGATCGATTCCAGGCCGCGAACACCTTGGTGATGGCTCGACGTTTCATTGACGCAACCGCGCGAATAGACAACCTGACCGAAGACAGAAGAACCGGACTTCGCGCAGTACACGAACTTCCCCGTGGAATCCTCGACCTCTACGTTTCAGTCAGAACCCGAAGAGTCGAGGAACTGACTATCTCGGGCAATTACCGCGAAATGCTAGAACAAGCCTCCACACTGATGCTTAACTCTGTTTTGGCAGGAGTAGTCCCGCTGGAGAAAGAGGTACTGGAAGCCGTCGAGCGGGCGAAGCTCGTTGGCCATCAGGTTGCGCAGAAGAACCATCTTGCCGTTCTCGCCTACCTTCACGCCGGCGATCAGGCGGCGACGGAGGCTGTCTGCGCCGAGCTGAACAGGCTCGATCACGGCTCGGTCATCGACCCAATCAATCCACGTGGAACCTTCCCCCTGGTGATCGACGCATATGTTAGATCCGACCGCGAACGCGCCCGCGAACTCGCCGACCGGATCGACTCAAAACCGACCGCTCGCGGTGTCGGTTGGATTAAAGTGGAGGCCGTCCTCGAAGCACTTGGAACTCCACTTCTCGAGACGCCGACGCAGTGGCCAGAACCGTGGAGTAAAATTCGTGACCGCTGGATAGGGCATGTAGACCTTTTTTGGCAGCAATTGCAACTACAACGTGCAACGTACTGACAATCGACTCATGGCAGGCTCAATGGTTCTGGCTTTGGCATAAGGAGCGCCCGCTTCGAACTTTGTTCGCCGACTGCCATCCGCGCCTCGGGAAGCAGCTCGATGGACCATCGAGTTGCCATCAATAAGGCGAGGTCATCCGGCTGGGCTGCGAGATGGCGCCTTACTTTATTGAGGCCGATCCAATAGCCGGCGTCTTTGCTGAACGCGCCGGGACGGTTCGGATCAACCAAGCCGCGCTTGACGCGTACAGCGATGGCAGCGGCTTCGCCGAGGGGCAGGACCTCAGACAATCGCCGCGCTACTTCTACGATCCCAGCTTCAGCCGCCCACCCCACAGCCAACGTCCGCGCTGCGTAGCGGCGCACGACGCCGGGGTGCGCGGTGCCCAGGTACTCTTCTATCCACGCCGCGAGACCCTCCTCCGTAGGCATCGCGTCGCCAAGGGCCAGGAGACACCGCGGGTCTGTTTGTCGAGCGGCGTTCTCGGCACGGAGAGCATGGCCGCCGATTTCGTGCGCGACCAACCGCCGCCACTCAGTAGGTGTTGCCGCGATCGAACCACTCACTTTGACCACTTTCGAGACGGCTTTGACCGCCATGTTCGCAGCCATCGCGTTGTCCACCACGACCGACCACTGATCTAAGTCATAGGCATCGAGGGCAGCCCGTGCTCGATCAGCAACTTCAGCCGCATCGAGGATTTCCTCTTCTCCACCCATGTCACTAGGCGCTTCATTGAAGGCCTTCGCGGCTAAATCACGGTCGTCCGCGGACGGCGAGCCGTAACGGCGCTCGCTCCACACGACTGTTTCTGTATCGTCGCGCCTGCGCACGATGCGCAGCACAGCCTCAGCCTCATCGATCAATGTAATGAGAGCACGGTCCAACCCACGCGGCTCCAACCGGTCGGTCGCTGCTCGAGCTGCTGTCGCTAGAGCTATACGAGCCCGGAGGTCGACGTCGGGAAAGCTCCAAGCGCTGATGGCGTCGCGACCTGATCGCACCGCAGCTGCAACCTCGGCCCGGCAGCCGCTGACATCCATTGGTGTCAACCAGCTGATCGTATTCAACGACGCGCTCAGGCGGACGATCGCTGCTACAGCTTCAGGAGTCATCGAAAAGATCTTGCCAGTTTTCATCGGCACAAGCCCGTTCGATCTGTCGATGCGCAACAACGCCGACACTGCAGCCACCGCGGTGCGCTGAACCTCGGCGGGCGGGGGAGGCGGTGTCGGAGCGCACGAGCCGGACCTGGCGGGCCGTGTTGTGTCACCAGCGGGCCCGTTCGCGATGGAGGCGACCTGCTCAGAGCCATGGACTGCTTCTCCGCCGCGGGCGCCTCCCACCCGAGCGCGGCGAAAAGGAGCGACTGTCGGCCGCCGACCGCGATTTAGGCCTTGCCCTCCACCCCCGGCATGGAGCAGGATCTGGGCGTGACCGATGAGCACGAGGCGCTGGCCGACTTCCTCGGAGACTCAAGCGCCACCGGAACGGCCTACGGCGCCGATCTCACCGGCACCGAGTGGCGCAGCGTGTACTCCGCCCGCTGGCACTCGGGCGAGTAATTCGTCGTGCAGGACGAACCGGCGAACGGCCCGTTCGACACTCTGAGCTTCCTCGGTTGGAACACGGAGCGCGGCACGTACCTCTCGTGGAGCATCGAGAACCACGGATCTCAGGCGAATACCTGGTGACCCGCGACGGGGCGACTTGGACCCTCACCGGAGCCACCGAGCGCGCCACGATCCCCTTGAATGGTTACGGTCGCGCCCAGAACCGCCACTGGGAGTTCACGCCGAACGGCGAGTGGATTACCCTCTGCGATCGAGTCGCACCCGCGGCGACCGATCCCCCCGGCGTACCGACCGCGGACGCCTCCGCTTCCGGACGCCCGCTGAACCGGGTGCACTCCTCCGATATCGATCACGCGGCACCGAGAGATCCGCCGCATCGAGCGAGGTCGCAGCCCCCTCCGCCCTCGGCCGTCTTGAGCGACACAGAACTACGACACTCATGCCGCAGAGGACCCCCGGCGGAGGAGGACAAGCAGGGTCTGGGACATGACCGTCGAGTCGTGCTGGTCGATCAGCTCGATGCCGATGCGGACGAGGCCCCTGTCGGGTCGTGAGGTGGACGGGCGCGCGGAGAGGACGACGAAGCGCCCGTGCAGCCGGTCGCCCGGGCGGACCGGGAGGTGCCAGCGCAGGTCGTCCACTCCGGGTGAGGCGATGCTGGCGCGCTGGTTGAGGAAGGTGTCGACCAGGAGCCGCATCGTCATCGCCGTGGTGTGCCACCCGCTGGCGATCAGGCCGCCGAAGTCACCCGCACGGGCGGCCTCGGGGTCGGTGTGCATGCTGTGCGGGTCGAACGCCGTGGCGAAGGCGATGATCTCGGCCTCGGTCACCTCGATCGGCCCGGAGGTGCCTCCGAGTCCGGCACGGTAGTCGTCGAAGTACCGCTCGGCGAGGGGAACGGTGAAGGGCTCCATCGTCCGACCGTACCGCCCGGCACCGGACGCCCTGTCGACGACCGGGGCGCCTTCCCCTCCCCGACCGCTTCGCGTCACGCGGGCTCGGACCGGTCGGCGCGGCGGCGGCGTCCGATCAACAGCGTCCCGATGAGCCCTGCGAGCGCGAGGATCCCGCCCGTCATGAAAGCGGCCTGCCCCGCCGAGACGGTAACGGCGACGCTCAGCTGCCCGGCGTCCGCGGCGCTCGAGCCGATCGTGGAGGCGGAGATCAGCACGGCCCCGCCCGCGGCGCCCGCGAGCTGCTGCACCGTGGTCCCGCTCACCCGAGCAGGTCGAGGCCGCCCTCGGTCACGACGGCCCGCACCTCGGTCAGGTAGCGCCGGGCCTGCTCGGTGAGAGGGATGGCGGAGTGCCCGATCCAGCCGATCTCGATGCGCTCGTCGACGTCGAGCGGGACGGCAACGATGGCCGGGTCGAGGTCGTCGCTGATGATCCCGGTCGAGATGGTGTAGCCGTCGAGGCCGATCATGAGGTTGAAGATCGTCGCCCGGTCGGACACCCGGATCTCCCGGTCGCTCGACAGCGTGGACAGGATCTCCTCGGCGAAGTAGAAGGAGTTGTCCGCCCCCTGGTCGAAGGTGAGCCGCGGCAGATCGGCGAGATCGGCGAGGGTGACCCGCTCGCGCGAGGCCAGCGGGTTCCTCCGCGAGACGAAGATGTGCGGCAGGGCGAGGAAGAGGGGATGGAAGGCGAGCCCCGCGTCCCGGAGGATCTTGTCGATGACGTCGCGGTTGAAGTCGTTCCGGTACAGGATCCCCAGCTCGCTGCGGAGCGTGCGGACGTCCTCGATGATGTCGCGGGTGCGGGTCTCGCGCAGCGAGAACTCGTACTTCTCCCCCTCCGTGCCCCGGACCATGCGCACGAAGGCGTCCACGGCGAACGAGTAGTGCTGCGTGGACACCCCGAGCAGGCGACGCGACGGAGGCCGCCCCAGGTAGCGCTGCTCGAGGAGCGCCACCTGCTCGATGACCTGCCGGGCGTAGCCGAGGAACTCGGTCCCCTCGGTGGTGAGCGTGACCCCGCGCGCGACGCGGACGAGGAGGGCACGTCCCACCCGGGTCTCGAGGTCCTTCATCGCCGCGGACATGGTCGGCTGGGCGACGTAGAGCAGATCGGCGGCGGCGGAGATCGACCCCTCGGAGGCGACCTCGACGAAGTAGTGCAGCTGCTGGAGCGAGATCCCGCCGGTTCTTCGTGCCATAGGACGGGACTATACCTCGGCATAGTCGCGCCGGATTCTTCGATGCCTCCCGGTGACGGGCACTCTGGTCCCGCACGCTTCCACCAGGGCCGGTGCGGCCTGCTGATCACCGGATTGAGCGCTCATGGCGAACGACGTCACCTTCAGGATCACCACGACCTGCTTCGACGAGCACTACACGCCGTCGGCCGGCTCGCGGGCCACCACGAACTTCGCCAACCTCGCCCGGGGCGAGCACCGCCGGCAGAACCTCCGCAACGCCCTGACGATGATCGACCGCCGGTTCAACGACCTCGCCCACTGGGACAACCCCGGCCGGGACCGCTACGCCGTCGAGCTCGAGATCGTCTCCGTCGAGGTGCGGTTCCCCGCCGAGGAGGCGGTCCGCGACTTCCCTCTCCTCGAGGTCCTCGACGTCACGATCTGCGACAAGCTGACCGGCGTGCGCCACCGCGGGATCGTCGGCAACAACTTCTCCTCCTACGTCCGCGACTTCGACTTCAGCGTGCGGCTGCCGGCCGCGAACAAGGGGGCGGCGGAGTTCACCGTTCCGGACGACTTCGGCGATCTGCACGGCGCCCTGTTCCAGAGCTTCCTCTACTCCGACGCGTATCGGGAGCGCTTCTCGGCGCCGCCCGTCATCTGCATCAGCGTGTCGACGAGCAGGACCTACCACCGGACCTCGAACCACCACCCGGTCCTCGGCGTCGAGTACCGGCAGGACGAGCGGTCGTTGACCGACGAGTACTTCGGCCGGATGGGGCTGCAGGTCCGGTACTTCCTGGCGCCCGGCTCCGTCGCGCCCCTCGCTTACTACTTCCGCGGCGACCTGCTCAACGACCACTCGAACCTCCAGCTGGCCGGCACGATCAGCACGATGGAGACGTTCCAGAAGATCTACCGGCCGGAGATCTACAACACGAACTCCGCCGCGGCGGACGTGTTCCGGCCGACCCTGCAGCAGCAGGACTACTCGCGGACGCAGATCGACTACGACCGTGCCGAACGCGATCGGCTCGCCGTCGAGCAGGGCGCGTACACGGCGGAGCACTTCATCGAGCCGCACCGGGAGCTGCTCGACGCCTGGGTGTCGAGGCACCGGACCCCCGCCCGCTGATCAGAGAAGGATCGCTACCCGTGAACACTCTCCTGCCCACCTCCATCGCCGGCAGCCTGCCCAAGCCCTCCTGGCTCGCCGAGCCGGAGACCCTGTGGTCTCCCTGGAAGCTCGAGGGCGACGAGCTGGTCGAGGGCAAGCAGGACGCCCTGCGCATCGCCGCCCACGAGCAGCACCGGCGCGGCATCGACATCATCAGCGACGGCGAGCAGACCCGCCAGCACTTCGTCACGACCTTCATCGAGCACCTCGCCGGGGTGGATCACGTGAACCGCGAGACGGTGCGGATCCGGGACCGCTACGACGCGAACGTGCCGACCGTCGTCGGCGCCGTGAGCCGCGAGCGGCCCGTGTTCGTCGACGACGCGACGTTCCTCCGCCGGCACACGTCCCAGCCGATCAAGTGGGCCCTCCCCGGGCCGATGACCATGATCGACACCCTCGCCGACCGCTACTACGGGAGCCGGGAGGAGCTGGCGTGGGAGTTCGCGGCGATCCTCAACCAGGAGGCGCGGGAGCTCGAGGCCGCCGGCGTCGACATCGTCCAGTTCGACGAGCCGGCCTTCAACGTCTTCCACGACGACGTCCGGAACTGGGGGGTCGCCGTCCTGGAGCGGGCGGCGGAGGGGCTGCGCGCCCAGACGGCCGTGCACATCTGCTACGGCTACGGGATCAAGGCGAACACCGACTGGAAGCAGACCCTCGGACCGGAGTGGCGCCAGTACGAGACCTCGTTCCCGCTGCTGCAGCGCTCCACGATCGACATCGTGTCGCTGGAGTGCCACCACTCCCGCGTCCCGATGGAGCTCATCGAGCTCCTCCGCGGCAAGAAGGTCATGCTCGGCGCGATCGACGTGGCGAGCGAGACCGTCGAGACCCCGGACGAGGTCGCCGACACCCTCCGCAAGGCCCTCCGGTTCGTCGACGCGGCGGACCTCCTCCCGAGCTCGAACTGCGGCCTGGCTCCCCTGCCCCGCGGGGTCGCGCTCGGGAAGCTGAGCGCGCTGACCGCCGGTGCGGCGATCGTCCGCGCGGAGCTCGCCGGCTCGGCGGCCTGACCGCCGGCGCCTCGAAGGGGAGGAGCGACCCGGGCGGTGACTCAGCGGGCGATCTTCTCCTCGAGGACGGTGCGCTCCGCCGCGTTGGTGCAGAGCGCGAGCGCCCGCGTCCACTCGGCGCGCGCGTCGGCGGTGCGACCGAGCCGGGCGAGCAGCTCTCCGCGCACAGCGGGGAGGAGGTGGCTGCCGGCGAGCTCCCCGCGCGCGTCGAGGTCCTCGACGAGGGCGAGCGCGTCCTGGGGTCCGGTCGCCATCGCGACGGCGACCGCCCGGTTGAGCTCGATGATCGGCGAGGGCGTCAGCCGCCCGAGCGCTTCGTAGAGCAGTACGATCCGCCGCCAGTCGGTCTCCGCGACCGACGGGGCGACGGCGTGGCACTCCGCGATCGACGCCTGGAGACCGAAGGCGCCGAGACCGCGCGGCGAGACGGCCTGCGCGAGAGCGGCGCGCCCGCGCCGGATCGCGCTCCGGTCCCAGAGCCGCCGGTCCTGGTCCTCGAGCAGGATCGCGCGCCCGTCCGCCCCGAGCCGGGCGGGGAACCGGGCGGCGGTGAGCTCGAGCAGGGCGAGGAGCCCGAGCACCTCGGGCTCGGGTGCGAGGGCGACCAGTCCCCGCGCGAGGCGCCTGGCCTCGTCGGCGAGGTCGGTGCGCATCCAGTCGTCCCCGGCGGTGGCGGACGAGCCCTCCGTGAAGATCAGGTAGACCACCTGCAGCACCGAGCCCAGGCGGGCGGGGCGCTCCTCCGCATCGGGGACGGCGAACGGGATCCGGGCGGCGGAGAGGGTCTTCTTCGCCCTCGTGATCCGGGCCTGGATCGTCGCCACCGGAACGAGGAACGCCTGAGCGATCTCCGTCGTGGTGAGCCCGCCGACCAGCCGCAGCGTCAGCGCGATCCGGGCCTCCTTCGCCAGCAGCGGATGGCAGGCCGTGAACATCAGCGCGAGCACGTCGTCCTCGATGGCGTCGGGATCGAAGAGCGCATCCGGACCAGGTCCCGCCTCGTCGAGATCACGGGCGAGCAGCGCGTACCGCTCATCACGCGCCCCGCGCCGACGGAACGCGTCGATCGCGCGGCGCCGGCCCGTGGTCAGCAGCCAGCCGACGGGCTCCACCGGCACGCCGCCGACCGCCCAGGAGACGAGCGCTTCCGCGACCGCCTCCTGGGCGAGATCCTCGGCGAGATCCACGTCGCCGGTGTAGCGGGCGAGGGCGCCGACGATGCGGGCGGACTCCATCCGCCAGACCGTCTCGACGGCGGCCCTCGCGTCAGAGCTGGCCGGTCTGCTCACGCCAGGCGCGCTCCCGCTGCACGTACTCGTTGTCCTGCGGGAACTCGTCGATCGAGGGGATCCGGCGGATCTCGGCCTTGCCGCCGCCGGTCATCGGCGCGCGCTTGGCCCACTCGACCGCCTCCTGGATCGAGGCGACGTCGAGGACGTAGTAGCCGTTGAACAGCTCCTTCGTCTCCCCGTAGGGCCCGTCCGTGACGACCGGGGTCTCGCCGCTGAAGTCGACGACGACCCCCTGGCTCGGATCGTCCAGCCCCTCCGCCGCCAGCAGCACGCCGGCCCGGATCAGCTCGTCGTTGAAGCGACCCATCGACTCCAGCATCTGGCTGAAATCGGTGTTCATCATCGCGGCCAGCGACTCGTCGGTCGCGCGCCAGATCAGCATGTACTTCGGCATGAGGGGATTCCCGTCTCTCGGTGATGGAAGGAGCGTCGTGCGACCTTCTCACCCCAAGGTCGAACGGCGCGATCCCGGATCGACACCCGTCCCGAAGAAAGTCCGGCCGGCCCTTCAGTGGTGTCGATTCTCGAGGGTCAGCGGCCGCCGCGCATGCCGCCACCTCCGGCGGCGGCCGTGCCCGCGGTGACGGTGGCGAGGGTCGTGCCGTCGGCGGTGAGGGTGTAGCTCTCGCCGGAGGCGATCTCCGGGCCGGCGTAGACGACGCCCGCGATCGTCTTCGACGTCGTGAACGTCGTGACGGTGGTGCCGTCCGCGTCGGTGATCGTCACGTCGGTGCCCGCGGGGAGGGTGCTGCTGAGGGCGGAGGAGATCCAGCCCTGGGTCGAGGACGCGTCGGGCGAGACCATCATCCCGGCGCTGCCGGTGGCGAGCACCTCTCCGCCGGTCACGACGAGGGTGCCGTTGACGTCGAGTGCGCCGTTGCCGCTCTGCTCGGGGCCGTTCACGACGAGGCTGCCGCCGCTGATCGTCGCACTGCCGTTCGAGTCGAAGCCGTCGCCCTCGGCATCGATGGTGACCGTGCCGCCGCTGAGGGTGATCACGGAGCCGTCGTCGCCCTCGCCGCCCATGCCTCCGCCGGGGCCGCCCGTCGTGCCGGTCGCGGCCCCGTCGGAGTCCGTGCCGGTTCCGCCGGAGGCGTTCAGGCCGTCGTCGCTGGAGACCACGGAGACGTCGCCGTCGGTGATCCGGATGTCGGCGCTCTCGATCCCCTCGACCGAGTCGGTCACGGCGATGTCGGCTCCATCGAGGAGCAGGGCCGAATCGGCGTGGACGCCGTCGTCACCGGTGGCGAGCGTCAGGGTTCCGGCGGTGGTGTGCACCCAGGTGTCGGAGTGCACGGCGTCGTCGGCGGAATCGATGGTCACGTCGCCGCCCTCGAGGTCGACGATGATCCCGGCCTTGAGACCCTTGGCGGAGGCGTCGGTCGCGAGCTGCGCGCCGCTGCCTCCTCCCGCGGTCAGGTCGAGCGCTCCTCCCGTGATGACGATGTCCGTGACGGCGACGACCGCGTCGCCCTGAGCGTCGACGGTGATGTCGCCGCCGGTGATCGAGACGAAGCCCGCGGTGGCGTCCTCCTCGTTGTCGGAGGTGAGTCCGTCGCCGCCGGCGGTGACGGCGAGGGTGCCGCCCCGGACGACGAGGTAGTCCTTGCCGCGGATGCCGTCGTCGACCGCGTCGACGGTGATGGTGCCGGAGAGGACGACGAGGCCGTCCTTGCCGGTGATGCCGTCGTTGCCGTTGCCCTGCACATCGAGGGATCCGTCGCCCGTGATGGTGAGGTCGGCGGCGCTGTAGAGCGCGGCGTTCGACTCCGCGTCCTCGGCGTAGGAGGCGGTGTCGCTGAGGGTGTTCGTCGATCCGGTGGCGAGTTCGACGACGACGTCGGAGGCGGCGGTGACCGTGATCGCGGAACCGGTGGAGCTCGTGATGTCGACGCCGTCGAGCACGAGCCGCACGGTTCCTTCAGCGGTGGTGTCCACCACGACCTGGCCGTCGGTGAGGGTGCCGCTGAGGACGTAGGTGCCGGCGTCGGTGATGGTGACGGTCGAACCGTCGACGCGCACGGCGTCCCCGTCTGCCGCGGCGCTGTCGCCGGAGAGGGTGATGCTCGTCGAAGCGGCGTCCGCGGCCTGGTCGGTGGCGTGCACGGCGGTGTTCGCCGCGAGGATCTGAGTGGCGGTGGAGTCGAGGGAGGTGCCGACGGCCTGGACGGTGGTGCCCGCCTCCGTGTCGTCGGTGCTCGTGCCGGTGGGGGCGGTGGAGCTCGAGTCGGTGGTGGTGCCGAAGGCGGAGCCGGCGACCGCGGCGGCGCTGCAGCCGGTGAGGAGAGCGCCGGTGAGACCCAGGACGGCGAGGACGGACAGCGGGCGGGAGCGGTTGTGCATGGTGGTCCTATCGGGGAGAGACGACTCGGGCGGGGGCCCGGTCGAAATGACGGTCGAGGGTGCGCGTCCACTTGTTGGCGGGGAGCTCGGAGCGGAACGCGGCCATCCCGGTCCCGTACTTCGAGAGCGAGACGGGGCGGTGACCTTCGGCCCAGAGCGCCCGGTCGACCTCGGACGGGCGGGAGGCCGACTTGGTCTCGACGACGACCACGGCCGGTCGATCCAGCACTCGGGCGGGTGCGCTGCGCAGCCGCCAGACGAGGCGGGTGTCGATCGTGGCGCGGGTGGCGGATCCGGGAAGGAAGAGCGTCGTCCGGGCGTACTCGGTGGACAGCACCGGGGCGAGTTCTCGGGAGTCCAGGGCGATTCCCGTCGCCGCGAGGGTCTCGTCGATGTAGGCGAGACCCTCCGCGGTGAGCTCGTCGCGCCGGCCGGCCGGGTGGTCGATCCGCTCCTTGACGGTGCTGCTGCGGGATCCGCGCGTCTTCACCTCGAGGTAGCTCGTCGCGGAGTCCAGATAGGTGCGGGTGCGGATCTTGAAGCGCCGCCGGCGGCCGCGCACGGCGAGGTGGTAGCTGTCCAGCTGCGGGGTGTCGAAGTAGACCGATTCGTAGTCGCAGTCGCGGCGCCCGCCGAACTCGAGCACGCGCGTGCTGTCGTCCAGCCGGGCGAGCACGGCGTCCAGGCTGCCGGCGGGAATCAGGTACTTGCGGTCGATGCGGGACTGCAGCGACGCCTGGTCGACGAGCTCGGGGAGGCTGATCGCTTCGAAAGACTGCAGACGCGACATCGTCACGGCGGTCATCGCGAGACCGGGACGCCGACGGCGGAGGTGGCCGGGGCGAGCTCGTCGTGCTGCCCGCCGCGGGCGCGGCGCTCCGCGACGTCGAAGCGGACGTCGACCTGTGTGGTGTCGTTGACGAGATCGAGCTGACGGACCTGCACCGACCGGATGCGGCCACCGAGCAGCGCGGCCAGGTGAGCGGTCAGGGCGCCCTCGTCGGTGAAGGCGCTGTCCAGGGTGATCGTCTGCTGACGGGTGCGCGGGAACAGCCGCGGGTGGTCGGCGATGAACAGGACCGCGATGATCAGCGCGATCAGACCGACCGTCAGCGCGGACGGCGCGGTGCCCAGGCCGCTGATGAGGCCGATGGCCAGAGCGGAGAAGTAGTAGGCGACCTCGTGCTGCTCGATCTCGTCCGAGCGCAGACGGATGATCGAGAGGACCCCGAAGAGACCCAGCCCGAGACCGGCTCCGACCGTGCTGGAGGCCAGGACCAGCGAGACGGCGAGGACGCCGACGTTCACGCCGAGGAACGCGGCGACGAGGTCCCGACGCCGGTGGCGGGGGAAGTAGATGCCGAACGTCAGCAGAGCGATGGCGACGAGGTCGATGGCGACGGTGGCGAATGCGAGCACGAGAACTCCTGAAGACGGGCCGACCTGAGGTCGGCGAGCGAGGTGCTCCCATTCAGCCGCCGCGTCCTTTGCGCTTCCTATGACCCGTCTATGACGCTCGCCTGCATCGTCGGGCGGGCGCTGATCGCCGCGCGGAGCCGGTCGGAGACCAGCAGGTCTCCCCCGGTGCCGCAGGCGAGGACGTCCACGTCCCAGCGGGAGAGGACGCGGTCGAGGGTCGGCTCGCCGCCGGCGAGGACCGCGGTGGCGAGGACGTCGGCGGTGAGGATGTCGCCCGCGAGGACGGTGACCTGGCGGAAGCGCACCCCGTCCGCGTCGTGCGGGCGCCGCCAGACGTGCTTTCCGCGCTCGGCGGTGCCCGACGTCGCGACGGCGCGCCGGTCGCCAGCGATCGGGACGGCGCACAGGAGCGATCGGCGGTCGTCGGGGTCGACGATCCCGATCCGGACCGGATCGACGTGGGCGTGGGAGTCGGCGTGGGCGTCGACGGCGCAGGATCCGAGGACGTCTCCCCCGACGGTCAGGAGCCACGGCGCGTCGCCGCCGCGCTCCAGCAGCCTCCCCGCCGCCGCGATCGCGCGGGCCTTGACCGTGCCGGCGAGGTCGAGCACGCCGTCCGGGCGGTGCGGGGTGAAGGCGCCGTCGGTGGCGGTCCGCCACTCGAGGGCCCCGGCGTAGGCGTCGCGCATCTCCGCGCTCGCGTCGGCGAGGCGGAGGCGGCCGTCGGCGATCCTGCTCGCCTCCGACTCCGGCCGGTACAGGCTGAACCGCTCGTCCGCGGACCGGAAGACCGCCCGGATCGCCGCCAGCGGCGCGTCGGCCTCGGCCCGGAGGCTCGCGACCGTTCCCATCGTGGGGAAGGTCGAGATCACAGGCCGGCCTGGTCGATCGCGGACTGCAGCGAGTCGAGGTAGGCGTCGCTGGTGTAGGTCGCGCCGCTGACCGAGGCGACGTCGGCGCTCTGGGCGGCGAGGACCTCGCTGCGCAGGATCGGTGCGGCACGGTTCGAGATCGAGACGGAGCGGTTCTCCTTGTCCGTCAGCTGCAGCGCGGTCACGTCGGTGATCGCGCCACCGGCGACGGTGATCGCGACCTGCACGTCGCCGTAGCGGGTCGAAACGGCGGTCCCCGTGTAGGTACCGTCCGTTCCGCCGGTGCTGTCGGTGCCGCCGGTGCTGGTGGTGCCGGCGGGCGCCGAGGGCGTCGACGGGGTGGAGCTCGGCGTCGGGACCTCGAACGTGCCCGAGCCGCTCGAGCCGCTCGAGGAGGTCGGAATCGGAGTCGGAGTCGAGACGGCCGGCGCTGCGGCCTCCGGCGCCGGTCCGGCGGGAGTGCTCCCCGCGGCGCCGAGGTCCCAGCCGATGACGAGGACCGCCGTGGACGCGACGATGCTCGCGAGGGCTGCGCGTGTTCTCACCAGCTGAAGCTCTCGACGTGGATCCGGTGCTCGGGGAGGCCTGCGCTGCGGGCGTCGCGGAGGACGAGCTCGCTCCAGGCGTCCAGTCCGCAGACGTAGAGGTCGGAGTCGAGCAGCCGCGGGAACACCGAGGTCAGCGTGACGCCTCGCGAGAGAGCCTCGGCGGACAGCCAGGTGTCGCTGCCGGACGGGCGATGCCCCTGCATCCAGTAGAGCGTGCCGCCTCCGCGGCGCACGAGCTCGCCCGTCTCGTCCCAGAGGCGGTCCTGCGCGTGGTCCGCCCCGCGCAGGAGGACGGTGGCCTCGCCCGGCTGCAGGGCAGTGTGCTCGAGGAGTGCGCGCGCGGGGGTGATGCCGATGCCCGCGGCGACGACGGCGAGGAGTGGAGCGGTGCGCGCCGTGTCGGCGAAGATCCCGTAGGGGCCCTCGATCGACACGGCCGTGCCCGGCCGCAGTCGAACGAGGCGTTCGGTGCCGGCGCCCAGCACGCGGACGGTGATCCTGGCGGTGCGGTCGGTGGGGACCGCGGAGAAGGAGACGGGGTGGGCGTGCCACCAGGTGCCGGCGCTCCAGAACCGCCAGATCGCGTACTGACCGCCGACGGCGCCGAGGGAGCGCATCCGTCGCCCGGTCAGGTGCAGCGAGAACACCCCGGGTGCGATCGTCTCGACCGCCTCGACCCGGATGCGGTGGCGGAGGGTGCGCACGACGGGCACGGCGAACCGGAACCACGCGACGGAGCCGAACGCCGCGACGTAGAGGGCGATCCAGTAGGCGCGCTGCACGGACCCCTCGGCGAGGACCTGACCGGCGGAGAGCTGATGCGGCACCGCGACGAGCACGGCCGCGTAGCTGAGGAGGTGGATCGCGTGCCACGCCTCGTAGGCGAACCGGCGGCGCACCGCGACCAGCGAGGTGACCACGACGAGCAGCAGCAGCGCGGTCGCGAGCAGGGCGAGGAGCATGTCGCTGCCGGAGTACAGGGCGAGGCTCTCCTGCACGAGGTCGAGCCCGTCCGTCATGGCGTAGCCGACCGTGAGGAGCAGGCCGTGACCGAGGATCAGCAGGAGGGCGGGCTTGCCGAGCCGCCGGTGCAGCGCCGTCGCGACGTCCTGACCGAAGGTGCGATCGATCCACGGGATGCGCGCGGCGAGCACCAGCATCAGCAGGAGCAGATCGGTCCCCACCAGCCCGGCGACGATCCCCGCCGCCGACAGCGCAGTCGGGAGGTCGGTCACGGCCTCCGGACCACCGGAGGCGAGGAACAGCGCGATCGCGACAGCGACCGAGACGACGCACGCGGTCACCAGCGCATCGGCCGAGCGCCTCCGTCTCCGGAGGGCCCGGCGGCGGCGCTCACCCGAAGAGACGTCCACCCCCGGGCCATCCGCCGCTGTGGGCGCCGGTCGAACTGTTCGCAGCACCGTGCTCATCGCATCGACCTTCCCTGAGTGTCACCCTTCGCGGGGTCCCCGCCGGGAGATCAGGGTCGGCGACGACGCTATGCACTCCCGATGAACCCGCCCTGGCCCGCATCGGAGTAGGCCCGCGCCCGGGCCGGCGCCGTTGCGCGCCGACGCTGAGGTGCTCCGCGATGCCGCTGCCGGCGACCTCGACGACGGTCTGCCAGGCGGGGAGGAGGTCGTCGTCCGCCATGTCGACCGTCAGTGCCGCGCCTGCCATTCCCGCCTCAACTCCGCCAGTGCCTGCAACCCACCGCTGCGCTCACGGGTGTCCGTGCCGACTGCGAGATCCGCGGCGATGACCGCCACGGGCATCACATCACCGTCGTAGTCGAAGGGAAGAGTGTTGGCGTAGATCGTGTCGCCCCCGGAAGGCGACGCGACCATGAAGCTCTTCCGGGCGTAGTCCTCGACGCTCCCCTGTCGCGTGTACCCGGACACCTGCCGAGCATCATCCATGAGGCCGACGTTCAGAGCGCTGCCGACGGCGCGGCCGGTCGCGATCAGGCCGGCGGCCGCCTTGGCCGGGTTGGCCGCCGTGAAGGAGTAGGCGCGCGTCCGATCGGCGACCGCGCGCGCGATCTCGTCGGGAGCCATCTCTCGAATGCGCGCTCCCACGCGGGAGCGAGTGCTGGGCTGGAGCCACGTCGCCCTGAGACCGCTCAACTCCCACAGCAGCCCCCAGGCGGTCGCCGGATCCATCTTCCGGCCCTTGCCGCGGCGGGCACGGGCCTCGTAGCGAACGACTGAGTCACTGTGGGCCAGCCACACGCCCGTCGAGAGTCGACGGCCACCGATGGCCCCGGAAGCCACGAGGTCCGTGGCGTGGCGCCGCGAGATCTCGAGGCGCGCGGCGAGCTCGGATGTCGTCAATTCGGCCATTGCAGATAACCTCCCGTCGAGGAACTATTCTGGCATGCAGCGGTGACGGCAATCCGGCGCTGCACGCGACGACGCTCAGCGCGATCCCGTCCCCCACCGTCGCTCACCTGCCCGCGCACCGTCGTGGACACCCGGTCGAGCCGGACGAAGCGGATCACCGCGCGTGCGCCGTCGCCAGCTCCCCCCAGTGGGTCGTCGCGCGCAGCGAGAGCGCGCCGCGCTTCATCGTCCAGACCGGTCCCTTGCGGATCCCCGCGAGTCCGAGGCCGACGGCGGAGCGGCCGTGGCGCTTGGTGACGGCGTCGATCGTCGCGCCGAGTCCCTTGGCGTCGAACGCGGTGTCGAACACCTCGAGGAGGGCGTGCGAGTCGCGCGGCGACAGGTTCGTGAGGATCACGCCCGCCCGGACATACCTCGCCCCCTCGCGCAGCCGCGGCCGCAGCGTGCCGATCGCGGCCTTGACGATCGCCACCGGGTCGTCGGTGGGCACGGGGAAGCCGGCCAGTCCGCCCGCGGACTCGTACGGCGCGTCCGCGAACGGCGACGTCGACGCGAAGACGCTCATCGTCTTCGTCACCGACCCCTGCGCGCGCAGGCGGTGCGCGACACGCTGCGCGTAGACGGAGAGCACCTGCTCCATGTCCGCGGTCGTCGTCACCGGAGTGGCGAACGAGCGCGAGAAGATCAGCTGGTCCCGGACGGTCCGGGCCGCCTCGAGCGGGATGCAGTCGACCCCGCGCAGCTCGTAGACGGAGCGCTGCAGCACCACGGAGAACTTCTTCCGGATCAGCGCCGGGTCGGCATCGCGGAGGTCCCGGATCGTGTGGATGGACAGCTCCGCGAGGCGCTTCCCGGTGCGGCCCGCGACTCCCCACAGCTCGGTCACGTGCTGCGAGGCCATCAGCGCGTCGAGCTGCTCGGGCGTGTACCAGTCGGTGTCGCAGACCCCGCCCAGGCGCGGGTGCTTCTTCGCACCGCCCTTGTTGACGAACTTCGCGAGCGTCTTGCTCGGCCCGAACCCGACGCACACCGGCAGGCCGACGTTCTTCGCGACGGCCGCCCGCATCGCCCGGCCAATCCTCGCCCGCTCCGCCACATCCCCGTCGACGCCGAGGAAGCTCTCGTCGATCGAGTACACCTCCTGCCACGCCGAGTAGCGGCCCAGCAGCTCCATCACCCGCGCGGACAGCTCGCCGTACAGCTCGTAGTTGCTGGAGCGGGCGATCACCTCCGGGAGGCGCCCCGAGCGGATGAGGGGCTCGACCTTGAACCAGGGCGTCCCGTTCTCGATCCCGAGCTTCTTCACCTCGTCCGAGCGGGCGACCACGCAGCCGTCGTTGTTCGAGAGGACGACGACCGGCCGCCCCTGCAGCTTCGGGTCGAACAGCCGCTCGCAGGAGACGTAGAAGCTGTTCACGTCCACCAGGCCGATCCGCCGCTCAGAGCGCACGGTGCAGCCGGTGCAGGCAGACGGTGACGACGCCCCAGATCTGGAGGTCGCTCAGCTCCGCGACGAGGATCGGCGGATAGTCCGGGTTCTCCGCGCGCAGCACCACTCCCCCGGGGCCCAGCTCGAGCCGCTTGACGGTCAGCTCACCGTCGAGGATCGCGATCACGACGCTCCCGTTGGTCGGCGTCAGCGAGCGGTCGACCACGAGCTCGTCGCCGTCGCTGATGCCGGCGCCGGTCATGCTCTCGCCCGAGACGCGGACGATGAACGTCGAGGTCTTGTCCCGGATGAGGTGGTCGTTGAGGTCGAGCGAGCCGTCGAAGTAGTCCTGCGCCGGCGACGGGAAGCCCGCCGCCACCGCGTCGGCGGGGACGAGGAGGGAGACGGCCACGGCGTCCCGGGCCGGGGTCGCGATGCGGTCCACCACGGTCACGCTCATTCTCGGCCCTCCTCACGGGATCGAACATGTGTTCGAATACGTCCGAGTGTAGGTCGACCCCACCGACATCGGCACCGGAGGCTCCTCGCTCGCGCCCGCCCCCGATGCGCGAGGATCGGACCCGTGGATGCGGAGCGGGTACTCGGAGACGGTCGTGCCGACGGGGTGTGGTGCCGGCTCGGCGAGCCGCTGACGGTGGCGCAGATCGCGCGCGGCGGACCCGCCTGGCTCTGCCTGGACGCGCAGCACGGCGCCTTCGACGACGCCGCGGTGCTCGCGACCATGCGCGCGCTGGCGACGGTGAGCGAGCGGCCGCCCGTCGCCGTCCGGGTCGCCGGGCTCTCGGACCCGCTGATCGGGCGGGCGCTCGATGCCGGAGCGGACATCGTCGTCGTCCCGATGATCGAGTCGGTCGAGGACGCGGCCGCGGCGGTCCGCGCCGCGCACTACCCGCCGCTCGGCCGTCGCAGCTGGGGTCCGATGACCGACCTCTGGGGCGCCGCGCCGCCGTCGGCCCCCGAGGCGCGGCCGGCCCTGTGGCTGATGATCGAGACGCAGTCCGGCCTCGACGCGGTCGAGGAGATCCTCGCGGTGCCGGGGGTCGCCGGCGTCTTCGTCGGCCCGTTCGACCTCGCGATCGGACTCGGCCGGGAGCTGCCCGACCTGCTCGCCGCGGACGGACCCGAGGACCCGCTGCCCAGGATCGCCGCGGCCGCCCGACGCGCAGGCAAGGGCGCCGGTGCCTACGCGGGCGACCCGGAGCGCGCGCGGCAGCTTCGCAGCCTCGGCTTCCCGCGGGTCGCCGTCGCGACCGACCAGTCGCTGATCGCGCTCGGCACGGCGGCGGCGCTCGGCGCGGTGGCGGACGGCTTCGGCTGCTGAGCCTCCGAGGGATGCGACGACGGCGATGACGACGACTCTCGAGCGGCTGATCCAGCGGACCGCCGACGCCGCAGACGACGACCTTGCCCCGGGCGCTCGGGCCGACGCGCGCCGCACGCTGACGGCGGCGCTGGAGGCGCATGTCAGGGACGACCACGAGGCCGAGGCCGCGCTGCTCGCCCCTCTCGTCCGCCGCATCTCGGACTCCTGGCCGCACACGTCGGCGCTCGGCCGGGACGTGCTCGGTTACGTGCAGGCCGTTCGGCGCTGAGGCGCGAGCGCGGGCGGAGGCTGAGACGAGTCCGACGTCAGCAGCCGGGTCCCCGCGATCTGCAGCAGCGTGCACTGGAGCAGGGGGCCCTCCCGCAGATGCAGTTGCAGCACGCACTGAGCAGCCGCGTCGCCGTCGAGCAGGCCAAGGGTGCTCTCGCCTACGAGCTGGACATCACGGTCGAGGAAGCGTTCGAGCTGCTCCGGAACCGGTCGCGGGCAACGTCCACGCCGATCACGGCGCTCGCTCGGCAGATCCTCGACAGTCATCAGTAGCGGCGACGGGATGGACGGGGCGGCGGGGCGGAACGTGGGGGCACCGCCGACCCTCCACGAGGTCGCGGCCGGCCTCACCGGAGCGGTCTACACCTTCGCTCCGCAGCACCACCTCGAGCCGTTCACCGCGTCCTCCGACCTGGCCAGCGGCCGGGTGGTCGCCGTGAGCGTGTCGTACACCTACTATCAGCACCCCTCACGGCCGGAGGACCCGCGCAACTTCGTCGATCTCACCCCGCAGCAGCGCACGGCGATCGCGCGCGCCGAGACGTCGGCGCTGCCCGACTGGCTGCGGGATCAGATCCGCCGCATGCGCTACCCGACCCTGTTCGACGCGGTCCGGACGTCGCTCCCCTTCCCCGCAGAGCGTGCGCACCCCGTGGAGGGCCGGCTCGAGGCGCACCTCACGGACTCGCTGCGCACCCTCTTCCCGGGCCAGCACCTCTCCACCCGCCTGCGCACCGTCCGCGGCGCACCGCTCGCGGAGTACAAGGTTCACCGCGGGGTCCCCCTCTCCGTCGACGGAGAGATCCACCGCAGCACCCGCGTCGAGATCGCGCCGCACGTGTTCGCCTTCGGCACCCGCCTCGACGACCGCTACGTCACCGCCGTCATCCCCTGGGACCTGCGCGCCGACATCGTCCCGGCGCTCGTCATCCTCCGCACGGCGGGCACGCCCCGCGCCTAGGCTCGCGAAACGGCGAGTGCCGGAGTGCAACCCGGCGCTCCTTCTCGCCCGAGATGTACGAGAGGAGATTGCAACGATGGGACTGTTCTCCCGGCGCCGCCCCGAGAGCGGCGATGTGGATGCGGTGGCGGTGGTCGCCGATCCGGCCGCGAAGCGAGCGCGAGTAAGTGCCGACGCCGTGCGGATCCTCCCGCTGGTGCTGGACGACCGCTCCGTCGCGGCGCTGCTCACCCGATCCGCGCCTGCCGACGCTCCGGTCCTGGCGCCGCACGCGTCAGGGCTGACCATCGCCCACGTCCTCGACCGGGACGGGGCGTGGGAGTACGTGACGGCGTCGACGGCGTCGCGCCTCGGGCACACCGCGCAGTCCCTCGCCACGGAGGCGCTCGCCTGGCTGGCGCGCATCGACCCCATCGTGTCCGGCGGCGACGGGCGATTCCTCCTCGAGACACCGCCCGGCAGCGAGGACCTCGCGGCGTCCCTGATCCTGCGCGCGGGGTTCCTGCACGCCCTGTTCGACGAATTCGTCGCCGGCGACCCGGTGATCGCGATCGGTCAACGCGTGTCGATGCACGTCTGCGGCCTACAGGACGCCGATGCGGTGGCGGGCCTGCGCGAGCTCGCCCGCGGCCTCTACGACGGCGGCGACGCGGCCCCGGTCAGCACTACCCTCTACCGCCTCGGCGCTGACGGGTCGGCCACGCCCTACTGACGACTCATCGCCCGCACTGCTGAGACCGACGGGTGCTGGCTCTCTCGAACGCGGCAAGCTCACCGCGGTCAGAAAGAGACAGGCGTTAGAACGCCTGCTTGTCGAACCCCTCTGGGGCAGAGATCATCGGATCCGTCCACTGCAGGCCGGCGGCGACCGCGCGAGCCAAGCTCTCCAGGCCGGTACCGAAGTAGCAGTACCCGTGAGTCGTCTCGACCTGCTGATGCGGTGGCATCACCACGAGGCGCCAGTTGAACAGCATCTTCCACACCTCGACCGTGAAGGTCTCCGTCTCCTGCAGCCGAAAGCCGTTCTCCGTCCGCACGACCCGCTCCCCCGCGACGTCGGCCTCGGAACGCGGTTGCTGCTCGAGGTCGTCGAGCGCCTCGGCTCGGGTGCGCAGCATCGTCTCCTGATCCACCCTCCCAGTGTCCCGATAGCCGCCCCGTCACCGGGCAGTTCATCGGGCGGGTCTTACGGGACTGTGGAGTTGATCGCTTTGTGGCGGTGTTCTGCGATCGCATCATGGCGACCGCGCATGCCCGTCTGGAGTACACCCCAACCGGACGTCAGGCACCATGACCGAAGCGCGTCCGAATAGGGCCGTGTCGGGCCTTGTCTGACACTTGCCCCTGCGGCTCTCAGACTTCAACTGGACAAGTAGCGGTCGGAGGCGGCATGTCGGGTCAGAGGGTCGGGTACGTGCGGGTGAGCACGTTGGATCAGAGCACGGTGCGCCAGCTCGACGGCGTGACGCTGGATCGGGTGTTCGAGGACAAGGCCTCCGGCAAGGACGTGAACCGTCCGCAGCTCGAAGAGATGATCGGGTTCGTCCGCGACGGAGACACGGTGCTCGTGCACTCGATGGATCGGCTCGCAAGAAACCTCGAGGATCTTCGCCGGCTCGTTCGCAGACTGACGGACAAGCGGGTCCGCGTCGAGTTCGTCAAGGAGCAGCTCACCTTCACCGGTGAGGACAGCGCGATGGCGAACCTGCTGCTGAACATGATGGGCGCGTTCGCGGAGTCCGAACGCGAACTCATTCGAGAACGTCAACGCGAAGGCATCGCCCTGGCCAAGCAGCGCGGCGCCTACCGCGGCCGCGCCCGGTCCCTCTCCCCGACCCAGATCGCTGAGTTGCGCGAGCGTGCCAGCGCCGGCATGCCGAAGACGACGCTGGCGAAGGAATACGGCATCAGCCGAGAGACCGTCTATGCCTCCTTGCGTGTCAGCGAAACGCCTTCCGCCTAGGGTGGCGCGGTGCTGGTTACCCTGGCCGGGTGGACTTCACTGGGTTGGCGCCCCAGCACTTTGACACCGCGCTCAGCGCGGTACTGACCACAGCTATGCAGGCGCAGGGCTGGAGCGCACAGAAGGTCGCCGTGTTCGCACGGCTCCGACCGCGCACCGTCTGACGCATCCTGACCGGTAAAACTTCGGCCGGCACCGTACAACTGCATCGCCTCCTGCGAGTCCTGCAACTCGACCATGACGCCACTATGCGCACTTCGTCATGAACCGGGTGGAGCCGGTGTCGCACGAGGCAAGGGACGCGCGTAGCGCGGGCTGCTCACGGTGCGACCCGATGCGACCGGCGCCGATGTAGATCCGGTCGACCGATACACCGCGGCGAGGAGCGCGACACGTTGCGCCCGAGCACGCTGCCCATCGGTCGAGGCGCGCGGGATGAGTGCCGTCTGCCTGGCGACAGACCCGTCGGGCGCTGCCGAGGTCTGCCCAACGTGCGACCGAGCGCTCTGCACCTAGTCAGATGTACCCCGTTTTGTCCCCAGAAGAGACCACACAATCCTGTGAGGATTTTCAGTAAGTTCTGAGTGCGAGCATCGCAGGGCTGAGGAGTCCTAGGCACGTTAGCCCTCTTTTACTCCGAAGCGCGACAGTTCAACAAGCCACCTTGATAACGAAAGGCCATGCTGCCGTGTCTAATATAAAACTTCGCACTCTTGCCGCCGTGACGACAGCCCTGTTGGCGGTTTCTGTTGTGAATGCGACGGCCGCGCACGCTGCCGACTCGGATGCAGACGATGTCGTCAAGGTACTTGAATCGGTCCCCACGGAGATTCCACTCCTGCAAGGAGTGACTACCGGTTCCGCAACGGACTTGGTCGAAGCTGGAAATTCTTCAAGCGAGCGCGCAGCCATTCGAGATGTGGCAGATGTGTTCGTGTCGGGAGCCGGAAAAAAGCCGCTCGCCGTCGAGTTCTCGCAGCTCAAAACGCGACGGAAGTGAGCGTGTCGAGTGAAGGAATCGAAGTAATTGACAATGGAAATGGCTCGTCGACAGTTCCGCTGAAGCACGCCGACGGGTCGCTGCAGATCGTAACGGTGATCGAAAGTTCAAATGCGCCGACGGAGTACGCGGTGGACGTTGAATTGCCTCTCGGCGTCGTCTTGACTCCGACCGACGACGGAGCGCTTCTCGCAACAGATTCGAATGGTGCATTGATGCTCGGCGTAGCACCCGCTTGGGCCTACGACGCTGACGGCGTCTCCGTACCCACTCGCTACGTCGTCCAAGATACGAAAATCGTCCAGATCGTCGATCACGCTTCCGGAAACTTCAGCTACCCGGTCTCCGCCGACCCCTGGCTTGGAGTCCGCTTCTTCGACCCCATGACCGTCAATCGACAGGGAACCTTCAACGGCCGGAACGTCTACTCCGGTCGCCTCACGCCATGGGGAGTCACGATGGGACTCTCTGCTCAGGGACACGCCATCATGGCGGGCGCAGGATGGGAGGAGTTCGCCTCTCAATGGTCCGCGGTGAGGAGCAGCACGAGCCTGTATCAGCAGTACCAGTGCCACGCCGCATATGGACGTGCCATCATCGGCGCAGGTTTCCACTGGGACCTTGAGGCCTCTCGCCCTGCCAACGGAAACTGGCCCAACGTGCTCGCTCACAGGTGCAACTGGTGAGTCCTACTACAGGTAGATTGCGGCGCAAACCTTTCTCGTTCCTCCTCGCCGGCTTCATCGTCGGATGTCTTCTCACCGGCGGGATCACCGTCGTAGCCGGCATGCTTACCGACGATTCACGGTCCGGAATAGCGCTTCAGGACATCGTCCGCGAGAACGTACCGGGCTTCACGGGCGTTGATAATTCAAACAACGACGCGTGCGGCGACAGGAGGGGTTGCGAGGAAGGCATCGAGGGGTCTGGTGCGTCGTTGTACCGCTACAGTTCCCTCGATCTCGCGCGACAAGCTGTCATCTACAGCACTGCTGATTTTTATCGTTCCGATCGGCTTGTCATTGAGTTTGAAGAGAACATGACAGCCGACGAGCGCTACCGACTGATTCAAGTCGTCGAGGGAACCTGGACTGGCAGCGACGACTAAGGTTTAACAAGGTGATTAAAGCGGTGAGGCTCTCAGCAGTTGGTCGAGGGCCGGCCCGTCCCCGGATGGAGAAGCTCTGGTCTTCATCGCCGACCGGCTGCGCTCAGGCGTACTCCCCGCCGACGTGCGGGCATCCCTCTACCAGGCGGCAGCACTCATCCCCGGTGTCGAGTTCATCGAAGACCAGGCCACCCTCGATGCCCGCACGGGCACCGCGATCGGCCGAGTCGAGACCAACGCCAACTTCCGCCAGGACATCATCATCGACCCCGACACGGGTCTGTTCATCGGTGAGCGGGACAACGCAGCTCACTGCTGAAGACGGGATCCCCGCCGACACGATTACCGGGTGGTCCGCGGTAACGACCACCGTGGTTCCCGACGCCCCCGCCGGCGGAACCCAGAATGGGACATTTGACGAGATGGGGTGCACGACGACGAACGGCGCCTCCGTCTGCCCGCAGTAGAACCGAGTGGATGCGGCGCCCTAGCACGTCAACGTGGCGCGGCGCCGCAGCCCCCTTCGTTCGTTGCCGAGGGGTGGGCGAACAGAGCAGGGCCACTGTCGCCGAACTGCGACACGGAGCGCTGTCAGGACGCCGCCTCGGAGCTCTGCAATCCACAACACTCAGCCCCGCGGATTTTCGCGGCGCTCGGTGTCGCGTCTGCGTGTACCGGTCAGCGATCGGCTATCGGGACATGCGTGGGACCTCGCAACCGGACAGGCGATCACGCGGACGAGGCGGCCCGGCCGCGCATTTTCGCGCAGGTCGGGCCGCTTCGTGGTGATGTTGGGAGCTGGTGCTCAGAAACCGCCGGCGCGGCGCACCTGGTAGTGCTCTTCGAGCGCGGTGACCTCGTCCGGGGTGAGGTCGATGTCGACAGCGGCGGCCGCGTCGTCGAGGTGGTGGGGCTTGGTCGCGCCGATGATCGGTGCGCTGACGACGGGGTTGTTGAGCACCCACGCCATCGCGATCTGCGCCATGGACACGTTCCGCGCCTCCGCGATCTTCTGCACGGCGTCGATGACGGGGCGGTCGCGTTCGGTGTCGGCGAAGAAGCTGTTGCCCACGGGGTCGTCGGAGGAGCGCTGGGTCTGCTCTCCGGCGGGGCGGGCGACGCGGCCCTTCGCGAGGGGGCTGTAGGGGATGCTGCCGACGCCCTGGTCAGCGAGCAGGCCGAACATCTCGCGCTCTTCCTCGCGGTAGAGGAGCGAGTACTGGTCCTGCATGGACACGAAACGGGTCCAGCGGTGCAGGTCCGCGGCGTGCTGCATGGTGGCGAACTGCCACGTCCACATCGCGGACGCGCCGAGGTAGCGGGCCTTCCCGGCCTTCACGACATCGTGCAGGGCTTCCATCGTCTCCTCGATCGGGGTCTCCGGATCGAAGCGGTGGATCTGGTACAGGTCGACGTAGTCGGTGCCGAGGCGGGTCAGCGACGCGTCGATCTGCTGCATGATCGCCTTCCGCGACAGGCCGGCCACGCGCAGCCCCGGACCACTGCCAGCGGTGTCGCCGAAGTGGGCCTTGGTCGCGAGGACGATCTCGTCACGGTGGGTGAACTGGCGCAGCGCTTCACCGACGATGCGCTCGGAGTCGCCGTAGGAGTACACGTTCGCGGTGTCCCAGAACGTGATGCCGAGCTCGAGCGCCTGCCGGAAGAACGGCAGCGCATCGTCCTTGGGGAGTGACCACTGGAGGTGGCCGCTGGCCGGGTCGCCGAAGCTCATGCAGCCGAGCGCGATGCTGCTGATCTTCAGGCCGGAATTGCCGAGGCGGGTGTACTTCATGGCGTGAATCCTCTCGATGGGCGCGACGACGACAGCCGGGGCGGCTGGGGTGTCGAGCGGGTGCAGTGACGCGGGCGGGGTGAGCCCGCCGCTGTCACTGGGTCGTGGTGGGGGCCGTGGTCGGGATGGGGCTGGCGGTCCAACTGGCCAGGACGCGGAGACGTTCTTCCGACACGGAGGCGGGTTCGGTGACGTAGGTGATGATCGTGATGTCCGGTTCGCTGGCGAGGGTGAGCGCTTCGCCGGTGACCTCGACCTCACCGACAGTGGGGTTGTGCAGGGTCTTCGTGGCGCTGGTGTGCAGGCGCACGTTGTGGGAGGCCCACCAGGTGCGGAACGGGCCGCTGCGGGTGCTCAGCTCACCGATGAGGTCGGTGAGGGACCGGTCGAAGGGGGTGCGGCCGGCTTCGATGCGGAACGCGGACACCATGTCGCGGGCGACGCGCTCCCAGTCGCCGTAGAACTCCTGCGAGGACGGGTCGAGGAAGAGGTACCGGGCGAGGTTCGCCGGCTCGTCCCCGTTCGGGACCAGGCCCGGCATGAGGGCGGCGCCGAGCTGGTTCATCGCGATGATGTCGGTGCGGCCGTTCCGGGCGTACGCGGGCAGTCCGCTCATCCCGTCGAGGATGCGCTGCACACGGTTGCTGGCACGAAACTTCGCGGGGGTGCGCTTGGGTGCGGGTCGGGTCAGGGCGTGCTCGGCGTTCGCGGCCCGCGCGAGGTCGAACAGGTGCTGCTCTTCGGAGTCATCGAGCTGCAACGCCCGTGCGACGGCGAAGAGGACGGACTCGGAGACGCCGGCGAGCTTCCCGCGCTCCATCCGGTTGTAGTACTCCGCGCTGACCCCGGCGAGGGTCGCGACCTCCTCGCGGCGCAGGCCCTTCACGCGCCGACCCGTCGCGGAGGCGGTGAGGCCGGCCGCTTCGGGGGTGATGCGGTCGCGACGGGTGCGGAGGAAGTCGCTCGCTTCGGTTCCGGTGTCCATGTGGGTCAGCGTAGGCCGGACCCGGACGGGTGAAACAGACACTGCCAGTACACCAAACGCCGCTGCCTGTTCCATCAGAAGGGGCCGCTGTTGGATGGGATCACCGGCGGAACCGCACCCGGTCCGCTTCTTGGAAGGAACGCTCGTGAGCACCATCCCCACCGTCACCCTGAACACCGGCGCTGAGATGCCGCAGCTCGGCTTCGGCGTGTTCCAGATCCCCGCCGAGGACACCGAGCAGGCCGTCATGGACGCGATCACGGCCGGGTACCGCCTCATCGACACCGCCGCCTCCTACGCCAACGAGGAGGCTGTCGGCCGCGGCATCGCCGCCAGCGGCGTGCCGCGCGAGGAGCTGTTCATCACCTCGAAGCTGTGGATCCAGCGCCGCGGCGAGGAGGGCGCCCGCGAGGCGATCACCACGTCCCTGCAGAAGCTCGGCCTGGACTACCTCGACCTGTACCTGATCCACCAGCCCTTCGGTGACTACTACGGCGAGTGGCGTGCGCTCGAGCAGGCCCACAAGGACGGCCGGCTCCGCGCGATCGGCGTCTCCAACTTCGCCTCCGACCGCCTCGTGGACCTCATCGCGTTCGCCGACGTCGTGCCCGCGGTGAACCAGATGGAGACGAACCCCTTCCACCAGCAGGTCGACTACCAGGAGCTGCTGCACGCCGAGGGTGTGCAGCTCGAGGCGTGGGCGCCGTTCGCCGAGGGCAAGAACGACCTGTTCACGAACCCCGTCCTGACCGAGATCGGTGATGCGCACGGCAAGTCCGTCGCTCAGGTCGTGCTCCGCTGGCTCGTGCAGCGCGGCGTCGTGGTCGTGTCCAAGTCCGTCAAGCCCGAGCGCATGCAGCAGAACCTCGACGTCCTCGACTTCGAGCTCACCGAGGAGCAGATGGGGAAGATCGCCGAGCTCGAGGCGGGCGAGTCGCTGTTCTTCTCCCACGTCGACCCCGACATGGTCCGCTGGCTCACCGGCCGCGCCGAAGCGTAGGCATGCCCGTCCACCAGCCCACCCGCAGGCAGCTCCTGCGCAGCGCCGCGGCCGGCGCGATCAGCGCCGCCGCGGCCGGGCTGCTGGCCGCTTGCACCACCCCGGCACCTCTTCCCTCCCCGTCCACGCCTGACGCCGCCGCGCCGGCGCCTTCGAGCTCGACAGGAACCTCCGTGTCTCCCACCCCCAGCAGCCGGATCCTGATCGCCTACTTCTCCCGCCCGGGCGAGAACTACTGGAACGGCGGCCGCCGCACCCTCGACGTCGGCAACACCGAGGTCCTCGCCGGCCTGATCAGCGACCGCATCGACTGCGACGTCTACCGCATCGAGGCCGCCGACCCGTACTCCGACCGCTACGACCCCACCGTGGCGCGCAACATGCAGGAGCAGGACACGAACGCGCGACCCGCGATCGCGAACCCCCTCCCCGACCTCACCGGCTACGACACGGTGCTGCTGGGCAGCCCGATCTGGAACGTGCAGCCGCCGACGATCCTCGCGACCTTCGCCGAGGGCGTCGGCCTCACCGGGAAGACGCTGCTCCCCTTCGTCACCTACGCCGTCAGCGGCCTGGGCTCCACCGACTCCTTCTACCGAGGCCTCGGCCCCGGTGCGCAGCTCGGCGACGGACTCGCCGTCCGCGGCGAAGACGTCGCCCAAGGCGCCCCCGACGTCGGAACCGACGTCGACCGGTGGCTTACCGCCTCCGGCCTGGCCTGAAAGGCACCCTCATGACCGACCCCACCCTCACCGTCCTCCTCGTCGGCGCCACCGGCAGCGTCGGCCGCCACGTCGTCACCGCCTCCCTCACCGCAGGCCACCGCACCCGCGCCCTCGTGCGCACCCCGTCCCGCGCCAGCGACGTGGATCCCCGTGCGGAGACCGTCGTCGGGGACCTCACCGACGCGGCGACCCTCACCAAAGCGGTCGAGGGGATCGACGCGGTGATCTTCACCCACGGCGACAACGCCCACGCCGAGGCCGTGAACTACGGCGCCGTCCGCAACGTCCTCCAGGCGTTGAACGGGCGCCCGGTGCGCATCGCGCTGATGACGACCATCGGCGTCACCGTCCGCCACCCCAGCTCAGAGTGGAAGCGCCGCGGAGAACGCCTCGTCCGCGCCAGCGGCAACCGGTACACGATCGTCCGGCCCGGCTGGTTCGACTACAACGACGCGAACGAGCGCAGGATCCTGATGCTGCAGGGCGACACCCGCCGCAGCGGCTCCCCCGCCGACGGTGCGATCGCGCGCGACCAACTCGCCCGCGTCCTCGTCGCCACCCTCACCGATCCCGCCGCCGAGGGCCGCACCTTCGAGCTCTTCGACGAGCGCGGCCCCGAGCAGGACGACCTCAGCCCCCTGTTCGCCGCCCTCGACACGGACCCCGCCAGATCCGTCGATGGAGTGCTCGACCAAGCGAACCTGCCGCTCGAGCAGGAACCCGCGCCCGTCCGCGCGGACCTCGACCGCGTCCGCGCCACCCGCTGACCATCACCACCGACGGGAGAAGCATCACGACACGAAGCCCCGTGAAAACACCGCCACGAAGCGCCGAGATCCACACCCCTACGGGGTGAACCCCGCTCGTCGACCTGACGCGGTGAACGACCCCCGTACGGGACGGGCGCGTCGCCTCCCTTGCCGTCACTAGCGTGACATTTTGACAGCATGGTGACGTATATTCGTCGCATGCACCCTCCGCAGCTCGCCGAGCACGACCCGCCCTTCCAGGATCTGGTGCTCAGCGTCTTCCACCTCAGCAACGTGCTGTCCGCGTCCGGGGACCGCCTCGTTGCGGATCTCGGGTTGACCTCGGCGCGCTGGCAGATCCTCGGAGCCCTCGCCGCGGGTGCGCCGCGGCCGGTCGCGTGGCTCGCCCGCGACCTGGACGTCTCCCGGCAGAACGTCCAGCGGATCGTGAACGACCTCGAGCGCGACGGCTTCGTGGCCTTCCAGCCCAACCCGCACCACCGGCGGGCGCAGCTCGTCACCCTGACGCCGGAGGGTGACGCCGTGCTCGCCGCCGCCGCCGCCCGCGCCGCGCCCTGGGCGGGGAACGCCGCCGCGGGCCTCGATCCGGCCGACGTCGACACCGCCCGGCGCGTGCTCCACGCGATCGGCACCGCGGTCCAGGCCCACGACACCGACTCCCGCCCGAAGGACACCGAATGAACGACCGACCGGACCTCCCGCCCCTGCTGAAGTACGGCAACGCGGCGGTGAAACTCCTCAACCGACTCGGCGTCCCGGCCGGACCGCCGAGGATCCTCACCGTCCGCGGACGCATCAGCGGGCAACCCCGCTCCACGCCCGTCTCGATCGTCACCCTCGAGGGCGCCCGCTACGTCGTCGCCGGGCAGCGGATGGAGTGGGTGAAGAACGTCCGCGCGGCAGGCGAGGGCGAGATCCAGCGCGGCCGACGACGCGAGAGCGTGACCTTCACCGAGCTCCCCGAGGAGCAGCGCGGCCCCGTCCTCCGCGCCTACTGGCACCAGCACAGCCAGGGACGCAAAGTCGCCGCGCGCATCTTCGAAGCCGGCGAGAACGCCGGTCCCGACGACTTCGCAGCGGCCGCCCCGCGCTGCGCCGTGTTCCAGCTCGCGACTATCGAGCTCGATCGCTGACCCGAGAACCGCTTCGCCACTTTGTACCGGTGAACGATCCCCTATCGGGACTCGGACTCGACCGCTGACACCGTGACGTCGCAGTCGCGGACGCAGTCCAGCAGATCGGCGAGTCCCGACCGGACCGTGCCGACCCGGACGAGCGCGGCGTCGCCCACCCCCGCGCCGTCGTGCGTGAAGACGACGAGCTCGCGGCGGTCCGGCGACCAGACGACGTCTCCCGCCCGGTAGTCGGCGACCGGCTCTACTGAGGCGAGGGCCCCCGCCACGGCGACGTCCTCGGCGACGAGCGCGGCGCCCATCCGGTCCTCGAACATCAGAGAGGCGGGGAGCTCGGTCGCGATCGAGCGCGCGGCGGGCGAGTCGTCGACCTGGATGATGATCGTGGTCCCCTCCGCAGTGGCGAGGGGGACCGGAACGGTGAAGGCGAGAGCCGGAGCGAGCAGCGCGACGAGCCGCGCCTGGGCGAGAGCACCGAGGAGGACTCCCGGGCGGCGACGCGACGGCGCGCCCGTCGTGCGGCGGATCGGGGCGCCGTCGGTCTGGCGGTCGTCGGTCGTGCTCAGGGCGGGTCTCATCCGTGCCTCCGTGGTCGAATCGAGCCGGTGACCGCGGTGGTCGACCTGTGCTGCCTCCGCGGTACGACCCAGCGAACCGCTCGGTGCCGGCCCCCGGGAGTCCCGTCGCTGACGCGCCCTCTCAGGGCGCCCCACTCCGGCCGAGGGTCGACCTACTGTTGCCGCATGGTCGATCGATCCGAGATCCGCGAGTTCCTGGTGTCGCGCCGCGCCCGCGTCGAGCCCGAGCAGGTCGGCCTCCCGCGCGGAACGGACCGGCGGGTGCCGGGCCTGCGCCGAGGCGAGGCCGCCGCACTGGCCGGCGTCAGCGTCGAGTACTACGCCCGACTCGAGCGGGGAGCGATCGGCGGCGCCTCCAACGCGGTCCTCGACGGCCTGGCGCGCGCCCTGCGGATGGACGACGCCGAGCGCGAGCACCTCGGCCGACTCGCCCGCGGCGCCGGAGACGCACCGACGACCCGGAGCCGGGCGAGACCGACGCCCCGGTGGACCCCCTCCCCCAGCGTCCAGTGGCTGCTCGACTCCGTCGGCACCGCCGCCGCCCTCATCGGGAACGGCCGCACCGATCTGCTCGCCGGGAACCGCCTCGGCCGCGCCCTGATGTCGGACCTGATCACCACCGCGACGACGCAGCCGCCGAACTTCGCCCGCTTCCTCTTCCTCGAGCCCGCCTCCCGCCTCTTCTACCCCGACTGGGACGCCGCCGCACGGATGAACGTCGCCCAGCTGCGCACCGAGGCCGGCCGCGACCCGCACAGCAAGGAGCTGCACGACCTCGTCGGCGAGCTCTCCACCCGCAGCGACCACTTCCGGCACCTCTGGGCCCGGCACGACGTCTGGCAGCACGACTCCGGCACCAAGCGCTACCACCACTCCACCGTCGGCACGATGACGCTCCACTTCGACGGCCTCGACCTCGTCGGACACCCCGCGATTCAGCTCACCGTCCTCACCGCCGAGCCCGGCACCCCCGACCACGACGCACTGCAGCTCCTCGGCTCCCTCTTCACCACGCCGGCGGAAACCGACCGCACGGTGGACACGAAGAGAAGGTGAAGAGCGGTTGCTCCGCACCTGTACCGAGGCGGAGGACAGGGGTCAGCAGGAGTGCGACTGCTCTCGCCGGAGGTGGGTTTCAGTCGAGTGCGCCTGTTGCCGCCCAGCTGCTGAGGAGGGTGAGTCTGTCCGCGGTGTCGGAGCCGTCATCGGCGGTGTAGGTGGTGATCGACAGCCCGTTCTCGCCAGGCATCTCGAACACGTCGTAGGTGAGGTCGAGGTCGCCGACAGCGGGATGCCGGTAGATCTTCCGTCCGGTGCGGTGCTCGTGGACGTCGCGGTCGGCCCAATCGATCCGGAACTGCGGGCTTCGCGTGGCTAGGTCTCCGATGAGTGCTGTCAGTTCGGCGTTCAGGGGATCTCGACCTGCTTCGAACCGGAGCATCGCGGCAGTGAGGCTGCAGGCGAGGGACCAGTCCTCGTAGAAGTCTCGTGCTCGGGAGTCGAGGAAGATGAAGCGCGCCAGGTTGGGGTGCTCCGCTTCGAAGTGCGGGGCGAAGAGGGCGCGGCCGGCGAGGTTGGACGCGATGAGCGACTGGGCGGCGTCGATGACGACGGCAGGCACTGCCATGTTGTCGAGGACGCGCTGGACCGACTCGCGAACAGCGGGGGGCGAGGAGGCGTCGCCGTGCTGAGCCGCGAGGGCGAGTGGGGCTGTCCGAGCGAGATCGAACAGGTGCTCCCGTTCGACGTCATCGAGGTGCAAGGCACGCGCGATCGCATTCAGGATGCTGTCCGAGGCGCCTTCCAGCCCGCCTCGCTCGAGCCGGGTGTAGTAGTCCGCGCTGATTCCCGCGAGCATCGCCACTTCCTCGCGGCGCAGACCAGGAACGCGGCGTTCACCGCCGAGGACAGGGATCCCGGCGTCGGCCGGCGTCAGGTTGCCGCGGCGGGAGATGAGGAACTCCCGGATGTCGCTCTTCCGATTCATGATCGCTCCAAGCTAGGACGCCGAGGCGCCGAGGTCTGCAGGGGGGCACCTCGGCGCCTCGGGACGGTGGCGGCTAGAGGGTGAGGAGGACCTTCGTCGCGCGGCGCTCGTCCATGGCCTTGTAGCCCTCAGACGCCTGCTCGAGCGGAAGGGTGAGGTCGAAGACCTTGCCCGGGTCGATCGCGCGATCCCAGATCAGCTGAATCAGGTCCGGCAGGAACCGGCGGACAGGAGCCGGCCCGCCCTGGGTGTGGATGCCGGCCATGAAGAGGTCGATGCCGGGGAGCTGCACGCCGTAGTTCACGCCGACGAAGCCGAGGTGGCCGCCTCCGCGAGTGGCGCCGACGGCCTGCATGAAGGACTCCTGCGTGCCGACCGCTTCCACGACCGAGTGGGCTCCGAGGCCGCCGGTGAGCTCCTTGATCCGTGCCACTCCCTCGTCGCCGCGCTCCTCGACGATGTCGGTCGCTCCGTAGAACCGGGCGAGCTCCTGCCGGTCCTTGTGCCGCGACATGGCGATGATGCGCTCTGCACCGAGCTGCTTCGCGGCGAGGATCGCCATCAGTCCCACTGCTCCGTCGCCGACGACGGCCACCGTCTTACCGGGTCCGGCCTCGGCCGCGACCGCGGCGTACCAGCCGGTTCCGAGGACGTCGGAAGCGGCCAGCAGCGACGGGATGAGGTCCGCGTCCGGCTGGCCCGGGGTGGCGACGAGGGTCCCATCGGCGTAGGGAATCCGAGCTTTCTCCGCTTGCGTGCCGATGGTCGACGCCACGAACTCAGCGTGAACGCACTTGGACTGGAAGCCCGCCTGACAGATCTCGCACGTGTTGTCGGAGATGACGAACGAGCCGACGACGAAGTCCCCCGGCTTCACGGTCTTCACGTCCGCGCCGACCTCCTCGACGATGCCGGCGTACTCGTGACCCATCGCCTGATGATCCGCCGGCTCCACCCCGCGGTAGGGCCACAGGTCCGATCCGCAGATGCACGTGGCGGTGAGCTTCACGATGGCATCGGTCGGGTGGACGATCGTCGGGTCCTCCCGCTCCTCCACTCGAACATCGCCGGCGGTGTGCATGACCACTCCACGCATGGGTTTCCTCCTTGCTCTCGGCATCCGTGATGCCGTTACGAACGATGGGCGTCCTCGCGACCCCACACGTTCATAGAACGACGACGCACCGCGGAAGTGGGAGACCCGATCCGGTCCCCCCAGCGCCCCACAGCCCTCGAGAGCGCTCGTAGAGAGCCGAGCGCTCTGAGAGCAGATCCCAGGGCATGCGCGTCCGTTCAGCGATCTCCATATGGGACGCGTGCCGACGCGCGGATCCGGATGCCGTGCGACTCAGAGTGCTCTGTCGACGACGAGGGTCGTGACGGCGGTGTACTGCTGCTCGGTCCCCGCAGGGATCGCGCCCTGATCGGAAGAGGTGAGGGTCCGCTCCCCAATGAAGAGTCCTGTCGCAGGGTCGATGACGATCTCGGGGACGTCCGCGTCGGCGTCGAGGCTGAAAGCGATGCCAGTCCGTCCGTCGAGGACGGCGCTCCCGTCCGCGATGCGAATCCCCGGGATCATCGCCATAGCACGGTAGAGCGTAGAGCGCTCGGCACCGGTCAACGTGCCGGACCGGAGAAGCTCCGCCGCGCCCGACAGTGCACCCGCATCGGTCCCATCGCCCCACGGGAGGCGGCGCAGCGCAGCCAGCGCCTCCCCGGGATCGGTCGGCAGCGACTCCTCGGCGACCTCGCCGCCGAGCTCGGCGGCGTGCACGAAGTCTCCCTCGGGATCCTTCGTGATCTGCACCACTCCACTCTGCACGGTCGAAGCCCAATCGCGCTCGGCGGCCGCTCGCGACGCCTCGCCGTAGAACGCGGTGGCCGGCTCGGCAGTGACCCGCTGCACCCAGTCGGTGCCGGCGTCGGCGGGAATGAACACCTCGGTGATGCTCGGGGAGAGGTAGGCGGTGTAGTCGCCATCGGCGTCGACCTCGTAGGCGAGGTAAGCGGCCTCCGTCGTGATCTTGAGGTACTGACCGGCACCGACGATCGGATCCTCGACGGTGATGGTCGCATCGGCCGCGCTCCGCAGCGCCTCGGATGCCTCCGCACTGCCCGCCCCCGGATCGAGAACGACGACCCCGAGAACCAGGGCGGCGGCGAGAGGAACGGCGACGAGCCCGGTGATCAGCGCGCCTCGCGCCCGAGCCGGCCTGGGTGCGGTGCTCTGCTCGACCGTCTCGACGAGGAGGCTGCGGAGAGCCGTGGTCTGGTCCTGTCCGGGGGATGTCATCGTCGTCCACTCGTTCCTGTCGGGCTGATCGCGCTGGTCGTGTTCGTCGGGAGGGAGGGTGCTCGCAGGCGAGCGGCGAGAGCCTTCTTCGCGCGGTGCAGCCGCGACTTGATAGTCCCCTGAGGCACGCCGAGCGCCTCCCCGGCCTCGGTCTCGCTCAAGCCCTCAATCACGCAAAGGGTGATCACGTCGCGATGGTGCGGCGCGAGGTTCCGAAGCGCAGCCACCGCGGGGCCCTCGTCGAGCAGCTCCTCCGGGCTGGCGAGCCCTTCCGATCGGGGAACCCGCTCGAGGAGGGCTCGGTACCGGCGAGCCGACCGGGAGACGTTACGCGAGGAGTGCGTCGCGGTCACCAGCAGCCACGGCAGCAGCGACCCCTTCACGAAGCGCACACTCGCGCGCTTCCGCCACGCCTCGAGGAACGTGATCCCCACCACGTCCTGCGCGTCATCGATGCTCGGCACGAGCGCGAGGCTGTGACGGAAGACCCGGGACTGGTGCCGGTCGAAGACGCGCGCGAACGCTTCGCCGTCTCCCGATCGGGCCGCGCGCCACTCATCGGCGTCGCTTGCGGGGATGCTCATACCTGAAGTGTCCGGGACCGCCAGGAAGGTTCCCCTCCATCGAGAATGACCCACAGAACGATCCCTTTACGGGACGGGTGGGTTGCAGGGCATCGCGCTGAAATCTGTTTGCGGCGTCAATCGCATAGCTCCTGAGTGGGGGCGCGATCTCGCCCGTGGATCTAGGTGTCGTTACGGGCGCCCTCTGGTTGCAATGACGACCTGAGAAGGGGCGTGCGGGGCGAGTTCCATCGCGCGGGATCCGCAGGAGCAGAGCAGATAGGTCAGCCACCCGTCGCTGACGACGTGAGAGGAGAGAGGGATCCAGGTGTGCTCATGCATGATGCGATGCTCGCGTAAGCCATCGGAGGCGTTCAACCATTACAGTCGCGGCATGTCCTTCGACCACCGGCACCAGGTCGGCCCCCGTCTGGCCGCCTCGCTCGTGAACGCCCGCTCCAACGACGCGATCGAGCCGCTGCTCCGCGAGCACGGCGTCCGCGAGCCCGCACTGACGTCCTTCGAGGGCGAGGAGCTGCGCGGGTGGGCACAGCGACTGCGCGCCGTCTTCACCGCGCCCGACGTACAGGAGCGCTGCGACGAGGTGAACGAGCTGCTCGCGACGGTGGCGGGGTCGCTCGTCGTCGCGACCCACGACGGCATGCCGCCACACCTGCACCTCGTGCCCGACGACAGCGACGTGGTGACGCGAGTGCGGTCGGTGACGACGGGCGGCCTGGCTTTCTTCCTCTCCTGGGCAGCCGGACGGCGGATGGGCGTCTGCGCGCGGGAGCACTGCGAGCAGGTCTTCGTCGACGAGTCCCGAGCGGGCCGGCAGCGCTACTGCTCCGCGCGATGCGGAAACACCGACGCGGTCGCCCGGCACCGCCGCCGGTAGCAGCGCTCGGCGCACCCGCGCCTTTAGGAAGCGCACACCAGGCGTGCCCGATTGCTGCCACTCACCATCGGAACGGCGAAAGGAACCTCGATTGATCTCGGACGGCCATCCGCTCTTGAAGTGGGCACCACGTTGCTGAGAAAGTGCATCATTTTCCCGAGTCGTCCGCCGTGAATAGCCGCGAGCCCTCGCGAGTAGGGTCGCTTTCGTCCCGTCGAGGTCATTGATGAGTTCGATGCATGTGGGACGAGATGAGAGGAACACTGTGGTGAGTCGCACCGAAGAAATTGACACTCTTGCGAAGCTGTTGAAGGACTTCCAGTTCGCGATGCTGTCGACGATCGACCCGGGTCAGAACATCGTCGGTCATCCCATGACCGTGCAGGAGAGTGAGTTCGATGGGGATCTCTGGTTCATCATCGGCCTCGACTCCTCAGCGGTCGAGCATCTGCGAGCGACGAACAAGGTCGGGGTGACCTTCAGCTCGAACGACTCCTGGGTGTCCTTGGCTGGTACCGCGACCGTGGTCGATGACCACGCGAAGCTCGAAGACCTCTGGAATTCGCGTGTGGAAGCGTGGTTCCCCGACGGACCGACGGATCCGAACGTGGGCCTGGTCAAGTTCACTGCCGAAAGCGCCGAGTACTGGGACACCCCGGGCGGCAAGGTGTCCGCACTCGTCTCGTTCGTGAAGTCCAAGGTGACCGGCGAGACGCTGCAGGCGGGCAACGAGAAGATCGACCTCTGAGAACCGCCCTCGAGAACCGACACTGAAGGTCGGCCGCGTTCACGCGGCCGACCTTCAGTGTTCCTGGCCTATTCGTTCCACACTCCGGTGGCTGCGGTGGCGTCGGCGTAGTCGCGGAAGTCGCGGGCGGGGCGGCCGAGCACTGAATCGATGTCCTCGGACGTGTGATCGAGCGCTCCGGTGCCGATCTGGTTGTAGAGAGCTGCGAGCATCTGCGCGAATTCCTCGGGCACACCCGTCGCCTGCTGCTCTTCGATGTAGGTGTCGGTGCTGATGGGTTCGTAGCGGATGCTTCGTCCTGTCGCGCGGGAGAGCTCGTCGGCGATGTCGTGGAAGGACAGGCTTCGAGGACCGGTGAGGTCGTAGGAGCGTCCGATCCGCGTCGTCTCGGTGAGTGCGGCCAGGGCGACCTCGGCGATGTCGTCGGCGTCGACGAACGCCTCCCTCCCGGATCCGGCCGGTAGTCGCAGGACTCCCTGACGAACGGAGTCGGTGAGGAAGTCCTCGCTGAAGTTCTGGTTGAACCAGCGAAGACGCAGGACCGTCAATGCGAGGCCCGCGTCGGTGAACTGCTGTTCCGTGGTCGCGACGACGTCCGTTTCCATTCCGCCGGTATCAGGGAAGGACACCATGACCGCGGTTCTCACGCCCGCCGCGGAGGCTGCTCGCGCGAAGGAGCGGACCTGATCGACGGTGGAGGCGCTTCCCAGGTCCGGGAGGACGACGTAGACCGCGTCGATGTCTGCGAGTGCGGCCGGCCAGGTCGCGGTGTCGTCCCAGTCGAACGGGGTCGCGGCGCGTCTGGATCCTTCGCGGACGGTGTGGCCTGCTGCGCGCAGCAGGGGCACCAGGCGGCGGCCGGTCTTGCCGGTCGCTCCGGTGACGAGGACTGTCGAGGTGGTCAAGAGGATCTCCTTCGTAGCGTTCGTGAAGTGGTCAGGTTGGAAGGCGCGCGCCTGCCTGTCTCCAGTGGAGGTGGCGCGGCTGTCGGGTGGTCGTTCCGATCGCGGCGGCTCGGGATCAGTGCCCAGAGCGCTGGCAGGAGCAGGCATGCTCCGACGGAGTAGGCGAAGTCCTCGATGGGGGCCAGCCAGAGTCGGAGCCCGAGGATCAGATCGGGGTTGTAGTCGACGATTCCTGCGGCGATGAGCACGTTGTCGAACACCGCGGTGTCCATGATGAGCAGGACGAGGGCGATGGCGAGCGCTCGCCTGGAGGGGAGCGCTCGTCGACGGTGGATGCAGGCGAGCAGGAGCGCGGCGACGATGGGGAGGAAGAACACGGTGTTGAGCGCGAGATACGTCATGAGGCGGCTTGTTCGCGTCGCGAGATCCAGCCGAGGACGTTCAGGGTCACGTAGCACATCAGTGCCAGGAAGAAGGGTTCCTCCAGGGGGAGCTCGGGGGCGAGGAGGACACCGGTCATCACTGTCGTGGTGCCGCGGAAGAAGATGCCGAGTCCGATCCCGACGACATCCCAGACGAGGAAGAACGCTATTCCCAGGGCCATGACCCAGGTCGCTTTCGTTGGGTCGCGCCAGAAGGTCAAGGAGTACTTCCGATCGAGCACCACCTGCCCTGCCAGCGAGAACAGCAGCGCGCCGAGAGAGAGCAGACCCATTTCCGTCACCGTCTTTCTCGACTGGCTGTCGCCGTCCGGACGCTCGTCACGGGGTCAGAGTTTCGGAGCTGCTCCCGGTGCGGGCCGGCTCCTGCTGGTGATCGGTGACGACGTCGGACCCTGGGCCGTGACGGCGCAGCAGGACCCCGGTGGTGACGGCGCCGAGGGCGAGGACCACGGCGACGACGATCATGACGGCGGTGTAGCCGCCGTCGTACGCCTGTCCCGCTGCCTGCACGAGGGCGTCCCTGATCGCGGGGTTCTGCTCGGCGACGGTCAGAGCGCTGTCGATGCTGTCCCGGGCCGCCCCATCGGCCCCGTTCGGCAGCTGCAGAGTGGTCGTGAAGACGGCGGTCGCCAGGCTCCCCAGGAGGGCGACGGCGGTGAGGTTGCCGAACTCGTAGGAGACCTCCTCGATGGAGGACGCCATTCCCGCGCGACTCGCGGGCACGTTGCCGATGATCGCCGCAGACGCGACCGACATCGTCGCCCCCAGGCCCAGACCCGTCAGGACGAGTCCAGCGACGAAGATCGGCACCGCGGAATCGAACGAGACGACCGCGACAGTGACGCCGAGCAGCGCAGTTCCGAGGCCACCGCTGACCAGGGGCAGCAGGCCGGTGCGGTGGACGAACGCGCCGCCGAGGATCGAGGTCGGCAGGGAACCTGCCGCGATCGCCGCGACCATCAGTCCCGCCTCGAGTGGAGTGAATCCCTCTACGAGCTGGAATCGCTGCGTGGTGACGAGCTGGACGCCGGCGACCGTGAACATCGCGAACCCTGCGGCGAGCGTGCCCGCGAGGAACGCCGGGTTGCGGAAGATGCTGAACACCAGGAGCGGATACGGGAGGACGGCCTGGCGTCGCACGAACAGCACCGCGCCGACGATCGCGATGGTCAGGGCGACCACGATCACCCACACGGAGCTGTCGACTTTCGCGGTCTCCTTGATGGTGATGACCAGAGCGACCAGAGCGACCAGCGCCAGCACCGAGGAGAGCAGATCCCACTTCTTCGTCGGATCCGCGTCGTTGTGCGGAGCGAGGAGGACCGTCGCGATGAACGCTGCGATGACGACGGGCACGTTGACCAGGAACACGGACCCCCAGGAGAACTGCGAGAGCAGCAGACCACTGAGAATCGGCCCGAGGGAACTTCCCACGACGGCCATGCTGCCCCACACCCCGATGCCGATGTTCCGCTCTCGCTCGTCCTCGAAGGTCAACCGGATGAGGGCCAGCGTCGCCGGCATCATCGCCGCCGCACCGACGGCGAGAACGGCGCGTGAGGCGATCAGGAACTCCGGAGTCGGAGAGAACGCGGCGGCGAGCGAAGCGGCGCCGAAGACGACCAGACCGATGAGGAACATGCGACGGTGCCCGACACGATCCCCTAGCGTCCCCGCCCCCAGCAGGAGACCGGCCATGACGACCGGGTACGCGTTGATGATCCACAGACTCTCGGAGCTGGTCGCGCCGAGCTCGTCCACCAGCGTCGGGAGCGCGGTGTAGAGGATCGAGTTGTCGAGGCTGATCAACAGCAGCCCTGCCGCCACGGTGGCGAGAACAGCCCAGCGCTTGCGTGAATTCAATGTCCTACCTCGGTTCCTGGAAGCGCGCGCTTCGTTCACAACCTTACCGTACAAAAGGTATAGTTTGAGGTGTGGGTGTGACCGACACGTCACGGAGAGAGCGGAACAGCATGAGAGAGAGCAAGCGCACGCAGATCCTGGATGCCGCTGCGCGCGTCGTTCAGCGCGACGGTGTCGGCAGCGTCACCTATGACACGGTCGCCGCGGAAGCCGGCCTGACCAAGGGCGGCCTCGTCTACCATTTCCCCTCCCGCGAGGCGCTGATCCTCGCCGTGCACCAGCGCCTCGCCGACGAGTGGGAGGCGAGCATGGCTGCCGCGATCGACGTCGGCGCCGACGAGGCCACCGAGACGCAGAAGCTGCAGGGTTACGCCCGTGCGGCGACGCAGAGCTCGACCCGTGCGGAGCTGCTGATGATGCTCGAGGGCGCGACGACGGCCGAGCACGCCGCCCCTTGGAACGCGGTTCTCGAGCGGTGGACTCCCGCGCCACCCGCAGCGGACGCCGACGAGCGGACGCTCGAGCGCTTCATCACGCGCCTGGCCGCAGACGGGTTGTGGGCGTACGAATCCCTGGCGGACCGGCCTCTGGACCCCGTCGTTCGCGGCCGCCTCGCGGACCTGCTCGCCGCGCGCTTCACCGACTCCGACACCGGACGGGATGCCTTCGATGAGTGACCCCGCTCGCCTCCCCTGGATCAGCCGCATCTTCATCATCGCCGCGATCCTGGAGGCGTTCACCTGGGCGGGCCTGCTCGTGGGCATGCTCCTGAAGTACGTCACCAAGACCACCGACGTCGGAGTCAGCATCTTCGGCGCCCTGCACGGCGGCATGTTCCTCGTCTACGCGGCCGTCGCCATCATCACCGCGATCACCCTGCGATGGACCTGGCGCCTTACCGCCATCGCCCTGATCGCCGCTATCCCCCCGCTCGTGACCATCCCGCTGGAGCTGGCGCTTCGGCGAACCGGACGTCTCACTCCGCGAGCAACTCCGCAGGCGAGCAGCACGAACACCCCGCAGGTCACCTCTCGAGAGGACCACCGGAGCATCCGATGACCAACGCCGGCCCCCCGCAACACAGCCCCTACCTCCCCTTCGACCCGACCGTCGCTCTCTACAGCAGCTCGCTGGGCAGCTTCACCCCGTACGAGTTCAGCGACTTCCGCACCGAGGAGGAGTCCTGGAAGCGCACCGCCTACCTCCATGCAGGCCTGAACCCGCCGATGCCCCACCGCCTCACCGGACCTGACGCTCTCCGCCTGCTCCGGGACGCGTGCATCAACGACTTCACCCGCTTCTCGATCGGCGCGTCCAAGCAGGCCGTGCTCTGCAACACCGCCGGCCGGATCATGGCCGACGGCACCGTTCTGCGAGTGGGCGAGCAGGAGTACATCAGCTACTTCCTCACGCCCTACCTCGACTACCTCATTGCCTCCGGCCGCTACGACGTCACCGGCACCGACCTCACCGGACAGGTGTTCCTCCACCAAGTCGGCGGACCCCGCTCCCTCGACGTCATCGAAGCCGCGACCGGCGAGGACTTCTCCGACCTGCCCTTCATCTGGCACCGACCCGCGACCATCCCCCACCCCGAAACCGGCGTCCTCCTGCAGGTTCGGATCTACCGGCTGGGCGTCGCCGGCACTCTCGCCTACGAGGTGCACGGCGACGCCTCGGATGCCCCAGCCGTCTACCAGGCGCTCCACGACGCCGGCCGCCCGCTCGGGATCGTGAAGCTCGGGCTGCGCGCCTACGGGATGAACCACACCGAGAATGGATTCGCCCAGTCGTTCCTCCACTTCCTCCCGGCCTGGACCGATGACCCCGACTTCCTCGACTGGATGGGCGTCACCGCGAACACCGCCTTCTCCTCACTTCCCGGCAGCGCCGGCACCGACCCGTCCAAGCGGTACGCGACTCCCCTCGAGCTCGGCTGGGGTCACCTCATTACCTACGACCACGACTTCACCGGCCGGGCCGCCCTCGAGAACACATCAGCGCAGCGCACACCCGTCACCCTCATCTGGAACCCGGACGACGTCACCGACGTCTTCGCCTCCCAGTTCCGGTCGGGCCACGAGCATCCCTTCATGGACCTCGCAGCGAACCCGATCTGGACCGGAGACAACAGCGTCGTCCACACCGACGACGTGCTCCTCGACGGCGAGCTCGTCGGGACCAGCAGCGGCCGCATCTTCAGCAGCAGCTACCACTCGATGATCTCCCTCGCCCTCCTCGACGTCCGCCACACCACCCTCGGAACTCAGCTCGACATCGTGTGGGGCGACCCAGGCACGCGACAGAAGCAGATCCGCGCAACCGTCGCCCGCTACCCGATGCTCGACCTCCCCCGCAACAAGGACATCGACACCACCGGCTGAGAAGCGTTCCGATCAGCCGTCCCTCTACGGAACGGTCCTACGCCGGCCGATGACGACCGCAGAGCTCACCGACTCAGCCAGGCGATGATCCGGTCAGCTGTGCGTCGCGCGCTCGGCAGTGACGGATCGTCGAGGTGCCCGTGAATGGTGCCCGCCTCCACGACCGATTCCACATCGACGCCGGCCGAGGCGAGTTCGGTGGCGAAGGCTTCTCCGGAGGCGCGGACGGTGTCGATGTCGCAGTCGATGATCAGCGTCGGCGGGAGTCCGGTGAGGTCGTGTCCGCCGGGGAAGGCGTAGGGGTCGTGGAGAACGTCGGGTGCGTTGCCGACGTAGTTGAGGGCGATGAGGTCGACCACGTCAGGGGTGAGCGGTATCCCCGCGGTCGGTGGCATCTGCTCGAGTCGGGTGGCGAGCTCGGGAGAGGCTTCGGGGAGGGAGTGGTGCAGCAGGGGGCAGACGAGGACGAGGCGTGAGGGTGCGGTGGCGCCCTGGTCGCGCAGGCGCACGGCTGCTCCGGCGGTGAGTGCGCCGCCGGCGCTGGCGCCGCCGAGCGCCCAGCCCTGAGGGCTGAGGGGGCGCAGCGCGTCGTCTGCCCAGGCGAGGACGGTGTCGACTTCGTGACTGGCCACGGGGAAGTGCGACTCGCCTCGTCCGGGCTCGGCGCCGAGGTCGAGCGCCCACTGCGGGACGGGGGCGAGGCGGTAGTCGACGGCGACGACGGCGATGCCGGCTTCGGCGAGCCGGGAGGCTGTGGTGTCGCTCTCGGCGGTGTCGAGTCCCCCGTAGACGAACGCTCCGCCGTGACACCACACGAGTCCGATCGGCTCGGGGAGGGGCGTCATGGGGAGGTACAGGCGCACGGGGATGTCGCCGTGCGGGCCGGGGATGCTGCGCTCCTCGGTCTGGAACGCGGGTTCGGCGGTGCCGCGAGTGGTGGTCGCGGTCTGGTGGTCGGCGGTCATCGGGTGGCCGCCTCGTCGCGGCTGCCGGCGTGCAGGAGCTGCTCCTCGATGGAGAATTCGCTGCGGCTGCGGTGGCGGAAGGTGAACCAGAGCAGGGTGACGGAGAGCGCGGTGATCACGGCGAGGCCGGCGTAGAAGAGCTGTCCGTTCGCGAGGAGCAGGGAGGGGGTCACGACCTGCACGAGGACGGGGATCAGTCGGGCGATGGCCATGATCGTGCCCTGTGCGGTGCTGCGCAGCTGGGTGGGGAAGGACTCCTGCATCCAGACTTTCAGGAGCGTCTCGAAGGCGAAGCACATGCCGATGTTGCTCAGCAGGGTCCCGGCGATGAGGGTGGGCAGGCTGAAGCCGAGGATCGCGACGAGGGCGTAGCCGGCGGTCATCATCACGGCGCCGACGGCGAAGTAGGTCATTCGCCAGCGGGTGTCGACGACGCGCATGAACCAGAGCGTCGCGCCGATCGCGAGGACAGAGATTCCCAGGAGCACGGCCGAGAACAGGGCGACGTCGACGCCGGCGAGGTTGACGGCGATGAAGGCGCCGAAGCCGCCCAGGGTGCCGGCGCCGATCGCGAGCAGTGAGTAGGAGACGGCGAGGACCAGGAACGGGACGAGGTAGGAGCCGCGGAAGAGGTCGCGGACGCGGGTGCGGTCGGCGGTGATCGTGCTGATGCCGCGGGTCTGCAGCCAGAGGGTGGACTCGGGGATCAGCAGGCGCAGGATCAGCACGATGACGGCGATGACGGCGATCTGGCCGAACAGGATCTGCCCCGCGATGAGGCCGAGGTTGCCGACGGCGGTCGAGATCGCGAGAGTGACCAGGATGCCTGCGGTCCAGAGCACGTGCGAGAAGACGACCGCGCCGCCGCGGTTGCGCTCGGTGGCGGCTTCGGAGATGGTCGCGAGCGAGACGGGGAGGTCCGCTCCGATCCCGGTGCCCATGATGATGATCCCGGCGATGAGCAGCGGAAAGGATGCGCCGAAGGTCAGCATTGTCGCGCCGATGATGATCAGGACCATCGTGACGGTGAAGACGCGGCGGCGCCCGAACCGGTCACCGAGCCTGCCGCCGATCGCGGAGCCGAGTCCGACGAACAGGGTCAGCGCGGCGATGAGGACGCCGAACTGGTCGGCCGTGATACCGAGCTCGGTCTGGAAGATCGCGAGCGCGAGGCCGGTGGACACGAGTCCTGCGGCGTCGAGGTAGGAGGCGAGGCCGCAGACGACCGCGACGAATTTCAGGGACGGCTCGCGGCGAGCCGGCGTTGCTGACATGGGATCTCCTTTGATCGGGGGGTGTGCCGGGGAGGGGTTAGCGGAGTCGGTCGGTGAGGTAGGCCTCAGCGATGCTGAGGTGTCCCTGGCTGCCGAGGGAGTTCTTCGCGAACTGCGGGTAGGCGTGGTTCGCGAGAGGGATCGGCACGGTCGTCACGTCCACTCCGAGGGCGCGGGCGGAGTCCGCCCAGGCGAACTGATCGGCCGGATCGATCAGGTCATCGCGCATCGGGGTCATCACGAGGGTCTGCGGGACGGCGGCCGAGAGAGAGGTGGCGGCGTTCACCGCGGCGTAGCGCTCCGGGAACTCCTCGGGGGTGCCGCCGGTGTAGCTGGTCGCGAAGTCGCGGGTGCTGATCCCGGCGACGTCGAAGGTGTTCTCGTAGACGCTGGTCACGTCCACTGCGGGGAAGTCGGCGACGATCGCGGCCGGCACCGGGACGGTGCCGCCGCACGAGGACACCGCGGTGCCCTGCGCTGCGGCGCTGGCGACGTTGATGACGAGGTTGCCGCCAGCGCTCTCGCCCCAGAACGCGAGGCGATCGAGGTCCGCACCGAGAGAATCCGCGTTCGACTGGATCCAGGTCGCTGCGCAGGCGACCTCCGAGGGCGCGGACTGCCACGTCGCGTTCTCCGCCGTGGCGAGTTGGTACTCGACGGACACGACGAGGTAGCCGTGATCGGCGAGGGTGCGCAGCTCGGAGCTCAGCGTGTCGGGCTCCCCGGAGATCCAGCCGCCGCCGTGCGCGAACATGATCGTCGGAGCCGCGCCGGTATCGGCGGAGGGTTCGTAGAGGGACAGGGACAGGTCCTCCCCCGAGCTCGACGTCGCGTACACCTCGGTCCGGTCGGGAGCCGCTGCTCCCATCGCCGAGAGCCCGAACGTCGCCGTCGCGACGTTCACCGTGCCTCCGGCGGAGACGACCGCGGCGACCACGACCACGACAGCGGCGATGTTGGTCGCCGCACCGATCCCACCGAGAACCGCCGCCGCGGCGCCGGTGCGCCGAAGACCTCGGCGGAAGGCGAGGACCCCGACGACGAGGGCGATGACGCCCAGCATCGCCAGCACCGGGGCAATCGTCGGCGCCAGCAGCGCCGCTGCCATGCTCAGCAGCCCGACCCCCGGGACCAGCGTCGCGAGGCCGACCACAGCAGCCGCCACACCCAGCAGGAGCGCGAGAACAAGAACCACCGACCAGAGCGCTTTCGCAACCCCTCCTCGACCGTGATCCGGTGTTGTTCTCGTCGCTTCGGCCATCTGTCGTCGTTCCTCCAGGTCGTCGGCACCTCGAAGGAGCGTGGTGACCGATTCGGTCAACTGTAGATCGAATCGGTCAAAGCTGTAAAGTGGGGCCGTGGGCCGCATCCGGATGACGAAAAACGAGATCGACGTCGAGATCCTCGACGTCGCCGCCGGCCTGCTCGCCAGCCAGGGGATCAAAGGCACCTCGATGCAAACCCTCGCGGCCGCGACCGGCTACTCGAAGGCCGCGATGTTCGCCCGCTTCGAGTCCAAGGAGCACCTGATCAGCCGCGCTATCAGCCAGTGCGTCGCGCTGGGTGAACGGGCCCTCGCCGCCGTCGACTCTGTGGAGGAAGGGCCCGAGAGGGACCGCCGAGCCGTCGAGGAGCTGGCCGCGATCGGGCTCGAGCGTCCCGGGTTCATGGCGCTCGTCATCGCCGCGGTCACGACCATCCACGATCAGACCCTCGACGCGCTCCTGCTCCCCATCGGCGACTCCCTCTTCCGGATGTTCGGACTGCCCACCCCGCCCGCGCCGATGAACGTCGACCGCGGTCTCGCCGTCGCGGCGACCCTCGGCGGCCTCTCAGTCCTCGTCCTCAACTACCGCGCCTTCACGGACGAGGCGACCGCCCGCGCCAGGATCGCGCAGATCGCCGGCGCGCCTCTCGGCGTCCACTCGGCAACCTTTTGAAACTGCCGCGTTCCTTTGCGATGACCACTCCCCCCTGCCGGACACCTGCAAAGGGCTAGGGTCAGTAGGGCCAGCCCGAACCCCGCTGGCGGGGACAGGTCGCTGGCTTTCCGCTGGCGGCCTGTCGTCAATCGAGCAGGTTGAATCCCAAACACTGCCTGACTGGGACGTAGCCTCGTCGCTTTGGCACCTCGGACTCATTCTGCCTTGAATGTCATTCTCCGCGCGTGTTAGCGGCCTGCAACGATCGTTGGATGCAGCAGATGACTCATGCTTCTGCGACGTTCACAGTGACCGATGACCTGCGAGTGATCGGAATGGACGAGGACGTTAGGCGGAGGAGTCGCCGGTGCTTGAGGTCGCGCGGTCGAGTTCGGCCTCGGTGAGAATGACCAGCCCGCGATCGTTGTGGGAGGTCTCGAGCATGGCGACGACCCACGCCTTGTTGATGACGGGGGGCCGGCTGCCGGAGAAGCGGAACTGCAGAGGAATCGACGGCGCTATCCACAGCGAGGCACGTCCGGAGCCCTGCTCCACGCCGATCGGCCAGGACAGCAAAAAGCTCTCCTGCCGGCGGAGCTTCGCGGTCAAGGCGAGCTTCACGTGCGCGAGTGTTCGGTCGTCCATCTCGTAGACGGTCCCGGGTCCGTCGATCAGCTGTCCCACGCCTGCAGTTCTCCACATGCCGTACTCGATGGATGCCGACGGGTCAACGAGGTCGCCCGCCGACACCCCGCTCCGTAACGTGGTAGTGCCGGCTCACGTTGCGACGCCCCGGCATGAACGGGGAACCATGCTGCAAGTCACGATGGCGGACAAGACCTATCTCCTCGCTGCGGAGGCGACGATGGAGCAGACGAAACAGGCTGTTCTCGACGCCGTTCGCGCCGCACCCGCCTTCCTCTCCCTGCGCACGGTTCTGGACGCTCAGGTCGAAGTGCTGGTCACGCCAGCGAGCACGGTGGTCCTCGCGCAGCACGACGACGCCCCACTGCTGCCCGCGACTTCACGTGATGGTTTCGCTGAGAACGAGTACGAAGACTTGTACGGGCTGGACTACGTCTAGGCGGGCGCCTCAAGCCGTCACTCACGTCCAGGCACTCCGTCCCGATGACTGCGCCAAGAACCTCGTCGAACTCGTAAGGCGTCGCATGCAGCCGGCACGTCCGTCCTGGAGCGAGGAAATGACCGACATTCCGCCGCTCGATTTTCTTGACTTCGCGGATGCCACGGACCTCGAGTCGGCGCAGCAAGATCCCTTCGGCTGACGAGCGCAGCGAACAGCGACACCGAGGACGCCGGACCCGAAGAACGGCGGCGTGAGGCGGGGCAGCTGCCCCCTGGGCGCGTCCTCTCGCCTTCGTTGGCGGCGCGCTCGTTGTCCTCGTCCGCGACTGACAGGAACCACCGCCCGCCCGCCGATCGCTACTCGGGCCGGCATTCAGCATGGGTGCTGACCTGATTCGTCCCCTGAGTGGGGGTGTCGCGCATACTCGCCATGAGGAGAGCGGAGCAGGTCGCTCTGTCACGATGACCGAATGCTCACTCGCCGGTCGGGTCAGCGGTGACCGACGACGACGCCGCTGAGCTCTGCGCTCTCATCTCGCGCGTCGCGGACGGCGATCATCGCGCTTTTGCGCGGTTCTACGACCTCACCATCAGAGATGTACTCACGGTCGTCGTTTCTGTCCTGCGCGATCGCTCTCTCGCACAGGAGGTGACTCAAGAGGTCTACCTCGAGGTGTGGCGTCAGGCGCGGCGCCTCGACCCTGCTCGAGCTCCGCACCACCTGCTGCGGCAGATGGCGAAACGGCGCGCGATCGATCGCATCCGTTCGGTGCAGTCCGATCGCGTACGTGATCACGAGTACGCCCTGCGAAGCCAGGAGTCGCCGTACGACCAGCCGGCGGAGAACAGCGAGATCCGCCTCTCCTATGCCCCGGTCGCGGAGGCGATCCGGCAACTCCCCCGCATCCATCACGACGTCCTCTTCCTCGCCTACGTCCGCGGATACAGCCACACCCAAATCGCGGAAGAACTGCAGCTCCCCCTCGGCACAGTCAAATCGCGCCTGCGCGACACCCTCCACCGGTTGCGCCGCCAGAATCCCGGCCACGGCGACGGCCCCTGCGTGCCGTGCCGTCCACACACAACGGGCGGAGCCTAGGGGCGTGCTCGTGTTCGAGGAACCACCCAAGACCTCTTCGTCGCGGGGAGGTCCGGGGACCGTAGGTTCCTGGCATGGCCGGTTCTGACCGCGAGGTGCGTCTCGCTGAGGTGTTCGTCGCTCTCGCGCGATCGCTCGAGCCCGACCACGACGTCATCGACACGATGGACGTCCTCGTCCAGGCCGCGACGCTGTTCACGTCCGCCGCGGACGCGGGCATCGTCCTCGCCGACGAGAACGGGACGCTGCACGTGCTCGCGTCCACGAGCGAGCGGGCGGCCGACGTCGAGGAGGAGCAGCTCGGCGTTCGGGAGGGACCGTGCCTGGAGTCCTTCCGCACCGGCGAGCCCGTCGATCTCCCGGACCTCGCGGACACGGAGCAGTGGCCGGCATTCACCCGCGTCGCCCTGGAACAAGGCTTCCGCTCCGCGCATGCCACTCCCCTGCGGCTGGGCAGCCGCACGCTCGGCGCCCTGAATGTCTTCTCCGAGAGCAGCGGGTCCCTCAGCGACGGAGAGATCGCCCTCCTGCAGGCGTTCACCGACGTCGCGGCCCTCGCGCTCGTGCACAGCGAGAACCTTCAGCAGCAGAACGACCTCGCCGCCCAGCTGCGGCACGCCCTCGACTCGCGCGCGCTCATCGAGCAGGCCAAGGGCGTCATCGCCGAGCGCAACAGCATCAGCATCGACCGCGCCTTCACCCTCATCCGCGCTCACGCCCGCGAGAACAGCGCTCGTCTGCACGACGTCGCCCACCGCATCGTCACCACCACGACCAGCCTCTGACCCTCGATCCGGCCCGGCCGATACCGGCTGGCCCCTCGTCAGCCGTCGCGCCCGCTCGGACGCCGCAGTGACCGAAGGAGCGCAACCCCCTCGCTCCACCGCCGGGCTCGACGTAGCGTCTATTACCCCGCATCCCGGTCCCTGGTGTCGGAACACTTCTCGTGCTCGGACTAGAGGATCTGATGAACACCTTTTTCTACGCCGGTATCGCCGCCCTCATCGAGGACGCGACCGCCACTGCCGTCATGGACTACTCCAGCGCTCTCGCCCGGCAGGGGCGGGTCGACACCGTCACGCTCCTGGATCACGCCTCGCCGGCGGAGCAGGCCCACGTGCTCGTGACACTCGGCGCAGGAGTTCCCCTTGCCGTGCGAAGCGCAGCGGATTCCTCGCTGGCCACGACGAGTGAGGATCTTCGGCAGCGTCTGGATGCTCTGCGCGCACCGGCCGTCGCGCCGTCGGACACCGATCCCCGGATCATCGACGATCGGGACGTTGACTTCCCCTGGCCCGACATCGAGCCCACGGTCACGAGTTACTCCGGCGATTGAACCGTGGTCGATAGCGACCGGAGCCGCAGGGATACGCGAGTCAGACGGTCTCGTCCTCGTCGTGGTTCTGGGCGTCGTAGTCGTTGGTGATGATCGTGAGCGCCGTGTACGGGGTGATGAGGATCTGAGCCGTGTTCGCCCGACCCTCCCCGTAGTTGACGGTGAGCCACTGCGGGGTCGAAGCAGCAAGAGCCGCGTCGACCTCCGCACGAAACTCCTCGACAGTGCGATTGCTCACGGTGTGCGCGACACCGTTGTAGATCAGGTCGATGCGCTTCACAGATGCTCACCGTGGGAGGCCGGGCGGACGGAGTCCATGGGCTCGGCCGTGACGTAGAGGCCGCCAGCGGAGTTCGCGAGATCGGTCAGCGCGCCGATCCACGCCGGGTTGATACGGGGCATCCGCCCGCCGAAGTACTTGTAGCGCAGGGCGTGGGAGGGGTGGAGCCAGATGGCGCTGCGGCCGTCGCCCATGCTGTGGTCGTCGCGCCAGCTGAGCAGGAACGATTCGTTGCGGCGCAGCTTCGCCGTGATCACGATCTGCAGGTGCGCGAGCACGCGATCCTCGAAGTCGATTTCGGTCGATCCGTCGTAGAACAGCTTTCCCATCGGCGTCTCCAGCCCTCATCATCGGCGGCAGGCGCGCCTTCCCACAGCATCTTCCCGTTCGGTCCAGTGACCATTTCGGGGGAAAGAGAATCGCCGGAACTCCTGGTAGCGACTCGTGTGCACCACGGTAGTTGCAGTGGCCCGCAGTCGCCATCACCCGCCTTGGACCAGCCCTGTATGGGCAGGCAAGCCCTACTTGCGCGCGGACTGCTCGGCAGCGATTGACCGTCGAGCGGCTTCCGCCTGATGCGATAGAGCGTTGCCCGGCTCCACCCGACGAGACGAGCAGCGTCCTCTGCGGTGCGGCCGCGTCCGCGTGCGTCCGCAGCGATGGCCAGCTTCTCGGCTACCACCACCGGGTCCGACAGAGCCCGCGCCCGTCCGCGCGGACCTCGACCGCGTCCGCACCACCCGCTGACCGTCACCACTGACGGGAGGAGCATCCCGACACGAAGCCCCGTCAAAGCACCGCCACGAAAGAATGGCGAAATAATCGACGTCGACCTCGCACTGAGCCGCTTCGTGGGCGGAGTCGACGCAGAGGGGCTCCGCGCCCTGGGCGTCGTCGTACGGGTCGGTGATCAGCAGAGACAACACCGCTGGCGCAACGACGACCGCACGAACATCTACTCGGTCTCCAAGGGCGTGTCGGTCCTGGCCGCTGGACTCGCCTTCGATGAGGGACTGCTGACCCCTGACTCGCGGTTCGGACAGCTGCTACCAGCCGCCTCCCTCGGCGCGGACGTCGACGGAGTGACGATCGAGCACCTGCTGTCGATGACCAGCGGTATCGACTTCCCGTGGTTCGAGGGCGACCCCTGGCCGGAAGCCGACCTCGCACACGCCGTGCTCAGCACGCCTTCCCGCGGGCCCGGCCTCGTCTTCCAGTACTCCGACGCCAGCACGTACGTCGCGATGCGGATGCTGGGCGCGATCGTCGGCGACGTCCGGGACTGGCTGATCCGCAGGCTGTTCACACCGCTGGGCATCGACGATCCCGAGTGGCACCGCTGCCCGCACGGATGGATCATCGCCGGCAGCGGTCTCGAAATGCGAACGGAGGAGTTGGCCCGCGTCGGCCGGCTCCTCCGCGACCGCGGGATGTGGAACGGCCGACAGTTGATCAGTGCACAACGGATCGACCGCATGCACAGTTCGTGGATCGACACGGGCGGCCCCGCTCCGTTCACGCGCTACGGCTCAGCGGGCTGGGACGGACCGCGTGACTGCTGGCGACTCGACGGTGCGCGCGGACAGTACGTCGTCGTAGACGCTGCACGCGACGCCGTCATCACCATCACCGCCGACGAGCCAGAACGCGACCACCGGCTCGCTGAACTCGCCGCGGACGCCCTCCTCGGATGACAACGCCGGAGGGGCACAGGCGCCCGGCGGCTCCCCGCACGATCACCGTTTCGGTGGACGATCCCCACACGGACGCAGGCCGCGGAACGAGCAGAGATACTCTTCTCGGATGTCGTCCCCGTCCATGCCCCACGAAACCGTCGATGCTGCCGAGGATCGATTGCTGGACGCGATGCGCGCAAGCGACGTCGATGCGCTTGGTCGACTGCTCGCACCCGAGTTGATCTTCACGACACCCGAAGGCTCGATCATCAGCCGGGACGAAGATCTCGGAGCACATTCGTCGGGCACGACGAAGTTCGAGTCGATTGCTGAAATCAGTCGCAGCACACTGGCCGTCGCCGGCGGCGCCCGGACCAGGTCCGTCGTGGACGTCGTTGTGATCGACCACGGCAAGCGGATTGAGGCTCGGCTTCACTACGTCCGCGCATGGCAGCGAATCGCCGGGCGCTGGATGGTCGTCTCCGGAAGCGCAACACTCGCACCCGCACCGAACGCCTGATCGTTCCGCTGAAGGATCCCCATAAGGCACGACTGCCGGGACCCTGCAACCCTTTGATGAAGCATCACGGACGCGGAGTGCGCCTGGAGGATCGATGCGCGATGTCCGTTCAGTCGTCGGCCGGCCGCTCATTCCAGACGCCGGCTCAGGGGGTGAGCTCGTCCTCGACCTTGTTCTGGAGACCGCGGGATTGTCCCTCGATGCGGCGCAGGCGGCGGAGGTACTGGTCCTTGTCGGAGATGCAGCCGTGGGTGCCGGCGGTTTCGTCGTGCTCGATGGTCTGCTCGGTCACGGTGTCCTCGTCCCCCTGGTGCCCGGTGCAGCTCGACCGCCGGCGGCGTGCGGCGGGCGGGTGCGGAGGGGGTATTCAGCCGCCCCGGCTGCTTTCTGAATACTCTGGGGGGGGTATGCCCGGGTGTCCCTTTCGGATGCCCGTGAAGGTGTGGTGTGCGGTTTCGGAGGTGTGGATCATGAGCGACAGCGTCGTTTCCAGGCTGTCCACGCCGCTGACGCGCGCGATTGTCGTGGTCCTGACGTCGGCGGCGCTGCTGCTGGGAGTGTCCGCGATGCACTCCATGATGGGCAGCCACTCCGACGCCTCCCTGTCCGCGGGACACACGCATGCGGAGTCGGGGCACGCCGACACGGTGGCCGCCTCGACCGGCGGAATGTCACCCGCGGCCGGCACCGATCACGGCGCGGTCGTACCGATGGTGCCGTGTGATGACAGTTGCGCGATGGGGTGCGCTCTGATGGCCGCGACCTGCGTCCTCGTCTTCTTCCTCGCGTCCCTGATCCTCCTGGCCCGGGTTCCGGCGATGTTCGCTCGGGTGCTCGACGCCGGTCCGCGCCTGCTGCGCCTGGTGCCGCGCGCGAAGTTCCACGTGTATCTGCCGTCGTTGACGGTCTTGTCGATCAGTCGCACCTGATTCGCCCCGTCGTCGCAGCCTCCGCTGCGACCTCATCACCGCGCCCGAAGGGCGCGATTCCGGCGACCTCTGCAACCTAGTGAATGGACACGACGACTCATGAACACGAAGCGCACTCTTCTCGCCTCGACCCTCGCTCTGGCGACCGCGATCACCCTCTCCGCCTGCTCGAACAGCTCCTCCGGGACGGGCGGCTTGGAGGGAATGGACCACAGCAGCTCCTCCGCGTCCGCGTCCCCGTCTTCTACCGCCGCGGCGGCGGCGGACTTCAACGATCAGGACGTGACGTTCGCGCAGATGATGAAGCCCCACCACGAGCAGGCGGTGGAGATGGCCGACATGATCCTCGCGAAGGACGGCATCAGCACGGACGTGACCGGCCTCGCGACGCAGATCAAGGAAGCTCAGGGCCCGGAGATCTCTCAGCTCGGGGAGTGGATCACCGCATGGGGTGCTGAGGACTCGATGTCGGGCATGGATCACAGCATGGACGGGATGATGTCCGACGAGGACATGTCGGCGCTGGAGAGCGCGACCGGCCCTGAGGCGGAGAAGCTCTTCCTCGAGCAGATGACGATGCACCACGAGGGTGCTGTGGAGATGGCGCAGACCGAGGTCGACGAAGGCCGGAACACGGACGCGATCGAGATGGCGAACACCATCGTGCAGACGCAGACGGAGGAGATCGCGACCATGCAGGATCTCCTCGCGTCCCGCTGACCCGGTCGCCAGCGGCGGCTACGGACGCACCTGGACGGTGCTGCGGCCCTTCTCGTGAGGGACCGGGCTGCTGCCACGCTCGCGCGCGGCGCGGGTGCTGGCCTGCGGGGACAGGTCCAGGCGCCGCAGCAGCTGCGCGTTCACGGCGACGACGACCGTGGACGCGGACATCAGCAGAGCCCCGACCGACACAGGCAGCACGAACCCGATCGGCGCGAGCACTCCCGCGGCCAGCGGGACGGAGAGCAGGTTGTAGCCGGCCGCCCACCACAGGTTCTGCTTCATCTTCCGGAAGCTCGCCCGGGACAGCTCGATCACCGACAGCACCGACCGGGGATCATCCGATGCGAGGATCACCCCGGCGGACGCGATCGCGACGTCCGTGCCGGCACCGATCGCGATCCCGACATCGGCCTGCGCGAGAGCGGGAGCGTCGTTCACGCCGTCCCCGACCATCGCGACGCGGCGACCCTCCTTCTGCAGCTCGATGACCTTCGCGGCCTTGTCCTCGGGCTTCACGCCGGCGAACACCCGGTCGATGCCGAGCTCGTCCCCGACGGTGCGGGCGACGGCTTCGGCGTCACCGGTGATCATGACCACCTGCACGCCGATCGCGTGCAGCGCGTCGACCGCCTGCCGGGACTCCTCCCGCACCTCATCCGCGAGCCCCAGAGCCCCGATGACCCGGCCGTCGCGGAGCACGTGCAGGATGATCATCCCGTCCGCCTCCCACGCCCGCGTCTGCTCGAGCGGCGCCGCGTCGTGCGCGCGGAGCATCGACGGACCGCCCACGCTCACCTTCACGCCCTCGACGCTCGCCGTGACACCGACCGCTGTCGACGCCTCGAAGCCGGTCGCCTTCGCCACCGTGACACCCCGCGACGCAGCGGCGGTGACGATCGCGCGAGCGAGGGGGTGCTCGCTGTCCGCCTCGACCGCCGCGGCGATCGCGAGCAGCTGCTCCTCCGACAGATCCCCGGAGACGTGCACCGCCGAGAGGGTCGGCTCGCCCTTGGTGAGGGTGCCCGTCTTATCGAACAGGACCGTGTCGACGGTGCGCATGCTCTCCAACGCGAGACGGTCCTTGACCAGCACGCCGCCCTTCGCGGCGCGCTCGGTCGCGATGGACACCACCAGCGGGATCGCCAGGCCCAGCGCGTGCGGGCACGCGATCACCAGAACGGTGATCGTGCGGATCACCGCGTCGTCCGGGCTGCCCAGCAGCGACCACACGATCGCGGTGATCACCCCGGCGCCCGATGCGAACCAGAACAGCCACCCCGCCGCGACGTCCGCGATCCGCTGCGCGCGGGAGGACGAGTTCTGCGCCTCGGTGACCAGGCGCTGGATGCCGGCGAGAGCAGTGTCGTCGCCGACCGCTGTCACCTCGACCCGTAGCGCGGTGTCCGTGGCGACCGTGCCCGCCACGACCATCGATCCCGGACCGCGGCTGACGGCGCGCGACTCCCCGGTGATCATCGACTCATCCACATCAGCGGTGCCCTCGATCACCCGGCCGTCCGCCGGCACTCGGCCGCCGGGACGCACGATCACGACGTCGCCCTGCACCAGATCCGCGGGAGACACCTTCTCCACCTCGTCGTCGCGCACCCGTTCCGCCTCATCCGGCAGCAGCGCCGCGAGAGAGTCCAGCGCCGAGGACGTCTGCGCGAGAGAGCGCATCTCGATCCAGTGCCCGAGCAGCATGATCACGATCAGCAGCGCCAGCTCCCACCAGAAATCGAGCTCGTGATCCAGCAGCCCGGCGCTCGCACCCCACGACGCGAGGAAAGCGACCGTGATCGCCACCGCGATCAGCAGCATCATCCCCGGCGTCCGGGAGCGCAGCTCCGACACCGCACCTTCGAGGAACGGCCGGCCGCCCCACATGTACATGACCGTGCCCAGTACCGGCGAGATCCACGCGACCCCCGAAGCCTCGGGCAGCGGATAGCCCAGGATCATCGCGAACATGCTGCTGAAAGCCACCACCGGCACGGCGAAGACCACCATGATCCAGAACAGACGCCGGAACTGGCCCACGTGATCACCATGACCCGCATGGCCGCCGTGCCCCCCATGGCCGCTGTGCCCCGCGTGACCGCTGTGATCGTGGTGGCCGGCGTCACTGTCGTGCTCGCCGTGACCCGGGTGACCGGCGGGGTCCCCGTGCTCACTGTCGACGGGGTGACCGGCGTGACCATCGGGAGCTGTGCTCACGGCCCGACCGTGCGAGGACCCGTGATCCTCCGGCATCGCGTGGCCGCTGTGCTCGGACTGCGCCGGCACCGACGCCGCACCGTGATGTTCACCGCGCCCGCTGGAATGCCCCTCGTGCTTGACCATCGTGACTCCTTCCGGCCTGAACCGATCTCACCGAACCGTATACCCCCCGGGGGTATCTGACAACGGGTTGAAAGCGGTGTTCATTCCCTGTGCGTGCGCCCTCAGTGGCCGGGCTCCAGCCGCCGTCGACGTCCTCTTCCGGCTCGCGCACAGACGCGGGACGCACCGCGTTCACCGCCTGGTCCCCCGGAACGCGGTCTCGCCCTGAAGAACGACAACGGACGATCAGGGTCGCGGGGAATCGCCGCCGTCCCGACGGGGAGGGCTCGATGGGCCCGTCTTCGGCGGTCGCGCTACCGAGTTGCCGACCGGCACTTGGACCGGCTCGCCCCGGTGGAGCAGCTAGGGCTGCGGGGTCGCTTCGCCGGCGATCTCGGCGAGGGCCGCCACATGCCCGTCGAACGCGCGCTGTCCGCTCGGGGTGAGCGTCAGCCAGGTCAGCTGACGGCGGTCGCTCCGTCCGGCCGACGAGGCTTTGCGGGAGGACACGTAGCCGTTGTCGGCGAGGGCGCGGAGGTGCTTGGAGAGGCTCGCGTCCGCGATGCCGAGGGTGTCGCGGAGCACGGTGAAGTCGATCTGATCGACGCGGCGCAGGATCCCGCAGATGCGCAGGCGGGCGGGAGCGTGGATCAGCTCGTCGAAGGCGGCGTCAGCCACGGCGGGCGATCTGCCGGACCGCCGCGCGGAATGCGAGCGTCGACAGCCAGGTGACGAGGAGGAACGCGGCGATCGCGGTGATCGCCACGGCCCAGCCGAGTCCCTGGGCGACGAGCCCGAGCGAGACCGAGAACAGGAGGAGGCACGAAGCGAGGGCCGCGCCGACGAGCAGCATCGCTTCGACGCCGACCCGCCGGAGCCGGATACCCGTGGCGCGTCGCAGGAGCACCACGAGCACGACGGCCGCAGCGATCACGAGCCACGACGTGGTGGGCGGCTCGTAGTCGGCGCCCGGTGAGAGCGCGGCGGCCTGCGCCACCCAGAGCAGTGCGAGGACGCCGAACCCGGCGAGGTGCCGGCGCGGTGCGGAGATTCGGGCGACGAGGGCCTCCCGGTCGGACCGGAGGCCGTCGAGGGCGGAGGACGCGTCGGATGCTCGATCGTTTTCCATAGGGGAAAACTACACATCGTTTTCCTATCAGGCAAGTGATGTGGCGGTGCTCGATCACGCCTCGGCTGCACACGGCTCAGGCCGGACGGGTCTGACCGGCGCGAACGGCGCCGGCAGGACCACGCTGCTGCGGCTCCTCGCGGGCGAGCTCGCGCCCACGTCGGGCTCGATCAGCCGCTCGGCGGCGGTCGGCGTGCTGCCCCAGCACCTCGCCCGCCTCACTGCGACATGCGATTGACGATGGAGGGCATCGCCGGCCGCGCGGGGACCGGAAAGCAGACGCTCTACCGGACCTGGCCGTCGACGGCAGCGATCGTGTTCGACGCTCTTCTCGCCCGGAGCGAGACTCCGGAGGGCACGGTCTCCCTACCGGACACCGGCGATCTGAAGGCCGACCTGCTCCTCCTGATCGAGGAGACGGTCCAGGAGCTCACCTCACCCGCGACCGAACCTCTGCTGCGGGCAGTCACCGCCGCGATCCAGACCGACCTCGAGCTCGCTCGCCAGTACCGCGAACGGCTGCTCGAACCCCAGATGGCCGCCGTCGCTCGGCGCTTCGAGCTGGCGGGCGCCGCCGAACCGGCCGCGGCGGCGGAGCTCCTGCTCGGCCCCGTCCTCCACCGCTGGCTGCTCCGAAGCGGCGACTTCGACCGCGAGTGGATGCAGGGGCACACCGACCGGGCCCTGCTCGGCGCGCACGTGCACGGAATCATTGAGCATGACCGGTGAACGATCCTGGTCGCTGAAGGCATTCGGCGAACGCGGTTGCTGACGATCGAGCGAAAGCAGCAGCACACGTCGTCGGCGCTCGAGAAGCCGCCGACGAGCTCGAGAGAACTGCGATCGCTCTTCTCGCCCGCTGATTCCTGCCGCTCCCGCGCGCGTTCACCGCGCAGCAGCCGATCTCGAGCACGACTGGCGAGCGGGCATCGAACGTGGATCAGTCGGGCCGACGTCGTTCGATGAGGACCGTGTCGCGCCAGGTGCCGACGGCTGGTCCGTAGGTCATCAGGGCGATGCGTTCGCGGGTGCCGACGCGGCGGAAACCGGCGCGGTCGTGCAGGGCGAGGCTGGCGGAGTTCTCCGGGAAGACGCTCGACTGAATGGTCCAGAGTCCGGCGTCGTCGGCGGCCTCGATGAGCGCCTGCACGAGCATCGCGCCGATGCCGAGGCCACGAGCGGCAGCGGCGATGTAGACGGAATGCTCGACGACTCCCCGGTACACGGGGCGGTTCGAGACGGGCGAGAACGCCGCCCAGCCGAGGATCTCGTCGCCGTCCGTAGCGACCAGGCGCCCGACGTCGAGCTTCCCCGCATCGAACGCCTCCCAGGACGGCGGCTCCGCCTCGAAGGTGGCGTGCCCGGTGGCGATCCCTTCGCGGTAGATCGCCTCGACCGCCGCCCAGTCCTCGGGGAGCATCGCCCGGATCGCGGTCATGAGCAGCAGCTTCCTCCGGCGGATCCGATGTCGGTGGAGCACACGCCGGTCTCGGGGAGCACGAGCTGCACCCGCCGGGCCGCGGCGTGATCGCCCGCGAGCTCGTCCGCGATCGAGCGGACCTGCTCGTAGCCCGTGACGAGGAGGAACGTCGGGGCGCGGCCGTAGGACTTCATGCCGGCGATGTAGAAGTTCGGCTCGGGGTGGGCGAGTTCCGCGACGCCGTGGGGGTCGACGGTGCCGCAGGAGTGCAGGTTCGGGTCGATCAGCGTCGCGAGCGCGCGCGGCGCCTCCACGATCTCATCCAGGGAGACGCGGATCTCGCGCAGCATGCCGAGGTCGGGCCGGAACCCCGTGGCCTGCACGACGACGTCGGCCTCCACGCTCTCGCGCTCCTTCCGGCGGCGTCCGAGGACGGCGACCCGGCCGGTGGCGGTCTTCTCGAGGCGGTCGATCTCGAAGCGGTCGAGGAGGGTGATCGCGCCGGCGCGGACGAGCTGGTGGACGGTTCCGCCGAGCCTGCCTCGCTCCTCGAGCTCGTCGGCGCCGGAGCCGAAGACGCGCAGCGGGCTGGTCTCACGGATCGCCCAGGTGATCCGCGTGCCCGGTTCTTCGCGGGCGAGGCGGGCGAGCTTGATCAGAGTGTTCGCGGCGGAGTGGCCGGCGCCGACGACGAGGACGCGTTTTCCGGCGAAGCGGGCGCGGTCGGCGCCGAGCACGTCGGGCAGCGCGTGGCTGAGGTGCTCGGCGACGTCGGCGGCGCCGATCGGATCGAGGCCGGCCGAGGCGAGGGCGTTGGGCGTCGAGTACGTGCCCGAGGTGTCGATGACGGCGCGAGCGGTGACGTCGACGGCGCCCTCCGGGGTGTCCAGGCGCAGCAGGAACGGGGTGCCCGCGCGGCCGACCGAGCGGGTGCGGTCCATGCCCTCGCGGGTCACGGCGGTCACACGTGAGCGGTACCGGATGACCGGGGCGAGCTGCGGCGTCGCGGCGAGGGGCGCGAGGTAGTCGCGGACGAACTCGTATCCGGTGGGCAGCTTCTTCGCCGCGGGCGCCTCCCAGCCGGCCGCGTCGAGCAGACGTGCGGCGGCGGCGTCGACCAGGTACTCCCACGGCGAGAACAGCCGGGTGTGACCCCACTGCTGAACGGCAGCCCCGGCGCTGTCCCCGGCCTCGTAGACGAGGACGTCGATGCCCCGCTCGAGCAGCTGCGCGGCAGCGGCCAGGCCGACGGGGCCGGCGCCGATCACCGCGACGGGCAGGCCGGTGAGGCGGCGCTCGTCGGTGCGGGGCGGGACGGTCAGCAGCATGGTCACGGCGGGATCCTCGGCTCGTCGGGTCAGCGGCCGGCGGGCAGCAGCTCGGCCAGCAGCGACTCGACGCGCGCCTTGATGTCGTCGCGGATCGGACGGACCTCGTCGAGCGACTTGCCCTTGGGGTCCGTGAGCGACCAGTCCTCGTAGCGCTTGCCGGGGAAGATCGGGCAGACGTCGCCGCAGCCCATGGTGATCACGGCGTCCGACTCGCGCACCTGCTCGGTGGTCATCAGCGTGGGCACGGCCTGCGAGATGTCGATGCCCTCCTCCGCCATCGCGGCGATCGCCATCGGGTTGATCTGGTCGCCCGGCTCGGACCCGCCGGAGAGCACCTCGACGGCGCCGTTCGAGAGGGCGCGCATGTAGCCGGCGGCCATCTGCGAGCGCCCCGCGTTGTGGATGCAGACGAAGAGGACGGTGGGGGCGGTCATCGGAACTCCTGGGCGTCGACGGAACAGGGCTGCTGCATCGATCTCCGTCGATGCAAGCACGGCCGACTATATCGACACGCGTCGATCCATGGGAAGATGGGGGATGGCCGTTCTCGAGATGCTCCCCCTGACGGACGTCGCCGCCTGCTGCGCACCGCTGACCCGCGAGGCGATGAGCACGGAGAACGCCGAGAAGCTCGCCCGCTCGCTGCGCGCGATCGCGGACCCCGCGCGGCTGCGACTGATCTCGATGATCGCCGCTCACGACGGCCAGGAGGCGTGCGTGTGCGACCTCACCGAGCCGCTCGGGCTCGGCCAGTCCACCGTCTCGCACCACCTGAAGGTCCTCGTCGACGCCGGGATCCTGACCCGCGACAAGCGGGGGACCTGGGCCTACTACCGCCTCGTCCCTGGTGCCCTCGAGTCCCTGGCCGGGCTCATCGCCGCCGTCTGACACGACCCGCAGCGGCGGGAGGATGCCGAGCTCGCGCGGAGGGGCGTCAGCCGTGTCGTCGTCGGCGGAGTCCGCGTCATCGGTGATGAGGCACTGACGCATTGCGGTGGAGATCATCGCGAAGCCGGCCCGATCCAGAGCGCTGGAGACGGCGGAGAGCTGCGTGACGACGTCTCGACAGTCGCCGCCGTTCTCGACCGCAGTGAACACGGCGGTGAGCCGCCTCGTTGCGAGAACGTCAGCGGGTGAGGAGTCCCGCGATGCTGACGGACGCGACGAACACGGCGACGAAGAGCAGCATCAGCACGTCCGGGCAAAGGCGGTGCAACACCGACGGGAGTGGGCAGGCTCTCCTGGCTGGCGCTCCCGAGGGGTGGGTGCTTGCATGGCCCTCATGTCGTCCCCGCCCACTCCTCCGCCCCTCGCCGCGACCTTCCTGATCGGGTCGCTGCTCGGTACGTCCGGCGCGGTCTGATGTCCCGGATCCTCGTCGTCGAGGACGACCCGCAGATGGGCGCCCTCGTCGAGCGCGGGCTGCGGGAGGACGGCTACGACGTGCAGCTCGTCGACAACGGCGTCGATGCGCTGATCGCCTTCACGGCGGGGGACGTCGACGTCGCCGTCGTCGATGTGATGCTGCCGGGGATGACCGGGTTCGAGGTCTGCCGGCGGATGCGGGAGTCGGGCAGCACCGTCCCGGTGGTGCTGATCACGGCGCGGGACGCCGTCGAGGACCGGATCTTCGGGCTGGACTCGGGCGCGGACGACTACGTCACCAAGCCGTTCCACTTCGGCGAGCTGAGCGCCCGGATCCGCGCGCAGATCCGCCGCCGGGCCAGCGGCCCGCAGCCGGTGGTCCAGATCGGAGCGCTGCGCCTGGACGCCCTGTCCGTGCGAGCCACGGTCCGAGAGCGCCCCTTCGCGCTGAGCGTGAAGGAGTTCACGCTGCTGCGCTTCTTCGCGGTGCATCTCGATGAGGTGCTGAACCGGACGGAGATCCTCACCGAGGTGTGGGGATCACCGGAGACGTTCGAGCCGACCCTCGTGGACCAGTACGTCAGCTATCTCCGCAAGAAGCTCGCCCTGGCCGACGCGGGCCTGCGGATCACGACCGTCCGCGGCGCGGGGTACCGGCTGGAGCGCACCGAGTGAGGCTGCTGCGCTCCCTGTCGATCCGCTCCCGGATCACCCTCGGCAGCCTCCTCGTCGCGCTGGTCGGCGTCGGCGTGATCACCCTCGTGCTGCACGGGCAGTTCCGCAGCATCGTCGTCGCGTCCGAGGTGACCCTCGCCGAGGGCGACCTCGCCCCGTATCTCGCCGATCTGGGATCGGATCCGACCGAGACCCCGGACCCGCCGGCCGAGGGGATCCTGGTCTTCGCGCGCGCTCCTGGCGGGGCGGTCCCCGTCGACACGATGCCGCACGACGTCCACGAGGTTCTGGAGCGCAGCACCGGCAGCGACGGCACCTCGACGGTGATCACCGACGAGGACGTCCGGTTCACGATCGTCTCCCGGACCCTGGACACGAGTGCGGGCACGTGGGAGCTGTGGGCGGCGCGCAGCGGCGCCGGCAGCGACCTCACCGTCTCGGCCCTGGACCGGACGCTGCTCATCAGCGCCGCGGCCCTCGTGATCCTGTCCGCTCTCGCCGCATGGCTGCTCACCGGGGCTGCTCTTCGTCCGGTCGAGCGGATGCGCCGCACCGCCGCGTCCCTCGGCGACCGGGGCGGCGGCGAGCTCCCTGTCGGGCCGGCGACTGATGAGCTGTCGGATCTGGCGGAGACGTTGAACGCGTTCATCGCCCGGATGCGGGACACCGCGGATCGGGAGCGGCAGATGGTGTCCGCGGCCAGCCACGAGATCCGCACCCCGCTGGCCGTCGTCATCACCCAGCTCGAACTCGCGCACCGGCACTTCGGTGACGCGGACGCCCTCGCGAAGGAGATCCGCGCCGCCGAGGGATCCCTCGCCCGCCTGTCCCGCCTGGCGACGAACCTCCTCGAGCTCTCCCGCCTGGACGCCGCCCCGCCCGTCGCCGCGCGCGCGACGGCGAGCGAGCTGGAGACCGAGCTGATGGACTCCGTGGACCGGCTGAGGACGATCACGGGCGGCGGCGGCCCCGAGATCGAGCTCGACACCGCGATCGAGCGGGCCGATGCGCCCTATCCGCTCTCGGTGAGCGCGTTCTCGCGGATCCTCGACAATCTCGGCGCGAACGCGATCGCCGCGACGCCTTCTGCAGGACGCATCACCCTCCTCCTCGAGCAGCACGACTCCACCCTCGAGCTGCGCGTGGAGGACACCGGGCACGGCATGCCGGAGGAGTTCGTGCCGCACGCGTTCGAGCGCTTCTCCCGGCCCGACGAGGCGCGCACCAGCCGCGACGGCGGCAGCGGGCTCGGGCTCGCCCTCGTCGCAGCCCTCGTCGACACCGCCGACGGATCGGTCACCCTCGAGAACCGCCGCTCCGACGGAGTGGCGGTGACGGTCGTGCTGCCCGAGCGGTGACATGTGAGACCTCGAACACGAATCGGACTCCGGCGGGGAATCGGCACGCATCCCTCATAGCCGGCACCAAGACTTCCCCGCGACGGTGAGAGCGCGCCCCCGAAAACCCCGGGTCGGCGCACTCGACACCGACCGGAGGGCGCCGCCGTGAGCACCACGATCCGACCGACCAGGGCACCTGCGCCCCACGCCCCGACCACGCTGCGGCGGTCCCAGGCCGACCGCGAGCGATCCCTGCGCCGGCGCCTGCGTTCCGCGGACGCGCTCGTCACCGCCGGCTGGGTGTCGGTCGCCCTCGCCATCGCGCTCTACCTCGCAGCCGGCGGACCCGCGCAGGTCACCGACCTCTCCGGAGCCCTCACGGCCGCGGGGATCGTCGCCGGTCTCGTCGGCACCGACCTGATCCTGGTCATGCTCGTCCTGGCCGCCCGGATCCCCTGGATCGATCGCACCTTCGGCCAGGACACCGCGATGGCGCTGCACCGTCGCCTCGGCAAGCCCGCGTTGTCTCTGATCCTCGGGCACGGCGCCCTGCTCACCGTCGGCTACGCCCTCACCGACGGGCTGACGCTGTGGAACGAGACGCTCGCCCTGTACTCCGGCGCCGACATGCTCCTGGCGCTGCTCGGCAGCACCCTGCTGGTGCTGGTCGTCGTCACCTCCCTCGTCGCCGTGCGCCGCCGCTTCGCGTACGAGGCGTGGCACGCGATCCACCTGCTCAGCTACGCCGCCGTCCTCGTCGCCGTCCCCCACCAGCTCTCCGCCGGCCAGGTCCTCGCCGAGAGCACCCCGCAGCGCGTCTACTGGATCGCCCTCTACGTCCTGGCGTTCGGCGCGATCGCCTGGTTCCGGTTCGCGGTACCGGTCCTCGCGACGCTGCGGCACCGGATCCGGGTCGAGGCCGTCGAGACGATCGCCCCCGGCGTCTTCTCGATCCACCTCTCCGGCCGCGACCTCTCACGCCTCGGCGTGATCGGCGGGCAGTACGCGATCTGGCGGTTCTGGAGCCGCGGCACCTGGTGGCACGCGCATCCGATCTCCTTCTCCGCCGTCCCGACCGGCACCCGCGCGCGGATCACCGTCCGCGCACTCGGAGCCGGGACCGACCGTCTCGCACGCCTGCGCCCCGGGACCACGGTCTCGATCGAGGGCCCTTACGGGATCTTCACCGACGTCGCCCGCACCGCCCCGCGCCTCGCGATCATCGCCGCCGGCATCGGCATCACCCCCGCCCGAGCACTCCTCGAGCACGGCGGCCTCCGACCCGGCGAGGCCACCGTCCTGCTGCGCGCCACCGACGACTCCCAGACCTACCTCTGGGAAGAGACGCAGACACTGGTCCGCAGCAGCCGCGGCGCGCTGTTCGGGATGATCGGCCGGCGGCCCGCAGGGCTCGCGACGTGGATGTCCGCCGAGTCCATCGCCCGCGGTGTGACGATCACCTCGGCGCTGCCGGGCCTGCTCGAATCCGACCTGTTCGTCTGCGGTCCCACCGCCTGGGCCGACCTCGTCGTCCGCGACGCGCGAGCGGCAGGCCTGCCCGACCGGCAGATCCACGTGGAGAGGTTCGACTGGTGAGAACACGAGCAGCAGCCGCCAGCGTCCTCGCCTCGCTCGCCGTCCTCGTCGGAGGCTGGCAGATGGGATCCGCCGGAGCCACCGGGTCCCCGCTCGCCACCGGGACCAGCGCCACCACGGCCACGGACCTGACCGCCCCCGCGGCGACCACGCCGACCCCGGCCGGCACCCCGGCCCCGACGACGCCCGCAGCACCCTCCACTGGCGCGACCACCGACCCGTCGGCCGGTGCGAGCTCGACGGCCACCGCGAGCCCGTCCGCCTCGACCGACGCCACCTCGACCGACGGCACCTGGACCGGCTCGTCCGTGGCGACGCGCTTCGGCGCGGTGCAGGTCGCGATCACCGTCGCCGGCGGGCAGATCACCGACGTCACCGCCGTTCACCTCACGGACAAGGACGGCCGGTCGGTGTCGATCTCCGACCGGGCCGCGCCGATCCTGCGTCAGGAAGTCCTCGCCGCCCAGTCCGCGAACGTGCAGGCGGTCAGCGGAGCGACCTACACCAGCGACGGCTACCTCAGCTCCCTGCAATCGGCGATCGACCAGGCCGGACTCTGACCGTGCACACGTTCACGACGATGGGCACCGTGGTCAGCCTCCGCGCCGCCGACGACACCCCGGTGGGCGACGTCGAGGCCGTCTTCGCCGACGCCGACGCCCGCTTCAGCCTGTACCGGCCGGAGTCGGAGGCGTCCCGGATCGCCCGCGGTGAGCTCGCGCTGACCGCCGCGTCCGAGCAGATGCGGACCGCGTACACCGAATCGCTCCAGTGGCGCACCGGGACGGACGGCGCCTTCACCCCGCACCGGCCCGACGGGGTCGTCGACCTCGCCGGAACCGTCAAGGCGACCACCATGGCGCACGCGGCCCGGCTGCTCGGAGACGGCGAATGGCTCCTCGACGTGGGTGGCGACGTCCTCACCTCGCCCTCCGGCAGCTGGAGGGTCGGCATCGTGGATCCCGGCGACCGGCGGGCGCTGCTCTGCGTCGTCCCGCTCGGCGACGGACGCCGCGCAGTCGCCACCTCCGGGATCGCCGAACGCGGAGAGCACGTCTGGCGCCGACCTGTGGAGCCCGGCGACGTCCCCTTCGTGCAGGTGTCCGTGATCGCCGAGGACATCGTCACCGCCGACGTCCTCGCGACCGCGATCCTCGCCGGCGGCACTCCGACGCTCGACACCGTCACCGACCGCTTCGACGTCGACGTCCTCACCGTCGACGCCACCGGCGCCCTTCTCGTGACCGACCGGCTCCGCCGCCTGATCGCACCGGCGAGCGAGCACACGCACTGACTCCGCCCGGTCGGCACCTCGCATCTCGGCGGTGAAGCGGGGAGTCGGCTCCGAGGACGAGCGAGCGATCGTTCGAGGGCTCACACGAACCCCTCTGTCGGAACGGCGCACCGGATCCAGCGGGTTAGCGTCACGAGGACACCACTCCTCGACCGAAGGCGCCCCGATGAACGACTGGCAGATCAACGGCCTCCCCCTCCATCCGCTCCTCGTGCACGCCGTCGTGGTCCTGCTCCCCCTCGCCGCACTGATGCTCATCCTCGGCAGCGTCTGGCCCGCCGCCCGCCGCAAGTTCGGGATCCTCACCCCGATCATCGCCCTCGCCGCGCTGATCGCCGTCCCGCTCACCACGCAGGCCGGCGAAGCCCTCGAACGCCGGACGGAGCCGTCCGCGATCCTCGAGCAGCACACCGAACTCGGCGACCACCTGCTCCCCTGGGCCGCCGGCCTGTTCCTCGTCGCCCTGGTGCAGTGGCTCTGGTTCCGCCGCACGCGACGAACCGAGGACCGACCCGCCACCCGCCGCCCCCTCGTCGGGATCGTGCTCGCCGTCGCAGCGATCGCCATCTCCGTCGGAGCGACCATCGACGTCGTCCGCATCGGCGACTCCGGCGCGCAAGCCGTCTGGTCCGACTCCACCTCGAGCACCGGCACCGACCAGGCACCCGCGCCCGGCGACGACGAATGACCCACCCGCTCTCGGGGAGTGCCCTCTCCGGCGGACACCGGAAACACTCGCGCATGCTCTTTCTCGCCCCCGCTCCTCGTCCGGACGATGGCAGGTCCTGTCTTCAGGACGGAGTTCTCCAACGCCGTGGCGGCGAACTCCCCGTCAGCCGCGGACAGGACTGACGCCGGTACGGCTGATCACGACCCCGCTCGAACGTCACGGGACGCTTCAGCAGCGATGGCGGGTGCCTGAGTCGGAGCTCCTGCTCGGATCTGCACGAGGGTGAGGTCGAGGAGCGGCGTCGGGACGCTCAGCTCCCGCGCTCGGCGAGCGAGGTCGCCGAGCAGGTGCTCGGCCTCGGTGGGCAGGCCGGCGACGAGATCGCGGTAGAGCGAGGTCGTGAAGGCGGACCCCTCCTCGGTGAGGATCGCGAGGGACTGCTCGTGCGCCGCGGCGGACACCGGCAGGCCGGCCGCGTCGGCGACGGTCTCCGCCTCCTCGATCGCGTCGAGGATCCACGGGAGGGCCCCCGCCTCGAGGGCCGGGCCGATCGCGCTTCGGAAGAGGCAGGTGGCCACGCCCGCTGCGGCGATGAAGACCCACTTCTCCCACAGCGCCGAGAGCACGTCATCCGACACCCGCAGGTCGATGTCGGGGACGTCGAGCGCTTCGACCACGTGAGCCGGCACCGGTGCGTCCGTCAGCGAGCCGATCGTGAGCACCGAGAGCCCGGTCATCTGGCGGACCGCGCCGCCGTCGAGAGTCGCGACGATCTTGGCCGAGCCGCCGAGCACTCGCCCGGGGAACTCGGTCTCCAGCAGGTCGATGTGCGCCATGCCGTTGAGGATCGGCAGCACGAGCGTCTTCTCGGTGACCCAGGCGCGAACATCGGCTACGGCGTCGTTCAGCGCCGACGCCTTGACCGTCACGAGCACCAGATCGAAGGCGGACGCCGCCTCCCCCACGACCAGTGTCGTCACGTCGAGGGTGCGGTCCTCCGAAGGCGAGAAGAAGCGGAGTCCGTCTCTCCGAAGCGACTCGGCCCTGCCTGCACGCACCAGGTAGGTGACGTCGCGGCCGGCTTCCTGCAGGCGGCTCCCGAACGCACCACCGGTCGCGCCCGCTCCGACGATGAGAATCCGCATGGCGATGCCCTTCTGTCGCGACCACGAGTCCTCCGAGAGTAGGACGTGGCCGCCACCCTCACGACCAGCCGCAGCGCACTCAGGAGCAGACCTGACCTTCCGCAACTCCTGGGGAGAGATGGTCTTCACGCCGGGTGAGTGATGTCCGACCGCTCGGCAAGTCCGGTCGACCGACGCGACGGCACCCCGGCCGACGTCACCGGGAGTGCGGCGCTGAACGATCCCGCTACGGGACGCCCGCCGCCCATAGCCTGTGGGCATGCGGCCACTGAGGAGACGACTGCCCGGCTGGGCGCTCGTGCTCCTGTCGGTCCCGCTCGGTCTCGCCTCGATCACCCTCGGATGGACCTTCGCCGGGAGGGATCTGATGAGCGTGCAGTGCTCGCGAGGGCCGTTTCCCGAGGTGGGCGATCCGTCCGACGAGTCCGTCCGCATCACCGGTGATCCGACGCTCCTGCCCCTGGGGGTGGACTGCACCTACGACGCCGACGGTGATGACGTCGGCCCGCAGACGATTCGTCACTACGACTTCCCTGCGACGGTCGGCCTCCTCGTGAGCGTCCTCGCTCTCGGCGGAGGCGGGTCCCTCGTCCTCGTCCGCGACCAGGGGCCGTCAGCGCCCGCCAGAACATTCCTCTGCGGGACACCACCTCACGTCGGCTCGTCGCGCGGGCGCCCTCATGCCAGGATCGGGCCATGGGGATCAGCAGAATCGGAATCACGCTCTCGATCACGGCTCTAGCCGGCGTACTCGTGCTGTCCGGCTGCACCGCGGACGAGACCGCCGGCGACGAATCGTCGACAGTTGCTGTCGAATCGTCGGGCGCGGATTCGGCAGGCTCGCCGGGTCCGGCCGCGTCGGAAGACCCTCAGCTCAGTGCATTCGAGCAGCAGCTCCCCCTGAGGGGCGAGTTCGTCAGTCAGCAGACCGAGACGACAGGATCGGTCCTGATCGAGCGCCACGCGGACGGTTCGACCTGGGCGACCGTCACCGGATTCTCGACGGGTGACGCCTCTGATCTGAGGCTGGAGCTCAAGGAGGGCGCGCTCGAGCAGGACAGCTCGGGCGCCTGGGTCGACACTGCCGGCTACTCCTTCGACATCGGTCCCCTGGACCCGGAACAGCCGGACCAGGAGATCGCAATACCGGGAGCACACGCCATGCCGGCGATCAGAACCCTCACCGCCATGAACTACGAGGGCCCCGATTACCCGTCCTTCGGGTCCGTCTCCCTGGAGAGGTAGCCCATCGCGCACTCGTCGACGCCGAGACGGAGCGCGGCTTCGGAGGACATCGCAAAGCAGGCGAAGGGATGAGCCAGTGACACGACCGCGATCAGACGCGAGAACGGTCCGCGCGAGGATCCGTCTGCGTCCGACCAGCGACGGCGGCCGGCAGGCGCCCATCGGTCTCGACGGACGGTATCGACCTCATGCGGTCGTCGTCGGCGGCGACGGAACGCGTCTCGGCGTGATCGTGCGCAGCAGCGAGGCTGCGGAAGTCGAACCCGGCGAGACGAGCGAAGTGACCCTTCAACTTCTGTACGACATCGACTACAGCTCCCTCAGCGCCGGAGCGGACTTCACCATCGTTGAAGGCACCACGTCCGTGGGCGACGGACGAGTCCTGTGAAACAGCCGCCTGAGGAGGCCGCCGTGCTCGGGAGGCACGGTCGAGCGTTCCGCCTGATGACGCACGAGAAGGAACCCCGTACCGAACGGCCAGCGCATCGATCCTCAGCGCAGCGGTAGCGGTAACCGCGATCCGGCGCTTGCGTCGGAGATCTGGCCGCAATTGCTCGGTCAGCGCGCTCCGGGGCCTCGGCCACCGCCGTGATGGCGAGACTGCGCGTGACGATCGGTCACTCCTGAAGAAGGGCCGTGTCGATCAGCGGCCCTCCGAAGGCGGTGCGGGACTTGTCGACGTCGACGGTGCGCGGGTCCCCTTCGATCCGGTCGCGCAGGCGACGCCGGGGTGTCGTCTGCTGCGATTCGCCGTCCGCAGCCGCCCCGTCGGCAACGCCGTCGCCGGCTCGCCTGCGGTCGCCCCGCCCGCAGCAGGCTCACCCCCCGAAGCCCCCTGTCTAGGGTCGAGTCACGGACTCCGTCTGGCCTGCCGCCGTCGCCCTGCTCGGGGGATTCGTGCTCGCGGTCGTCGGCCTGGTGCCGTGGGCGGCGCTGCAGTACCGGCGGCGCGGCGAGTTGGGGCTCGGGCCGGCGGTCCTCGCCTTCCTCACCGTCGTGTACGCGCTGGCGCTCGTCACCTACACGCTGCTGCCGCTGCCGGACGCGAGCACGGTGGAGGCGCTGTGCCGCACCCCGTCGTCGCCGCAGCTGCGGCCCTTCACCTTCCTCGCCGACATCGCGAAGGAGGGCGGGCTGAGCGGACCGCTCTCGATCGTGACGAACCGGGCGTCGGCGCAGGTGGTCTTCAACGTGATCCTCTTCGTGCCGCTCGGGATGCTCGTGCGCCAGGTGGTCCTGCGGGGCCGGCTCGCGTCGGGCGTCGTCGCGGGCGGTCTCGCCGGGCTGGCGGTGTCGCTGCTGATCGAGTTCACCCAGCTCACGGGCGACTGGTTCCTCTTCCCCTGCGCCTACCGCCTCTTCGACGTCGACGATCTGCTCGCGAACACCGCCGGCGCCCTGCTCGGCACGGTGCTCGCTCCCGTGCTCGTCCTGCTCACCGGGCGGCGCGGCGAGCGCGACGCCGGGCAGCCGCGGCCGGTCACCCTGCGGCGCCGGCTGTTCGGGATGCTCTGCGACGCCCTCGTGCTGACCCTGGTGTCGGGAGCGCTGGCGTCGGTGACCGCGCTCGGCCTCGCGCTCCTCGAGCCGGGCGTGCCGGCGGGGCTCAGCCCGCTGGTGCTGGGCGTCCTCGCGTTCGCAGCGCCGGTGCTCCAGCTCGTGCTCGTGCTGCGCACCGGGCGCACGATCGGCGAGGCCGTCGTCCGCCTGACGCCCTCGACGCCGCCGGCGCTGTGGCAGCGGCTGGTCCGCTGGGCGCTGGGATCCGGCGGATGGGCGGCCGCGCTCGCCTCCCCGCTGCCCGGTTCCGGCACCGGCGCGACGCTGCTCGTCCTGGCGGCGCTCGTCGGAGTGCTCGCCACCCGGGATCGACGCGGGTTCGCGAGCGCGGTCGCGAAGCTCGGCGTCGTCGACGACCGGGCGGCGGCCACGGAGGGACCGGCGAGCGGCACCGACGCACCCTGACCACGAAGATCCGCACATTTGACTGGAGTGTCGTTATAGTGAGAATTGCGGGGCGAGGCGGGGCCACCCCGAGCGGTCTGCCTCCCCCCGCTCCCGCCTCCCGACTCCCCTTGGATGCCCCGTGATCACAGCCACCGCCGTCCGCACCGCGACCTCGCGCCCGTTCTGGAGCAGAGCCGCCGGCGCCGGCATCACGCTGGGCGGCACCCTCCTGCTGCTCGCGACCGTCCTGGAGTGGCGGCAGGCCCGTGAGGGCACCGCCGCGCTGCTGCCCGCCATCACCGCCCTCCTCCTGGTCTCGACGGCGGCGCACGCGGCGGCGATGCTCCCGCTCGCGTTCGGCCGCCGCGGTGGCGACGGCGCCGTGGCGGGGTCCGTCGTGGGCAAGGCGGCTCTCCTCGTCTTCGGGGCGGCGTTCCTCGCGAATCAGCTCAGCTATCTCGCCGCCGCCTACGCACTGCCCTCGCAGGTCGACTACGCGGCGCTCGGCGACTTCCAGCTCGCGGCCGGAGTCGTGCAGTCCGCGGCGCTGCTGATCGGCGGCATCGTCATCGCCCGCCGGGGCGTCGCGACCGGAGCCGCCCGCTGGGCTCTCCTCGTGCTGGCGATCCTCTCGATCGTCCTCGGCGTCTCGACGCGGAGCGCCCAGGATCTCGACGCGCTGACCGCCCTGCTGCTCCTGTCCACGGTCGCGCAGATCGTCACCGGGGTCGTCTTCCTCCGTCACCGCCGACGGTCCCGCAGATGACGGCCTCCACCGGGCGCGCCCGGGCACCCGCCTCCGTAAGCTCGTCGGGATGAGTGGCGGCGACGAGCAGAAGGCGGCCTCCCGGCCCTACGACGCCCGGCGGCGGCGCGAGCGCGGGGACACCGATCGCGCGCAGACCCGGGCGCGGATCCTCGACGCCGCCGCGGGCCTGTTCCTCAGCCAGGGCTACGCGGGGACGACGATCTCGCAGCTGGCCCGCGCGGCCGGGACCTCCGTGCAGACCATCTACCTCGCGATCGGCGGCAAGGCCGACGTGCTCCGCGCGCTCACGGCGGCGATGACGACCGGGGCGGACTCCGAGGCGGGCGTCACCGACCAGGACTGGGTCGCGGCGGTCGCGGTGGAGTCCGATCCCGAGCGGCAGCTGCGGCAGCTCGCGCACCACTCCGTCGCCCTGGCGCAGCGGGCCGCGCCGCTCTGGAACGTGATGGCCGCCGCCGCGCAGGACGACCCCGCCCTCGCCGAGGATCTCGCCCGGCAGAGCGCCGGCCGACTCGCCGACCAGCAGGCGTTCGCCCGGCTCGTGCGCGCTCCGCTGCGCGACGACATGACCCCGGAGCAGGCGGGCGACATCCTCTACGCCCTCGCCAGCCCGCAGCTCTGGAACCTGCTCGCCCTCGACCGCGGCTGGAGCGCCGAGCAGCTCGAGCGGTTCCTCGGCGATGCGCTCACCCGCCTGCTCCTCCCGCCACGCGCCGAGAGCACCGAGCACCACCCCGAAGACCCCGAGCACCACCCCGAACCGACCTGACCGAGGAGCCGTCGTGGCCACCATCCTGCTCTGCAGCACTCCCCTCTACGGCCACCTCGCACCGCTGCTCGCCCTAGGCAGGCATCTGGCCGAGCGGGGGTACCACGTCATCGTGCTGACCGGCTCCGCCTTCGAGGAGCGCGTGCACGACGCCGGCCTGCACCACGAGGCCCTCACCGGGCGAGCCGACTTCGACGAGCGCGACGAGGCGGGCTTCCTACCCGACCTGCACCGGCACCGCGGCCTCGCGCTCTCGCGGTACCAGGTCGAGCAGACCTTCGTGGTGACCCTCGCCGAGCAGCATCGCGCCGTCCGGGCGATCCTCGACCGGGAGCGGATCGACGCCGTCGTGACCGACTCCTTCTTCGCCGGGATCCTGCCGCTGCTCGAGGCGGACCCGGCCTCGCGCCCGCCGATCCTCGGCGTCGGCATCGGCCCGCTCGTGCAGGTCAGCCGCGACGTCGCCCCGTTCAACACGGCGCTCCCGCCTTCCGCGACGACGCTCGGGCGGCTGCGGAACCGCGCGCTGAACCTGCTCGTGGCCCGCCTGCTCTTCGCGAAGACCCAGCGGCTCGCGGAGCGGCTGGTGCAGGAGGCGGCAGGCGTGCCGCTCCGCACCTTCGTCCTGGACTTCACCGCGGCGTTCGACCGCTTCGTGCAGCTGGGCCCGGCGGAGTTCGAGTACCCCCGCTCCGACCTCAGCCCGAACGTGGTCTTCGCCGGACCGATTCCGAGCGCCCCCTCTCCGGCCGCCCTGCCCGACTGGTGGGCCGACCTCCACGACGGCCGCCCGGTGGTGCACGTCACCCAGGGCACCCTCGACAACCACGACTTCGGGAAGGTCGTCCGCCCCACCCTCGAGGCGCTCGCGCACGAGGACGTGCTCGTCGTCGTCAGCACCGGCCGCGCGCCGCTCGCCTCGCTCGGCCCGCTGCCGGCGAACGCCCGCGCCGCGGAGTTCCTGCCCTACGAGCAGCTGCTGCCGCTGACCTCCGTGATGGTCACCAACGGCGGCTTCGGCGGCACCCTGCTCGCTCTCCGTCACGGCGTCCCGCTGGTCGTCGCCGGCGCCGCCGAGGACAAGCCCGAGGTCGCCGCCCGCGTCGCGCACTTCGGCGTCGGCGTCGACCTGCGGACCGGGCGGCCCTCCGCCGAGGCGCTCCGCACGGCGATCGGCGCCGTCCTGCGCGACCCCGCCTACCGCGCCCGAGCCGTCGAGATGGCGGCGGCCATCGCCCGCTGCTTTCCGCTGGCCACGATCGACGACGAGCTGAGCCGTCTCCTGCGGCGGGAGCGGACGGGCTGAGAGCGCTCCCGGGCGACGGGCCCCCGCCTGACCCCCGAGGGGGATCACGACCAACGCCGGCGCCTCCCCCGCCGCTAGCCTGGGGCCGTCGGCTCCGCACCGGGCCGGCTCGAGGGGGGTACTCGTGGACGATCAGCGGACGGCATCGGCGTGGCGGCGGTTCTGGGAGCGCGGCGGGGGCTGGCGGGCGCTGCTGCTGGCGGCCGTCTACTACGGCCTCTACGAGCTGATCGGCTACCTCCTCGGCTTCGTGGTCGGCGACACCGGCAGTCCCCTCCGCGGCGAGGAGGGATCGGCGACCGATGTCTTCTTCTCGATCGGGCTGCCGATCCTGCTCGCGTGCGTGCTGCTGGTGCTCTTCGCGCTCTCCCTCGGCTGGCTGCGCGAGCTGTTCGCCCCGCAGCGGATCCGCGGTCGCGGCTGGATGTGGATCGGCATCGCCGTCGTCCTCGCGATCAACGTGTCCGCCCTGCTCGATCTCGACTACGCCGGCGCGGGCGGCGCGCTCATCGCCTCCTGGCTGCTGACCGGCCTGTTCGTCGGCTTCGCCGAGGAGACGCTCACCCGCGGCTTCGTCGTGAACCTGATGCGCAAGCGCGGCCACGGCGAGATCCGCGTCGCGCTGGTCTCGGCCGGGATCTTCGCGGCCCTGCACATCGGCAACGTCTTCACCAGCGACCAGGGCGTCGCCGTCACCGCACTCCAGGTCGCCTACACCTTCGGCTTCGGCATCGTGATGTACCTGGCGCTCCGGGTGACCGGCACGCTGCTCGGGCCGATCCTGCTGCACGCCTCCACCGATCCCACGCTCTTCCTCTACGGCGCGCACCCGGCCGGCACGATCGCCGGTCTCCTGCCCGCCCTCAGCACCTTCCTCGTCATCGCGACGGGGCTGGTCCTGCTGCTCGTCCTCGTCCTCGGCGAGCGCCGTCGGACCCGGAGCGCCGTCTCGGAGGGAGCACTCGCATGACCGCGAGCACCGATCAGCGCCCGGTCCCGCGCACGATCCCGGTCGGGATCGCGGCCGCCGTCCTCTACGTGCTGATCGCGGCCGGCGTCGGCACCCTGCTCGATCCGCTCGCCGGCGCCGACGACACTCTCGACTTCGTGATCGGGACCTGGCTGCCCGTCGGCGTCCTGATCGTGATCGGGCTGCTGTTCGCGCGGCGCGCGGGCTGGCTGCGGGAGGCGTGGACGGCGCCGTCGCCGTTCACCGAGCGGCGGCGCTGGTGGCTGCTCGCGATCCCCGTCGTGCTCGCCGTCCAGACCGTGCAGCTCCTGCTCGCCGTGCCGTGGGCGGAGCGGGCGCTGCCGATGGTGCTGGTCTACCTGGTCGGCTGCCTGCTGATCGGCTTCGGCGAGGAGCTCTACTTCCGCGGTCTCTTCCGGGTCGCCGTCCGCGGGCACCACGGCGAGCTGGCCGCGCTGCTGATCACCTCGGTCGCGTTCGGCCTCGGGCACGTCGCCGGCTACCTCCTCAACGGCGTCCCTCTGCCCGCGACCGCGGTCGCCGTGGCCTTCCTCGCCATGGATGGCGCGATCTTCTACGGCGCCCTGCGCGCGACGGGGACGCTGTGGGTGCCGATCCTGCTGCACGGCCTCGGCGACTTCGCCCGCTTCCTGCAGCAGGGCGGCGACGACCAGTCGGCCGCCCCCGAGGTCAGCGGCGACGCGTTCACCGCGCTCGTCGAGTACATCCTGATCGGCCTCTCGATCGCGCTGGTGGTCAGCGTCGCCCGAAGCGGCCGTCGCGAGCGGAAGGCGAGGAGGGCCGCCGCCGTCCCGGAGTGACGCGGCGTCCGGGGCTCCCGACGGCAGGCGCCCGGGCCGCGGTCGTAGGGAACCCGTGAGGTTCCGCCGGTAACCCGTATGGGAACCGTGAGCACCGCCGAGCGGCGGGCCGCGGAGGTGTCTAGTGAGTGCTCGTGCCAGCTCTGGCACGTGCCCGCGGATCCGCGGTCACGATCCGCCTCCGGATGGAGTCCTCCCGTGCTCGACCTCGTCTCCGTGATCGGCGTCCTCGCCGTCTTCACCCTCCTCGGCGTCCTCGCCAAGGGTGTCGAGAAGCTGAGCCCCCGGGCCGGCGTCGCCGACCCCCGCGACGCGCGGAGGGGAGGGGACCGGCCGTGATCGTCCTCGACACCCTCGCCGCGGTCCTCGCGATCGCCGCGATCGGCTACCTCGTCGTGGCCCTCGTGAAGCCGGAGCGCTTCTGATGGCCGCCGTCCTCGCGATCCTGCAGGTCGCCTCCGCCGCCCTGATCCTCGTGCTGGTGCACCGCCCGCTGGGCGACTACATGGCGCACCTCTACTCCTCGCCGAAGGACCTCGCCGTCGAGCGCGGCTTCTACCGGCTCATCGGCGTGGACGCCCGCGCCGAGCAGAGCTGGCAGGCCTACCTGCGCGGCGTGCTCGCGTTCTCGCTCGTCAGCGTGCTGCTGCTCTACGCGATCCAGCGGGCGCAGGCCGTGCTGCCGTACTCGCTCGGCTTCCCGGCGATCCCGGAGGGGCTGTCCTTCAACACGGCGATCTCGTTCGTGACCAACACGAACTGGCAGTCGTACTCCCCCGACGTGACGATGGGCTACTCCGTTCAGCTGATCGGCCTCGCCGTGCAGAACTTCGTCTCGGCCGCGGTCGGCATCGCCGTCGCCATCGCGCTCGTCCGCGGCTTCGCCCGGCGCGGCAGCGGCACGATCGGCAACTTCTGGGTCGACCTCACCCGCGGCCTCCTTCGGCTGCTCCTGCCCCTGGCCGTGCTGAGCGCGGTCCTGCTCCTGGCCGGCGGCGTGATCCAGAACGTCACCGGATTCGCCGAGGTCACCACGGTCACCGGCGCCACGCAGAGCATCCCGGGCGGCCCGGTCGCCTCGCAGGAGGCGATCAAGATGCTCGGCACCAACGGCGGCGGCTTCTTCAACGCCAACTCGGCGCACCCGTTCGAGAACCCCACCGCCTGGACCAGCCTGCTGCAGGTGGTCCTCATGCTCGCGATCCCGTTCTCGCTCCCCCGCACCTTCGGGCGGATGGTCGGCGACGCGAAGCAGGGCTCCGCGATCCTCGCGGCGATGGCCACGATCTTCCTCGTCTCCCTCACCGCGCTCACGCTCCTGGAGCTCGGCGGGAGCGGCGGCGCCCCGCAGGCCGCCGGCGGCGCGATGGAGGGCAAGGAGACCCGGTTCGGGATCGCCGGCTCGACGCTCTTCGGCGCGACCAGCACCCTCACCTCCACCGGCACCGTCAACTCGATGCACGACTCCTACACCGCCCTCGGCGGGATGCTGCCGATGCTGAACATGATGCTCGGCGAGGTCGCCCCCGGCGGCGTCGGCTCCGGCCTCTACGGGATGCTCGTGCTCGCGGTCCTCGCGGTCTTCATCGGCGGACTGCTCGTCGGCCGGACGCCGGAGTACCTGGGGAAGAAGCTCGGCCCGCTGGAGATCAAGCTCGCCAGCATCTACATCCTGATCACGCCGACCCTGGTGCTCGCGGGCACCGCGCTCAGCTTCGCGATCCCCGCGGTGCGGGCCGACGTCGAGAGCACGTCGATCGGGAACCCCGGCCTGCACGGCCTCTCCGAGGTGCTCTACGCCTTCACCTCCGCGGCCAACAACAACGGCTCGGCGTTCGCCGGGCTCACCGCGAACACGCCGTGGTTCAACGCCGCTCTCGGAGTCGCGATGCTGCTCGGCCGGTTCCTGCCGATCGTGATGGTGCTCGCCCTCGCCGGCTCGCTGGCCCGGCAGGGCGCCGCACCGGCGACCGCGGGCACGCTCCCCACCCACCGGCCGCAGTTCGTCGGCCTCCTCGTGGGCGTCACCGCCATCGTGACCGCCCTCACCTACTTCCCCGTGCTCGCACTCGGACCCCTCGCAGAAGGACTGCAGTCATGACCGCCACTCTCGACCGACCCGCCGCCTCCCCCTCCCCCGAGAAGACCCCGCGGCGCGGCGCCTCCGCGTTCAGCCCCGAGCAGATCCTCGCCGCCGTGCCCGGCGCGCTCCGCAAGCTCGACCCGCGCCTGATGGTCCGGAACCCGGTGATGTTCCTGGTCGAGGTCGGCGCCGCGCTGACCACGGTCCTCGCGATCGCCGAGCCGTTCCTCGGCGGCGCGCAGGAGTCCGGCGGCTCCCCGGTCCCCGGCTCCTTCACCTGGGGCATCGCGCTCTGGCTCTGGGCGACCGTCGTCTTCGCCAACCTCGCCGAGTCGGTCGCCGAGGGCCGCGGCAAGGCGCAGGCCGACAGCCTCCGGCACACCCGCACCAGCACCATGGCCCGCCGCCTGCTGGAGTACCGCGCCGGCGACGGCGCCGCGGCCCACGGCCAGGTGCGCGAGGTCTCCTCGGCGGACCTACAGCTCGGCGACCACGTGATCGTCGAGGCGGGCGACCTGGTCCCCGGCGACGGCGACATCGTCTGGGGCATCGCCTCGGTCGACGAGTCCGCGATCACCGGCGAGTCGGCCCCCGTGGTCCGCGAGTCCGGCGGCGACCGCAGCGCCGTCACCGGCGGCACCCGGGTGCTCTCCGACCGCATCGTGGTGCGGATCACCTCGAAGCCCGGCGAGACCTTCGTCGACCGGATGATCGGCCTGGTCGAGGGCGCCTCGCGCCAGAAGACGCCGAACGAGATCGCGCTGAACATCCTCCTCGCGAGCCTCTCGATCGTCTTCCTCGTCGTCACCCTCACGCTCAACCCGATCGCCTCCTACGCCGCCGCCCCCGTCAGCGTCCCGGTGCTCGTCGCCCTGCTGGTCTGCCTCATCCCGACCACCATCGGCGCCCTGCTCTCCGCGATCGGCATCGCCGGGATGGACCGGCTCGTGCAGCGCAACGTGCTCGCGATGTCCGGCCGCGCCGTCGAGGCCGCCGGCGACGTCACCACGCTGCTGCTCGACAAGACCGGCACCATCACCTACGGCAACCGCCGCGCTACCGATTTCGTCCCCGTCGGCGGGACCGGCGAGGACGAGCTGATCCGCGCCGCCGCGTCCTCCTCCCTCAGCGACCCGACACCCGAGGGGAAGTCGATCGTCGACCTCGCCGCCGCCCGCGGGATCCGCGAGGAGGCGCTGGCGAGCGAGGTCCTCTCCGCCGAGATCGTGCCCTTCACCGCGCAGACCCGGATGAGCGGCCTCGACCTCCCCGACGGCGCGATGATCCGCAAGGGCGCCGGCTCGGCCGTCACCGCCTGGCTCGCGGACGGCGGCCCCCTCGCCGCCGCCGCGGAGCTCGAGGCGCAGGTGCACCGCGTCTCGGAGAGCGGCGGCACCCCGCTGGTCGTCGCCGTCAAGGACGCGAGCGGCACCGGCCGGATCCTCGGCGTCGTCCACCTCAAGGACGTCGTCAAGGAGGGGCTCAAGGAGCGCTTCGCCGACCTGCGCGCGATGGGCATCCGCACGGTGATGATCACCGGCGACAACCCACTCACCGCGAAGGCGATCGCCGCGGAGGCCGGCGTCGACGACTACCTCGCCGAGGCCACCCCCGAGCAGAAGCTCGAGTACATCCGCCGCGAGCAGGAGGGCGGCAACCTCGTCGCGATGACCGGCGACGGCACCAACGACGCCCCGGCGCTCGCGCAGGCCGACGTCGGGGTCGCGATGAACACCGGCACGTCGGCGGCGAAGGAGGCCGGCAACATGGTCGACCTCGACTCCGACCCGACCAAGCTCATCGACATCGTCCGGATCGGCAAGCAGCTGCTGATCACCCGCGGAGCGCTGACCACCTTCTCGATCGCCAACGACATCGCGAAGTACTTCGCGATCATCCCCGCGATGTTCACCGGGGTCTTCCCGGGCCTCGCCGTGCTGAACGTGATGCAGCTGCACTCGCCGTCCTCGGCGATCCTCTCGGCGATCGTCTTCAACGCGCTGGTCATCATCGCCCTGATCCCCCTGGCCCTCCGCGGCGTGGCCTACCGCGCGCTCAGCGCCTCGAAGGTCCTCAGCCGCAACCTCCTCGTCTACGGGCTCGGCGGGGTGATCGCGCCGTTCGTCGGCATCAAGCTGATCGACCTCGTCGTCTCCCTCCTCCCGGGCTTCTAGCCGGACCCCGCAGTCCTCGGCACTCGCAGCACTCCCAGCACTCTCAGCACTCTCAGCACTCCTCACCACGACTCACCAGGAAGCAGACCACCCCATGACCACCCCCCGCACCGGGCTCCGGCAGTACGGAGTCGCCCTCCGCGCCCTCCTCGTGCTCACCGTCGCCCTCGGCGTCCTCTACCCCCTCGCGATCACCGGCCTCGGCCAGCTCGCCTTCGCCCGCCAGGCGAACGGCTCCCTGCTCACCGAGAACGGCGAGACCGTCGGCTCCAGCCTCATCGGCCAGTCCTTCACCGACGCCGACGGGAACCCGCTGCCCGAGTGGTTCCAGTCCCGGCCCTCCGCCGCGGGCGACGGCTACGACGCGAGCGCCTCCAGCGGCTCCAACCTCGGCCCCGAGAACGAGGACCTGATCGCCGCGATCCAGGAGCGCCGCGCCGCGATCGCCGCGTTCGACGGCGTCGACCCGACCGCCGTCCCCGCCGACGCCCTCACCGCCTCCGCCTCGGGTCTGGACCCGCAGATCAGCCCGGCCTACGCCGCGATCCAGGTGGCCCGCGTCGCCGCCGCCCGCGGGCTCACCGAGGAGGACGTCCGCGCCCTCGTCGCCGAGCACACCCAGGGGCGCGACCTCGGATTCCTCGGCGACGAGACCGTGAACGTCCTCGAGCTCAACCTCGCCCTCGCGGCGCAGGCGAGCTGAGGCGGCGATGAGGACGGGGCGGCTCCGGGTGCTGCTGGGCGCCGCACCGGGCGTCGGCAAGACCTACGAGATGCTCGAGGAGGGCCGGCGGCTGCGCAGCGAGGGCCGCGACGTCGTCGTCGCCTTCGTCGAGACCCACGGCCGCGCCGCGACCGCCGCGATGGTCACCGGGCTCGAGGTCGTCCCGCGGACCACCCTCGAGCACCGCGGCGTGCGGCTCGACGAGCTGGACCTCGACGCCGTCCTCGCCCGGCGCCCCGGGATCGCCCTCGTCGACGAGCTCGCGCACACCAACGCGCCCGGCTCGGCCCACGAGAAGCGCTGGCAGGACGTGCGGACCCTCCTGGACGCCGGGATCGACGTCGTCTCCACCGTCAACATCCAGCACATCGAGTCGCTCAACGACGTCGTCCAGCAGATCACCGGAGTCCCCCAGCGCGAGACGATCCCCGACGCGATCCTGCGCGGCGCCGACCAGATCGAGGTCGTCGACCTCGCCCCGCAGGCCCTCCGCGACCGCCTCGCGGCCGGCCGCGTCTACCCGTCCGAGCGGATCGACGCCGCCCTGTCCAACTACTTCCGGCTCGGCAACCTCACGGCGCTGCGCGAGCTCGCGCTGCTCTGGCTGGCCGACGAGGTCGACTCGGCGCTGAACGGCTACCGCGTCGAGCACGGCATCGACAGCACCTGGGAGGCGCGCGAGCGCGTCGTCGTCACCCTCACCGGCGGACCCGAGGGCGAGACCCTGCTCCGCCGCGGCGCCCGCATCGCCGCCCGCTCCTCCGGCGGCGAGCTGCTCGCCGTGCACGTCACCAGCCAGGACGGCCTGCGCGCCGCCCGACCGGAGGTGCTGGCCGAGCAGCGCGCCCTCGTCGACACCCTCGGCGGCAGCTACCACCAGATCGTCGGCGAGGACGTGCCACGCGCCCTCGTCGAGTTCGCCCGCTCCGTCAACGCCACCCAGCTCGTCCTCGGCGTCAGCCGCAGGAGCCGCCTCGCCGCCGCGCTCACCGGCCCCGGCATCGGCGCGACGGTCATCCGCGAGTCCGGGACGATCGACGTCCACATCGTCACCCACGCCTCCGCGGGCCGCTCCCCGGCGCTGCCCCGGCTCGGCGGGGCGCTGACGCTGAAGCGGCGCGTCCTCGGCCTGCTGCTCGCCCTCGTCGGCGGGCCGCTGCTGACCTGGCTGCTCGCCGCCTTCCGCAGCGACGAGTCGATCACCAGCGACGTCCTCGCCTACCAGGTCCTCGTCGTCCTGGTCGCCCTCGCCGGCGGCCTCGGTCCGGCACTGTTCGCCGCCGTGCTGTCCGGCCTCACCCTCGACTTCTTCTTCGTCGACCCGCTCTACACCGTCACGGTCGACGAGCCGCTGCACGCCCTCGCCCTCCTGCTCTACATCGCCAACGCGATCCTGGTCAGCGCCGTCGTCGACCGCGCCGCCCGCCGCGCCCGCACCGCCCGCCGGGCCGGCGCCGAGGCAGAGCTGCTCGCCACCATCGCCGGCGGCGTCATCCGCGGCCAGGACGCCCTGCAGGCGATCCTCGAGCGCGCCCGCGAGGCCTTCGGGCTGACCGGCGTCCGGCTGCTCCGCGGCTCCGAGCTCGTCGGCGCCGATGGCGAGCCGGGCGGCGAGCACGAGACCGTCCCCGTCGGCCGCACCGCCGTCCTCGAGCTGCACGGCCGACCCGTCGGCGCGGGCGAGCGGCGCCTGCTCTCCGTCGTCGTCGCGCAGCTCGACGCCGCCCTGGAGCACGAGGACCTCAGCGAGACGGCGAGCGGCCTCGCCCCCCTCGCCGAGACCGACCGGGTGCGCAGCGCCCTGCTCTCGGCCGTCAGCCACGATCTGCGCCGGCCGCTGGCCGCCGCGACCGCCGCGATCAGCGGACTGCGCTCCACCGACATCGCCTGGAGCGCCGCGGACCGCGCGGAGCTGCTCGCCACCGCCGACGAGAGCCTCGGCACCCTCGCGGACCTCGTCACGAACCTCCTCGACGTCACCCGGTTGCAGGCCGGAGTGCTCGCCGTCTCCCTCGCACCCGTCGACCCCTCCGACGTCGTCCTCCCCGCGATCGACGAGCTCGGCCTCGGACCGGCGGAGCTCGACCTCGATCTCGACCTCGACCTGCCGCCGGCGCTCGCCGACGCGGGGCTGCTCCAGCGCGTGGTGGTGAACCTGCTCGCCAACGCCGTCCGGCACTCCCCGCCCGACCGGCGCGTGCGGATCTCGACCAGCGGCTTCGGCGGCACGCTCCAGATCCGGGTCGCCGACCACGGACCGGGCATCGCCCCCGAGCGCCGGGCCGACGTCTTCGTCCCGTTCCAGCGCCTCGGCGACACCGACAACACCACCGGCCTCGGCCTCGGCCTCGCCCTGTCCAAGGGCTTCACCGAGGGGATGGGCGGCACCCTCGACACCGAGGACACCCCCGGCGGCGGCCTGACCATGGTCGTCACCCTCCCGCTCGCGCCGCCACCGACCGGCCCGCAGCCCCGGGAGGGAGCCCGATGAAGGGCTGCCGGTTCGTCCCCGGAGAGACACCGGTGGCCGGCTGAGCGCACTCGGCGGCTTCAGCGGACGGCGGCGTCGGGGGCGGGCGGCGTCAGTACTGCGCGAGCGGCGCGACGCCGACGCGCACCGCACCGCTCGAGGCGCGCCGGATCCCCTCGTCGAGATCCGCCAGCGCCACCGTCTCGCCGACCAGGCCGGCGAACGGCCACGCCTGCCAGCGGTCGACGAGGTACGCCGAAGCCGCGGCGAGGTGCTCGGGCGTGTAGTTGTGCACGCCCCGCACGGTCAGCAGCCCGCGCACCACGCGCTCCGGATCCAGCGGCACCGGCTCGGTCGGGAAGACGCTGCCGACCAGGACGACCACGCCGCCGACCGCGGCACGGGCGAGCGCCGAGCCGACGGCCGCCCGCGCGCCGGACGCCTCGAGGACCACGTCGAACTCGCCGCCCTCCTCCTCCGGTCGCCGCGCTCGGGCGCCGAAGCGCTCGGCGAGCGCGCGGCGAGCGGGATCCGGCTCGACGAGGGTGACGACCGCCCCGCGGTCCGTCGCCATCGCCGCCGCGGTGAGCCCGATCAGGCCCGCGCCGCTGATCAGCACGTCGGCCCCGGCGAGCGGACGGACGGCCTCGGCGGCGGCGAGCGCGGCCCAGGCGGTGGCGGTCCCGCAGGACGCGGGCGCCAGGACGGCGGCCGGCACGTCCTCGGGCAGCCGGATGATCGGCGTGCCCGCGACGACGTGCGCGTGGGTCGCGAAGCCGCCGGACAGCGCCCAGGCGTCGCTCATCCGCTCGTGGCCGTACTTGCGCAGCGACCGGCACTTCTGCGGCAGCCCGCCCGCGCAGCGGTCGCAGGAGCCGCAGCTCGCGGCGATCGACCACAGCACGCGGTCGCCCACGGCGAGGAGCGAGCCGTCGAGCGCGCGGGGCCCGCCGGTGCCGAGCTCGACGACGCGACCGAGCTGCTCGTGCCCGAGCACGAGCGGTGCGGGAGCGCTCCGGTCGCCGTGCACGGTGTGCACGTCCGAGCCGCAGATCGTCGCCAGCTCGATCTCGACCAGCACGTCGCCGGGCGCGAGCCGGACCGTGACGAACGCGACGGCCTCGTGCGGGCGGTCGGGCGCCAGCCAGACCATCGCGGTGGCAGAGGGCCGCAGCTCGACGCGCCGCGACTCCGGATCAATGCGCGGCGGAGCGCTCGCCGTCCTCATCGCAGCGAGAGCGTGCGCAGCGCGGTGACATCCTCGATCACGGCGTGCGCGCCGGCCGCGCTCAGTCGGTCGCGGTCGTGCGCTCCGCTCAGCACGCCCACCACGAGCCCGGCGCCCGCACGCAGTCCCGAGAGGACGTCGCTGGCCGTGTCGCCGACCACCGCGACGGCGCTCATCGCACTGACCCGCGCGCGCAGAGCGGCGGTCAGGACGAGGTCGGGCGCGGGGCGGCCCCGGCCGGCGTCGGCCGGTGAGAGGGCGATCCCGACGAGGTCGCGCCAGCCGAGCGCGTCGAGGATCGCGTCGCGGGTGACGGGAGCGAAGCCGGTGGTCAGCGCCACGCCGACCCCCGCGGCGCGCAGCTCGCGCAGCAGCTCCTCGGCACCGGGGATCGGCGCGGCGGCGCCCTCGAGGATCAGCTCGGCGTAGGCGTCCTCGAACGCGGCGGTCGCCCGCTCCGCGGCGGCGACGTCGCCCCCGGCGAGGTGCGTGAACACGTCGATCTTCGACTGGCCCATCGTCTCGCGCACGTAGTCGAGCGCCTCGGCCCACGGCAGGCGGTCGGCGACGCCGGTGCGCTCGGCCGCACGCTGGAACGCCTGCTCGACGACCCCGTCGTCGGTGACGGTGGTGCCCGCCATGTCGAGCACGACGAGCTCGACACCGGCGAGGGCCGGGCCGGGACCGGCGGTGCCGAGGGGAGTGGGAGCGGGGATCGTGCTGGTCATCAGCGGCCTTCCGAGGAGACGAGGAGGGATGCGGTGCTGTCGAAGCGGTCCGCGAGGGTGGTCTCGGCGAGACCGAGCCCGGTGGTCATGCCGATGCCCGTGGTGACGGTGCGCACGAGGACGCCCGGGATCGGCTCGGCGACGAGGAACTCGTCGCGCCCGCTGGCGTAGACGCCCTGCCAGCGCTCCAGCACCCGCGGCGCCGCCCCGAACAGGCGGGCGGTCTCCTCGAGGAGGAGCTCCGCGGTCGCCTCGGACTGGAACGGCTCCGGCGTGATCGAGCGGTGGTGGGAGTCGCCGACGACGACGCTCCCGTCGGGCAGCTGCGTGTACATCTGGTTGAGATCGATCGCCGCGAGGTCCGGCCGCTCGGCGTGCAGGCGGGCCCGCACCGCGGCGGCCTCGGGCAGCCGCGCGAAGCCGCTGTAGCGCACGAGCGACCAGCCCGTCAGCAGCGGCGCGGCCAGCGGAGCGCGCAGCGGCAGCTCCACGCGGAGCATGTCGAGGGAGCAGCGGACGACGTCGTGCGCCTCGGCGAGCTCGGGGAGGAGCTGATCGAGGTCGTGGTTGACCGCGACGACGATCGTGTCGGCGAGGATCGCGCCCCTGCTGGTCTCCACGACGCCCTCGGCGACCCGCCCCACAGCCGTGCGCATCCGGAACTCGACGCCGAGCTCGGCGAGGTGCCGGACGATCGCGGCCGCGGCCGTGCGCGGATCCGCCTGCAGGTCGTAGGGCAGCACCGCTCCCCCGACGACGACCGCGGGGTCGACCGGGGTCGCCGCCGCGGTCTGCCGCGCGTCGAGCAGCTCGATCTCGGGGCCGTCGCCGAAGCCGAACGGCGCCTGCGCGGCCGCCGACTCCAGCAGGGCGAGCTCGTCGGCGTGGCGCGCGACGATGTGCGTGCCGCGGCGGCCGAGCGCGAAGCCGGCGTCCCGCGAGAGCCGCAGCCACGCCTCCCGGGCCGCGAGGCCGTAGCGCAGCGCCTCGCCCGCCTGCGGGGTGAAGCAGAGGTGGCCGAAGTTGCGGACGGTCGAGCCCATCGGCGCGGCGGTGCGATCGAGCACCACGACACTCAGCCCCCGGCGGACGGCGGCGTAGGCCGCGCCGAGACCGACGATCCCGGAGCCGACGACGGCGACGTCGTACCGGGCGCTCATCGGAGCACCTTCCGCAGCCACATCGCGAGTCCCTCGACGACGAGCACGGTCACCAGGATCATCAGGACGATCGCGGTCACGGTCGCGTAGTTCGAGCCCTGCGCGGCGTTCAGCAGGTAGTAGCCGATCCCGCCGCCGCCGACGATGCCCAGCAGGGTCGCCGCGCGGATGTTGGTGTCGAGCAGGTAGAAGGTGTGGCCGAGCATCGCGCGCGCCCCCTGGGGCAGCGTCGCTCCGGCGTAGACCTGCAGCCGGGTGGCGCCGGTCGCGACGAGGGCGCGCTCCGGTCCGGAGTCGACCTCCTCCAGCGAGTCGGCGATCAGCTTGCCGAGCAGCCCGACCCCGCCGACCGCGAGGGCGATCGTGCCGGCCTGGGTGCCGAGCCCCGAGACGACGATCAGCAGGATGGCGAGGATCAGCTCGGGCACGCCGCGGACCGCGACCAGCAGCAGCCGGAAGCCGCTGCGGGCGCCGCGGGTCGGGGCGACGTTGCGGGCGGCGAGCGAGCCGATCAGCACCGACGCGACGACGGTGAGCAGCGCCGCCGCGAGAGCGATGGCGATGGTCTCGCGCATGGCCTCGACCATCGTGCCGGCGTCGTAGCTGCCGAACGACGGCGGCCAGAACTGCGCCGCGACGGCGGGGACGCGGCCCCAGAAGGTGAGCGCGTCGCTCCAGGTGATGTCGCTGACGACGACGCCCGCGACGATCACGAGGGCCGTGACGACGCCGGCGAGGGCGTTGCGCAGGCGCGTCGGCGTCCACGGCCGGCGCAGGGCCGACTCCGGGGTCGACCGCGGCACTGCGGCCGCCGGACGCCGCGCGGGGCCGGTCGCCCGGTCGCCGCGGAACCGGCGCGCCAGCGCGCCGACCGGGCCGGAGCCCGGCGCGCCGGCCCCGGACGCGCCGCGGCCGAGCATCGCCGCGCGCACCGAGCTCGAGACGATCTCCATCGCCACGCAGAGCGCGAAGATCACCAGCGCGATGCCGATGCCCCGCCCGTACTGCAGCGACTTGAAGGCGTAGGACATCTCGAGCCCGAGGCCCGCGACGCCGACGTAGCCGAGGATCACCGAGCCGCGCAGGTTGATGTCGTTGCGGTGCAGCACCGTCGCGACCCAGGACGGCAGCACCTGGGGCAGCACGCCCGAGGTGAACTCCTGCAGCCTCGTGCCGCCGGCGGCGCGGATCGCCAGGCGGGGTCCCTCGTCGATCTGCTCGATCGCGTCGGCGAACAGCTTCGAGATCATGCCGACGGAGTGCAGGCCGATCGCGAGGATGCCGGGCAGCGAGCCGAGCGAGAACATCAGGACGAAGACCATCGCGAGGACCACGTCCGGGATCGCGCGGGCCAGCACGCCGAGGAAGCGCGCGACGGCCCGGGCCGCGTGACCGGGCGTGGTGTTGGCCGCCGCGAGGTACGCCAGCGGCACCGACAGCACCGCGGCGAGCAGCGTGCCCGTGAGCACCAGCCCGAGGGTCTGCGCGGTGAGGGCGAGCAGCTCGGCCGGCTCGGGGAAGCTGATCGCGCCGACCCGGCCGAGGAAGCGCTCGGCGTTCGAGAGCGACTGCAGCATCCGCGGCACCGAGATGTCGACCTCGATCAGCGCGGCGACGGCGAGCCCCGCGAGGGCGAGCAGGGTCAGGACCGCGGCGATCCGCTCCGGGGAGCGCCGCGGCCGCGGAGCGCGCGCGGCGACGGCCGGGTCCGGGCGGCGCGCGGTGCGCGGCGGCAGCACGGCCGTCATCGGGTGGCCTCCGGTGTGAGCAGCTCGTTCTGCACGGCCTCGAGCTCCGAGGTCGTCGTGGCCACGCGGCCGTAGATCTCCATGACCTCGGCCTTGGACAGCCCCGCCGCGGGAGTGTCGAGGACGACCGCGCCGTGCCGGAGGCCGACGATCCGGTCGGCCCAGGAGATGGCGAGGTCCACCTGGTGCAGGCTGCAGAGCACGGTGAGCCCCTCCTCCGCGGCGATCTCGCGGATCAGACCCATGACCTGATCGCTCGACTCGGGGTCCAGGGAGGCGACGGGCTCGTCCGCCAGGAGGATCGAGGGGTTCTGCATCAGGGCGCGCGCGATCGCGACGCGCTGCTGCTGCCCGCCCGAGAGGGTGTCGGCGCGCTGGTAGGCGCGCTCGAGCAGGCCGACCCGCTCGAGGTGCTGCAGCGCGCGCAGCTTCTTCGCCTTCGGGTAGCTCCAGAGGCCCAGACGCGGCCCGCGCAGCTCCGCGAGCGCCCCGGTCAGCACGTTCTCGAGCACCGTCAGCGACGGCACGAGCTCGAACTGCTGGAAGATGAAGCCCACCTTCCCGCGGAGCGTGCGCAGCCGACCGCCCCGCAGCGCCGGCACGTCCTCGCCGAGCACGCGGACCGCGCCGCTCGTCGGCGCCTCGAGGGCGTCGACGTGGCGCAGCAGGGTGGACTTGCCCGACCCGGAGAGCCCGAGCAGGACGACGATCTCCCCGCGGCGCACGGTGAGCGACACCGCGTCGAGCGCGGTCGTCGCGCCGAAGCGCTTGGTGAGGTCGGTGATCTCGACCACGGCGTCGGCCGCGGGAGGGGAGGAAGTCGTCATCGGAGTCTCCAGGTCGGGTCGGTCGGTTCAGCGCTCGACGGCGGGGCGCCGGGTCAGGCCTGGCACTGCGTGGCGTCGGTCGCCTCGCAGATCTCGCGGATCTGGTCGTAGTACGCGTCGTCGACCGGCTTGGTCTCGTAGAAGACGCTGCGGAAGCCGTCGCTGTCGGCCGACTCGACGCCCGCGGCGATGATGTCGTCGATGCTGACGTCGGAGAGGATGTCCTTCAGCTGCTGCTTCAAGTCGTCCGGGAGGGCGTCCGACTCGACGATCGGCGCGCCGGGGACCATGGTCCGCTCGATCACGGTGACGGCGTCGGACTTCTCGACCTCGCTGTCCTCCGCGAAGCCGGCCTCGCACTCGACGTTCTCACCGACCTTCTGCACCGACACGTCGTGCTTGCCGGCGAACACCGGCGTGATGTCGGTCTCGGGGTCCAGGCCCGCCTCGATCAGGTTGTAGCTCGGGAAGAGGTAGCCGGAGGTGGAGGACGGGTCGACGAAGCAGACCTTCTTGCCCTTCATGTCGGCGATCGAGGCGATGTCGCTGCCGTTGGGGACGATGGCCTCGGAGTAGTAGCCGGGCTCCTGCCCCTCGGAGGTCACGATCGAGGAGATCGGGGTGAGCTCGGCGCCGTTGTTCGTGGCGGTGACGTAGGTGAAGCCGGAGAAGCTGGCGACGTCGATCTGCCCGGCGATGGCCGCCTCGATCAGCGCCGCGTAGTCGGTCGACTCGTGGTACTCGACGGTCTTGCCGGTCTCCTGCGCGATGTAGTCCATCAGCGGCTGGTAGTTGGTCTCGGTGTCGACGGAGTCGGGGACGACGCCGAAGACGAGGGTGCTCGAGTCGACGGCGAAGCCGCCCTCGGCGTCGCCGGCGGCGGTCGAGCCGGCCGATGCGGTGCCGGAGCAGCCGGCCAGGAGCGCGAGGGCGCCGGCGGCGGCCAGCGCGGTGAGGGCCGATCGGGAGAAGGGGGTCAGGCGGGCGCGGGTCTGCATGATGGCCTTTCGGGCGGAGGGCGTCGAGGGGGACGACTGGAACTCTGCCGCACCGGGCGCCTACGTATGTACCTATCTCGCCACTGTTCACGACGTGTTCACCCATCTCGCGCGGCCGCCGCCCCCGATACCCGATTCGGTACCCGATTCGGCGGCGGGGCCGGTGGCGCTCCGCTCAGAAACGCCCCTCCGCCCAGTAAGGTGCCTACGTGGCTGATGTGATGTACAAGGCGATCGCCGACGACCTGCGTCAGTCGATCGCGAGCGGCCTGCTGGCCCCCGGCGACGAGGTCCCGACCGAGGGCGAGCTCGCCGCGAAGTGGAAGACGTCGCGCGGCCCGATCCGCAACGCCCTGGCGGCGCTGCGCAGCGAGGGCCTGATCGAGACCACCCGCGGTCGCCCGAGCCGGGTCATCGAGCGCAAGGCCCAGCAGGCCGTCGACGTCTCGATCCCCTTCACCCGCTGGGCGCGGACGATGGGCGCGCGGCCCGGGGCGCTCACCCAGCAGGTCTCGCTCCGGCGCTCGGACGCCGACCAGGCCGCCCTGCTCGGCATCGAGCCGGGCGAGCTCGTCGTCGACGTCCTCCGGCTGCGCTCGCTGGACGACCGGCCGACGATGCTCGAGCGGCTGACCTTCATCGAGCCGGCCGGCCGCAACCTCTTCGACGTCGACCTCGACACGGTCTCGATCACCGAGTTCCTCGACTCGCGCGGCTGGAAGTCGGCCGAGGTCGACCACGAGATCGACGCCGTGGCCGCGGACGAGACCGACGCGCAGCTGCTCGAGCTCGCACCCGGCTCCCCCGTGCTCCGCCTGCACCGCATCACCCGCGACGCCGACGGCCGGACCTTCGAGGCCTCGGACGACCGCTACCGCAGCGACATCGTCCGCTTCACGGTCTCGGCGACCGGACGGCGCCGCGACGGCGCCCACTTCATCCGCCCGGTCGGTCTCTGAGCCGCGCCCTCACACCGAGAGCAGCACGATCCCGCCGGCCACCACGAGCGAGGCCGCGATCCGCCGCACCGCCGAGCCCTCGCGGAGCACCAGCGCGCCGAAGAGCGACACCAGGACCACGCTCATCTCGCGCATCGGCGCGACCAGGGCGACCGGCGCGAGCGTCACCGCCTGCAGCACCAGGATGTAGGAGAGCGGCGAGAGCACCCCGAACGCCAGCACCCGCGGCCAGTGCTGCCGGAGGACGGGCAGCAGCTCCGCCCGCCGCCGGCGCAGCGGCACGAGGTAGACCACGATCTCGACCAGCGTGCAGCCGACCATGAACGCCACCGGCGACAGCCCCCAGGTCCGGAGGGCGTGCGCGTCCCAGATCGTGTACACCGCGATCGCGACACCGGTGAGGACACCGAAGAGGATGCCCGGGTCGACGAGGCGGCGCCCCGAGGGGGCCTGCGCGGTCGGCCGGTCGATCAGCCCGGTGGCGATCACCCCGGTCACCACGACGGCGACGCCGAGCACCGCCACCGGCGAGATCCGCTCCCCGAGCAGCAGCACCGCCAGCCCGGCGCTGAGCGCGGGACCCGTCCCCCGGGCGGTCGCGTAGACCGTCGACAGCCGGCCCCGGGCGTAGCCCGCCTGCAGCACGACCATGTAGCCGACGTGCAGCAGCCCCGAGACGCCCGCGCCGAGCAGCAGCCCGCGCGGCAGGTCGTCGCCCGAGCCGAGCCCTCCCGTGAAGGGGACGAGCGGTCCCCAGACCAGCGTGCTCGCGACCGCCCCCCACCAGAGGAAGGGCAGCCCGATGCCGCTGACCCGGTGCGCGACGACGTTCCACGCCGCATGGCAGAGCGCCGCGGTCAGCACGAGGGCGAGGACGAAGGCAGACATGTTCGGGACCTTTCCGCGCGCGCCGACGCGCGCCGCAGCGGTCCTCCAGGCTTCTGTCCCTTGAGATGACGGACTCCGATGGCGGAGATCCGTGGCGCCGCTCGAACCAGCCGGACGACGTGTCGTCCCGGAACCCTAGGCGCTATCGGGACGACGGTACCGCACGGGCGGAGGCCCCTCGTCGCCGTCGCGGAATCGTTCACCCGGCCTCGTCCGCGCCCGTCCCGCCCGCCGCGCGCGGGGTGAACAGCCGCTGAACGTGTCTGCATATCCTCGCCATCGGCTTCCAGATAGGTACAGACGTGGGCAGTCTGGCGGCGCGCGGTCGTCTCCGCGCTCCACCTCACCCCTCTGGAGTCGTCGATGTCCCTGCCCCTCCGCGCCCTCGGCGCCATCTGCGTCTCGGCGGTGATCGGCGGCCTCCTGCTCGCCGCGCCGTCCGCCTCCGCCGCCGGCACCGCCTACAACGGCCTGCCCTCCGGCACCCGCACCGCGAAGACCCTCGTCGTCGGCATCGACGGCGCCTCCTTCGACCAGCTCGACGCGGCCGACATGCCCGCGCTCGACTCCCTCCGCGCCGAGGGACTCACCTCGACCTCGAACCTCTACGCCGCGCCGATGTCCGGCACCGTGTCCGGGCCCGGCTGGTCGACCATCGCCACCGGTGCCTGGCCCGACAAGCACGGCGTCGTCGACAACGCGTTCACCGCCCCGCGCCTCGGGCAGTACCCGGACTACCTCAGCCGCATCGAGGCCGCCGACCCGTCCCGCTCGAGCCTGGTCGTCGCCACCTGGTCGCCCGTCGCCGAGACGATCTTCGGCTCGGCCGTCGACGTCCGCCGCACCGGCGGCGGCGACGCGCAGACCACCGCCACCGCCGTCGACTACCTGGCGAACGGCAACCCGGACAACACCTTCGTCCACCTCGACGAGGTCGACGGCGCCGGCCACTCGGTCGGCACGAACGGGGCCGCTTACGCCACGGCCCTCGCGCGTGCCGACGCCCAGCTGGGCGAGATGATCGCCGCCGTCCGCGCCCGCCCGAGCTACGCGAGCGAGCAGTGGACGATCCTGGTCACCGCGGACCACGGCCACACCCCCACCGGCGGGCACGGCGGGAACAGCCTCGCCGAGCGGAAGGTCTTCGTCATCGCGTCCGGCCCCGGCATCGCCGCGGGCTCCACGCGGAACGACGTGAAGATCGTCGACATCGCCCCCACCGTCCTCGCCGTGAACGGCCTCGCGAACGACCCCGCCTGGACCCTCGACGGCATCGCCCTCGGCACGCCGTCGACCGACGCCTTCGACACCCTGCGGCCCGCTCTGCAGCCCCGCCTCGACGAGACGCGACCAGCGGCCGGACTGCTCGGCTGGACCCGCACCGCGCCCCAGGGCTGGCGGATCGACGACTCGGCGATGCCCGCGGGCGGCGTGCGGGAGTGGTCGGGCTGGTCCTTCGCGACCGACTCGTTCTTCACGAGCGTCGAGCCCGGCCAGAAGCGCGAGACCAACGTCCGCGCCCGCGACGTCTTCGCCGTCGCGGACTCCGACGAGTGGGACGACAGGACGCACGCCGCGGGGCAGTTCGACTCCACCCTGATCAGCCCGGCGTACCCCGTGAACGGCAGCGCCACCGCGACCCTCTCCTACGCCACCGACTACGTCATCGACGGACCGCAGAGCGCCGTCGTCTCGGTCTCCTTCGACGGCGCCGCCCCCGTCGTGGTGAAGAACTACACCGCGACCACGAACGCGAACGAGACGCTCCGGATCGACGTCCCGGCCGGCGCCCGCACCGCCGAATTCCGGTTCCGCTACACCGGCCAGAACAGCGCCTTCTGGACGCTCGACCAGGTCGCCCTCACCCAGGCCGCCGTTCCCGCGGTCGCCGTCACGGCCACCGCGTCGACCCGCTGCCTCGCCGGCAGGGCCGTCGTCACCGTCCAGGCGCGCAACGACGACGCGGTGCCCGTCGCGCTGACGGCCGCCTCGGCCTTCGGGACGAAGACCTTCGCTCCGCTCGCCCCGGGCCGGACCACCTCGCACGCGTTCAGCACCCGTGCGGTCTCGATCCCCGCCGGAGCGGTCGAGGTCGTCGCGACCGCCACGGTCGACGGCGCCCCCGCGACCACGACCGTGCGCGCCCCGTACTCCGCCACCACCTGCAACTGACCCGCCCGACCCGAGGAGACCCCGCCATGAGAAGACCCGCCCTCGCCGCCCGCTGCGCGGCCGTCGCCGCAGGCGCCCTGCTGCTGACCGCCGTCGCCTCCGCGGCCGCCGCCGACGACGTCCTCGACGACCGGAGCGTCGACATCGGCGTCTCGATCGCCGAGCCCACCGCGCCCGGGGTGCTCGCGATGACCGTCGCCGCCGGCTCGACCGCCCTGACCGAGGACGGCTCGACCGAGCTCGTCCGCCGGTTCACCGGCGCCCTGCCGACGGTGACGGTCACCGACACGCGGAGCCCGGAGGAGATCCCCGCCGGAGCCGGCTGGTACGTGCTCGGCTCCGCGTCCGCCTTCACCGCGCCCGACGGGCAGGAGCCGATCGGCGCCGACCACCTCGGCTGGACTCCCCGCCTCCTGGACGGCGGCGACTTCGGCCTCGTCACCGAGGGCGATCCGGTCGACACGGTGCTGGACGAGGGGGACGACGCGGTCGGCCTCGTCGATCAGGAGCTGCTCGCCCTGGCCCTCGACTCCGGCGCGGTCGCGGAGGAGGGCGCGTGGACCGCCTCCGCGGACCTCGTCCTGAGCACCGAGCCCGACGTCGCCGCCGGCGACTACTCCGGCTCGGTGACCCTCTCCCTCTTCGAGTGAGACCCGGTGGGCGCAGGCATCACGCGCCTGCGCCCACCGCGGTCGGCCGAGTGCCGGCGCGGCAGTCGTGCGTCGGCCCTCGCGATCGATACAGCACTCCGTGTACTGTGGCCGCGTGACCGACACCGCGACCGTGACCGTGACCCACTCCGCCGCCCTCGCGCGCCTGGGCTCCGCTCTGGCGGACGAGACCCGGGCGCGGATCCTGCTCGCGCTGCGCGAGGCGCCGGCCGTCCCCTCCGATCTGGCGGACGCGCTCGGCGTGTCCCGGCAGGTGATGTCCAACCAGCTCGCCTGCCTGCGCGGCTGCGGACTCGTCGAGGCCGTCAAGGACGGCCGCTACACCTGGTACCGCCTGGCCGAGACCCGGCTGGCCGGCGCGCTCGACGACCTGCTGCGCCTGGTCCTCGTGGTCGATCCGGACTGCTGCTCCGGCGCGGACTGCCAGTGCGCATGAGCGCCCTCCCGCTCCGCGCCCCGCTCGCCCCGGCCCGCCGCCTCGTCCTGCAGCGGCGCATCCGCTGGATCGTCGCGGCGACCATCGGCTACAACGTCGTCGAGGCGATCGTCGCCCTCGCGGCCGGGACGGTCGCGTCCTCCGCCGCGCTCGTCGGCTTCGGCCTCGACTCCGTCGTCGAGGTGCTGTCGGCGGCCGCCGTGGCCTGGCAGTTCTCCGGCCGCGATCCGCACGCCCGCGAGCGCACGGCGCTGCGGGTGATCGCGCTGTCCTTCTTCGGCCTGGCCGCCTTCGTCGCGGTCGACTCCGCCCGCGCCCTGCTCGGCTTCTCCGAGGCGCAGCACTCCCCCGTCGGCATCGTGCTCGCGGCGGTGAGCCTGCTCGTGATGCCGGCCTTCTCGCTGTTCGAGCGGCGCACCGGCCAGGAGCTCGGCTCCGCCTCCGCCGTGGCCGACTCGAAGCAGACCCTGCTCTGCTCCTACCTCTCCGCCGCCGTCCTCGTCGGCCTGCTGCTCAACAGCACCCTCGGCTGGACCTGGGCCGACCCGGTCGCCGGTCTCGTCATCGCCGCCTTCGCCGTCCGCGAAGGCCTCGAGGCCTGGCGCGGCGACGCCTGCAAGCAGCCGGTCGGCGCCCTCACCGCCGAGAACGGCCCCTCCTGCACCTGCTGCTGACAGGACCGGCCGGCGCGCGCATTCTCATGCTGATCGAGTAGCGCGCGCAGCGGGCGTATCGAGATCCACCCCGGCAAGGACCTGGGCCGCAGCACACCCGCCGCACCACCCGCGCAGGCCCGCCCCGCGGCTTCCTCCACATCCGGCGGGCGGCGCTGAGAACGTCCATATCTCCGCGGATCCGGCCGATTCCCGCCCGTCGTCGGTGCGACGATGACCGTGGGAGGCCCTGATGCGTGACGCGGTGCTGGTCGTGGAAGACGACCTCGAGATGGGGGAGCTCCTCGTGCGAGGTCTCACCGGCGACGGCTACGACGTCGACCTGTTCCCCGAGGGCGTCGGTGCGCTGAACGCGGCGCGCGGCACCGAGTACGCGGCGGCCGTCCTGGACGTGATGCTTCCCGGCATGAGCGGCTTCGAGATCTGCCGCCACCTGCGCGCGACCGGCGCCACGCTCCCGGTGATCATGCTCACCGCCCGCGACGCGCTGCAGGACCGGGTCTTCGGCCTCGATGCCGGCGCCGACGACTACCTGGCGAAACCGTTCCACTTCGAGGAGCTCTCCGCCCGCCTGCGGGCGATGATCCGCCGCGAGCGCCTGACGAACCGCGCTCCGGTCGTGCTCGGCGATCTCCGGGTGGACCCCTACACGCACACCGCGTCCGTCGACGGCGCCGTGCTGCCGCTGAGTCCGAAGGAGTTCGGGGTGCTCCGCGCGCTCGCGGCGCGGGCCGGCGAGTTCGTGCCGCGGGAGGAGATCCTGCTCGAGGTGTGGGGCTCCGCGGAGTTCGTCGACCACAACATCGCGGAGCAGTACATCAGCTACCTCCGCCGCAAGCTCACTGCCGGCGGGGCGTCGGTCGAGATCACCACCCGGCGGGGTGCGGGCTACCGCCTCGGGGTGAAGCCGTGAGCTGGCGGTCGCTGTCGATCCGCGTGCGGATCACGGTGTCGAGCCTGCTGGTCGCGATGCTGTTCTTCGGCGTCGTCGCGATCGTCGTGCGCGAGCAGCTCGATCACATCCTCGACGCCTCCACGATCGAGCTGGTCCGCTCGGGAGCGTCGCAGGCGCTGATCGAGGAGAGCCGCGACACCGCCGAGGCGGTCGTCGGCGGCGTCAGCACCACCCTGCTGATCGCCCTGGCGATCCTGTTCGTCGCGTTCACCGCCACGTCCTGGGCCCTGGTCGGCCTCGCCCTGCGCCCCGTCGGCCGGATGCGCGCCATCGCCGACCGGCTGCGCCGAGGCCGCTCCACCGAGCTCCTCCCCGTCGGGCCGGCCCGCGACGAGCTCTCCGACCTCGCCTCGACGCTGAACGCGCTGATCGAGGATCTGCGGGAGTCCGCGGACCGGGAGCGGCGGCTCGTCGCCGATGCGAGTCACGAGCTGCGCACCCCGCTCGCCGCCCTGCGCACCCGCCTCGACCTCGCCGAGCGCGTCCGCGACGATCCGGCGGCTCTCTACGCCGACGTCGTCGACGCACGCCGCTCGATCGACCGCCTCCAGTCGCTGACCGACGGGCTGCTGATCCTGTCGAGGATCGACGCCGGCACCGTCGCCGGGGACGCCTCCTCGGCGGCCCTGCGCGAGGAGGTCGCCGACAGCGTCGACCGCGCCCGGATGCTCGCCCGCGACCGGGATCTCGCGATCGACTTCGTCGCCCCCGCCTCGGTCGCTGCAGCCCGCTACCCGGTCTCCCCGACCGACTTCGGCCGGATCCTGGACAACCTGCTCGCGAACGCCGTCACCGCGACGCCCGACGGCGGCAGCGTCACCGCGACCCTCGTCGAGCGCGCCGAGGAGATCGTCCTCTCCGTCGACGACGACGGCCCGGGCGTCCCCGATGCGTTCCTCGCCGTCGCGACCGACCGCTTCACCCGCCCCGACGCCGCCCGCTCCCGCGAGGGCGGTGCCGGCCTCGGGCTCGCGATCGTCGCCGGCCTCAGCCGGGCCGCCGGCGGACAGCTCACGATCCGCAACCTCGTCCCCCACGGCCTCGGTGTCGACGTCCGCATCCCCGCGACGCAGCCCCACCCGACCTCTCGCAAGGAGAACCGATGATCGACCCCCAATCCCTTCTCGACGGTGCCGGCCCCTGGGCGATCGCCCTGGTCTGCCTGATCGCGTTCGTCGAGACGGGCCTGCTGATCGGGTTCTTCCTCCCCGGCGACACCCTCCTCTTCTTCACCGGTGTCTTCGTCGCGACCGGGGTGATCTCCCTCCCCGTGCCGCTGGTGATCCTGATGGTCGCGGCGTCCGCGTTCCTGGGCGATCAGCTCGGCTTCGTCATCGGCCGCGAGACCGGGCCGCGGATCTTCGAGCGCAAGGACAGCGGTCTGTTCAGCCGCTCGAGCGTCGCCCGCACCCAGTCGTTCTTCGACCGCTTCGGCGGCTGGGCGGTCACCATCGCCCGCTTCGTCCCGGTCGTGCGCACCTTCGCCCCCGTCGCGGCCGGCGTCGGGAAGATGCACTACGCCCACTTCGTCGGCTTCAACGCCCTCGGCGCGGCCGTCTGGTCCACCGGCGTCATCCTGCTCGGCTTCTTCCTCGGGCAGATCCCCGGCGTCGCGGACTTCGTCGGGAAGTACATCGACATCGTCCTCGTCGGCATCGTCGTGATCAGCCTCGCCGGCATCGCGCTCACCTACTGGCGGCAGAAGAACCGCGCCCGCCGCGACGCCGCCTGACCGCGGTCGTCAGACGGTCGGCGCCGGGACGGCCGCGCGCGGCCGACGGCCGACCGCGATCACGGCGACCAGCAGCAGGAACACCGCCAGAGCAGCGAGCGTGACCGGGCCCGTGCCCAGGCCGAGCCCGCTGCGGCTCACCGGATCCGCGAGCCAGTCGCACACCGACGCCCCGAGCGGACGGGTGACGACGTAGGCGAACCAGAACGCGAGGACCGCGTTCATCCCCGCGAACCGGTGCGCGAGCGCCGGCACCGCGATGATCGCCGCGAACAGGACGACTGAAGGCAGGTAACCGAATCCCAGGGTCGAGGCGGTCAGGTCACCCGCTGCGGTACCGAGCGCGAACGTCCCGGAGACGGCGAGCCAGTAGAACAGGGCCCGGCGCGGCGTCGTGAGCGAGTGGATCGACAGCGTCCGCTCCACCCGCCACCACACGGCGAAGACCGCCGCGAGAGCCACCGCGAACCCGAGGGTGGAGACGAGGTACGGGACGCCGGCGACCACGTGCAGCACGTCGGCGGCCATCGTGCCGAAGACACTCACCATCAGCACGGCCAGCCAGTAGACCCACGGGATGTAACGGCGGACCGCGAACTGCAGCGCGAGGGCCGCGAGGAACGCGAGCCCGGTCACGCCGACCACGATCACCGGATCGAACGCGGTCGCGAGGAAGTCCGACGCCGTCTCGCCCATCCCGGTGGTCAGCACCTTCAGGATCCAGAACAGCGCCGTCGCCTCGGGCACCGTGGAGGCGACGTAGCGGCCGGCGAGAACACTGCCGCGAGGTCGAAGGGGCGGTGTTCGGCGCGGGGCGGCGAGATGCGTCATCCCGTCATGCTCGAGGAGCGTGCGGCATCGGATGCTGGGGTGTTCTCCGGGGTCGTTGAAGATGCACACAGCGATCCGGTTTCCGGCCGAGCACGGCCGTGACGATGCCTACTCTCGGAAGCGCTCGCGGGATCCCTCGCGACTCCTCTCCGACCGGAACGGACCCGATGGACATCCTCCAGGCGATCATCCTCGGCATCATCGAGGGGCTGACCGAGTTCCTCCCGGTCTCCAGCACCGGGCACCTCACCATCGCCGAGAAGCTGATGGGCCTGAAGGTCGACGACCTCGGGGTGACCGCGTTCACCGCGATCATCCAGGTCGGCGCGATCGCCGCCGTGCTCCTGTACTTCCGGAAGGACATCGCCGAACTCGCCGTCGCGTGGTTCGTCGGGCTGCGGCACCCGTCGCAGCGCAAGCGGACGAACTACCGGATCGCCTGGTACGTGATCCTCGGGTCGATCCCGATCGGGATCATCGGGTTCCTCGGGAAGGACCTCATCAGCGGGGGCCTCCGGAACCTGTGGGTGGTCGTCGCCGCACTGCTCGGCTGGAGCATCGTGATGCTCGTCGCCGAACGCGTCGGCGCCCAGACCAAGGACCGTCGCGCGATCACCCGGAAGGACGCGGTCATCATCGGCCTCGTGCAGTGCATCGCGCTGATCCCCGGCGTCTCTCGCTCCGGAGCGACCATCAGCGGAGGCCTGTTCCGCGGCCTCGATCGAGTGACCGCCACGAAGTTCGCGTTCTACCTCTCCATCCCCGCACTCACCGCCGCCGGCGCCTACGAAGCGGCGACCGCCGCGTCCGCGGTCAGCGCGAGCGTCGGCTGGATCCCGACCCTCGTCGCCACCGTCGTCTCCTTCGTGGTCGCGTACGCGTCGATCGCGTGGCTGCTGCGCTACGTCGCGGGTCACGGCTTCGGTGTCTTCGTGGCTTACCGCGTCGCCCTCGCCCTCGTCCTGTCCGGGCTGCTGGTCACCGGCACGATCGCGGCCAGCTGACCCGATTGCCCGGCGGGGGTCCTGCCGGACACACTGGACAGCGACGCCCGCCACCTCGTCCGCCACCCTCGCGAAAGGCTGTCCCGTGCAGTGGAATCTCGAAGTCGTCCCCGTCAGCGTCGAGGACGTCGACCGGGCGAAAGCGTTCTACGCCGACCAGGTCGGATTCCACCTCGACCTCGACGTGCGGATCAGCGACGAGATGCGCATCGTGCAGCTCACCCCGCCCGGCTCGCACAGCAGCATCCAGCTCAAGGGCGGCTCCCACCGCCTCGAGGGGCTGCAGCTCGTCGTCGACGACATCGACGTCGCCCGTGCCGAGCTCGCCGAGCGCGGGGTGGACGTCAGCCCGGTGACGCACTTCGAGGACGGAGTCCGCCTCGAAGGGCGCGGCGGGGAGTGGAACTCGTTCGTCTTCTTCACCGACCTCGACGGCAACACCTGGGTCGTTCAGGAACGCCCATCGACCAGCTGACCCCGCTAGCCGTGATCGCGGCCGTCGCGATCTGCGCGGCGGCCTCCACGATCGCGCTCCTCGTGTTCGGAGTGGCCTCGTTCGCACGGCCTGCGCTGGCGATCCTGCGCGGTACGGCCCAGCTGGCCGTCCTCGCCGTGATCCTCTCCGGCGTCATCGCGGACGTCCGCTGGGTCCTCCTGTTCCTCGCACTCATGTTCGGCGCCGCGGTGCTCACGGCGTCCGGCCGCCTCGGACGCACCCGGCGCACGGTCCTCGCCGTCACCGCGGCGATGGCGGCCGGGGTCGCGGTGAGCGCCGGGATCGTCTTCGGGCTCGGGGCCGTCCCGTTCACCGGCCGCTACGTCCTCGCGGTCGGCGGGATCCTCCTCGGCGGCGCGATGACCGTCGCCACCGTCACCGGCCGAGCGCTGGCCGCGACGCTCGCCGACCGCTGGGATCAGGTCGAGGGCTGGCTGGCTCTCGGCGCCCGGCCGCGGCAGGCCACGCTCGGCCTGGCGCGGGAAGCGGCCTGGACCGGGCTCGTCCCGCTGACCGACCAGACCAGGACCACCGGTCTCGTCGTCCTGCCCGGCGCGTTCATCGGCGCCGTCTTCGGCGGACTCTCGCCCGTCGCGGCGGGCGTCTTCCAGATCGTCGTGCTCGCGGGCCTGATCGCATCCGGGTCGATCGTCGCCGTCGTGCTCCTGACGATCCTCCGCGGCGACGTCGTGAGGCCTCGACCCTGACGAGCCGTCAGCTGAAGGTCCGCCGTCGGGCGATGCGGCGCCGGAGTGGCGGCGGTGACGACACGCGCTCGGTGTGCAGCCGGACCGCGAGCGGCGCCCAGACGATCAGCGCCACTCCGGCGCCCAGGAGCAGTCCGCCGACGGTGTCGGAGATCCAGTGCGCTCCGAGGTAAGTGCGGCTGAGCATCATCGCGACCGTGTACACGGCGCCGGCGATGCGGACCCACCACAGCGGGAACACGATCGCGAGGACCATCGCGGTCGTCGCGGCGTTCGCGCTGTGGCCGGAGGGGAACGAGCCGAAGTCGGCGCTCACGAGGATCTCCAGCGGCCGCGGACGCCCGACCGCGTTCTTGAGCACTTGCACCAGCAGTCCACTGAGCGGCACGGCGATCGCGAAGTACGTCGCCGCCCACCGACCCCGCCAGATCAGCAGCGCCGCGAACACGACGAGCGGGATCACGATCGTGCCGACGATTCCGCCGCCGAGGCTGTTCATCACCAGCGACGGCACCAGCCAGAACGTCGACCGGTGCTCGATGACCTCGTTCATCCACGCGGTGTCGAACCCGAACGGCTTGTCGTGCTCCCGGTAGAAGATCAGCGCGGCCAGAAGTCCCGTGAGCAGCACCGCGAGGCCCGCCGAGATCAGCGGCCAGCGTCGCGCCGCCCGGTAGGCGATCGCACCGTCTGTCGCGGGTTCCCGGTTCGGCATCGGTGTCGTCCTCGTCTCTCGACGCGGAGCGCACCGAAGGAGTCCACGCTACGAACGCACGTCCACCTGCGGCAGAGGATTCCCCTGCAACCGTTGTGAAAGCACAGAACCTCAGCCCCTCCGCCGGGCATCGACCTGAACGCGTTCGGGAACTCCGGGTCGTTGTGAGCAAACACAACACAGCACGGCGCATCCCGAGCCGCCGCCCCCGTCCCGGCTGCGACTCTGCGGGCATGGACACTTCAACGACGACGACCCGCTTCCCGGTGCACCGGCTGCTCAGCAAGGTCCCCGAGGTCACCATCTGGTTCTGGATCATCAAGATCCTCTGCACCACGGTCGGTGAGAGCTTCGCCGACTGGATCGACATGGTCCTCGGCGTCGGCCTCATCACGACCGCCGTGATCTTCATCGTCGTCACCGCAGTCGTGCTCGCGATCCAGATGCGGCTGCGTCGCTACCTGCCCGCCGCGTACTGGCTGACCGTCGTCGTCATGAGCGTCACCGGCACCCTGCTCACCGACATCCTCACCGACCAGCTCGGCGTCCCCCTCTGGGCCAGCTCGCTCGTCTTCTCCGTGCTGCTCGCGATCGTGTTCGGCGTCTGGTACTCGAAGGAGCGCACCCTCTCCATCCACAGCATCGACACCACCCCGCGCGAGGCGTTCTACTGGCTCACCGTCCTCGTCACCTTCGCGCTCGGCACCGCCCTCGGCGACTGGACCCTCGAACTCACCGGCTGGGGCCCCGGCGTCTCGATCCTCCTGCCCCTCGCCCTGATCGCCATCGTCTCCGGACTCTGGCGCTACGGAGCGAACCCCGTCCTCGCGTTCTGGATCGCCTACATCCTCACCCGCCCCCTCGGCGCCAACATCGGCGACTGGCTCGGCCTCTCCCCCGACGAACAGGGCCTCGGCCTCGGCACCTTCGTCACCAGCATCGTCTTCCTGCTCGCCATCCTCGCCACGGTCGTGTACCTCTCCCTCAGCAAGGCCGACGTCGACAAGGGCGCTCAGGAGCACCACAACCCGCCCGTCGCTCGGGAGCGACGCTCGCTCGTCGCGTTCGCGGTCCTCGCCGTCGCTGTCGTCGGTCTGCTCGCCTTCACGAACAGCCAGCCGCACACCACTCCGGCACCGGAAGGCGCAGCCCCGGCCTGCGACGCATCAGGGACCTACTCCGCGGCCGACGCACAGGCGTCGGTTCAGGCGGACTTCCCGGCCGCCGACGTGCAGAACTTCCAGACGATCACCGCCGACACCCTCGCCCTCGTCACCAGCGGCGACCAGGCCGCCGCGAAAGCCCGCGCCACCGACCTCGAGACCGCCTGGGACGACGCCGAGCCCGCCCTGAGCGGCGCGAACTGCCAGACCTGGACCTATGTCGACCAGCAGATCGACCCCGTCCTCTCCTCCGTCCGCTCCGGCAGCCCCGACCCGGCCGCCGAGAAGACGAGCATCCAGGACCTGCTGACCACCCTGACCGGGAAGCAGTGACCGGCGTCTGCAGCGGCGGTCCCCTCGGCCGGAGTGTGCGGAGGAGGACACGGCTGGGCGCCCGGCTCTAAACTCGCAGCAGGGCGTGTCGAGGATGACGCGCACCGACGGAACGAGTGCCCCGATGGACCTGGACGTCGCGCAGCAGCGCTCCCGCGAGACCGGCGCCCCGGCGTCGACGCCTGAGAGCGCGCGCCCGCTCACCACCTTCGCCGTCCGTCACCGGAGCGGACTCGACGTCGCCTTCCTCCTCGACGGCACCGACGGCGACTTCCAGATCGGCATGGGAGCCGCCTCGGAGGACTTCCGGAGCGTCCTCACCATCGGCGTCGATCAGCAGCGCGGCCGGCTGCGGGCCGTGTCGGAGTGGATGCTCGACGGCCGCAGCATCCACGTCCCGGTCCGGATCCTGCACCGCTCGCCCACCGCGATCCTCGTCGAGGCCGCGCACCTGCCGCTGGAGCGCCGCCCCGCCTCGCTGAAGTGCTGGTCGTTCCTGCGCCGGCGGTCCGTCGACCACTGCGCCGAGGTCATCGCCTGCGTGTCGCCGGAGCTGGCCGGCCTCTCCGCGATCAGGTTCGTGACCGACCCGAGGACGGCCGCGACCCGCTGACCACCCGGGGATCCCGACCAATCCGCCGCGGCCGCCGCTGCGAACAGCATCAGGACGTCCTGGTCCCGCAGGGCGGTGCCGAACCCGATGAGGCTCCGCCCTGCAACGCCGGACGCGCCCCTCCGGCCCCGGAGTCAGGCGAAGTCGGCCGTGTCGCCGACGAGGCGGGTGTTCTCGGCGGGGATCGGCTCCACCGCCGCGAGGGCGACCTCGGCCGCGAACTCGCCGACGTTGTAGAGCTTGCCCGCCGATTCGCGACGCGAGCTGATCGCACCGGGGTTCGAGCGCTCGAGCAGCGTCGCGGTGATGGTGCCCTCGATCATGTCGCCGGAGACGACGACGAACTCGACACCGCGCTCGGTCAGCGCCGGGATCCGCTCGCGCAGGGCGTCCTCGCCCGCGCGCTTGGACAGCGCGACCGGCTCGTACTCCGGCATGGTCGGCGTGGTCCGGATGAAGTGCGCCTGGTGGCTGGTGACGAAGACGATGCGCGAGCCCTCGCCGAGCAGCGGCAGCGCCGCCTCGAGCGTGGCGACCTGCGAGTCGCGGTTGAGGACCATCGCGTAGTCCTCGCCCATGTTGCTCTCCATGCCGCCGGAGGCGTTCAGCACGAGCACGTCGAGCCCGCCGAGCTTCTCCTCGATCTCCGCGAACAGCGCGGTGCGCGACTCCGCGTCGGTGAGGTCGGCGCCCACAGCGAATGCGGAGCCGCCCGCGGCGGTGATCTGGTCGACGAGCTTCGTCGCGCGCGGCGCCTTCGAGCGGTAGTTGACGACGACGCTCGCGCCGGCCGCGGCGAAGTAGCGGACGGTGTCGGCGCCGATGCCGCGCGAGGAGCCGGTGACGAGGACGCGCTTGCCGTCGAGCGAGCCGGGAGCGAGGGGGTTGGACACGAGGAGATCCTCCAGGACGCCGGCGCAGGAGCCGGATCGGGCACGGGTGACGGGCCCACGGCCCGACGCAGGAGCCTACCAAGCCGCCGCCGCCGGCGCCGGTCCCGCGCCGCCCACTCCCCTCCCAGCCCCCCTTGCTACCGTTGTCTCCCGTGCTCGTTAGGGGAAGGAGCACCGCATGGACGCAGTGACTCAGTACGCCTGGATCCTCTGGATCGCCCTCATCCTGATCTTCGTGATCGTCGAGATGATCACTCTCGAGTTCACCTTCCTGATGCTCGCGGTCGGCAGCATCGGCGGCCTCGCGACGGGCCTGGTCGGCGCCCCGTTCTGGGTGCAGGTCCCGGTCGCCGCGGTCCTCGCCGTGCTGCTGCTCTTCCTGGTCAGGCCCCCGCTGCTGCGGCTGCTCAAGCGCGGCGGCGATCCGACGCCGACCGGAGCCGACGCGCTGCTCGGCCTCGCCGGCAGTGTCGTCATCGCCGGGCCCGGCCCCGGCCAGGTGAAGCTCGTCAACGGCGAGACGTGGACGCTCAAGCTGTCCCCGCTCGTCGAATCCCGTCCGCTCGGTCTCGGCGAACGTGTCGTCGTCACCGCCATCGAGGGCGCGACCGCGGTCGTCGTCCCCGCCGAAAGGAGCTCCTCGTGAACACCGCAGCAGTCGTGACCACGGTGATCATCGCGGTCATCGTGCTCTTCGCCCTGGTGGTGCTGTTCAAGGCCATCCGCATCGTCCCGCAGGCCACGGCCGGGGTCGTCGAGCGCCTGGGCAAGTACCACCGCACCCTCCTCCCGGGCCTCAACCTGGTGATCCCCTTCATCGACCGGGTCCGCCCGTCCGTCGACCTGCGCGAGCAGGTCGTCTCCTTCCCGCCGCAGCCCGTCATCACCGAGGACAACCTGGTCGTCTCGATCGACACGGTCGTCTACTTCCAGGTGACCGACGCCCGGGCCGCGACCTACGAGATCGCCAACTACCTCGGCGCCGTCGAGCAGCTCACCACCACCACGCTCCGCAACGTGGTCGGCGGGCTGAACCTCGAGGAGGCGCTGACCTCCCGCGACAACATCAACGGCCAGCTGCGCATCGTCCTCGACGAGGCCACCGGCAAATGGGGCATCCGCGTCGGACGCGTCGAGCTCAAGGCGATCGACCCGCCGATCTCCATCCAGGACTCGATGGAGAAGCAGATGCGCGCCGAACGCGACCGCCGCGCGGTGATCCTCACCGCCGAGGGCACGAAGCAGTCGCAGATCCTGAACGCGGAGGGACACCGCCAGGCGGCGATCCTCGCGGCCGAGGGTGATGCGAAGGCCGCGGTCCTCCGCGCCGAGGGTGAGGCGAAGGCGATCACCACCGTCTTCTCCGCCATCCACGAGGGCCGCCCGGACAACGAGCTGCTCGCCTACGAGTACCTGCAGATGCTGCCCAAGATCGCGGAGGGCAGCGCCAACAAGCTCTGGATCGTGCCGAGCGAGCTCACCGAGGCGCTCAAGGGCATGGGCCAGGCGTTCGGCAAGAACTCCCCGACCCGTCCGGAGCGTGGGCAGGACGGCTCGGGCATGACTCCCCCGGCCCCGTCCTTCTAGGACGCCTGCACCATGACGACCACGCGGCCGCCGTTCCTCTCGGGACGGCGGCCGCGCGTCATCGCCCACCGCGGCTTCGCCCCCGGCGCCGAGGGCAACACCCTGGAGTCGTTCGAGCGCGCTCTCGCCGCGGGCGCCGACCTGCTCGAGACCGACGTCCGCGCCTCGCTCGACGGCGTCGCGGTGCTCGTGCACGACGAGGAGGTCGCGGACGAGCGCGGTGTCCGCCATCGGATCGAGACCACCCGCTGGGAGGAGCTGGCCGAGCTCGTCCTGCCCTCCGGGGAGAGGCTGCTCCCCCTCGCCGAGGCGCTCCGCCTGCTCCCGCACGCCCGCTTCAACATCGACGTCAAGGCGAGGACGGCCGTCGTCCCGGTGGTCGAGGCGGTCCGGGCCGCGGGTGCGCGGGACCGCGTGCTGATCACCTCCTTCTCGGAGTCGCGGCGCCGCGCGGCCGTGCGACGGCTCCCGGGGGTCGCGACCTCCGCCTCCGCCCCCCGCTTCGTCGCCGCCCTCGTCGGCGCGCACCTCGGGTCCCCGTCCCTCGTCCGGCGGGCGCTCCGCGGCATCGACGCCCTCCAGGTCCCCGAGCGCGCGGCCGGACTGCGGGTCACCGCGCCCCGGATCCTCGCCCGGCTGCGGATCACCGGCGCCGAGATCCACCTCTGGACGATCAACGATCCGCGGCGGATGCGCGCCCTCCTCGACCTCGGCGTCGACGGCCTCGTGACCGACCGGACCGACCTCGCCCGCCTCGCCGTGGACGGGATTCCGGGCCGCGACGACGACAGCCCGGAGCACGCCGGAAAAGCCCCGCTCACCTGACGATCCTCTGGCAAACGGGGGCCTCTCCGGACCACCCCCAGGTCCGCGGTCGACACTTGTCGGAGCACAGCGAGAGGAGACCACACAATGGCAGATCGAAGCTTGCGCGGGATGAGGCTCGGCTCACAGAGCCTGCAGAGCGAAGAAGGCGTCGTCTTCTCACCGCGATCGACGTTCACGTACCACTGCTCGGATTGCGGCCACGACACCGACATGGTGTTCTCGGCCGACGCCGAAGCGCCCGAGACCTGGGAGTGCCGCAACTGCGGCCACGAGGCCGTGCTGCTGGTGGATTCGAAGCCCGTCGTCGTCGACCGGGGCGAGCAGAAGGCACCGCGCACCCACTGGGACATGCTGCTGGAGCGCCGCACCCGTGCGGAACTCGAGGAGCTGCTCGAGGAGCGCCTCGCCTACCTCCGCGCCCGTCGCGGAGAGCACAAGATCGGCGCATAGCGCCCCAGGGTCCTGCTCGGCCGGCGTCCTCGCCGGCCGGCGGACCCTTCTTCGTACCCGGACGCGGTTCGCGCGCTAGCGCCGACGCCGCGGCGTGCGCGTCCGCAGCACGAACGACACCAGCCCGATGAGACTCGCGGCGAGGAAGTACCAGCCGAGGTTCCGCGCCCAGACCAGAGCCGGGGTCGTGACCGAGGCGAGCGGCACCTCGTCCACCATCGCACCCGGCTCGAACCACTCCAGCGAGTCGATCGTCGAGCCGTCGGGCGCGATGATCGCGCTCGTGCCGACCGTCGAGATGTTGACCACGCTGCGGCCCGTCTCGATCGCCCGCAGCCGCGCGATCGCCAGCTGCTGGACGCTCTCGTCCGTCCGCCCGAAGTCGGCGTTGTTGGTCTGCGCGAGCACCAGCTGCGCCCCGCCGTCGACCATGGCGTTCGTCAGTGAGTCGTCCGAGATGTCGAAGCAGATCGCGATGCCGGCCAGGATCCCGTTGATGTCGAAGACGTTCGAGCGGGTGCCGATCGAGTAGTCGCGACTGACCAGGTCGACCAGGTCGGGCGCGAACATCCGCCAGAAGGCGCGGTCCGGCATGTACTCGGCGAACGGCACCGGGTGCACCTTGTCGTAGATCTGGGTCGCGCCCTCCCCCGCCTTCCAGAGCAGCGAGCTGTTGTAGAAGACGTCGTCGGAGGGGTTCGTGATCGTCCCGACGATGAAGGGCGCGTCCATCCGGCTGCTGAGGTAGTCGAGGACGGCGGCCGACTGCGCGTTCCGCGTCGGATCGACGTCGACGCCGTTCTCCGGCCAGACCACCATGTCGACGTCCTCGTCGATGATCGGCAGCGTCGCGGAGGTGTGGTCCTCGAGGATCTCCCCGCGGTAGCTCTGCGAGAACAGACCCGCATCGGAGTCGCCCTGCACCGCAGCGATCCGCGTCGTCCCCTCGGTCGGCGCGGGCCAGGCCGGGAAGACGAGCGCGACGATCGAGAAGCCGGCGACGACGGCCGCGCGGCCCGAGGCCGGAACCGACGTCGTCCGCACCGCCTGCGCCAGCGTCGCCGCGAGGAACGCCACCACGAAGCTCAGGCCCGAGAAGCCGATCCAGGCGGCGAGGTCCGCGAGCGGCCCCATCGACTGCGAGAGCGCGAGCCGCCCCCAGGCGAACCCGCCGTACGGCCACTGGATCGTGATCGTCTCGCGGCCCACCCAGAGCGCGGCGACCAGCGCGGGCAGCCCGATCATCCGGCCGAGCGGACCGGTCCAGACCCGCTGGCCTCGCGTCAGCAGCATCGCCGTCAGCCCGGAGGAGAGCGCGAAGAAGATCGCCTGCAGCCCGGCCAGCGCCGCCCACGGAACGAGGCCGAGGTAGAGCGTCAGCCACTGGATGTGCACACCCCAGAAGACCGCGCCGCCGACCAGGCCAACCAGCGCGCCGCTCCAGAAGCCGCGGCCGGCCAGCGCGAAGAGGATCGCGGCGGTGCCGACGATCGCGAGCGGCCAGACGTCGGAGTCGGGGAAGCCGCGGTCGAGGGTCGCCCCGCCGAGAGCCGCGAGCGGGATCGCCAGCCATAGCGGTGCCGTGCGCCCGGTGGGCGCCGAGATCACCGCCCTCATGCGACCGTCGAGTAGGCGACGATGCCGTGCCGGACGAGCTCGAGCGCGGCGCGGGCGGCGCGCCCGACCTTGCCCTCGGCCACGAGCGAGAGCTGGTCGAGCAGGTCGATCGTCTGCTTCGCCCAGCGGACGAAGTCGCCGGCGGCCATGTCGGACTCGCGGAGGACCGCGTCGAGGGGCATCCCGCGCGCCCACATGTTCATCGGCAGCGCCAGGCTGGTCGAGATCGGGTTGCTGCCCGGGAGCCGGTGGTCGCGCTCGACGTCGTCGAGCTTCGCCCACAGCAGCTGCGTCTTCTCGAGCGCCTCGGGGAAGGTGCCGCGCGGGAGGTGCTTCTCGCCGAGGGTGCCCTCCTCGCGGCGGGGCTCGAAGACCAGGCAGCACGCCATCGCGGCGAGACCGGCCGGGTCGAGCTCGGTCCAGGCCTGCTTGCGCAGGCACTCGGCCACGAGCAGGTCGCGGTCGCCGTAGATGCGCTTGAGCGTCCGGCCGTTGGGAGTGAGGGACAGCTCGCCGGCCTCGTCGAGCCGGAAGTAGCCGAGCTCCCTCAGCACGTCCGTGATCCGGTCGAAGATGCGGGCGACCGCACCGGTCCGCGAGCGGATCTGCCGCTCGATCTCGTCGGTCTCCTTGCGCAGCTTCCACCAGCGCTCCGCCCAGCGGGCGTGCTGCTCGCGATCTGAGCAGGCGTGGCAGGGGTGCGCCTTCATCCGGCGGCGCAGATCGCTGAGCTGCCCCTGCCGCTTCTCGCGCTCGCTGTGCGACGCGGACTCGCCGCGGACGGCGCCGCGGCGCTCCAGCTCGCCGATCTCGCGGCGGATCGCGGCGTACTGCTCGAAGTCGCCGAGGTGGCACTGCATCGCGGCGACGTAGCCCTCGAGTGACGACTCCTGCTGGCGGACCCGGCGTGCCAGGTCGACGACGGAGCGGTCGGCCTGGAACTGCGCGAACGAGGACTCGAGGATCTCGCGCGTGCGAGCTCGGCCGAACTGGTCGATCAGGTTGGCCGCCATGTTGTAGCTGGGACGGAAGGACGAGTTGAGCGGGTAGGTGCGGCGCGAGGCGAGCGAGGCGACGGCCTGGGGGTTCATCCCGCCGCGCCACTGGATCACCGAGTGGCCCTCGACGTCGATCCCGCGGCGGCCGGCGCGACCGGTCAGCTGGGTGTACTCACCCGGCGTGATGGGCACGCGGGCCTCGCCGTTGAACTTCTCGAGCTTCTCGAGCACGACGGTGCGCGCGGGCATGTTGATGCCGAGCGCGAGCGTCTCGGTGGCGAAGACCACGCGGACCAGGCGGCGGAGGAACAGCTCCTCGACGACCTCCTTGAACGCGGGCAGCATGCCGGCGTGGTGCGCGGCGACGCCGCGCTGCAGCCCGTCGAGCCACTCCCAGTAGCCGAGGACCGCGAGGTCCTCGTCGCGGATCGTCCGGCAGCGCTCCTCGACGATCGCGCGGATCTCGTCGCGCTCGTGCCGCTCGGTGAGCCGGACGCCCGAGCGCAGCACCTGGCGGACGGCCTGGTCGCAGCCGTTCCGGCTGAAGACGAAGAAGATGGCGGGCAGCAGGTTCTTGCCGCGCAGGATCTCGACGACCTCGGAGCGCGGGACGAGGTCCTCGGTCCGCGTCTCGTGGAAGCGACCGCCGCCGCCACCGCGTCCGCGCCCGGAGCCGCGACCGCCGCGCTCGACGCGGGTGCCGCCCTGCGCGAGGCGCGCCAGCTCGGGATTCACGCGGTTGGTCGCCGCGCGCCCGGACGAGTCGAAGAGATCGAGCAGCTTGCCGCCGACGAGGACGTGCTGGTCGAGCGGCACCGGCCGCTCCTCGGAGACGATGACCTCGGTCTCGCCGCGGACGGTCTGCAGCCAGTCGCCGAACTCCTCGGCGTTCGACACGGTCGCGCTGAGCGAGACCAGCCGGACCGACTGCGGGAGGTGGATGATGACCTCCTCCCAGACCGCGCCGCGGAAGCGGTCGGCGAGGTAGTGCACCTCGTCCATTACGACGTAGGCGAGGTCGCGGAGCAGGTCGGAGTCCGCGTAGAGCATGTTGCGGAGCACCTCGGTCGTCATCACGACGATCCGGGCGCGCGCGTTGACGTTCGAATCGCCGGTGAGCAGGCCGACCTCGGACGCTCCGTAGTCCTCGACGAACTCCTGGAACTTCTGGTTGCTGAGCGCCTTCATCGGCGTCGTGTAGAAGACCTTGGCGTTCGGATCCTGCATCGCCAGGTGGATGGCGAACTCGGCGACCGCCGTCTTGCCGGCGCCGGTCGGTGCGGCGACGAGGACGCTCCGCCCGTCGTCGAGCGCGCTGCAGGCCTCGTACTGGAAGGGGTCGAGGTCGAACGCGAGGGTCGAGCGGAACGCCTCGACCCTCGCGTGGCCCTGTCGTGTGCGGAACGCCGCGAAGCGCTCGGCGGGAGTGGCGCCGGTCACGCCGGCAGGTCGGAGGGGCTGCCGTCGAAGACGATCTGCCGCTTGGCGACGCGCCTGTCGTGCAGGAGCGCGATGCCGCAGGCGGCGAAGAACAGGATCGTGATCGGGATCGCCAGCAGGAACATCGAGATCGGGTCCGCCGCCGGGGTGGCGATGGCCGTGAAGAGCACGATCACCATGATGGCGACGCGCCACGACTTGATCATCAGCGAGCCGGGCAGGATGCCGACGAAGTTCAGCAGCACCAGGAAGACCGGCAGCACGAAGGCGATGCCGACGACCAGCACGAGCTTGAGCACGAAGTCGTAGTACGTCTTCGCGCTCAGCACGCTCGCCGCGTCCGAGCCGGTGAAGCTCGTCAGCAGCTCGACGATGTGCGGGAAGACGAACCAGCCCGAGGCGCAGCCCGCGAAGAACAGCGGGATCGCGGTGAGGATGAAGCCCAGGCCGTAGCGGACCTCCTTGCCGGTCAGACCGGGGACGAGGAACGCCCAGATCTGGAACAGCCAGACCGGGCTCGCGATCACGATGCCGATGGTCATCGCGATCTGGAGCTTGAGGTCGAACGCGCCGGTGATCGTCTCGAAGTTGAGGACCGCGGTCTTGTTCTGATCGCGGGCGACCTCGGCGATCGGGGCCTTGAGGGCCTCGAGCACCCAGTCCGAGAGGAACCAGCCGGCGACACAGCAGACCGCGATCGCGATCGCCGCGATGAAGAGCCGGTTGCGAAGCTCGATCAGGTGGGACCCGAGGGACATGCGTCCCTCGGGGTTCTTCCCCGCTCGCTTCGTCCGTGGCTTCTTCGCTGCCACGGAGGTCATTACTTGAGCGGGGACTCGGGCGGCAGCGTCGTGCCGGTGCCGGTGGTCGTACCCGTGGCGGATCCCGTGGCGGTGGTCGAGCCCGAGGCCGTAGTCGAGTCCGTCGCGTCCTTGCGCTCGGTCCCGTCCTCGTCCTTCATGGTCTTGACCTCGCTCTTGAAGATGCGCATCGACTGCCCGACGCTGCGCGCGAGCTGAGGAAGCTTGGGCGCACCGAAGAGGAGGAGGATGACGGCGAGGATGATGAGGAGGTGCCACCCCTGGAGGCCAGCGAACATTGCAGTCTCACTTCACTTGTCGGTTGCGGTGTACCAGGAGCCTACCCCGTTCGACCCGGAGTGACCGGCGATCCTCGGCCCTCTCCCGGCGGGCGTCCCGGCGGGACTCGTGGCCGCGGCGGACCTCGTCGCGATCGGCGAAGAGCGAGGACGGCGGCCGGGTCGACGCCTCAGCGGCCTCCGGCACCTGCAGGGCGTCGAGCTTCGCGGTGATCTCCTCCAGCTGGCCGAGCAGCAGCCGGCCCTTCCGCCAGTAGGACAGCCCGAACAGCACGAGCACCGCCAGGGCGGCGATCGCGAGGGCGAGCCAGATCAGGATCCAGGACCACCAGGTCACGGGGTCTCCTCTCCGTTGGCCGTCAGCGCGGCGCGGGTCCACTCGGCGACGGCGGTGCGCGCTGCCTCGGGTGCGACGACGGTCACGAGCCCGGGCAGCGAGGCGACGAGGCGGGTGAGGCCGGCGAGGTGCGCGACGCGGATCCGGACGAGCACTCCCGGGCCCTCGTCTCCGGCGGGAACCGACGGGAACTCGGCGTCCGCAGCGTAGTCGCCCAGCAGCGCGACCGAGCCCGGGGCGACCCGGAGGTCGATCAGGAGGTCGGAGGCGGACGCCTCGAACAGCCGGTCGGGCAGCGTGACCTCGTTGCGGCGGCGGACGATCGGCGTCCCGGTGTCGGTGAGCGCGCGCATCCGGTCCACGCGGAAGGTGCGGACGCCCTCGCGCAGGTGGTCCCAGCCGCGCAGGTACCAGTCGCGGTCGACCGACTCCAGCAGGAATGGATCGACGAGGCGCGACTCCGTCTCGCCGCGGGCGCTGCGGTAGTCGAAGGCGAGCTGCGTCCCGCTCGCGAGCGAGGTGCGGATCGTGGCGAGCGAGGCGTCGGCGCCCACGCCGCGGGCGACCGCGACGGCGGTCGGGGCCGAGGAGGCGCCGCGGGCGAGCTTGCCCATCAGCGAGGCGATGCGGTCGTTGCCCTGGTTCTCGGGCAGGGCGGCCAGGTACTGCATCCCGGCGATGAGCGCCGCGGCCTCGCGCGCCGAGAAGCGCGGCGAGTCGTCGATGGCGACCTGCTGAGTGAGGACGATGTGGTCGTTCTCCTCGAAGTCGTCCCAGCTGATGTCGAAGAGGTCGTTGGACTGGTACTGCGAGGTCTCACCCGGGATGCCGGAGACGGCGATCAAGCGGACGGCGCGGCGGACCTCGTCCTCGGCGATCTCGAAGTGCGCGGCGACCTCGGCCACGCTCACCCGGCCGCGATCGAGCAGGTACGGGACGAGCGAGAGAAGGACGGCCAGGCGGTCCCGCGCCTGGAGCGAACGGGGCCTAGCCACGGGCGGCTCCCCCGTGCTCACCGGCGGAGTGGTTGCCGGCGGAGTGGTCGCTGAGGGAGCGGCGCAGGCGGTCGACGACCTTGCGGCGCAGCGGCTCCGGCTCGAGGACGACGACCTCGGGGCCGTAGCCGGCGAGCTCGTCCGCGAGGACGTCGGCGTCGGTGAAGTGCAGGCGCAGCAGGTCGGTGCCCTCCCCCGCCGCCTCGGCGCGCACGCCGAACCGGAGTGCCGCGTCGGAGTCCGGCGCGACCTGCAGGAGGGCGGTGCTGCGGGCGAGGATCTCGTCGAGCTGGGCGAGGGCGGTGGCGGCGTGGTCGCCCGGCTCGGCCGGGGCGGTGCGGCCGGTGGTCGCGACGGGTCCGACGATGCGGGAGAGGAGGAAGGTGCGGGTGCCCTCGGCGGTCTCGTCCCAGCCGTGCAGGTGCCAGCGGCCCTGGTGGTTCACGAGCGCACGCGGACGGACGGTGCGCGTCCGCGGCTCGTCGCCACCGGGCTTGAGGTAGGGGAAGCGGACGACCTGGCCGCGGTCGAGCGCCGCGTTGAGCGGCTCGAAGGAGGCCTCGCGCACCCGGATCGAGGGGCTGATGCCGATCACCGGGTCGACCGAGTCGACGCCGAGCGAGCGCAGCTTGATCAGGGCGCGGCGCGACTCCGCGGAGAGCGTGCCCTCGCGCCAGACCGCGCCGGCGAGGCGCAGCAGCGCCATCTCCTCCTGGTCGAAGGAGAGGTCGGCGGGGAGGTCGTAGCTGCGCTTGGCGATCCGGTAGCGGACCGTCTGGGTGTTGCCCGGGTCGCCGGGGGCGTCGACGGTCTCGATCGGGATCCCGAGCTCGCGCAGATCGTCCTTGTCGCGCTCGAACTGCCGCTCGAGCGAGGCACGGTCGCCCGGATCGGAACGCTGCCGATAGCCCTGCACCGTGGAGAGCACGTCGGCCTTCGTCAGCCCGTTCTCGGCGGCCACGAGCGCCAGCACCAGGTTGAACAGACGCTCCTCGGCCGGGATGCGGCTCGAGGTCGAAGCGTCGGCGGGCACGCCCTCCAGTCTAGGGCCGGGCCCCGCCGCCCCCGACGAGCCCCGAGCAGAGCACATGGCCGCGCCCGATCATGCTGGTCGAGTAGCCCCGCAGGGGCGTATCGAGACCCACGCCCTCAGCCCTGACAGCGCCGGATCTCGATACGCCCGCTCCGCGGGCTACTCGATCAGCAGAGGAGAGCCACACCCCGACCATGCTGGTCGAGTAGCCCCGCAGGGGCGTATCGAGACCCCGCCCCCGCCAGAAGGCCGCGCCTGCAGACCCGGCTCCGGGCAGAAGGTGATCCCGACGCGCCCCCACAGCGGGCTGCTCGATCAGCGAGGACCGAGCAGCGCGCTCAGTTGATCGCGAGGACGTCCGCCACGAAGACGATGGTCGAATCGGGGCTGATGCCGCTGGACTGCGGCGGGTTGTCCCCGTAGCCGTCCTCGGGCGGGATGATCGCGATGACCTGGGAGCCGACCGGCTGGCCGATCAGGGCCTTGGCGAAGCCGGGGATGACGCCGCCCTGGCCCTCGGTCGCGACGAAGGTCGCCGGGGCGCCCTTCTGCCAGCTGGAGTCGAAGATCTTGCCGTCGGCCCAGAGCCAGCCGGTGTACTGCACGACGACGGTGTCGCCGTCCTCGACGACCGCGCCGTCGCCCTTCTTGAGCTGGGCGATCTCGAGCGTCGTGGGCGCGTCGCCCGAGGGCTTGGCCAGACCGGGGACGCCGTCGGGGTCCAGCGTCACGGCGGGGAAGCCGTTCGGGACGGGCTGGGCCTCGCCGTTCGCGCGGGCCAGCGACGCCTTCTCGATGTCCGCGACGAGCACGAGGGTGTCGTCGGCCGAGATGCCGAGCTGGGCGGAGGAGTCGCCGAAGCCGTCCTCCGGGGCGATCGCGATCGCGACGCGTGAGCCGACCTGGCTGCAGAGCAGACCCTGGTTGAGGCCGACGAGCCCGGCGCCGCCCACCGTGAAGGTGGCCGTGCTCGCTCCGTCGTAGGGCGAGGCCTCGAGGACCGAGCCGTCGGCGCCGTTGACCAGCGTGTAGTCGATCGTGACGAGCTGGCCCTTCTCGAGCGGGTCGCCGGAGCCCTCGATCAGCGTGCTGACCTGGGTGCCGTCCGCCTTCAGCGGTGAGGGCACCGTCACGTCGGGCTGCTCGCCGAAGTCGCCGGTCGCCTTCACGGCCGACGACGAGGCGCCGGACGAGTAGGGGGCGTCGCAGTCGGCATTCGACGAGGACGCGGAGCATCCGGTCAGGGCGGCGACGATGCCGATGCCGGCGATGAGCGCGGTGGTCCTGCGCACGGGTCCTCGTTTCACGAAGTGGGAGTGGTGGGGCCCGAGTGCGAGACGATCGGGACGGCGGCTCGGCCCGGGGACCGGAAAGCCGGGATCAGCTTAGACGATGCCCTCGTCGTCGCCGGAGCCGGGCGCGGCACCGCCGTCGCCGTCCGCGTCGGCCTCGCCGAAGCCCCGCGCCCTCGAGAGCTCGGCGCTGGTGGCCGACTCCCGCACCCGCTTCCGCAGGCTCTTCGGGCTGACGGCCCGCTCTCCGAGCGCGCCGGGAGTCCAGGCCTCGACGTCCTCGTCGCTGAAGTCCGTCTTGGACGGGCGGCGCTTGAGCTCCGGCAGGACCGCACCGGGCGCGAGGCGACGGGCGGTGATCAGGAAGCCGGTGTGGCCGATCATCCGGTGGTCGGGGCGGACGGCGAGGCCCTCGACGTGCCAGCCGCGGACCATGGTCTCGTTCGACGCCGGGTTGGTGAACAGCCCCGACGCGCGGATCGCCTCGGCGACGCGCGAGAGCTGGGTGACGGTCGCGACGTAGCAGAGCAGGACGCCGCCGGGCGTGAGCGCGTCGGCGGCGACGTCGAGGCACTCCCAGGGCGCGAGCATGTCGAGGACGACGCGGTCGGCCTCGCCGGGGGCGACGGCGCCGGGCAGCTCCTCGACGAGGTCGCCGACGGTGACGCTCCAGTTGTCGGGCGTGTAGCCGAGGAAGGTCTCGATGTTGGCGCGGGCCACGTCCGCGAACTCCTCGCGGCGCTCGAAGGAGGAGAGCCGGCCGCCCGGGCCGATCGCGCGCAGCAGCCAGAGCGAGAGCGCACCGGAGCCGACGCCCGCCTCGACGACGCGGGCGCCGGGGAAGACGTCAGCGAGCGCGAGGATCTGCGCGGCGTCCTTCGGGTAGACGATCGCCGCTCCGCGCGGCATCGACATCACGAAGTCGGCGAGCAGCGGGCGGAGGGCGAGGTGCTCGACGCCGACGGTGTTGACGACGACGGAGCCATCGGGCAGCCCGATGACCGTGTCGTGCTCGATCCCGCCGCGGTGGGTGTGGAAGACCTTGCCCGGAACGAGGGTGATGGTGTTCATCCGCCCCTTCGGCCCGGTCAGCTGCACGCGGTCGCCCGCGCGGAAGGGTCCGGAATGCTGCAGTGCCTCACCGGTCATCGGCGGGCCTCCGTCTCGGTCGTGAGCGCGCGGGAGCGGTGCTCGGAGGACACCAGCGCGAGGTCCGCGACGGTTCGGCCCGCGAGGGTGGGCCAGAGGGAATAGGGGGCGTCGGCGTCGAGCTCGAGCTGGTGCGGCACGCCGATCGCGGCGGCGCCCGAGGCGACCGCGGAGGCGAGGCCGGCGTGCGAGTCCTCGATGGCGACGCAGGCGTCCACCTCGACGCCCAGGGTGCGCGCGGCGAGGAGGTAGGCCTCGGGGTGCGGCTTGCTCTGCTCGACCATGTCGCCGCTGACGACGGTGGCGAAGGCGGGGAACGGGAGGCGGTCGACGACGGCGTACGCCATCCGGCCGATCGACATCGTGACGAGCGCCTGCGGCACGCCCGCCTCGCGGACGGCGGCGAGCAGCTCGAGCGCGCCGGGGCGCCACGGGATGCTCTCGGCGAGCTGCGCGACGACCTCGTCGGTCATCCGGTCGATGATCGCCTCGATGGAGAGGTCGACGCCCTTGCCCTGCAGGATGCGGGCGGAGGCGGGGAGGCCGGAGCCGACCAGGCTCATCGCGTCCTCGTGCGTCCAGACGCCGCCGAAGGAGGCGACCAGCGCGTGCTCGGACGCCATCCAGTAGGGCTCCGTGTCGACGAGCGTGCCGTCCATGTCCCAGAGGACCGCGGCGGGAGCGCCCTCCGGGAGCGGGGGCTGCGGCCGGGACACGGGGAGGGAGGTGTCGGAAGTCACGAGCGACCATCGTACCGGCAGCCCCGATCGGGCCGACCGTACGCGCACAGCGGAAAGACGCGGGCCGGACGGAGGGGTCCGGGGCCGGGTCCTATCCTTGACGAACGGGTTCAGCGCACGCAGCGCTCCCCGGACATCGAGCCGAACACGGAGACCTCGCCTATGAACGTGATCAAGGGGAACGTCCTCGTCGTCGCCTTCGAGGGCTGGAACGACGCGGGCGACGCGGCCAGCGGAGCGGTTCGCCTGGTGAAGGACGCGGGCGAGTTCGTGCCCCTCTTCTCGGTCGACGCCGAGCAGTACTACGACTTCCAGTACACCCGCCCGATGCTGTCGATCGGCGAGGACGGCCGCCGCAGCCTCTCCTGGCCCGGCACCCAGATCTTCGGCCCGGCCGACACCTCGGTGGACGCGGAGAGCGCCCTCTACGTGATGATCGGCACCGAGCCCTCGCGCAGCTGGAAGAGCTTCGCGTCGGAGGTCGTCGACGCCATGCTCGCGATCGACATCTCCGCCGTCGTCTTCCTGGGCGCGATGCTCGCCGACGTGCCGCACACCAGGCCGATCTCGCTCTTCGCCTCCAGCGAGAACGCGGAGATGCGCGCCCAGTTCGAGCTCGAGCGCTCCACCTACGAGGGGCCGGTCGGCATCCTCAGCGTCATCGGCGAGGCCGCGCAGAAGGTCGGCATCCCGGCCGTCTCGCTCTGGGCCTCCGTGCCGCACTACGTGCACAACGCGCCGTCGCCCAAGGCCATGCTCGCGCTCCTCGAGAAGCTCGAGGAGGTCGTCGGACTGGCGATCCCCCGCGGCGATCTGGTCGAGGAGGCCGGCGAGTGGGAGCGCGGCATCGACGCCCTCGCCCTCGACGACGAGGAGATGGCGGCCTACATCGCCCAGCTCGAGCAGGCGCGCGACACCGTCGACTCCCCCGAGGCGAGCGGCGAGGCCATCGCCCAGGAGTTCGAGCGCTACCTCCGCCGCCGCGGCGACGGCCGCTCCGGCGAGGAGCCCTGGCGTCCGTAGCCCGCGCGCTGATCGGACGACCCGCGCAGCGCGTCCCCTTCATGCTGATCGAGTAGCCCGCGCAGCGGGCGTATCGAGCGGAGGGGGCGCCTCCGGCGCCATCGCAGGGCGGGGAAGAGACCGGCCTCCATGCGGTGGTGGGTCTCGATACGCCCCTGCGGGGCTACTCGACCAGCATGACTGCGGGCGTCTCTTCCAAGTAGATCCCCCGCCTCCTGTAGGCCGGGTCTCGATACGCCGCCTGCGGCGGCTACTCGACCAGCATGGGTGGCACGGATCCGCTTCATGCTGATCGAGTAGCCCGCGCAGCGGGCGTATCGAGATCCGGCGGGCCGAAGGCTCAGCCCAGGCGGACGCCGAGCAGCGCGTCGATCGCGTCGCTCAGGAGCGCGGGGTCGTCGACGCCGCCGGCCGTCGCCGCGTCGAGCACAGCGAGGGCGCCCGGGGTGTCGAGGTCCACCGCGAGCACGGCCCGCAGGCGCTCGAGCACGTCCGCGGCCGACGCCGGCCCGGTCGCGGCGAGCGACGCCTCCCACCGCGCGAGGCGCTCCTCGGCGGCGGGCAGGTCCTCGGGCAGCCACTCCCAGTCGGAGCGGTAGTGGTGCGCCAGCAGCGCCAGGCGGATCGCGCGCGGATCCGTCCCCTGCGCCCGCAGCCGTGACACGAGGACGAGGTTGCCGAGCGACTTGCTCATCTTCTCGCCCTGGTACGCGACCATGCCGGCGTGCGCGTAGGCGCGGGCGAGCGGTCGGCCGGACAGCGAGGCGGCGTGCGCGGCGCTGAACTCGTGGTGCGGGAAGACGAGGTCGCTCCCGCCGCCCTGCAGGGTGAACTCCGGGCCGAGGCGGTCGAGCGCGATCACCGAGCACTCGATGTGCCAGCCCGGCCGGCCCCGGCCGACGGCGGCGTCCCAGGCGGGCTCGCCCGCGCGCTCGGCACGCCAGAGCAGCGGGTCGAGCGGGTCGCGCTTGCCTGCGCGGTCGGGGTCCCCCCCGCGCTGCGCGAAGAGGTCCGCCATCGTCGCGGCGTCCAGGTTGCTCTCGCTGCCCAGGCGCCAGACGTCGCTCTCGCCGGCGGCGATGTCGTAGTAGAGGTCCTCGCCACCGTCGACGACGGCCTCGGGAGTGGCGACGCGGTAGGCGATGCCGGCGCTCTCGAGGCGGGCAACCGCCTCCGCGATCGGCGCGATCGTCTCGGTGACCCCGTCGTAGTGGTCCGGCGGCAGGATCCGCAGCGCGGTCATGTCGCCGCGGAACAGCTCGACCTGCTCCTCGGCGAGGTCGCGCCAGTCGACTCCGTCACGCGTCGCCCGCTCGAGCAGCGGGTCGTCGACGTCGGTCACGTTCTGCGCGTAGAGCACCGAGTACCCAGCGTCCCGCCAGAGCCGCTGCACCGTGTCGAAGGCGAGGTAGGTCGAGGCGTGGCCGAGGTGCGTCGCGTCGTACGGCGTGATGCCGCAGACGTAGAGGCGCGCGGTGCCGTCCGCGGCGACGAGCTCGACGGGCGCACCCGTCGCGGTGTCGTGCACGGCCGGCACGGGTCCGCGACCGGGCAGGGCCGGGACGACCGGCGCGTTCCAGGTGCGCATCTACGCGGCGAGGAGGCCCGTGCTCAGCGCGACCATGAGGACGACGCCGAGGACGATGCGGTAGATCACGAACGGCAGGAAGCTGCGGCGCGAGATGTAGCTCATGAAGAAGGCGATCACGACGAAGCCGACGACGAAGGCCACGATCGTCGCGACGAGGGTCTCGAGCCCGCCGACCTGGATCTGGTTGGGCAGGATCTCGGGGTCGCTGATGCTCTTGTACAGCTGGTAGAGCCCGCTGCCGAACACCGCGGGGATCGCGAGCAGGAAGGAGTAGCGCGCGGCGGCCTTCCGCTCGTAGCCCATGAAGAGGCCGGCAGTGATCGTGCCGCCGGAGCGCGAGACGCCGGGGACGAGGGCGAGCGCCTGCGCGCCACCGAAGATCAGGCCGTCGCGGCCGTTCAGATCGCGCAGTCGGCGCTTCTTCGCGCCCACGGCGTCGGCGACGCCGAGCAGGATGCCGAAGACGATGAGCGTGGTGGCGACGACCCAGAGCGAGCGGAGCGTGGTCTCGATCTGGTCCTGGAAGAGCAGGCCGAGCACGATGATCGGGAGGCTGCCGATGATGATCAGCCAGCCCATCCGGGCGTTCGCGTCGCTGCGCGGCACCTTGCCGACCAGCGAGCGGCACCAGCTCGACACGATCTTCACGATGTCGCGCCAGAAGTAGATGATGACCGCGGTCTCGGTGCCCAGCTGCGTGATGGCGGTGAACGCCGCTCCGGTGTCCTTGCCGTCCAGTCCGGGGAGCAGCTCGCTCACGATCCGGAGGTGGGCGCTGGAGGAGATGGGGAGGAATTCGGTCAGACCCTGGACGAGTCCCAGGATCAGCGCTTCGAGCAGGCCCATGCGTCACTTTCGAGGAGGGCTGGGGCGTCGTCGGCCAGCAGGCGGTCGGTGGTGGTCGTCGATCTGACCATCAGGATCGCAGGAGGAGATCGGTCAGGACCTTCCTGCCAAACACTAGTGCGTCGAGCGGAACCCGCTCATCGACCCCGTGGAACAGTGCCGGGAAGTCGAGCGCGCCCGGCAGCTGCAGGGGCGCGAAGCCGTAGCCGGTGATCCCGATCGTCGAGAGAGCCTTGTTGTCGGTGCCCCCGGACAGGAGGTACGGCAGCACCTCCGCCTCGGGGTCGAAGCGGCGGAGCGAGGCCGCCATGCTCTCCACGAGCGGACCGGCGAAGGGCACCTCGAGTCCGATGTCGCGGTGCTGGACCAGGATCTCGACGTGCTCACCCGCGAGGACCTTCAGGCGCTCGAGGACGGCGTCCTCCTCGCCGGGGAGCACGCGGACGTCGATGGTCGCCTCCGCGGTGTCCGGGATGACGTTGGCCTTGTAGCCGGCGGAGAGCATCGACGGGTTCGCCGTGGTGCGCAGCGTCGCTGCGATGAAGCGCGAGGCGGTGCCGGTGGCGAGCGCGAGCTCCTCCGGGGTGCTGCGCTGCGGGTCGTGGCCGAGGATGCGGGCGACCTCGCCGAGCAGCTCTCGGGTGGTGTCGGTGAGGCGGGTGGGCCACTCCTCGCTGCCGATGCGGGCGATCGCCTGGGCGAGACGGGTGACGGCGTTCTCGCCGTTGATCTGCGAGCCGTGGCCGGCCGTGCCGCGGGCGCGCAGCGTCAGCCAGAGCAGGGCCTTCTCACCGGTCTGCACGAGATAGGCGCGCTTGCCGCCGAGCTCGATCGAGTAGCCGCCGACCTCGCTGATCGCCTCGGTCGCGCCGGCGAACAGCTCGGGCCGGGTCTTGACGAGGTGGCCGGAGCCGCGGACGCCGCCCGCCTCCTCGTCGGCGAAGAAGGCGATGACGAGGTCGCGGGAGGGCTTCCGGCCACTGCCGAGGATGTCGCCGAGGGAGGCGAGGATCATCGCGTCCATGTTCTTCATGTCGACCGCGCCGCGGCCCCAGAGCATGCCGTCCTTGATGACGCCGCCGAAGGGGTCGACACTCCAGTTGTCCGCGATGGCCGGGACGACGTCGAGGTGCCCGTGCACGACGAGGGCGCCGCGCTCGCGGTCCTCCCCCGCGACCCGGGCGACGACGCTGGTGCGGCCGGGATCCGAGTCGATCAGCTCGGGCTCGAGGCCGAGATCGCGCAGACGGGCGGCCACGTACTCGGCGGCGTCGCGCTCGGGCTCGGCCTTCCCGTCGCCGTAGTTGCTGGTGTCGAAGCGGATGAGGTCCCGCGCGATGATCGCGGTCTCGTCGAGATCCGACTCGGAGGGGGCGGTGGCGCTGTCGGAGGACGTCATGCCCCCACGCTAGCGGGCGGGCTCCCGGCACCCCTCTCCCCCGGTGTCATCCGAGGCGTTCGAACCGTGCTAATGTCTTCTTCGGCCGCGGAAACGCAGGCCGGAAACAACACTCGTCCGGGTGGCGGAAATGGCAGACGCGCTAGCTTGAGGTGCTAGTGCCCGTATAGGGCGTGGGGGTTCAAGTCCCCCCTCGGACACCGGCAGAACCCCTCGATCTCACGGAGATCGGGGGGTTCTTCTCGTTGGTGGCGGCGGTTCGATCAGCCGTAAGCGCGAGAGATGCGGTCAGAGGTCGAGAAGGCCCTGCCCACGCTCGAAACGAGAGCGATCGGCGTGGTTCACGCGCTCGCCTCGAGCAGCGCCGATCGCTCCTCGTCGGGGATCAGTCCGGCGAGCGGTGACACGGAGCGCAGGTCGTGGGCGTGCTCCGTCTCCACGAGCAGGGCCTCGATCTGCGTGGAGAGCGGACTGCGAAGCAGCTCTGCCCACTCGTCCAGCCACCGGTGCGCGTCCCCGCGGACCTTGCCTCGCAGCTGCTCGAGCCGCGCTTCCGCCCGAGGACGGAAGTCCGGAGAGCGGTCGAGGAGCTCCAGCGCGGCGCGGTGGAGCTGGACGGAGCGAGCGATCTCACGACGCAGGGACCGATCACGGTCGCGACGATCCGCCTCGACCTCGGCCGCGACCGCCGCGTGGGAGGGGAGGGCGCGCCTCAGGAGACGGCGTGCGGCGAGCGCCGTCGTCCGGTCGGTCCGTCGCGCGAGCGCGGCGATGCTCAGCCCAAGCGGCACCGATCCCTCGCTGACGAACGACCACCGCTCATCGGGGACGTGATGCAGGATCACGGACGTCGCTGACGGGCCGGCTGCGGCGACTTCTTCTCGGAGCCGAGCCTTCAATCGGGTGGAGACGAGGATCTCGAGGCGGCTGGCGTCGCGCAGGCCCGCTCGAGGATCCGATGCTCCGACGGGGAGATGCTCCCGCTCCCCCCGCAGCTGGTCGATGAGTTCGGTGGGAAGCTCCAGCGACTCCGGCGGCAGAAGCTCCGCGGTCCACGAGCGCGTCACCGCCACGGGGTCCTCCGCGCTCTCGAGTCGCTGGATCATCCGGGCGATGCGACTCCGCTCGGACCTCGTCAGGGCCGGGTCCACCGCGCCCGAGAGCGCGGCGACGAGTCCCCACGCCATCCGGTCGCCGAGCGGGCGGGACACACGCGGGGCCGGGACATTCTGATCACCCCTGATGACATGCACGCCTCCGACCTTCTCGGCCCGGATGCGCCCCTCAGTGATGAGCTGCCGGATGCGCGCCGCACTGACACCGCGCTCTCGCGCGACATCGGCGACGGACTTCAACTCCTGCTCGGTCATGAGTAGAAGTCTATCGAGGACGCAAGGGAAGTGCACCGCACAATCCCGACGACCACCAGTGCGAAGAGATGCATTGAAGGTCAGATTCCTTGACCTTCGCCAGCCTCGCTCCTAGGCTCTCGCCGAGTGAGAAACTGAATGAAACAGTTTCCTTATCGGAAGCACGGGTCTCACCTCTCGCCCGGCGTCGTGCCGGACACCTCGATCGAACGGACGCGACATGACGACCACCTCCTTCACCTCCGGCTGGATCGTCCGGGCGCCGCGCGGGCCGTTCGCCGCCGTGCAGGGCGGGGTCGACGACTCCGTCGAGGTGACGCTGCCGCACGACGCACTCCGCGACGCCGAGCGCTCGCCGGACGCGGTGTCGAAGGGCGGCGCGGCCTACTACCCGGGCGGTGCCTACAGCTACGTCACGACGTTCGAGGTGCCGGCGGAGTGGGCGGGCAAAATCGTGCGGCTGGAAGTGCAGGGCGCCTACCGGCACGCGATGGTGTTCCTCAACGACGAGTTCGCGGGGAACCGCGCCGACGGCTTCGCGCGCTTCTTCGTGGAGCTGACCCCGTTCCTCCGGTTCGGTGAGACGAACACGCTGCGGATCGAGGTCCGCTCGGGGCAGGACTCGCGCTGGTACGCCGGCGCCGGGCTGCACCGGCCGGTGCTGCTGCACGTCGACGAGCCCGTGCACATCGAGCCGGACGGCGTGCGGATCACGACGGTGCGCGTGGAGGACGACCAGGCCGTCGTCGAGGTCGCGACGAGCATCGTCAACCGCGGGCTCACGACGTCGTCGCTCTCGATGTCGACCGAGCTCACCGGGCCGGCCGGCGACGTCGTGGAGAGCGCGACGACACCGGTCACCGTCGCCCCCGGCCGCACCGCCCTCGTGCGCCAGCGCCTCTACGTGCAGGAGCCGGCCCTCTGGAGCGTCGACTCCCCCGCCCTGCACAGCGCCCGCACGAGCATCGGGGTCGGCGACGACGTCGTCACCGTGCACGGCATCCGCACCGTCACCGTCGACCCGCGGAAGGGGCTGCGGATCAACGGCGAGAGCGTCCTGCTGCGCGGCGCCTGCATCCACAGCGACAACGGCGTGCTGGGCGCCGCCTCGATCGCCCGGGCGGAGGAGCGCCGGATCCAGCTGCTCAAGGAGGCCGGCTTCAACGCGATCCGCCTGGCGCACAACCCCGCCTCGCCGTCGATGCTCGACGCCTGCGACCGCCTCGGCATGCTCGTGATGGACGAGGCCTTCGACATGTGGGTCCGCGGCAAGACGCACCACGACCACTCGCTCGACTTCGCGCAGTGGTGGCGGGCCGACCTGGAGTCGATGGTGGCGAAGGACTACAACCACCCCAGCGTGATCCTCTACTCGATCGGCAACGAGATCGTCGAGGTCGGCACCCCGCACGGCGCGGTGCTGGCCCGCGATCTCGCGGAGCACGTGCGATCGCTCGACCCCACGCGGCCCGTCACGAACGGCGTGAACCCGACGCTGGCGGTGCTCGACGAGCTCGACAGCATCCTCGCCTCGGAGCAGGGGCTGAACGAGCTGATGGGCGAGGCCGGCGCCGGGATGATGGCGGCGATCGGCTCCTCCGACGCCGTCACCCGCCGCACGGCCGAGTCGAGCGCGACGGTCGACGTGCTCGGACTGAACTACGCCGACGGGCGCTACGCGAGCGACGCGGAGCTGTTCCCGCAGCGCGTGATCGTCGGGTCCGAGACGTTCCCCTCGCAGATCGGCGAGCTGTGGCCGAAGGTGCTGGCGAACCCGAACGTGATCGGCGACTTCACCTGGACCGGCTGGGACTACCTCGGCGAGGTCGGCATCGGCGCCACCTCCTACGCGGAGGACCCGGCCGCGAACGGCGCACTGGAGCGCGAGTACCCGTATCTGACGGCGTGGTGCGGCGACCTGGACATCACCGGGTGGCGGCGGCCCGCCTCCTACTACCGCGAGATCGTCTTCGGGCTGCGCTCGGTGCCGGCGATCGCGGTCGTCCGGCCGGAGCGGCACGGGCAGACGGTGACGATGCAGTCGCCGTGGGCGTGGAGCGACTCGGTCGACTCGTGGACCTGGCCCGGCTTCGAGGGCTCCCCCGTCACCGTCGAGGTGGCGGCGGACGCGGACGAGGTGGCGCTGCTGCTCGACGGCGTCGAGGTCGGGCGCTCGGCCGTCGGGGCGGTGCGGCCGATGCTCGCCTCGATCGAGACGGTGTACCGGCCGGGCACGCTGACGGCGGTCGCGTACCGGTCCGGGAGCGAGACGGGGCGCAGCTCGCTCGTGTCGGCGTCCGGGCCTGCGGTGCTGACCGCGACGGCGGACCGGACGTCGCTGCGCGCGGACGACACGGACCTCGCGTATGTGGCGATCGAGCTGCGCGACGCGGCCGGCGTGCTGATCACGGGCGCGGACCGGGTCGTCTCGGTCGCCGTCGAGGGTGCGGGCGTGCTCGCAGGCTTCGGCAGCGGGACACCGGCCACCACCGAGCGCTTCGACGCCACCTCGCGGACGACGTTCGACGGCCGCGCGCTCGCCGTGGTGCGTCCGACCAGCCCGGGGCCGATCACGGTGCTCGTCTCCTCCGTCGGACTCGACGACGTCCACATCGAGCTCTCCGCGAGCTGAACATCGCCGATTCGTGCCGGGAACAGAACCAGCGCTGAGGCGAAGCATGCTGATCGAGTAGCTCGCGGAGCGGGCGTATCGAGATCCACCGTCCTGCAAAGCGTGGGTCTCGATACTCCCCTCCGGGGCTACTCGACCAGCATGGAGGCGAGAAGCCAGTGCGGACCTGTACTCGCTAAGGTTGACGCATCCGTCAATCTGGAGGTCGAGATGACTGCAGCCCGGCTTCTGCGCTCCGCCCGCTGGGGAGCGCGCCTGTCTCAGCGGGAGCTCTCCGCCTCCTCCGATGTCGCCGAGGCCACGCTGTCCCGGATCGAGAACGATCGACGGCAGCCGTCGGTCGACCTCCTGGAGCGGCTGCTCTCCCGCACACAGCACTCGATCGTGCTCGTGCCCACCGTGCGCAAGGACGCCGCGACGATCGGTGCGATCATCTCCGAGGCGCTGGACGCAGGCGACATCAGGACTGCTTACCGGCAGCTCATCCAGCTCGCCGACAACCTCGCCGAGGTGCACGGCGCGCTCCGAGTCGGTCTGACCCTCGCCGAGCCCCCTCCCTTCGCTGAGCCCGGCTGGGGAGCAGCGCTCGCCGCCATCGCCGCATACCGTCTTGATGAGGCGGACCTCCCCCACGCCGAGTGGATCGACGCCCCGTCCCGCTTCCTGGCGGCGCCGTGGCAGCCGCCGACCGGCGGAATCCGGACCCGGGTGGACGCCTCGCGGGTACCGGAGGAGTTCGCCCGGCGCAACGTCCTCATCGAGGCCGAGACGCTGGTGAGCGCCTGATGGACCAGTTGAGCCGCGAGGACATCGTCGAGGGGCTGTCCGATGTGGTCGAGATCCTCGCTCGGTCACAGCGGCCTGCCGGGATCCGGATCGTCGGCGGTGCCGCGATCGCGTTCTGGTTCGGTGACCGGCGACTCACCGATGACGTCGATGCGCGTCTGACTCCTGCCGAGGACGTGCTGGCAGCCGCCGAGACGGTCGGCAGGAGTCGCGGGTGGCCGTCCCGCTGGCTGAACCCCGACGCCTCGATCTTCTTCCCCGACTACGGAGAGACCGTCGAGTGGACGACGATCCACTCGGCCGACGAGGTCGTCGTCGAGATCGCCTCCACTCGCGCACTCCTCGCGATGAAGCTCCGGGCGAGTCGCCCCGGACGTGATGACGACGACATCGCCCGGCTCCTCGCCCTCCACGCGATCGACTCGATCGAGGAGGCGGAGGAGCTGCACCGCGCTCTTCCCGGGCGACGAACTGACGGATCGAGCACTTCTGCTGCTCGAGGACATCCTCCGCGGCGGGGTACCGGCGCCGGATCTTCTGACGCTTCCCACCCTGGGCCGCACGAAGGACACCGACGGCTCATCGTGACGGCCGGCCATTGACGAGCCTGAAGACCTCCATGCTGATCGAGTAACCCGTGGAGCGGGCGTATCGAGATCCGCCTTCACCGGAAGCGGAGTCTGCAGACCCACTGTTCTGATGACGGTGGGTCTCGATACGCCCCTCCGGGGCTACTCGACCAGCATGGGTGAGCAGCCCGACGGGGACGGTGTCAGGCGGCGAGGACTCCGACGGGCGACCAGCCGAGGGCCGGGGCGATCGAGTCGGCGACGGTCTGCAGGAGGCGTGCGTTGTACTCGACGCCGAGCTGGTTGGGGACGGTGAGGAGCAGGGTGTCCGCCTCCTGGACGGCGACGTCGGCGGCGAGCTCCTCGGCGAGGCGGTCGGGCTCGCCGGTGTAGCTGCGGCCGAAGCGGGCGCGGACGCCCTCGAGGGAGGCGACCTGATCGCGCTCGCCGCGGCCGCCGAAGTAGAGGCGGTCGAGGTCGGTCGTGATCGGGAGGACGCTGCGCGACACGGAGACGCGCGGGGTCCGCTCCCAGCCGGCCTCCGCCCACGCCGAGCGGTACTCGCGGATCTGCCGCGCCTGCAGCTCGTCGAAGGGAATGCCCTCCTCCTCGAGCAGGAGGGTGGAGGACTGCAGGTTCATGCCCTGCTCGGCCGCCCAGCGCGCCGTGACGAAGCTGCCCGCACCCCACCAGATACGGTCCTCGAGGCCCGGCGAGCGCGGCTCGATCGCGAGCGGGCTCGACATCCCGGTGCGCGCGGGGTCGGTCTCGGCGACGGCGGCGCCCGAGAGCGCCTCGCGGAAGAGCTGCACCTTGCGGCGGGCGAGGTCGGCGTCGGAAGTGCCCTGCGAGGGGACGTAGCCGAACGCCTCGGAGCCGCGGAGAGCCGTCTCCGGCGATCCCCGGCTCACGCCGAGCTCGAGCCTGCCGCCGGAGATGAGGTCGGTCGCGGCCGCCTCCTCCGCCATGTAGAGCGGGTTCTCGTAGCGCATGTCGATGACGCCGGTGCCGATCTCGATCCGCCTGGTGCGGGCGGCGATCGCGGCCAGGAGCGGGAACGGCGACGCCAGCTGCGGCGCGAAGTGGTGGACGCGGACGTACGCGCCGTCGATGCCGATCTCCTCGGCCGCCTCCGCGAGCTCGATGGTCTGCAGGAGGACGTCGCGCGCGGTGTGCGTCAGCGACCCCTCGACGGACTGGTAGTGGCCGAAGGAGAGGAAGCCGATGCGCGAGACCATGCCTGCTCCAGCGTCGGACGCGTCCCGGCTATTCCCGGCGGCGAGCGCCGTGCGCCCACCGCTCCGCTCAGCTCGCCTCGAAGTCGGCGGAGACCGAGGCCGAGACCTCGATGTCCTCGGGCTTCAGCGCGAGCTCCTCCTGGCCCTTGAAGGCCATCGCGCGGCTCATCACGGCCGAGCCGCCCTCGATCCGGGTGTGCGGGCGCAGCCCGGGCTCGAAGAGGGTGAGCACCCGGGGCTCCCCCAGGCCGAGGGCGGAGGCGTAGGCGGCGGCGCGCTCGCGGGCGTCGCGGACCGCGGCCACCCGCACCTCGCGCTCGGCGCTCGCGCGCCGGGCGGCGGTGACGTCCCAGTCGACCCCGGCGACGGTGATGCCGGGCGCCTCCGAGACGGAGGCGACCCAGCGCCCGAGGGCGTCGAAGTCGCGGTACTTCACCCGGACACTCGCGGCGGCGACGTGGAACTGCTCGGTGACGTCGGAGTCCTTGAGGTACCGCTGGATGGTCGAGACCGAGACCTGGTCGGCCGACCACCAGGTCGCCGCGCCGGAGGCCTGCTCGGCGCGGGCCTCCTCGCGCACGCGAGCGTGGAGGGCGGTCACCTCGTTCAGCGCCTGGGAGCGCGAGCGCGACTCGCGGCGGATCTCGAGGCGGACGGTGCCGCGCTCAGCGGGGTGGAAGTGCTGGGCGATCCCGGCGACGGTGATGGTGACCATGGCCTCATCGTGCCCCATCGGGCTGCGTCGGGGGTGCGGACCCGGGGATCGGAGCTGCGGACCGGGAGGTCAGCGGTGCAGGCCCAGGGCGCCGCGGAGGCGGTCGGCGAGCGAGAGCTCGATCGCGAGGTTGCTGAGGAGCTGGTCGCGGTGGGCGCCGCGCGCGGGCGGGACGACGGTGCCGGTGCGCGGGTCGGTGCCGCCGCGCAGGGCCCGCTCGCAGTCGGCGATCGTCTTCTCGATCAGCTCGAGGCGACGGGCCAGCCGGTCCGACTGGTAGTGCTCCCGTGAGATCGGGCCGTCGAAGGGGTGGCGGGTGGTGGGGGTCGTGAGGGTCGCGGTGGCGATTGCTGCTGCACTCATGCTGATCCGATCCGTCGGGGGCGCGTAGTGGGCGCCGTTCGTGTGGGAGATAGATCAGCACGGGAGGCGACGCTCGCCACGATCGATGACGTGATGCGCACAGTGCTGGCACGAATCGTGCCGCTATCTGGCACGATTCGTTTTCCGTGGCGCGATTCGTCCATTCGGGCCACCTCGGCCCCTGGGGCGCCGTCAGTCGCTGAAGACGGCCAGCTGCTCGTTGCCGACGATCGCGAGGGTCCGGACGAGGCGGGTGTACCGCTCGACGAGCTCCTCGACGGCGGCACCCTGGCCGACCAGCGCGGCGATGCTCTCGGCGGGGAAGAGCGAGACGATCTCCATCGCGACCGCCCTGCCGTGCTCGAAGGAGAGGGCGCGCGCGTACTCCAGGGCACGGGTCAGCTGCGGGCGGTCGCCGTCGGAGGTGATCGCGGCGGGATCGGCGTCGGCGGCGTGCGCGAGGACGGCGACGAACACCCGGGCGATCTCGTCCACCCGCAGAGCTCGGACCAGCGTGAGCAGGCGCGAGGATACCCGCGACACCCCGCGCGCCAGCAGCTCGCCGCTGAGGGCGCGGACCTCGATCACGTCGCCGCCGACGAAGTCGCCGGAGACCCGCTTGATGCCGGACGCGAACAGGCTCGAGCCGGAGGCGATGCTGCGCTCGGCCTCGAGGTTGATCTCGACCCGGCCGCGCGAGGTCGCGACGCCCGAGATCCAGCGCTGCTCCACCGCGGGGTGCGCGTGGACGGCGCGGACGAGGGTGCCGGGGCCGGGGCCGTCGATGGCGCCGAGGATGACCTCGGGAGTGCGGGCGCCGGCGATGCGGGTCGAGACGCCGTTGTGCGCGGCGAGCTCGGCAGCCTTGAGCTTCGAGCGGATGCCGCCGCGGCCCGTCCCGCCCTTCTGCACCCCGATGCCGCGCAGCTCCGTGATCCCCAGCTCCTCGAGGTGCACGCCCTCGGCGATGCTGCCGGCGAAGACACCGGGGACGTCGGTGAGCAGCAGCAGCAGATCCGCGCCGAGGAGCATCGCGAGGCCGCCGGCGACGCCGTCGTTGTCGGAGCCGGCGGAGTCGATGGTGTCGTTGCCGTTGACGATCGGCACGACGCCCGCGTCGAGCGCGTGCCGGATCGCCTCCGCGACGTGCGCCATCTGCCGGGGCGATGCGAGGTCGGACTCGCCGATCAGGATCTGCGCGACGAGCGAGCCGGAGAGCTCGGCCACCGAGCGGTAGAAGCCCATCAGCACGGTCTGGCCGACGGCGGCGGCGAGGCGCGGGCTGATCGGCGCGTCCTGCGAGCGGGCGAAGAGCGCCCGGCCGGAGGAGACGGCGCCGGAGGAGACGAGGACGACGTCCCAGCCGAGCGCGCGCGCGCCGAACGCGCTCTCGAGGGCGCTCGCGAGGAGCACGGGGTCCGGGCCGGACTGCTTGGTCACCGAGCTCGAGCCCATCTTGACCACGAGGGTCCGCCGCCGTGCCGGGAGGGAGGAGGGGTTCTCGGCGGCGGCTTCGGGCAGGGCGTCGGACATGGCTCCCATGGTAGGGGCGCACTCACGACGGGCCCGCCGCATTTCCCTAGTGCTGGTCGGTTTTCGGCGTATCCTTCTCGCGGAGCCGACGAGGGCTCCCCTTCGGAAGGACGCCCCCATGACATCGACGTCATCCCCCGCCGGTGAGCCGCTCGACGAGCAGGTCGACCGCCGTTACCTCGACCCCCTGCGCCCCGTGGCTGAGCGGGTCGAGATCCTCCTCGGTCAGATGACGCTCGAGGAGAAGGCCGGGCTCTTCTTCCAGACCATGGTCGTGATAGGCGAGGGCGGAGCGCTCGCCGAGGACGGCGCGTTCGGTCTGCCCTCGACCGCGACGATGGCGCTCGAGAAGCGGATGTCGCACTTCAACCTGCTCGGCGGCGGGACCGCCACGGCGCGCGAGCTCGCCGAGTGGCACAACCGGGTCCAGGAGCTGGCGTCGTCGAGCCGGCTCGGGATCCCCGTGACCCTCTCCACCGATCCGCGCCACTCCTTCACCGACAACCCCGGCACCGGGGCGCAGGCGGAGGCGTTCTCGCAGTGGCCGGAGCCCCTCGGCCTCGCCGCGATCGGCGACGAGGACCTGGTCGAGCGCTTCGGCGACATCGCCCGCCGGGAGTACCTCGCCGTGGGCCTGCGGGTCGCGCTGCACCCGCAGATCGACCTGGCGACCGAGTCGCGCTGGGCGCGGCAGGTCGGCACGTTCGGCGAGGACGCCGAGCTCACCGGGCGGCTCGGCGCCGCGTACATCCGCGGCTTCCAGGGCGAGTCGCTCGGGGCGCAGTCGGTCGCGACGATGACCAAGCACTTCCCCGGCGGCGGACCGCAGAAGGACGGCGAGGACCCGCACTTCCCCTACGGGCGGGAGCAGGTCTACCCGGGCGGCAACGCCGAGTACCACCTGCAGCCCTTCGTGAAGGCCTTCGAGGCGGGCACGAGCCAGATCATGCCGTACTACGGGATGCCGGTCGGGACCGAGCACGAGGAGGTCGGCTTCGGCTTCAACCGCTCGGTGATCACGGGGCTGCTGCGCGAGCGGTTCGGCTTCGACGGCATCGTCTGCACGGACTGGGGGCTGCTCTCGGACTCCGACATCATGGGCGACCACCACGTGGCGCGCGCGTGGGGCGTCGAGCACCTGTCGGTGCCGGAGCGGATGGCGAAGGCCCTCGAGGCCGGTGTCGACCAGTTCGGCGGGGAGTCGATCCCGGAGACGCTGGTCGCCCTGGTCCGGGACGGGACGGTCGCCGAGGAGCGGCTCGACGTGTCCGTGCGGCGGCTGCTGCGGGAGAAGTTCGTGCTCGGGCTGTTCGACGCGCGCGCGGTGGATCCGGCTGCCGCCGAGGTGGTCGTCGGCTCGGCGGAGTTCCGCGCGGCGGGCGAGGCCGCCCAGCGCGCGGCGATCACGATCCTCGCGCAGGACGGCGTCCTGCCGGCGCGGCAGGGGCTGCGGCTGTACGTCGAGGGGATCGATCCGGTCGTCGCCGCGGGGTACGGCACCGTCGTCGGGTCTCCGGAGGAGGCGGAGCTCGCGGTGATCCGGCTGCAGGCGCCCTTCGAGCAGCGCGCGACCGCGTTCGAGAACGTCTTCCACGCCGGCTCGCTCGACTTCCCGGACGAGGTCGTGGAGCACGTCCTGTCCGTGGCGGCTCAGGTGCCGACGGTCGTCGACGTGTTCCTGGACCGGCCGGCGATCCTCACTCCGCTGCTCGACTCCGCGGCGGCGCTGCTCGGTGACTTCGGCGCGTCGGGGGCCGCGGTGCTCGACGTCGTGTTCGGAGTGTCGGAGGCCCGTGGAACACTGCCGATGGACCTTCCGCGCTCGATGGCCGCCGCGGCGGCCCGCCGACCGGACGTGCCGTTCGACACCGCGGATCCGCTGTTCCGGTTCGGTCACGGACTGCGCGTGACGGGGTCTGCGGAGGGCTAGCGCGGCGAGCCCCGGGCTCCTCCACAGGGGGCGATCCGGGGCCTTCTCCACCGGTCCGGCAGCCGCTGCGGCGGATGTCGGTGGCGATTGACATACTCGAACACATGTTCGAACATGGGTTGATGAGCCCCCCTTCACAGCACCCCTCACCGGGGGTCGCCGACACCGCGGAACCGCTGCTGCGGCAGCTCGCGTCGGTGAAGGAGCTGCAGTCGCGGATCCGCGACATGCAGGCGACGACGCTCGAGTCGAAGAGCCTGGCGACGCTGCCGGCCTTCGCCTCGGTGCTGCCGGGCGGCTCGCTCAAGCAGGGCGCCGCCTACTCGGTCGAGGGCTCGATGAGCCTGGCCATGGGTCTGCTGGCCGGGCCGTCGTCCGAGGGTGCCTGGTGCGGCGTCGTCGGCGTCCCCGAGTTCGGCGCCGAGGCGGCGGCCGGCCTGGGGATCGACCTCGAGCGGCTCGTGCTCGTGCCCTCCCCCGCCGAGCACTGGCTCACCGTCACCGCGGCCCTGGTCGACGTCCTCACCGTCGTGCTGACCCGCCCGCCCGCCTCCGTCTCCTCGGCCGACGTCTCCCGGCTGGGCGCACGGCTGCGGCAGCGCGGGGCGGCGCTCGTCGTCCTCGGCGAGTGGCCCCAGGCCGAGGCGCGGCTCAGCATCCGCAGCAGCCGCTGGGAGGGGCTCGGCGCCGGCCACGGCTACCTGCGCACCCGCGAGGCGCTCGTCGACGTCGTCGGCCGCGCCGGGACGCGGGTGCGCACCGTGCGGATGAGCATGCCCGGCACCGGGCGCCCCTTCGGCGTGCTGGGCGGGCCCTCGCATCTGCAGGAGCGCACCCTGCACGAGCGGGCGGTCTGAGATGACCCGTTCCGCAGGCGCTCTCGAGCTTCGCCGCACGATCCTGGTCTGGTGCCCCGACTGGCCCCTGCTCGCCGCCGCGGCGGACGCCGGGCTCGACGCGGAGACCCCGCTCGCGCTCACCGAGAAGAGCCTCGTCTTCGCCTGCTCCCCCGGTGCGCGAGCGGAGGGCGTGCGCCGCGGCATGCGGATCCGCGAGGCCCAGTCGCGCTGCACCGGGCTCGCCGTGCTCCCCTACGACCCGGTGCTCGATCACCGCGCCTTCGAGCCGCTCGTCCAGGCGCTGGAGGAGATCACCCCGGGCGTGCAGCTGATCCGGCCCGGTCTCTGCGCGATCCGCGCCCGCGGGCCGCGCCGCTACTACGGCAGCGAGCAGTCGGCGGCCGAGGCCGTGCTCCAGCGGCTGTCCGAGCTGGGCGTGCCGATGGCGCGGGCCGGGATCGCCGACGGACTCTTCGCGTCCGAGCTCGCGGCCAAGCACTCCGGCACTGCGGTCGCGATCGTGCCGGCCGGAGAGAGCGCCGCGTTCCTCGCGCCCCTGCCGCTCGACGCCCTCGAGACCGAGGCCGTCGGCGCGCGCACCCGCACGACCGGCAAGGGCGAGGACCTCATCGCCCTGCTGCGCCGGCTGGGAGTCCGGACGCTCGGCGCCTTCGCGCAGCTGCCGCGGGACGACGTCTCCGCGCGCTTCGGCCCCGAGGGGGCGCGCGCGCACGTGCTGGCCTCGGGCGCCGAGACCGAGACGGTCGTCCCGCGGCTCCCGCCCGAGCGGCTCGACCGGGTGCTCGAGTTCGAGCCGCCGCTGGACCGGATCGACCAGGCGGCTTTCGCCTTCCGCGTCCCGGCGGAGGAGTTCGTGGCCGGGCTCACCCGGGCGCAGCTGGTGGCGACCGCGATCAGGATCGAGGTCGTCAGCGACCGCGGTGAGGTGTCCTCCCGCAGCTGGCTGCACCCGCGCTGGTTCACCCCCGGCGACGTCGTCGACCGCGTGCGCTGGCAGCTGCAGGGCAACGGCGCGATCGACGCCGGGCTCGGCTCGCCGATCGCCCGGCTGTCGGTCGAGCCGGAGGCGGTCGACGCGATCGGGAACCACGAGCAGGGACTCTGGGGCACGGCTCCCGAGGAGCGGGTGCACCACGGTCTCAGCCGCGTGCAGAGCATGCTCGGCCACGAGGCCGTCGTCACCGCATCGGTGGGCGGCGGCCGGTCGCTGCGCGACCGCCAGCACCTGATCCCCTGGGGGGACAGGGAGCCGGGCGACGCCCGGCCGCGCGGGCTGCCCTGGCCGGGGGCGCTGCCGCCGCCGCTGCCGCCCACGGTCTTCGCCGAGCCGGCGGCCGTCCTGGTGCGGGGGCCCCGCGGCGAGCAGGTCTCGGTCGACGACCGCGGCTCCCTCACCTCCGTCCCCGCCTACTTCGCGCCCGGCTCCTCGCAGGCCCGCCTGCAGCCGGTGACGGGGTGGGCCGGCCCCTGGCCGATCGACGAGCGCTGGTGGGACGCGCGGACGGCCGTCCGCTACGACCGCTTCCAGATCGTCGACTCCGACGGGGTCGCCTGGCTGCTGCTCTGCCTCGACGGCGAGTGGGCGGCCGAGGCCCGCTACGACTGACTCCCCCGGCCGCTGACGGCCGCGATCCGATCCTCCCGAGCACGACGACCGAAGGAGCCCCCGATGGGCTGGAACAACCCCCCGATCCCCTGGTCGGAGTTCGAGCGCCGCCTCTCCAGCACGACCCGGAGCGACGGCACGACCGTCCGCGGCGACGGCGGCGACAGCCCCGCCTGGTCGCACAAGCGCCCCGCCTACACGCCCGGAGCCGACGTCCGTCCGCCGGACGAGAAGGTGCCCTACGCCGAGCTGCACGCGCACTCGCACTTCAGCTTCCTCGACGGCGCCAGCAAACCGGAGGAGCTGATCGAGGAGGCCGTCCGGCTCGGCATCGACACCCTCGCCCTCACCGACCACGACGGGCTCTACGGGATCGTCCGGATGGCGGAGGCCGCGCAGGACCACGGCGTCCGCACCGCTTTCGGCGCCGAGCTCTCGCTCGGGCTCCGCGCCCCGCAGAACGGCGTCGCCGATCCCGAGGGCACGCACCTGCTCGTCCTCGCCCGCCGGGAGGAGGGCTACCACCGGCTCGCCCGCGCGATCACCACCGCCCAGCTCGCCGGCGCCGAGAAGGGCAAGCCCAGCTACGACCTCGAGGAGCTCGCCCGGGCCGCCGACGGCCACTGGATCGTGCTGACCGGCTGCCGCAAGGGCGCCGTCCGGCAGGCCCTGGTCGCGAGCGGCGAGGCGGCGGCCGAGGAGGAGGTGCGCGAGCTCGTGGCCCTCTTCGGCGCCCGCAACGTCCTCGTCGAGCTCTTCGACCACGGCGACCCGCTCGCCTCCCAGCACAACGACCAGCTCGCCGGCATCGCCGAGCGGCTGCAGCTGCGGCTCGTCGCCACCGGCAACGTGCACTACGCCCGGCCCGAGGACCGCCCCCTGCAGACGGCGCTGGCCGCGGTCCGCGCCCGGCGGAGCCTCGACGAGATGGACGGCTGGCTGCCCGCCGCCGGCGGCGCCCACCTGCGCTCCGGCGCCGAGATGGCCGAGCGCTTCTCCCGCTACCCCGGCTCGGTCGAGAACACGGTGCTGATCGCCGACGAGATCGCCTTCGAGCTCGGCCGGGTCCGCCCCCGGCTGCCCCGGCAGGACGTGCCCGAGGGGCACACCCCGATGAGCTGGCTGCGCCACCTCGTGCAGCTCGCGGTGCCGGCGAAGTACCCGGGTGCCGACTCCGACGTGCACGAGCGCCTCGAGAAGGAGCTCGCCGTGATCGAGGCCAAGGACTTCCCCGGCTACTTCCTCATCGTCCACGACATCGTGCACTTCGCGAAGGGCAGGGGGATCCTCTGCCAGGGCCGCGGCTCGGCCGCCAACTCGGCGGTCTGCTACGTCCTCGGGATCACCGCGGTGGACTCGATCTTCTACGGGCTGCCCTTCGAGCGCTTCCTCTCCAGCATCCGCGACGAGGAGCCCGACATCGACGTCGACTTCGACTCCGAGCGGCGCGAGGAGGTCATCCAGCACGTCTACGAGAAGTACGGGCGGCTGAACGCGGCGCAGGTCGCGAACGTCATCACCTACCGGCCGAAGTTCGCCGTCCGCGACATGGCGAAGGCGCTGGGCTACAGCGCCGGGCAGCAGGACGGCTGGTCGAAGCAGATCGAGCACTGGGGCTCGATCACCGAGAGCCCCGAGCACGACATCCCGGACGACGTCGTCGCGCTGACCAAGAAGGTGCTCGGCACGCCCCGGCACCTGGGCATCCACTCCGGCGGCATGGTGCTCACCGACCGGCCGGTCGGCGAGGTCTGCCCGATCGAGCCCGCCCGGATGGAGAAGCGCACCGTCCTGCAGTGGGACAAGGACGACTGCGCCTGGATGGGCCTGGTCAAGTTCGACCTGCTCGGGCTGGGGATGCTCGCTGCCCTGCAGTACACCTTCGACCTCGTCGCCGAGCACGTCGGCGAGAAGTGGGACCTCTCGACGATCCCGCGCGAGGAGAAGGGCGTCTACGACCAGCTCTGCCGGGCCGACTCCATCGGGGTGTTCCAGGTCGAGAGCCGAGCGCAGATGGGCACCCTCCCCCGGCTCCAGCCGCGGCGCTTCTACGACCTCGTGATCGAGGTGGCACTGATCCGCCCCGGTCCGATCCAGGGCGGCGCGGTGCACCCCTACATCCGGCGGAAGCTCGGCGAGGAGCCGATCACCTACCAGCACCCCCTGCTGGTCACGCCGCTCAAGCGCACGCTCGGCGTGCCCCTGTTCCAGGAGCAGCTGATGCAGGTCGCGGTGGCGGTCGGCGACTGCAACGCGGAGGACGCGGACCTGCTGCGCCGCGCGATGGGCTCCAAGCGCGGCACCGAGAAGATCGAGTCGCTCCGGGAGCGGCTCTACGAGGGCATGGCCCGCAACGGGATCACCGACGAGGTCGCCGACGACATCTACCGACGGATCCAGGCCTTCGCCAACTTCGGCTTCGCCGAGAGCCATGCGATCAGCTTCGCGCTGCTGGTCTACGCCAGTGCCTGGCTGCGCCTGCACTACCCGGCCGCCTTCACCGCGGCCCTGCTCCGGGCTCAGCCGATGGGCTTCTACGCCCCGCACACCCTGGTCGCCGACGCCCGCCGGCACGGTGTCCGCGTCGAGTCCCCCGACGTCAACCGCTCGCTGTCGCACCCCGGGCTCGAGGCGCTCGACGGGCCGCCGGCCCCACGGCGGGGCGACGCGCCGCACGGGCAGGCCTCCTGCCTCTCCGCCGAGCAGGCGCCGACGGGCCTCTTCGACCGGTCGCAGCACTTCGACACCGACGACCACCGCCGCGACGCCGGCTTCGTCATCCGCCTGGGTCTCGCCGGGGTGAAGGGCATCGGCACCGCGCTGGCCGAGCACATCGTCGCCGAGCGCGAGCGCGGCGGGCCCTACGCGAGCATGGCCGACCTCTCGCGCCGCGTGGGACTGAACGCGACCCAGCTCGAGGCGCTCGGCGCCGCGGGATCGTTCGACTCGCTCGGGCTCCAGCGCCGCCAGGCGCTCTGGGAGGCGGGCTCCGCCGCCGCCGACCGCCAGGAGTTCCTCCCCGACTCGATCGTCGCCGTCCAGCCTCCGCTGCTGCCGATGCTCTCGGCGCAGGAGCGGGTCGTCTTCGACTTCTGGGCCACCGGCATCTCACCCGACGACCACCCGCTCCGGCACCTGCGCGAGAGCCTCACCCGGCGGGGAGCGCGCTCCACGGCCGATCTTCCCGGCACCCCCTCGGGCACCCGGATCGAGGTCGGCGGGGTCGTGATCCACCGCCAACGTCCCTCCACAGCCGCCGGAGTGACCTTCATGAACCTCGAGGACGAGCACGGGATCCTCAACGTCATCTGCTCCGTCGGAGTATGGAACCGCTACCGGCGCACCGCGCGCGAGGCTCCCGCACTCCTCATCCGCGGGATCCTCGAGCGCTCCGACGAGGGGGTGACCAACCTCCTCGCCGACCGCTTCGAGGCGCTGTCGGTCACCGCCCGGACCACCGCCCGCAACTTCCGATGACCGCCCGTCGGACCACGACCGCCCCAGCACCGCGAGCGCTTCCGCGCCCGCATCACCCGCGAGAAAGCGACACCATGACGAACACGGACCACGCCCTCCACCCCTCGGCGCTCGACGTGCCGCTGCGCGACGACCGGGACCTGCGCGAGCGCGTCTCGTCCCTCATCGGGCCCGCCTACCGGCGTGCGCTCTGGCCGATCCTGCTCGACCGGGCCGGCTACCAGCTGCCGATCCTCTACCCGGTGGACGGACTCCCCGTGCACCCCGACGAGGAGAAGACCGAGCGGATCGTCGCGACCCTCGCGAAAGCGGTCGCGCATCACGATGTCGGCTCGCTCGCCTTCGCGCTCGAGCGCCCGGGCCGGGCGTTCCTCGGCGAGACCGACCGGGTGCTCGCCCGCCAGCTGAGCGCCGCCTGCCACCGGCGGGCCATGCCGCTGCGTGCCCTGCTGCTCGTGCACGACGACGGTGTGCGGATCATCGCCGACGCCGAGCACTCCGTGCCGGCCCGCTGACAGGTCTCCGGCGGGCGGCGGCGTGCACGGGCTCGGGCGCGATGGATGAGAGGAACGAAACGCGCGCCGGTCCGAGTCGACTCGGACCGGCGCGCGGCGGACCCCTACTCGGCGTCGCTGAGCGTGATCAGCAGCGAGGACGCGCCGAGGTCGACCTCGGTGTCGCCGGGCTGGACCGCGTACTGGCCCACGGCGAGGAGCGACTCCGCCACCTCGGGCAGCGGGACCCGAGCCGACGACTCGCCGACGTTGATCGCGATCGTCACCCGGCCGCGACCGAGGGTGAGCCAGCGCTCGTCCTCGTCGAGCTCGACGCGCACCGAGCCGAAGCGCGGGTCGGTCAGCTCGGGGAAGCGGCGGCGCAGCGCCGCCAGCTCGCGGTAGACGGCGAGGATGCGAGCACCGCGCCCCTCCTCCGCCTCGGACCAGTCGAGCTTGGAGCGCTCGAACGTCTCGGGGTCCTGCGGGTCGGGTACGACCTCCGGGTCCCAGCCCATCTTCGCGAACTCCGCGATGCGGCCCTTCGCCGTCGCCTCACCCAGATCCTTCTCCGGGTGCGAGGTGAAGAACTGCCACGGGGTGGACGCCGCCCACTCCTCGCCCATGAAGAGCATCGGGGTGAACGGGCCGAGCAGCGTCAGCGCCGCGGCGATCGCCAGCCGACCCTCGTCGAGGGTCGCGGTCAGCCGGTCGCCGATCGCCCGGTTGCCGATCTGGTCGTGGTTCTGGCTGCAGACCACGAGGCGCCAGGTCGGCATCCGCTCGGTGTCGATCGGGCGGCCGTGGTGCCGGCCGCGGAACGTGGAGAGGGTGCCGTCGTGGAAGAAGCCGCGGGTGAGGACCTTGCCGAGCGCGCCGAGCGGCGCGAAGTCCTCGTAGTAGCCGGTCGTCTCGCCGGTGAGGGCGACGTGCACGGCGTGGTGGAAGTCGTCGCTCCACTGCGCGTCGAGCCCGTAGCCGCCCGCCTCGCGCGGGGTGATCAGCTTCGGGTCGTTGAGGTCCGACTCCGCGATCAGGGTCAGCGGGCGCCCGACGTCGGCCGAGAGCACCGCGACCTCGGCGGCCATCTCCTCGAGCACGTGCACGGCGCGCTCGTCCGAGAGCGCGTGCACCGCGTCGAGGCGCAGGGCGTCGACGTGGTAGTCGCGCAGCCACATCAGCGCGTTGTCGAGGATGTAGCCGCGGACGACGTCCGAGCCCTCCCCGTCGAGGTTGATCGAGCTGCCCCAGGTGTTGGCCTTCTCGTTCTTCAGGTACGGGCCGAACTCGGGCAGGTAGTTGCCGCTCGGGCCGAGGTGGTTGTAGACCACGTCCTGCACGATGCCCAGTCCCGCGCGGTGCGCCGCGTCGACGAAGCGCTGGTACGCCTCCGGTCCGCCGTAGGCCTCCGAGACGGCGTACCAGAGGACACCGTCGTAGCCCCAGTTGTGCGTGCCGTTCACCGCGTTGACCGGGAGGATCTCGATGAAGTCGACGCCGATCGAGCGCAGGTGCTCCAGCCGGCCGGCGGCCGAATCGAGCGTGCCCTCGGGGGTGAAGGTGCCGATGTGCAGCTCGTAGATCAAGGCCCCCGCCAGCTGGCGGCCCGTCCAGGCCTGGTCGGCCCACTCGAACGCGCTCGGGTCGTAGCTGCGGGAGAGCTCGTGGACTCCGCGGGGCTGGCGGCGCGAGCGCGGGTCTGGGAACGGCCCCTTGCCGTCGACCAGGTAGCCGTAGTCGACCTCGCCGGTCGCGGCGACCGACCCGGAGACCCGCCACCAGCCCTCGTCGCCGAAGCGGGCCATCGCGACCGTCCCGCCCGCACCCAGGGCGAGCTCGACGGAGGACGCGTCGGGTGCCCACACGTCGAAGCGCTCGGGTCCGGAGACGGGCAGGGCGTAGCGGTAGGGCGTCGTGCTGATCACGGGGTTCTCCAGGGTCGTTCGAGCGGGTCGGGAGGGAGGACGGGCGCCGGGTCAGGCGACCGGCGCGAGCAGGGCGACCGGGTAGCCGCCGCCGAGGATCTCCGCGACGGCGGTCGGCCCGCCGGCGAAGGTGCGCCCGGTGAGGACGTCCACGACCGGGTGCCCGGGCAGGACGATCAGGGTCTCGCCCCAGCCGCCCTCGGCCGCGAGCCGCGCGGGCAGGCGGGTGGCGACCGTCAGCGCACCGCCGCGGTCGAAGGCGATCGCGTGCTCGGCGGCCGGCCCGATGGCGGGGACGGCGGCGTAGCGCGTGAACAGCTCCGGCCGATCGCGGCGCAGGCGCAGGGCCCGCGAGGTGACGAGCAGCTTGGCCGCGCCCTCCGCGTCGATCTCCGGCAGCCAGCCGCCGTCGATCCGCTCGAGGAGCGCCCGGCGCTCGGCGAAGTCGACCGGGCGGCGGTTGTCGGGGTCGACGAGCGACGTCTCCCACAGCTCGCTGCCCTGGTAGACGTCCGGGATGCCCGGCGCCGTCAGCTGGACGAGCTTGGCCGAGAGGCTGTTCGACCAGCCGTCGGCCGAGACGCGCGCCACGGTGTCCTCGATCAGGCGGCGCACGGCCGCGTCGTCGAAGGCGGCATCGACCGCCGAGTGCATCCGCTTCTCGAACGCCTCGTCCGGTGCCGTCCACTTCGTCGAGCTGCCGGCCTCGCGCGACGCCTTCTCGGCGTAGGCGTGCAGGCGCTCGCGGGACGCGGGCCAGGTGCCGACGATCGCCTCCCAGAGCAGGTGCTCGACCGGTCCGTCGCCGAACCCGGCTTGCTCGTGCAGCGAGCGGAGCGTCTCGGCCCAGGCCTCGGCGTCCTCCGCGAGGGCGGTGATCCGGGCGCGGGTGTCCTCGCCGCGCTTGGTGTCGTGCGTCGACAGCGTGGTGAGCGAGGCGGGGAAGGACGCCTGGCGGACGCCCTGGCGTCGGTGGAACTCCTCCAGGTCGATCGCGAACTCGTCCGGGTCGGCGCCGACCTCGTTGAGCGAGGTGAGGCGGCTGTAGCGGTAGAACGCCGTGTCCTCGACGCCCTTCGCCATCACCATGCCGGAGGTCTGCTGGAAGCGGACCGACACGGGGGTGCCGGTCTCCTCGAGCAGTGCGGCGACCTCGTCGATCGTCGCGGCGATCTCGGGGCGGCGGTGCCGCGCGTCGAGCCGTGCGTGCTCGAGGTGCTCGCCGCCGTAGGGCAGGTAGCTGCGGTAGACCGGGAAGGTCGCGAGCAGCTCGGCGATCGCGTCGTCCGCGCCGTCGACCTGCGGGATGAGCCGGGCCAGTCGGAGCACCTCGGAGCGGAGGATGCCGTCGGCGATGGCGCGCTTGGTGTCGTGGATCAGGTCGGCCCAGTCCACCGGCTCGCCGCCGTCGCCCAGCTCCGCGTCCAGGCCCTCGAGCACCGGACGGGCGTCGGGGTCGACGAGGATGCGGTCGATGTCGGCGAGCGCGTCGTAGCCGGTGGTGCCCACGGTCGCCCAGTGCGCGGGCAGCTGCTCGTCGCCCTCGAGGATCTTCTCGACCCAGACCGGGGCGCCGTCGATGGCGCGGGCGAGGTCGTCCAAGTAGCCGCCCGGGTCGGCCAGGCCGTCCGGGTGGTCGACGCGCAGGCCGTCGGCCAGGCCCTCGGTGAACCAGCGGACGATCTCGCGGTGCGAGGCCTCGAAGACCTCGGGCCGCTCGACCGTGATCGCAGCGAGCGTGTTGACCGCGAAGAAGCGGCGGTAGTTCAGCTCGGCGTCGGCACGGCGCCAGTTGACCAGCTCGTAGCTCTGCCGGGCGTGCACGGTGCGTCCGGAGTCGCCGGGCTCGGCTGTGCCGGGAGCGATCGGCAGGCGGTTCTCGTAGTAGTGCAGCTCGTCGCCGACGACCTCGAGCGCATCGAGCTCGCTGTCACTGTCGCCCTCCGAGGCCCCGTCGCCGAGGATCGGCACGCGCAGCTTGCCCGCACCCGCCGCCCAGTCGATGTCGAACGCCTCGGCGTAGCGGGAGTCGCGGCCGTGCTTCAGCAGGTCCCACCACCACGCGTTCTCCACCGGCGTCGCGACGCCCATGTGGTTCGGCACGATGTCGATGAGGACGCCGAGGCCCTCCTTCCTCGCCGCCTCGGAGGCGTGGGCGAGGCCCTCGCCGCCGCCGCGGGCCGGGTCGACCTGCGAGTGGTCGACGACGTCGTAGCCGTGGTCCGAGCCGGGCTCGGCGGTCAGCAGCGGGGAGAAGTACAGCCAGTCGGCGCCGAGGGAGCGCACGTAATCGGCCACCGTCGCGGCCTCGTCGAGATCGAAGCCGGAGCGGATCTGGAGTCGGTAGGTGGAGGCGGGCAGTCGCAACGTCAGACTCCTGTCGAGGGTGCGGTCGCGGAGTCGGTCGACTCCTCGTGGGGGCTGGTGTGGCCCGTGGTGGTGATGATCGGGATGGCCGAGGTGGCGGCGAGCGAGGCCAGCGAGGCGGCGACCGAGTGGTCGACCTCGGGCTCGGGGGCGCTGTGCTCCTGCAGGATCACGAGCGACTTCGCCTGCACGGTGAGCAGCGCGCCGGCGGGACGCGGGACCGAGTCGGCCTCCGCTCCGGCGGTGTCGACCAGGACGGCCCACTCCACGGCGTACTCGTCGCTCGGGATGGTGAACTCCACGTCCACGTCGTCGGCGTTGAAGTAGAGCAGGAAGCTGTCGTCGACGACCGGCTGGCCGCGCTCGTCGCGCTCGCGGATCCCGTTGCCGTTGAGGTAGATGCCGACCGAGCGGTCCAGGCCCGAGTCCCAGTCCGACGGCGTCATCTCGGTGCCGTCGGCCTTGAACCAGACGATGTCCGGCAGCGGCTCGCCGGTGCCGCGCAGGACGGGGCGCCCGTCGAAGAAGCGGCCGCGGCGGAAGGTCGGGTGCTCGGCGCGGAGACGGATCAGCGCCGCCGTGAACTCGACCAGCGGCCGGTCCGCCTTCTCCCAGTCGATCCAGGTCAGCTCGCTGTCCTGGGCGTAGGTGTTGTTGTTGCCGTTCTGGGTGCGGCCGAGCTCGTCGCCGTGCAGGATCATCGGCACGCCCTGCGAGATCAGCATCGTCGCGAGGAAGTTGCGCTGCTGGCGGGCGCGGAGGCCGAGGACCTTCGGGTCGTCGGTGGGGCCCTCGGCGCCGTGGTTCCAGGAGCGGTTGTGCGACTCGCCGTCGTTGCCGTCCTCGCCGTTGGCGTCGTTGTGCTTCTCGTTGTAGGAGACGAGGTCGCGCAGGGTGAAGCCGTCGTGCGCGGTGACGAAGTTGATCGAGGCGACCGGGTAGCGGCCGGAGCGCGCGTAGAGGTCGGCCGAGCCGGTGAGCCGCGAGGCGAACTCGCCCAGGGTCGAGGGCTCGCCGCGCCAGAAGTCGCGGACGGTGTCGCGGTACTTGCCGTTCCACTCCGTCCACTGCGGCGGGAAGTTGCCGACCTGGTAGCCGCCGGGGCCGACGTCCCACGGCTCGGCGATCAGCTTGACCTGCGAGACCACCGGGTCCTGCTGGACGAGCTCGAAGAAGGTGGAGAGCCGGTCGACGTCGTAGAACTCGCGGGCCAGCGCCGAGGCGAGGTCGAAGCGGAAGCCGTCGACGCGCATCTCGGTCACCCAGTAGCGCAGCGAGTCCATGATCAGCTGCAGCGAGTGCGGGTGGCGCACGTTGAGGGTGTTCCCGGTGCCGGTGTAGTCCATGTAGTAGCGCTTGTCGTCGTCGACCAGGCGGTAGTACGCCTCGTTGTCGATGCCGCGGAACGACAGCGTCGGGCCGAGGTGGTTGCCCTCCGCGGTGTGGTTGTAGACCACGTCGAGGATGACCTCGATGCCGGCGGCGTGCAGGGCCTTCACCATGCTCTTGAACTCCTGGACCTGCTGGCCCAGGTCTCCGGTGGCGGTGTAGGTGTTCTGCGGCGCGAAGAAGCCGATCGTGTTGTAGCCCCAGTAGTTCGAGAGGCCCTTCTCGATCAGCGTCGAGTCGTTGACGAACTGGTGCACCGGCATCAGCTCGAGCGCGGTGATGCCGAGGTGCTTGAGGTGCGCGATCACGGCGGGGTGCGCGACGCCGGCGTAGGTGCCGCGCAGCTCCTCCGGCACGTCGGGGTGGCTCTTGGTGAGCCCCTTCACGTGCGCCTCGTAGATCACGGTGCTGTCGTACGAGGTGCGCGGACGGCGGTCGCCGGCCCAGTCGAAGAACGGGTTGATGACGACGCCCATCATCATGTGCGGCGCCGAGTCCTCGTCGTTCGTCGAGTCCGGGTCGCCGAAGGTGTACGAGAAGAGCGACTGGTCCCAGTCGATCTCGCCCGAGACGGCCTTCGCGTAGGGGTCGAGCAGCAGCTTGTTCGGGTTGCAGCGGTGCCCGGTGGCCGGGTCGTACGCGCCGTGGACGCGGTAGCCGTAGCGCTGGCCGGGCTGGACCTGCGGGAGGTAGCAGTGCCAGACGTAGGCGTCCGACTCGAGCACCTCGACGCGCGTCTCGGTGCCGTCCTCCTCGAAGAGGCACAGCTCGACGCGCTCGGCGGCCTCGCTGAAGAGGGCGAAGTTCGTGCCGCTTCCATCGAAGGTGGCGCCCAAGGGGTAGGCGGTTCCGGGCCAGGTCTCCACGAGACTCCTCTGAGTTCTGGTCTCGGGCGATCCGGGGGAGGCCGACGGGCGGTCTGCGGATGCCCGACGTCGGGGGTGATGGTCCGTCACCTTCGCGACGGACCGACTGCCCAGCTTAGCGAGAGGCTCCTCCCGCGCTTCCGGGGAGGCCACGCTCAGACAGTACGGACCCCGCCGATCCGCGGCGAGGGCTGGACCGCCCGCCGCGCATCCAGTAGAGATCCGCCGTTCTCGCGGCTCAGTGCGAGCCGATCCTCTTGCGCAGCAGATCGATCCGCGCCTGGAGCTGCGTCACGCTCGCCTGCGCGACCGCCGGCCCGCCGCAGAGCCGGCGCAGCTCGGTGTGCACCTGGCCGTGGGTCTCCCCCGTGTTGCGCGCCCAGAGCCCGACGAGCGAGTTCAGCAGGCTGCGCTGCTCCTTCAGCGTGCGGTAGAGCGGCGCGGGGATCTCGCTCTCCTTCGCCTCCGCCGGGGCCTGGGCGCCGTGCGCGCCGGCGCGGCCGCCCGCGCGCTTCGCCTGGCGCTGCTGGCGGTGCTGCAGCAGCTCGCGCACCTGCTCGGGCTCGAGCAGTCCGGGCAGGCCGATGAAGTCGAGCTCCTCCTCGCTCTCGACCTCCACCTCCATCCCGAACTCCGCGCCCTCGTACATCACGCGGTCGAAGGTGGCGGCCGAGCCGAGCGACTCGAAGCGGCCCTCCTCGAGCAGGTCGGAGGACGCCTTCGCCTCGCGCTCCGCGTCGGCCATCAGGTCGGCCTCGGGGTACTCCTCGTCGTCCGAGACGCGGCGGTCGAGGGCGTGGTCGCGCTGCTGCTCCATCGAGCCCGCGAGCGCGAGCAGCCCCGGCACGTTCGGCAGGAAGATCGAGGCGGTCTCGCCGCGGCGCCGGGCCCGGACGAAGCGCCCGATCGCCTGCGCGAAGAACAGCGGAGTGGAGGCGGAGGTGGCGTAGACGCCCACGGCCAGGCGCGGCACGTCCACACCCTCCGACACCATCCGCACGGCGACCATCCACCGGCTGTCGCCCTTCGAGAACTCCTCGATCCGGTCGCTCGCCTCCTTCTCGTCGGAGAGGACGACGGTGACGGGCTGCCCGCTGATCTCGCGGAGCATCGCCGCGTAGGCGCGGGCCGCGTAGTGGTCGGTCGCGATGACGAGACCGCCGGCGTCGGGGATCCCGCGGCGCACCTCGGTCAGCCGGGTGTTCGCCGCGCGCAGGACGGAGGGGATCCACTCGCCCTTGGGGTCGAGCGCCGTCCGCCAGGCCTGCGAGGTGATGTCCTTGGTGTTGCCCTCGCCGAGCCGCGCCTCCATCTCGTCGCCGGCCTTCGACTTCCAGCGCATCTGACCCGCGTAGACCATGAAGAGCACCGGCCGGACGACGCCGTCGGCGAGCGCGCGGCCGTAGCCGTAGGCGTAGTCGGTCAGCGAGGTGCGGATGCCCTCCTGGTCGGGCAGGTAGCTGACGAACGGGATCGGCGCGGTGTCCGAGCGGAACGGGGTCCCGGTGAGCGAGAGCCGGCGGGCGGCCGGCTCGAAGGCCTCGCGGATCGCGTCGCCCCAGCTCAGCGCGTCGCCGCCGTGGTGCACCTCGTCCAAGATGACCAGCGAGCGGCCGGAGAGGGTCAGCTCGCGGTGCAGCTCGGGCCGCACGGCGACCTGCGCGTAGGTGACGGCGACGCCGTGGTAATGCTTGGCGTGCCGGCCCATCCGGTTGGTGAAGGTGGGGTCGAGCCGGATGCCGACGCGGTGCGCCGCCTCGGCCCACTGGCGCTTGAGGTGCTCGGTCGGGGCAACGACGGTGATGCGGTCGACGGTGCGGTTGTGCAGCAGCTCGGCGGCCAGGCGGAGGGCGAACGTCGTCTTGCCGGCGCCGGGCGTCGCGGCCGCGAGGAAGTCGCGCGGCTCGTGCTGGAAGTAGGCCTCGAGGGCCTCCGCCTGCCAGGCCCGCAGCTTGTTCGCGGTGCCCCACGGCGCCCTCCCGGGGAACGACGGGGACAGGTGCTCCGCGGCGGAGGTGCCGACCTGATGACCGAAGTTCGAGGGACTGTTCACGTGGACCGAGGCTAGCCGACACCTCCGACGCCGGGCGCCGGTCCACGTTCCCGCGGGCGACGACCCGGCGTGTCGGGATCGTCCGGGCGACGGACCCCCTCCGCCCGCTCGGAGCGCAGAATGGAGGGATGGTCGAGCAGCGTCATCCGTGGTCCCGCTACGTCGCCCTGGGCGACTCCTTCACCGAGGGGATCGGCGATCCCGAGCCCTCCAGCCCCGGCGGTCACCGCGGCTGGGCCGACCGCGTCGCGGAGGTGCTCGGCAGTCAGAACGACGACTTCGCCTACGCGAACCTGGCCGTGCGCGGGCGGCTGCTGCAGCAGATCGTCGACGAGCAGATCGAGCCGGCTCTCGCGCTGCGCCCGGACCTGATCACCATCTCCGCGGGCGGCAACGACGTCATCCGTCCCGGCACCGACCCGGACGACATCGCCCGCCGCTTCGAGGAGGGACTGGCGCGGCTGCGCTCCGACGGCGCGACGGTGGTGCTCTTCACCGGCGTCGACGTCAGCTTCTCCCCCGTCTTCGCGCGGATCCGCGGCAAGGTGGCCATCTTCAACGAGAACCTCCGCGCGCTCGCCGAGCGCTACGACTGCATCGTCGCCGACCAGTGGTCGCTGCAGGAGATCCAGGACGTGCGGATGTGGGCGCCGGACCGCCTGCACCTCAACCCGCACGGCCACCACGAGGTGGCGCGGATGGTGCTGAAGGCCCTCAACGTCGAGAACACCCTCCGCCCGTTCGCTCCGGAGCCGGCGCCGACGCCGACCTGGCGGGCCGCCCGCCGCGAGGACGCGAAGTGGGCCCGCGAGTACCTCGTCCCCTGGGTGCTGCGCCGGGTGCGCCACCAGTCCTCCGGCGACTTCATCACCGCCAAGCGCCCGGACGCCGGCCCCTACCTGCAGCGCCCGCCCGAGTCGATCCCCGGCACCCCCGTCCCCGGCAACGCGACCCCCGAGGAGGTCGCCGCCGACATCGCGACGGCCGGCGTCCGCATCGTCGTCGACGACGACTGACCCGCGCCGGATCTCGATACGCCCTCTCCGAGGGCTACTCGACCAGCAGGAAAGCGGCGTCTCGAGACCCGCCTACTCGAACAGCTCGCCCGGATTCGTCACGCGCCAGCCGAAGCCCGGGTCCGCGATCGTCCCGTCCGCGACGAGCGGCACCGGGTACGCCTGCCCGTTCACGTCCACGTTCACGGTGCCGACCTCCTGCCCGTCCGCGACGACCTCTACCGGATCGAGCGACACGCTCGTGGTGACCGTGGTCGCGCCCCAGACCAGGAGCGACTGCGCCTCGCTGGTCTCCGCCACCGCCGACTCGCCCCAGGCGCTGGTGTAGCTGCCGAAGTCCTGCCCCTCCTCGGTCAGCGTCACCGTGCGGAAGCCCGCCTCGACCGTCGGGATCAGCGTCAGCACGTCCGCCGCCAGCTGCGGGTGCGTCCGCGCCCCCACCACGACGCCGACCATCGTGACCGGTCGGCCCTCGACCGTCGCGTCGAGCGAGAACAGCAGGCACGCGCCCGCCTCGTCGGTCGTGCCGGTCTTGATCCCGTCCACCCCGGCCTGCCCGAGGAGCTTGTTCGTGTTCTCGACCGTCCCCACTCCCGGGATCACCGCGGAGGGCATCGCCACGATCGGCGCCAGAACCGGATCGCCGATCAGCAGCTCGCCGAGCACCACCATCTCGAGGGTCGTACTCACAGTGGCCGGCGACAGCCCGCTGGTGTCCGCGACCACGGTGCCGGTCAGTCCGCGCTCGTCGAGCCAGGTGCGGGCGGCGGCGAGGTAGCCCTCCTCCGAGCCGAAGGCCCAGACGGCGAGCGACTTCGCGTAGTTGTTGGCCGAGGGCAGCATCAGCACGGTCAGCGCCTCGCGCTCCGTGAGCTCCAGCCCGGCCGACACCGGAGCGACCGAGCCGTTCTCGGCGACCGAGTCGTTGTAGTAGCCGACGTCCGTGCTCGTGAACGCGATCGTCTCGCCGTCGGTCCCCTCCGCGATCGGCTTCGCCGACAGCACCACCAGCGCCGTGACCACCTTCGCGATGCTGCCGATCGGCAGCTGCCCGGTCTCGCCGTAGCTGGAGAGCATCCCGCCGGCCGCCGGCCCCTGCACGCCCACCGCCGAGATCGCCCCGGCCCCGTAGGACGGCCAGGCGACCGCGGGCGCATCGATCACCGTCGACGGCGTCTCCTGAACGACGGCCGTCGCGACGGGCAGCTCGGCACCGGCCGCGTTCGCCGCGTAGGCGCCGCCGGCGCTGACGACCGCCGCCGCGAGGACGACGCCGATCACCGCGAGCGGTCGCGGGCGCCGACGCCGGGGAGCGACAGCTGCCGTCTCCGGGGTGACGCTGCCCACGACGTCGATCGGCGAGCGGTCGGGGCCGGAGGGAGAAGTCACCCGGTCATCGTAGGCGGACCCCCGCCGGACACCGCGGAGGCTGCGCGGGACGCCCGCTCTCGGCTCAGCTCCCCCGCGTCAGCGCCCAGAGCGCGACGGCGCTCGCCGACGCCACGTTCAGCGAATCCACCCCGTGCAGCATCGGGATGGTCACCACGGTGTCGGCCGCGTCCAGCGCCGCCCGGCTCAGTCCGTCCCCCTCGGCACCCAGCACGATCGCCACGCGCTCGGGCCGGTCGGCCGCGTACTCGTCCAGCGGCACCGCGTCGGGCGCGAGGGCAAGCGCGGCGACCGAGAACCCCGCGGCGAGCAGCTCGGTCCGCGCCGGCCCCCACTCCGGGATCCGCGTCCACGGCACCTGCAGCACCGTGCCCATGCTCACCCGCACGCTCCGCCGGTAGAGCGGGTCCGCGCAGCGCGGGCTCACGAGCACCGCGTCGGCACCCATCCCGGCCGCCGCGCGGAAGACGGCGCCGACGTTCGTGTGGTCGACGAGGTCCTCGAGGATGACGACGAGCCGCGCGTCCTCGAGCAGCGACGCCATCGACGGCAGCACCGGCCGCCGCATCGACGCGAGGGCGCCGCGGTGCAGGTGGAACCCGGTCAGCTCCTCGATCATCGCGTCCGGCCCGACGAACACCGGCACGTCCGGGAAGCGCTCGAGCACCTCCGCCGCGTCCGGCAGCCGCTTCTCCTGCACCAGCACCGACTTCGGCACGTGCCCGGCGTCGAGCGCGCGGACGATCACCTTCGACGACTCCGCGATGTAGAGCCCGCCCTCGGGCTCGAGCACCCGGCGCAGCGCCACGTCGGTCAGGCGGTGGTAGTCGGCCAGGAGCGGGTGGTCGAGGTCCTCGATGTGCACGATCGGCATCCCGGAACCCTAGGGCACGGCGCGGTCTAAACTGGCCGATGGAGTGCCCGCGTGCGCGGGTGTCCGAAGGAGGCGTGGATGGAGTCGGGTCCGACACCGATCGCCGACGGCAGCAGTGCCGATCAGGCCGACGAGCAGCAGACCGACCTGCAGCGGGCCGACGAGCAGCGCTCCGCCGCCCTCGACCGCACCGTCGAGCTCCTGGCCGGCCGCCGCATCGCCGCCGTCACCGGCGCGGGCGTGAGCACCGACTCCGGCATCCCCGACTACCGCGGCGCGGGAGCCCCCGTCCGCAGCCCGATGACCTACTCCCAGTTCGTCGCCGACCCCGACTACCGCCGCCGCTACTGGGCCGGCAGCCAGCTCGGCTGGCGCCGCTTCACCGCCACCCTGCCGAACGACGGCCACCGCGCCCTCGCCCGGCTCGAGGAGCGCGGCCTGCTCACCGGTGTCGTGACGCAGAACGTGGACGGCCTGCACGTGCGCGCGGGCTCGCAGCGCGTGGTCGACCTGCACGGCTCCGCCGACCGCGTCCGCTGCATGACCTGCGGCCAGTACTTCGCCCGCGACGCGATCGCCGAGCGCATCGAGGCGCTCAACCCCTGGCTCGACGACCCCGACATCTCCTCGCTGAACCCCGACGGCGACGCCGAGGTGCACGACGTCTCGGCGATGACCGTCCCCGAGTGCACGGTCTGCGGCGGGATCCTCAAGCCCGACATCGTCTTCTTCGGCGAGTTCATCCCGACCGAGCGGTTCGAGGAGGCGCGCGCCATCGTCGCGGGCGCCGACGCGCTGCTCGTGGCGGGCTCGTCGCTCGTCGTCAACTCCGGCATCCGCTTCCTCGAGATCGCCCGGCGCGCGAAGATGCCGATCGTGATCGTCAACCGCGGCACCACCAAGGGCGACTCGCGGGCCGGCATCAAGATCGACGGCGGCACGAGCGAGGTCCTCCGCGCCCTCGCCGAGCGCCTCCCGTCGCGCTGACCCACCGCTCCCCCACCACCCGAGAGGCCCTCGTGACCCAGCTCACCCTCGTCCGGCACGGCCAGACCGACTGGAACGCCGCCCGCCGCATCCAGGGCGCGAGCGACATCCCGCTCAACGACACCGGCCGCTCGCAGGCTCGCGCCGCCGCCCGGCTGCTGCGCGAGCGCGACTGGGACGTCGTCGTCGCCAGCCCGCTGCAGCGCGCGCACGAGACCGGGGCGATCATCGCCCGCGGTCTCGGCCTGCCCGAGCCCGAGGTCGTCGAGGGCGTGGCCGAGCGCTCCTACGGCGAGGCCGAGGGCATGACCGGCGACGAGCTCCGCGAGCTCTTCCCCGGCGGCATCGAGGGCGCCCGCATCCCCGGCTGCGAGACCCGCGCTCAGGTCGTCGAGCGCGCCACGGCCGCGCTGCTCGAGATCGCCGAGCGGTTCCCGGAGCAGCGCGTGATCGTCGCGACGCACGGCGCCGTCATCGGCAGCCTGCTCCGCGCCCTCAGCGAGGACGAGCTGCCCGCCCAGGGCACCACGGTGGGCAACGGCTCGCGGCACGACTTCGCGATCGTCGACGGCGCCCTGCAGATCGTCGCGGTCGACGACTCCGGCGACGTCGTCGTGGTCGACGCCGATCTGCAGTCCGACCTGGACGACGTGCTCAGTCCGAGCGCACCCGCCTGACGCCGCGTCCGGCGCCGCTCAGCGCCCGACGCTCGTCAGCAGCTCCAGCAGCACCCGCGCGGAGTCGCGCCACGAGTACGCGGCCGCCCGCTCCCGCGCCCTCGCCGACAGCTCCCGCCAGCGCTCCGGGTCCTCGAGCGAGCGCACGCCCTCGGCGATGCCCTTCGCGCTGGACGGATCCACGTAGACCGCGGCGTCGCCGCCGATCTCGCGGAAGATCGGGATGTCGCTGACGACGACCGGGGTGCCGAGCGCCATCGCCTCGACCAGCGGGATCCCGAAGCCCTCGTCCCGGCTCGCGGTCACCAGTGCCGTGGCACGCGCGAGCGCCTCGCGGTAGGAGGCGTCGTCCGCTCCCTGGTGGAAGACCAGCTTCGCCGTCGGCGCGAGCGAGCGGAGGGTCTCCACCGTCTCGTCGCTCGCCCGGCTCATCAGGTGCAGCTCGTAGTCGGGCAGCAGCCGCATCGCCCGCGCCAGCGACTCCACGTTCTTGTAGGGCATGAACGAGCCCATGTAGACGAGCGAGCGCGCATCGGAGCGGTCGGGCAGCGCCGCCGCGAGGGCCGCGCTCGCCTCGTCCGGCGCCGTGGCCGCGTTCGGCACCACGACGACCGGGCGGGTCGTCAGCCGGTGCGTGCGCAGCAGCCCGCGGGTCGTCTCGGACACCGTCACGATCGCGTCGGCGCGCTGCAGCAGGCGCCGCTGCGGCCACCACGCCAGGTGGTAGAGCCGCCAGAGCCCGCGCACCGGCAGCGGCAGGTCGCGCGGCGGCGTGCGATGGCGGTAGTAGATCAGGTCGTGCACGGTGAGCACGAGCCGGTAGCGCCGGCCGAGCGAGCCCATCGTCTGCATCGGCGAGAACACCACGTCGGGCCGCAGCCGGTTGACCAGCAGCGCCACGAACGGCTCGAACGGCCCGGTCGGCGAGGTGACCTTCTCCCACGGCAGATCCGGCAGCATCGCCCGCTGCCGGCGGTCGCTGATCAGCATCGTCACGTCGTGCAGCTTCGCCAGCTCGGCCACGATCTCGGCGGTGTAGCGGCTGATGCCGTCGTGGCGCTCGAGCCGGGTGTACCGGCAGTCGACGACGATCCTCATCGGTCGATCCCCTCGTCCAGGGCCGCGCGGAGGACGGCGGCCGCCTCGTCCGGCGTCTCGTAGTGGATGAGGTGCCCGACCCCGTCGATCACGTGCAGGCGGGCGTGCGGCAGCGCCTCGAGCAGTCGGTACTGCGCGGCCAGCGGGGTGATGTCGTCCTGCGCCGCGGCGATCAGCAGCGTCGGCACCGCGATCCGCGCGGCGTACTCGCCGACGTCGTGCGAGACCGAGGCGCGGAACGCCTCCAGCACCGTGTCGCGCGACGCGAACGCGCTGAAGTAGCGGTCGTGCTGGTCGTGCACGAAGCGGCGCAGCGGCCCGTCCTTGGTCTTCACCATCGCGAGGCTCATCACCCGCACGATCAGCGGGTCGCCGAGCAGGCGCAGCCCGAGCGGGCGGGGCAGCACCGCGCCGAGGCGGTAGTAGAGCACCGCGAGCCGGGTCAGCACGCCGCGGGGCCCCGCGAGGGCGGGCGCGGCGATCGGATTGACGAGCACGAGCAGCGGCGTCTCCAGCCCGCCCGCGACGGCCGCCGCGGAGACGATCGAGCCGAAGGAGTGCCCGAGCACGACCGCCCGCCCGCGCAGCCCGAGCGCGTCCAGGAACTCGCCGAGCCAGGCGGCGTAGCCCTCGACGTCGTGTGCGTGCGCCGTCATCGGCGGCGACGCGCCGAAGCCGGGCAGGTCGGGCGCGATCACGCGGGCGTCCGCTCCGCCGGCGAGCAGCCGCGCGATCACCGGCTCCAGCCCGTGGTGCTCGCCGCGGAATCCGTGCACCAGGACCAGCACGGTCCCGGCGTCGGGGTCGCCGTAGCTCCAGTAGGCGGTGGTGGCCCCGGCGACGTCGACAGCGCTCTCGCTGATGGCGAGTCGCCCGAGGTCGGCGGCGTAGGGGGAGGCTATGGTCATGACGGTCCCCATCGTAGGGAAAGCCCGTCGAACTTCCCGCCGCAACGCCTTGCGGGCCCTCGATCCGAGCCGCAAGCATGAAGGCGCGTTCGCACGCGACGCACCGCCCGTCCCCCGTCCTCCGCTCCGATCCCGGCGCGGCGCCGGTCATCCGCTCAGGCAGCAGCAGAAGGAGCACCGTGAGCTTCACGTCCCCGATCCAACTCCCCGGGCTCGCCCTCGATCCGCAGTGGTACCGCAGGGCCGTGTTCTACGAGGTCATGATCCGGTCGTACTACGACTCGAACGGAGACGGCGCCGGCGACATCAACGGCCTGGCGTCCAAGCTCGACTACCTGCAGTGGCTCGGCATCGACGCGCTCTGGCTGCCGCCCTTCTACATGTCGCCGCTGCGCGACGGCGGCTACGACGTCTCCGACTTCAAGGCGATCCTCCCCGAGTTCGGCACCATGGAGGACTTCCGCGAGCTGGTCCGCAAGGCCCACGAGCGCAACATGCGCATCGTGATGGACTTCCCGCTCAACCACACCAGCGACCAGCACGAGTGGTTCCAGCAGTCGCGCTCCGACCCCGAGGGCCCCTACGGCGACTTCTACGTCTGGAACGACACCGACGACAAGTACCCGGACATCCGGATCATCTTCGTCGACACCGAGGACTCCAACTGGGCCTTCGACGCCGAGCGCCGCCAGTTCTACTTCCACCGCTTCTTCTCGCACCAGCCCGACCTCAACTTCGAGAACCCGGCCGTCCACGAGGCGATCCACGACGTCGTCAAGTTCTGGCTCGACCTGGGCGTCGACGGCATCCGGCTCGACGCGATCCCCTACCTCTACGAGTCCGACGAGGGCAACGGCGAGGGCGAGCCGCCCACGCACGACTTCATCAAGAACCTGCGGACGATGGTCGACCGCGACTACCCCGGCCGCATCCTGATCGCCGAGGCGAACCAATGGCCGCGCGAGGTCGCCGCGTTCTTCGGCACGGAGGAGGAGCCGGAGTGCCACATGGCCTTCGACTTCCCGGTCATGCCGCGCATCTTCTACTCCCTCCGCGCGCAGACCGCGAACGAGCTGAAGAAGGTGCTCTCCGAGACCTTCGACATCCCCTCGGGCGCCGCCTGGGGCGTCTTCCTGCGCAACCACGACGAGCTCACCCTCGAGATGGTCTCCGAGGAGTACCGCCAGGCGATGTACGGCTGGTACGCCTACGACCCGCGGATGCGCTCCAACATCGGCATCCGCCGCCGGCTGGCGCCGCTGCTCGACAACTCGCGCGCCGAGCTCGAGCTGATCAACGCCCTGCTCTTCTCGCTGGCCGGCAGCCCGTTCCTCTACTACGGGGACGAGATCGGCATGGGCGACAACATCTGGCTGAACGACCGCGACGCCTCGCGCACGCCGATGCAGTGGACCCCGGACCGCAACGCCGGCTTCTCGGCCGCCGACCCGGGCAAGCTCGTCCAGCCGATCGTCCAGTCGCTCGTCTACCACTACAACCAGGTCAACGTGGAGGCGCAGCTCGCCCAGTCGCGCTCGCTGCTGCACTGGATGCGGAACGTCCTGCACGTGCGCCGCGGCCACCCCGCCTTCGGCCTCGGCTCGATGCGCGTGCTCGAGACCGACCACGAGTCGGTGCTCGCCTTCGTCCGCGACTACGCCGGCTCCGGCACCGCGATGGGCGACCAGCCGGAGGAGGTGCTCTGCGTCTTCAGCTTCAACCACAACCCGGTCTCGGTGACGATCACCGACCCCGAGAACCCCGGCTCGACGCTCACCGACCTCTTCGGCGGCGGCCGCTTCCCCGGCTTCTCCGAGGACGGCGCGCTGACGATGACGCTCGGCACCCAGGGCTTCTTCTGGCTGCACGTCGCGAAGGCGGGCCAGACCCGCGAGGGACTCACCCGCTGACCCGGCCCTCGCCCGCTCGACCGCGCAGCACGCCGCGGGGCCTCCCGACGATGTCGGAGGCCCCGCCTAGGCTGTCGGCGTGAGCACCACCGAGACGAACCAGGCACCGACGCTCTTCGACGAGAGCCTCCTCGACGAAGCCGGGTCCACCGGCGCATCGGCAAGGTCGTCGGAGGCGCCGGCCGGCTCCGACGGCGCCCGCTGGTACGACCGTCTCGCCGTCTTCGACCTCGAGACCACCGGCATCGACGTCCGCACCAGCCGCATCGTGACCGCGCACGTCGGCGTCATCGACGCCGACGGCACCCCGGTGGAGGGCACCACCTGGCTCGCCGATCCCGGCGTCGAGATCCCGGCCGGCGCCAGCGCCGTGCACGGCATCAGCACCGAGCACGCCCGCAAGCACGGCCGCCCCGCCGGCGAGGTCGTCGCCGAGGTGTCAGAGGCGCTGCGCTCGCTCCTGGCCCGCGGGATCCCGGTCGTCATCTACAACGCCCCCTACGACCTCTCGCTGCTCGCCTTCGAGGCGCGCCGCTGGGGCGTCCCGGTGCTGATCGACCCGAGTCCCGTCATCGACCCGCTCGTGATCGACAAGGCCGTCGACCGCTACCGCAAGGGCAAGCGCACCCTCGTCCAGGCCGCGCTGCACTACGGCGTCCCGCTGACCGAGGCGCACGACGCCGGCGCCGACGCGATCGCCGCGGGCCGCGTCGCCCAGGCCCTCGGCCGCGCCTTCGCCGAGGAGCTCGGCGGCGGTGCCGAGGCGCTGCACGCCCTGCAGATCGACTGGTGCCGCACGCAGGCCGAGTCGTTCCAGGAGTACATGCGCCGCGTCCGCGACGAGAGCTTCGTCGCCGACGGCGCCTGGCCGGTCCGGCACTGAGCGTCCGGTACCGACCTCTCGCACTGACGCTTCGGCTCAGGTGAGCGTGCGGCCCTCCGCGAGCAGCGCCACGTACTCCGCGATCCGCCGCTCCCGCGTCTCCGGCCGCTTGAGCTGCGACAGCCGGAACAGGAACGCGAAGCGCTTCTGCCCGCCGACCGTCGCGAAGAAGGCGGCGGCCGCCGGATCCGCGGCCAGTGCCGCCGTGAAGTCGTCCGGCACCTCCGCATCGCGCTGCCGGTAGGCGGCGTCCCAGCGTCCGTCCGCCCGCGCCCGCTCCACCTCGGCGAGCCCGGCCGGCAGCATCCGGCCCTCCTCGAGCAGCCGCGCCACATGGTCGCGGTTCACCTTCGACCACGGGCTCGCCCGGCGCCGCGGGGTGAACGCCTGCAGCTTGAACTGCTCGTCGAAGGCACCCGCCTGCCCGTCGATCCAGCCGTGGCAGAGTGCGACGTCGAGCGCCTCCGCGTAGGTGATGCCCGGGTCGACGGCCGCGTTCTTCCGCAGCTTCAACCGCACGCCGCCCGGGTCCGGCTCACCGCGGAGGTAGGCGTCCCACTCCTCGGGCGTCGTGAGCGGCAGGATCGGCTTGTCGGCGAAGGACACCATCCCCGGACGCTACCGCCTCCCGGCCCGCCGCGTCACGGGCCCTGGACCCGTGCCGCCGTCACGAGGACATGCCGCGACCCCGTCGCGCAACCGCTCGACCGCCGCCCCGCGCTGCGCTGGGATCGGAGGACAGCGGGACCACCCGAGTCCCCGGCGAGGAGCAGTCATGCCCACCATCCGCACGGTCACCGTCCTCGGCAGCGGAGTCCTCGGCTCCCAGATCGCGTTCCAGGCCGCCTTCCACGGCTTCGCCGTCACCAGCTACGACGTCACCGACGAGGTGCTCGACGCCGCGCGCGAGCGCTTCCGCGGGCTCGCCGGCGTCTACGAGTCGGCCCAGGTCTCCGGGGGGATCCCCGGCGGCGCCGCCGCGGCCCTCGAGTCGCTGCGCCTCACCTCCGACCTCGCCGAGGCCGTCGCCGACGCCGACCTCGTGATCGAGGCCGTCCCCGAGGACCTCGCGCTCAAGCAGGAGCTCTACGGTCGCCTCGGAGCGCTCGCCCCCGAGCGGACGATCTTCGCCACGAACTCCTCGACCCTCCTGCCCAGCGACCTGAAGGAGTCGACCGGCCGCCCGGACCGATTCCTCGCCCTGCACTACGCGAACCACATCTGGGTGCAGAACACCGCCGAGATCATGGGCACCGCCGACACCGACCCTGCCGTGATCGACGCGGTCGTCGCGTTCGCTGTCGAGAGCGGACTCGAGCCGATCCGCCTGCAGAAGGAGAAGGCCGGCTACCTGCTCAACTCGCTGCTGGTGCCGCTCCTGAACGCCGCGAGCGGCCTCCTGATGGGCGGCTACGCCGACCCCGAGACCATCGACAAGACCTGGCGGATCGGCACCGGAGCCCCGCTCGGCCCCTTCCAGATCTTCGACGTCATCGGCCTCAACACCGCCTACCACGTCGCCGTCGCCGCCCCCGACGAGGCCTCCCAGGCCTTCGCCGCCCACCTCAAGACCGAGTACCTCGACAAGGGCAGGCTCGGGACCGCCACCGGCGAGGGCTTCTACCGCTACTGATCCGCGCGGCGACCATTCGCGGGCGGTTCAGCAAGCGGGTGAGATTCGCGCTCCATGCTGGTCGAGTAGCCGCGCAGCGGCGTATCGAGACCCGGCGACCAGCGCGCGGGCAGTGGTGGATCTCGATACGCCCGCTCCGCGGCCTACTCGATCAGCATGGAAGGGCGGGGCCGTGCAAGCGAGACGAGCGCGCCGCACATGCTGGTCGAGTATCCCCGCAGGGGCGTATCGAGACCCGCCCACCCCGAGGACGTCGGCCTCTTCCCCGCCCTGCGCTTTTGCCGACGACGAAGGGCCCCCGACCGCGAGGTCGAGGGCCCTTCGGAGGCGGGAGGCCGGAGCCTACTTGCCGAAGTTCTTGTAGCGCGAGTTGAACTTCTCGACGCGGCCGGCCGAGTCCATGATGCGCTGCTTGCCCGTGTAGAACGGGTGCGAGGCGGACGAGATCTCGACGTCGATGACGGGGTACGTGACGCCGTCGAGCTCGATCGTCTTGCTGCTGGTCGCCGTCGAGCGGGTGAGGAAGGTCTCACCGGAGGCGAGGTCGCGGAACACGATGGCCTCGTACTTGGGGTGGATGTCGGTCTGCATGATCGTGTCCTGTCGCTTGTGGTCCTGAACCGCGCCTGTCGTCGACGGGTGCGGGTGGATGAGTGGCGGGCGCACCGCGAACGGGCCCGAACCAGCTACCGAGAATAGCAGACGGCCGCCGCCACGGGGAGGTGCGGCACGCGGTCGCGCGAGCCCGCGCTCAGCGGGCGCGGGCCGAGTAGCGCCCGTTCTCGTGCGTCAGCGCGATGTCGAGCCCGAACGCGTCCGCGAGGGTCGCCTCGGTGAGCGCCTCGGCCAGCGGGCCGGCGGCGACGACGGCGCCGTCGCGCAGCAGCAGCGCGTGCGTGAACCCGGCCGGGATCTCCTCGACGTGGTGGGTCACCATCACGATCGCGGGCGAGGCCGGGTCCTGCGCGAAGCCGCCGAGCAGCTGCACGAGCTCCTCGCGGGCGCCGAGGTCGAGGCTGCCGGCCGGCTCGTCGAGCAGCAGCAGCTCCGGGTCGGTCATGATCGCGCGGGCGATCTGGACGCGCTTCTGCTCGCCGTCCGAGAGCGTGCCGAAGGTGCGGTCGGCGAGGTGGTCGAGCTTCCACTCCACGAGGACGCGGCGCGCGCGGCGCTCGTCGATCTCGTCGTAGCCCTCGTTCCAGCGCCCCGTGACCGCGTACGCGGCGGTCATCACGACGTCGAGCACCGTCTCGCCCGCGGGCAGGCGGCGCGCCATCGCGGTCGACGCGTAGCCGATCCGGGGGCGCAGCTCGAAGACGTCGACGCGGCCGAGCGTCTCCTCGAGCAGGTGCGCGGAGCCGGTCGACGGATAGTTCTGCGCCGCGGCGATCTGCAGGATCGAGGTCTTCCCGGCTCCGTTGGAGCCGAGGATCACCCAGCGCTCCTCCTCGAACACGGTCCAGTCGACGTGATCGAGGATCCGCTTGCCGTTCCGGACGAAGGACACATCGACGAACGAGACAACGCTGGGCATGCGATCCAGTCTAAAGGGAGCTGGCGGCGGGCTCAGACGAGCGAGTCGTAGATCGCACGGGTGTCCCGGGCGATCTGCGTCCAGCTGAAGTCGCTCTGCGCCCGGAGGCGGCCGGCCTCGCCCATCCGCTTCGCGGCGGCCGGGTCGGCGACGACCTCGGCCATCGCGGCCGCGAGGTCGGCGACGTAGCGCTCCGGATCCACCGGCGTGCCGGTGCCGTCCGTCACCTGCTCGATCGGCACCAGGCGCCCGGTGACGCCGTCGACGACGACCTCCGGGATGCCGCCGGTCGCGGTCCCGACGACCGCGGCACCGCACGCCATCGCCTCGAGGTTCACGATGCCCAGCGGCTCGTAGATCGACGGGCAGACGAACGTGGTCGCGGCGGTCAGCACCGCGGAGAGCTGGTGGCGCGGCAGGTGGCGGTCGATCCAGACGACGCCGGTGCGCTCCTGCTGGAGCCCCCGCACGAGCGCGGTGACCTCGGCCATGATCTCGGGGGTGTCCGGGGCGCCTGCGCAGAGCACCAGCTGCACCTCCGGCGGCAGCATCGCGGCCGCGCGCAGCAGGTAGGGCAGCCCCTTCTGCCGGGTGATCCGGCCGACGAAGACGACGGAGGGGCGCGACGGGTCGATGCCCAGCTCGGCGAGGACGGCCTCGTCCTCCACCGGGTGCCACGCGTCGAGGTCGATGCCGTTGTAGACGACGTGCACCTTCGCCGGGTCCAGAGCGGGGTACGAGCGGAGGATGTCGTTCCGCATCCCGCCGGAGACCGCGATCACCGCATCGGCGCTCTCGTACGCCTCGCGCTCGATCCAGCTCGAGACGCGGTAGCCGCCCCCGAGCTGCTCGGCCTTCCACGGGCGCAGCGGCTCGAGGCTGTGCGCCGAGACGACGTGCGGGATGCCGTGCAGCAGCTGCGCGAGGCGCCCGGCCGCGTTGGCGTACCAGGTGTGCGAGTGCACGAGATCGGCTCCGGCCGCGTCCTGGGCGATCTGGAGATCGACGCCCAGGGTCTGCAGCGCGCCGTTGGCCTGCGCCAGCTCGGCCGGCACCGGATACGCGAACGCCCCCTCCTCGTCCCTCGGCGCGCCGAAGCAGCGCACCACGACCTCGATGTCGTGGCGGAGGGCCTTGGTGAGCTCGGCCACGTGCACGCCGGCTCCCCCGTACACCTCGGGCGGATATTCCTTGGTCAGCAGATCGACTCGCACACCCCGAACCGTAGTACAGCGCGATCCCCCGGCGACAGCCGCATCCGCGCGGGTTCGCGGACCTCCGCCAACCCCTACTGTGGAGCCATGCAGTCAAAGAAGATTTTCGGCATCGTCCTCGCGGGTGGCGAAGGCAAGCGGCTCATGCCCCTGACGGCGGACCGGGCCAAGCCCGCGGTGCCGTTCGGCGGGCAGTACCGTCTGATCGACTTCGCGCTGTCCAACCTGATCAACTCGGGCCTGACCCAGATCGTGGTGCTGACCCAGTACAAGTCGCACTCGCTCGACCGCCACGTCTCGCAGACCTGGACGCTGTCGGGGCTGCTCAACTCCTACGTCGCGTCCGTCCCGGCGCAGCAGCGGCTCGGCAAGCGCTGGTTCAGCGGCTCGGCCGACGCGATCCTGCAGAGCCTCAACCTGATCCGCGACGAGAAGCCCGACATCGTCGTCGTGGTCGGCGCGGACCACGTCTACCGCATGGACTTCTCGCAGATGATCGAGGCGCACATCAAGTCGGGCGCCAAGGCGACCGTCGCGGCGATCCGCCAGCCGATCGAGCTCGCCGACCAGTTCGGCGTCATCCAGCTCGCGGGCGACGAGGCCGGCGACGGCATCGTCCCGACCAAGATCGCCGAGTTCCTCGAGAAGCCCAAGGACGCGGTCGGCCTCGCCGACTCGCCGCACGAGGTCCTCGCCTCGATGGGCAACTACGTCTTCGACGCCGACGCGCTGATCGACGCGGTCATCCGCGACGGCGAGCTCTCCACCTCCGACCACGACATGGGCGGCGACATCATCCCCGACTTCGTCGCGCGCGGCGAGGCCGGCGTCTACGACCTCAAGCTCAACGAGGTCCCCGGCTCCACCGATCGCGACCGCTACTACTGGCGCGACGTGGGGACGATCGACTCGTTCTTCGAGGCGCACCAGGACCTCATCTCGGCGCTGCCCGTCTTCAACCTCTACAACCAGCAGTGGCCGATCTTCTCGTCGCAGCTCAACTCGCCGCCCGCGAAGATCGTGCGCGACGGCAAGGGCAACCTCGGCACCACCGTCGACTCGGTCGTCTCCCTGGGCACCGTCATCTCCGGTGCGCACATCGAGCGCAGCGTCGTCGGCCCCTGGGCGGTCATCGAGTCGAACGCCACGGTCTCCGACTCGGTCGTCTTCGACAAGGTCCGGATCGGCCCGGACGCCGTGGTCGCCCGCGCTATCCTCGACAAGGACGTCGTCGTCGAGCCCGGCGCCCGTGTCGGCGTGGACCACGACCACGACCGCGAGCGCGGGTTCACCGTCACCGAGTCGGGCATCACCGTCGTCGGAAAGGGCGTCGTCGTCCGCCCGTAGCACCCCCGCGGGTCGAGAGCACTGCGCTTCCGCGCCGCCTGCCCTGCCGGCGCGCGGACCCGACCGATTGGCCCGTCCTTGAGTGAGCCTCTGCGCACACCCGCCCGATTCCTGGTCGTCGTCGACGCCGACTCCACGCTGCTGCAGGACGAGGTGATCGAGCTGCTCGCCGCGCACGCGGGCTCCGAGGAGCGCGTCGCCGCGATCACCGAGCGCGCGATGCACGGCGAGATCGACTTCGGCGAGAGCCTGCGCGAGCGCGTCGCCACCCTCGCCGGCGTGCTCGACGACGTCTGCGCCGGAGTGAGCGGCCGCGTCCGGGTCACCCCGGGAGTGGAGGAGCTGATCGCCGGCATCCGCGCCGCCGGTGGCCGGATCGGCGTCGTCTCGGGCGGCTTCCACGAGGTGCTCGATCCGGTCGCCGGGGCGCTCGGCCTCGACTTCGTCCGCGCGAACCGGCTCGGCAGCCGCGACGGCCGCCTGACCGGCGCGGTCGAGGGCCCGGTCATCGACGCCGCTGCGAAGGCCGCGGCCCTGTGCGAGTGGGCGGCGGAGTCCGGCGTCCCGCTCCGGCGCGCGATCGCGGTCGGCGACGGCGCGAACGATCTCGAGATGATGCGGGTGGCCGGCCTCTCGGTCGCCTTCAATGCGAAGCCCGTGGTCCGCGAGCGCGCCGACCTCGTCATCGACGGCCTCGATCTCAGCCAGCTGCTGCCGGTCCTCGGCCTGCGCGGCTGACGCTGGGGCGGCGCCTCAGCTGCCCGCCGTCGCGACCAGGGCCGCCGCGCCCAGGGCCAGCGCCCAGCTGACCAGCGAGCCGACCAGGAAGTACTCCGCCTTCGAGCCGCCCTCGCCGTCGCGGGAGATCTCCGGGAAGCGCACGATGCCCTTCGCCGCGAAGACGGCGCCGGCCAGCCCGATCGCTCCGGCGAGGGTGAGCCCGGCCACGAGGAGCCGCTCCAGCGGCCCGATCGCGCGACCGCCGCGCAGATCCGGGACGCGCACCTCCTGGGGCGCCGGCCGGGCGAATCGAGCGCGGAGCGAGAAGCGGCTGCGGGCGGCGACCGGCTGCGGCAGCTCGCGGTAGAGGGCGGCGCGCACGACGACGTTGGCGCTCTCGAGGAGGAAGAGCGCGGCGCCCCCGGCGAGCAGCGCCTGAGCGATCGGCGGGATCGGCCCGGAGCGCCCGAGCCCCGCGTAGGCGTCGACCAGGGGGCCGGCGGCGGGCCCGGCCGCGCGATCCAGCACCGAGAGCACGAGGACCGCGACGACCAGGCCGACGGCGGGTCGGAGCCCACCGGGCGGCCGGGTGCCCGCCGCGGTCGTCGTGAGCAGCAGCCAGGCTCCGGAGAGGACCGCGACGATCGCGACCCCGAGCGGCGGAGCCCCGAGGCCGAGCACCGCGGAGAGCACTGCTCCCACCCAGAGCACGACGATCGTGCCGGCAGCGACCGGCCTGCCGAGGTGCGTCCGCGCGAGGTCGGCCAGCCCGACGAGCGCGAGCAGCAGCGCGGTCAGCACGCGTCCGCCAGCAGTCGCGCGCCGGTGAGCAGGGCGCCGGCGCCTGCGCGCCGCAGCGCCTGCGACACCGCCGACTGCGTGATCGACTCCTGCTCGGCCAGGACCTTCTGCGGCAGCCCGCGCGCGGTGCCGAGCACGAGCCGCCGGTCGCGGTCGCTCATCTCGCCGACGAGGGCGTCGCGGGCGAGGAGGTAGGCGTTCACCGCGGCCTCCTGCGCGTCCGGGGCGTCCGAGGCGATGAACCAGCCCCGGGCGGTCGGCACGGCTCCGTCCTCGAGGGCGTGCGCCCGCTCGATGGCCGCTCGCGCGCGCCACCAGCCGGGCCCGTCCTGCAGGTCACCGGCGACGCCCGAGCCGACCACCCTGATCTCGCCGCGACCGAGGCCGACCCGGCAGTCCACCCCGGGCGGCAGTGCGAGCCGCGCCTGCAGGGTCGCCCCGAGGGCCGCGGAGACGGAGGGGTAGACCGCCTGGAACTCGTCCCCGACCGTCGGGTGCAGCGGTTCGAGTGCCGGGACCGCCCCGTCGATCGCCGCGAAGCCGCGCTCGATCTCGCGTTGCACGGAGGACCGGGCAGTGATCTCCCGGGAGTCGACCAGGTCGAGCAGCACCGCGACAACGAGGGGTTCGGTCATCGCATAAGCCTACAGCTGATATCCGTCAGATATAAGCTCTCAGCTGATACGGTCAGTGACCCATCCCGAGGCCGCCGTCGACGGGGATGACGGCGCCGGAGATGTAGTCCGCCTCGTCGCCCGCCAGCCAGCGGGTCACCTTCGCGACCTCGGCAGCCGTGCCGTAGCGGGCCAGCGGGATGCTCTTGCGGTACTCCGCCTGCTGCTCCGCCGGGAGCTCCGCCGTCATGTCGGTCTCGATGAAGCCGGGTGCGACGACGTTCGCCGTGATGTTGCGGGCGCCGAGCTCGCGGGTGAGCGATCGGGCGAAGCCGACCAGCGCGGCCTTGGACGAGGAGTAGTTGATCTGACCCGGTCCGCCGTAGAGGCCGACGACGCTCGAGATCAGGACGATGCGGCCGAACCTCTGCTTCAGCATCGCCTTCGACGCCCGCTTGACGACCCGGAAGGCGCCGGTGAGGTTGGTGTCGATCACGGAGGTGAAGTCCTCCTCCGACATGCGCAGCAGCAGCATGTCGCGGGTGATGCCGGCGTTCGCGACGACGACCTCGACGGGGCCGAGCTCGGCCTCGATCTGGGAGAAGGCGGCGTCGATGGACGCGGAGTCGGTGACGTCGGCGACGACGGTGAAGGAGCCCTCGGGGCCGGAGCCGGAGCGGGCGGTGACCGCGACCCGGTGACCGGCCGCCACGAACTCCTCGGCGATGGCGTAGCCGATCCCCCGGTTGCCCCCCGTGACGAGAACGGTGCGCGGCGTGGTCATGGTGTCCCTCTCCGCCGGTGCGCGGGCGGCTCCGGACGACCCGTACATCTTAGAGGCGCTCGGCGCAACACATCCGCGGATAGGGCCGTCTCAGCCTTCGCTTGGCGCGCACGACGTAGTCTTGTGGGGCTGTGAAATCACGCGAATCGCTCACCTCCCTCCCGCCGTCGCCCAGTGCCGCGCGTCGCTCCCGCGCGATCAAGTACTCCATCGCCATGGGCATCAGGATGGTCTGCGTGATCTGCCTGATCTTCGCCCAGGGCTGGTGGCTGCTCTTCTTCGCCCTCGGCGCGATCGTGCTCCCGTACTTCGCGGTCGTGCTCGCCAACGTCGGCAGCGCCGGCGAGAGCGGCACGGTCGAGCGTCCCGGCGCGATCGTGCTGTCCCGGCCGGTGCCGCCGTACGTGCCGCCCGCGGCGGACGACGCCGCACCCTCCGCCGACGCGCCCGAGGGCGGCGACCCGAGCGAGGGACGACGGTGATCCCGCTCGGCGGCGTCCCGGATCAGCACGCCTGCTCGCGCGCCGGCTGCCCGCAGACCGCGACCTGGGCGATCGAGTGGCGGAACCCGCGCATCCACACCGCGGACCGCCGGAAGACCTGGCTCGCCTGCGGTGAGCACCTCGACTACCTGCGCGAGTTCCTCGCGGCCCGGGAGTTCCCGCTCGAGGTGAAGCCGCTGCTGACGGTGGACCGCGGAGCCGCTCTGTGAGCGCCACGGCGACGCGGCCGTCCTGGCGCTTCGCCTTCTCGCGCCGCTGGTTCGGCTACCTGGCCCTCACGATCGTCTTCGCCGTCGCCTGCGTGCTGCTCTCGCGCTGGCAGGTCGCGCGGCTCGACGAGGCGGCGAGCACCAACCGACTCGTCACCGCCAACTGGAACGCGGACCCCGTCGCACTCGACGGACTGCTCCCCGAGGGAGCGAGCTGGGACGACGCGCTCGAGTACCGGCCCGTCGAGGTCAGCGGCGTCTACGAGACCAACGGCGAGACGCTCGTCCGCAACCGGCCGTACAACGGCAATCCCGGCTTCGAGATCCTCACGCCGCTGCGCCTCGCGGACGGCAGCGTCTTCGTCGTCGATCGCGGCTGGGTCCCGGTCGGCTCCACCCAGGACTCCCCCGACGTCGTCCCGGCCCCGCCCGAGGGCGAGGTCACGGTGACGGCGCGACTCAAGCCGGGCGAGGGTCGCATCGAGGGCCGCGGTGCCCCCGCCGGCCAGATCGCCACGATCCAGCTCGACGACCTCTCCGCGCAGCTCGACGAGCCGCTGCGCACCGCGGGCTACGGGCTGCTGATCCAGGAGGACCCGGCTCCGATCGAGGAGCGGCCCCTCGCCGCGATCAAGCCGGTCGCCGACGAGGGCCTGCACATCAGCTACGCGATCCAGTGGGTGCTCTTCGCGATCATGGGCTTCGGCGGTCTCGCCTGGGCGATCCGGCACGAGTACCGGATCCGCAACGCCGACGACCCCGAGGTCATCGCCGCCGAGGAGCGCCGCGAGCAGCGCCGCCTCCGCCGGGGCCGCACCGACGCCGAGATCGAGGACGAGCTGCTCGACGCCCGCTGACGGAGCGGGATCCACCGAGATGACGCCCGCCCGCATGCATGCTGGTCGAGCAGCCGCGGCACGCGGCGTATCGGGACCCACGGCGCCGGGACTCGGGGATCCCTGGACGCCGCGGGTCAGGCCAGCATGATCAGGTCGAGGTAGTCCGCGGTCCAGTGGTCCTCGGTGCCCTCGGGCATGATCAGCACGCGCTCGGGGTTGAGCGCCTCCACGGCCCCCTCGTCGTGGCTGACCAGGACGACCGCGCCCTCGTAGTGCGCGAGCGCGTCGAGGATCTCCTCGCGGCTGGCCGGATCGAGGTTGTTGGTGGGCTCGTCGAGCAGCAGCACGTTGGCGCCCGAGACGACGATCATCGCCAGGGCGAGGCGGGTCTTCTCGCCGCCGGAGAGGACGCCGGCCGGCTTGTGCGAGTCGTCGCCGGTGAAGAGGAACGAGCCCAGCACGCGGCGGGCCTCGGTCTCGGTGAGGTTCGGGCTCGAGGAGACCATGTTCTCCAGCACCGAGCGCTTGACGTCGATCGTCTCGTGCTCCTGGGCGTAGTAGCCGATGCGCAGGCCGTGGCCGGCCTCGATCACGCCGGTGTCGGGCGCGTCCACGCCGCCGAGGATGCGCAGCAGAGTCGTCTTGCCCGCACCGTTCAGGCCGAGGATGACGACCTTCGAGCCGCGGTCGATGGCGAGGTCGACGGAGGTGAAGATCTCGAGCGATCCGTAGCTCTTCGAGAGGTTCTGCGCCTGCAGCGGGGTGCGGCCGCAGGCGGACGGGGTCGGGAAGCGGAGCTTGGCGACGCGGTCCACGGCACGGACCTCCTCGAGGCCGCTGAGCATCCGCTCGGCGCGCGCGACCATCTGGTGCGCGGCCGCGGCCTTCGACGCCTTCGCGCCGAAGCGGGCGGCCTGGAGCTGCAGGGCACCGGCCTTCTTCTCGACGTTGACGCGCTCCTTCTTGCGGCGCTCCTCGTCGGCCGCGCGCTGGCGGAGGTAGTTCTTCCAGTTCATGTTGTAGACGTCGATGACCTGGCGGTTGGCGTCGAGGTAGAAGACGCGGTTCACGGTCTCGCCGACCAGCTCGATGTCGTGGCTGATCACGATGAAGCCGCCGCGGTAGTTCTTCAGGAACTCGCGGAGCCAGACCACGGAGTCGGCGTCGAGGTGGTTGGTCGGCTCGTCGAGGATGAGCGTCTGGGCATCGGAGAAGAGGATGCGGGCGAGCTCGATGCGGCGGCGCTGACCACCCGAGAGCGTCTTCAGCGGCTGGTCGAGGATCCGGTCCGGCAGGTTCAGGTTGCTCGCGATCGACGCCGCCTCGGCCTCCGCCGCGTATCCGCCGAGCGAGAGGAAGCGGTCGGTCAGGTTGCCGTACTTCTTCATCCCGGCCTCGCTGACGGCCGTGTCGCTGCTCGACATCGCGACGGTGGCCTCCTGCATGCCCAGCACCAGCTGGCCGAGGCCGCGGGCGTCGAGGATGCGCGTGCGCGCCAGCTCCTCGGGGTCACCGGAGCGCGGGTCCTGCGGCAGGTAGCCGATCTCGCCGCCGCGGTCGACCGATCCCTTCGCGGCGATGAGGTCGCCGGCGAGGACCTTGGTCAGCGTCGTCTTGCCCGCGCCGTTGCGGCCGACGAGGCCGACCTTGTCGCCGTCGCCGACTCTGAAGGACACGTTCTCCATCAGGAGTCGGGCGCCGACTCGGAGTTCGAGGTCGTGCACGCTGAGCACTGTGCTGTCCGTTCCCGCCAAGAAATGGCGTTCGGTTCGGGAGGTGTGGGGCAAGAGGCCGCGGAGCGGCAGCCCCCTAGTATATTTCCTGAGCCGCGGGGCGGATCCACGTCCGCTCACCGCGGACGCGCTCGCTCCTCGCTCTCGGGCGACACGGTCTTTGGAGAACAGACATGTCCAGCTACTCTCTCGCCCCGTCGCGACCGGTCCTGGCGGACCGGCTGCTCACCCGCTCGCTGGTCACCGATCTGGTGCTCGTCCTCGCCGCCGCCGCGTTCACCGCCGGCATGGCGCAGCTCTACATCCCGATGTGGCCGGTCCCGATCACGGGCCAGACCTTCGCGGTCCTGCTCGTCGGCACCACCCTCGGCGCCCTGCGCGGCGCGCTCTCGATGGGCGTCTACGCGCTCGTCGGCGCCCTCGGCGCCCCGATCTTCACCGAGGGCTCGAGCGGCTGGGCCGTCCTGTCCGGCCCGACCGGCGGCTACATCGTCGGCTTCGTCCTCGCCTCGATCGTCACCGGCTGGCTCGCCCAGCGCCAGTGGGACCGCCGTGTCGTCGGCACCGCCGTGACCTTCCTCGCCGGCACCGCCACGATCTACCTGGTCGGACTCCCCTGGCTCGCCACCGCGCTCGGCTCGATGGGCTACCCGGCCGACCTCGGCTCGGTGCTGACGGCCGGCCTCGTGCCCTTCCTCGTCGGCGACACCCTCAAGATCCTGCTCGCCGCGGCGCTGCTGCCCACCACCTGGGCGCTGCTCGGCCGCCGCAAGGGCTGACCCGCCCCGCACGCACGACGAAGGGCCCGGAGGATCATCCTCCGGGCCCTTCGCCGCACCTGCCGCCGATCGAACGGCGCGGCTCTCGATCGAGAAGGCTCTAGATCGAGAAGCCGAGGGCGCGCATCATGTCGCGGCCGTCCTCGGTGATCCGGTCCGGGCCCCACGGCGGCATCCAGACCCAGTTGATCCGGAACGCCTCCACGACGCCGTCGAGCGACTCCGCGGTCTGCTCCTCGAGCACGTCCGTCAGCGGGCAGCCCGCCGAGGTCAGTGTCATGTGGATGACCAGGGCGTCGTTCTCGTCGTCCCAGCCCAGGTCGTAGATCAGGCCGAGGTCGACGACGTTGACACCGAGCTCGGGGTCCATGACGTCCTTGAGCGCCTCCTCGACCTGGTCGAAGAGCTTCGGGTCGAGCGTGGTGACCGCCATGATCAGGCCGTCGCCGGGGCGAGGAAGCGGTCGTAGCCCTCGTCCTCGAGTCGGGTGGCGAGCTCCTTGCCGCCCTGCTCGGCGATCCGGCCGGCGACGAAGACGTGCACGAAGTCGGGCTGGATGTAGCGCAGGATCCGCGTGTAGTGCGTGATCAGCAGGACGCCGAGACCGGTCGACGCGTGAGCGCGGTTGACGCCCTCCGAGACGATCTTGAGCGCGTCGACGTCGAGGCCGGAGTCGGTCTCGTCGAGGACGGCGAACTGCGGGGCGAGCAGCTCGAGCTGGAGGATCTCGTTGCGCTTCTTCTCGCCGCCCGAGAAGCCCTCGTTGACGTTGCGCGCCGCGAAGGACGGGTCCATCCGCAGGTCGGCCATGGCCTTCTTGACGTCCTTGGTCCAGGTGCGGATCGCCGGCGCCTCACCCGCGATCGCGGTCTTGGCGGTGCGGAGGAAGTTGGTGTTGGTGACACCGGGGATCTCGACCGGGTACTGCATGGCGAGGAAGAGGCCGGCGCGAGCGCGCTCGTCGACGGTCATGTCGAGGACCTCGACACCGTCGAGGGTGATCGAGCCGCCGTCGACGTGGTACTTCGGGTGCCCCGCGATCGTGTACGCGAGGGTGGACTTGCCGGACCCGTTCGGGCCCATCACGGCGTGGATCTCACCCTGGTTGATGGTGAGGTCGACACCGCGGAGGATCTGCTTGGTCCCCTGCTCGGTCTCGACACTGACGTGGAGATCGCTGATCTGGAGAACGGACATTCAGACTTCCTTCGTGACGGTCGGGTCGATGTAGACGTCGCCGTCGATGACCTCGACGACGAAGACGGGAACCGGCTCGAAGGCCGGCAGGTTCAGGGGGGCGCCGGTGCGCAGCGAGAACGCCGAGCCGTGGGCCCAGCACTCGAGGGTGTCGTCCTCGACGAAGCCCTCGGCGAGGGAGACCTCGCCGTGCGTGCAGGTGTCCCCGATGGCGTGGATCTCGCCGGCCGTGTCCTGCACGATCGCGATGGCGATGCCGTCGACGACGTAGCGGACGGCCTGGTTGGGGATCAGCTCCGAGGCGGCGCAGATCCTCGCGGCGTCGCTCATGCGGACACCTCCGGGCTGTACGCGCCGGTCTGCCCGGCGCTGCCGGCCAGCTCGGCCTCGATCGCGAGCTGGAGGCGGTCCTCGAGCTCGGTCACGCCGATCTGCTGCACGATCTCGCTGAGGAAGCCGCGGACGACCAGGCGGCGCGCCTCGTCCTCGCGGATGCCGCGCGACTGCAGGTAGAAGAGCTGCTCGTCGTCGAAGCGGCCGGTCGCCGAGGCGTGGCCCGCTCCGGCGATGTCGCCGGTCTCGATCTCGAGGTTCGGGATCGAGTCGGCGCGCGTGCCGTCCGAGAGGACCAGGTTGCGGTTCTGCTCGTAGCTGTCGGTCCCGTTCGCGCTCTGGCGGATCAGCACGTCGCCGATCCAGACCGTCCGCGCGCCCTGGCCCTGCAGCGCGCCCTTGTAGGTGACGCGGCTGCGGGTGTCGGGAGCGTCGTGGTCGACGTAGACCTGCTGCTCGAGGTGCTGGCCGCCGTCGGCGAAGTACAGGCCGAGGAGCTCGCCGTCCGCGCCGCGCTCGACGAGGTGCGCCGAGGGGTTCACCCGGACGATCGAGCCGCCGAGCGTGACGACGATGTGCTTGACCTTCGCGTCGCGGCCGACGCGGAGGAAGTGGTTCGCGAGGTGGCGGGCGTCGTCGGCCCACTCCTGCAGCGTGACGATCGTCAGCTGCGCGCCCTCGCCCACGAGGACCTCGACGTTCTCGGCGAGCGTCGCCTCGCCCTCGTTCTGCAGCACGACGACGCCGCGCGCGTACGGCGCGGCCTCGATGATCGTGTGCGCGGCACGGGGGGCGGAGCCGAGACCGGTGCGCACGAGCGTCGCGACCTTCTCGTCCTCGCCGGTCACCCGGATCGAGAGCGCCTTCTCGAACTGCGACCAGGCGTTCGCGGCGGCGCGGTCCTCGGGGAGGCCCGCGGTGCCGATCCGCGCGTCGTCGCGGCCGACCCAGGAGACGTCGACGCCCTCGACCGCGGCCGACTCCAGCGGAGTCGGCGAGCCGTCGAGGGGGCCGTCGATCAGGTCGCCGAGGCGGGCGACCGGGGTCAGCTTCCAGGCGATCTCGCGACCGGTGACCGTCTCGAAGGCGTCGACGTCGGTGGACGCGAAGCGCTCGGAGCGGGTCTGCACGGGCGTGAACGCCCCGTCGGAGTGCGCGGCGATGCCCAGGCGCGCGGCGGCGTCCGCGCCGTCGATCGCAGGGGACGTCGGGGCGCTCGTGGGGACCGTCATCAGGCGGTGGTTCCTTTCGAAGGGTGCTGGCCGCCCGACTCGGGCGGCCTCGGGGCCGGTGGGGCGAGCGTCAGCCGACGCTGCCCTCCATCCCCATCTCGATGAGCTTGTTGAGCTCGAGGGCGTACTCCATCGGCAGCTCGCGCGCGATCGGCTCGATGAAGCCGCGGACGATCATGGCCATGGCCTCGTCCTCCGGCATGCCGCGGGACATCAGGTAGAAGAGCTGCTCCTCGCTGACCTTCGAGACCGTGGCCTCGTGGCCGAGCTGGACGTCGTCCACGCGGATGTCGATCGCCGGGTAGGTGTCCGAGCGCGAGATCGTGTCGACCAGGAGCGCGTCGCAGCGCACCGTGTTCGCGGAGTGGTGCGCGTTGGCGTCCACCCGGACCTCGCCGCGGTAGCCGGCCCGGCCGCCGCCGCGGGCGATCGACTTGGAGACGATCGACGACTGCGTGTACGGAGCCATGTGGATCATCTTCGCGCCGGCGTCCTGGTGCTGGCCGGGGCCCGCGAACGCGACGGACAGGGTCTCGCCCTTGGCGTGCTCGCCGACCAGGAAGATCGACGGGTACTTCATGGTGACCTTGGAGCCGATGTTGCCGTCGATCCACTCCATCGTCGCACCCTCGTGCGCGATCGCGCGCTTGGTGACGAGGTTGTAGACGTTGTTCGACCAGTTCTGGATCGTCGTGTAGCGCACGCGGGCGTTCTTCTTCACGATGATCTCGACGACGGCCGAGTGCAGCGAGTCCGACTTGTAGATCGGCGCCGTGCAGCCCTCGATGTAGTGGACGTAGCTGCCCTCGTCCGCGATGATCAGCGTCCGCTCGAACTGGCCCATGTTCTCGGTGTTGATCCGGAAGTAGGCCTGCAGCGGGATGTCGACGCGCACGCCCTTGGGGACGTACACGAACGAGCCGCCGGACCAGACCGCCGTGTTCAGCGCGGCGAACTTGTTGTCGCCGGCCGGGATGACGGTGCCGAAGTACTCCTCGAAGATCTCGGGGTGCTCGCGGAGGGCGGTGTCGGTGTCCATGAAGATGACGCCCTGCTCCTCCAGGTCCTCGCGGATCTGGTGGTAGACGACCTCGGACTCGTACTGCGCGGCCACGCCGCCGACGAGGCGCTGGCGCTCCGCCTCGGGGATGCCGAGCTTCTCGTACGTGTTCTTGATGTCGTCCGGGAGGTCCTCCCAGGTCTGCGCCTGCTTCTCGGTGGAGCGGACGAAGTACTTGATGTTGTCGAAGTCGATGTCCGACAGGTCGGCACCCCAGGTGGGCATCGGCTTGCGCTCGAAGAGGGCGAGCGCCTTCATGCGCCGCTCGCGCATCCAGGCCGGCTCGTTCTTGAGCGCGGAGATGTCGGAGACGACCTCGGGCGAGATGCCGCGGCGCGCGGAGGCGCCGGCGGAGTCCGAGTCGGACCAGCCGAACTCGTAGACGCCCAGGCTCGCGAGCTCGGGGCGGTCGATCAGGATGTCTGACATAAGTACCTCGTTTCCTACCCACTGGTAACCGGTCGGGTTCCGGAGTCATTCCCCGAGGGGGATCCGAGGAGCACATCCGGGCCGACCACGCCATCGAGTCGATGGGCGGAGCGGAGCGGTGCGTCCCGGGAAGTCCTGAGGCTTGCGGTGGCGCTCCATCGGGCCGAGGTCCGGGTCTCGCCGTCACGGCGACCGACGCGTCCCGCGTCGAACCTGAACCAACTACTCATCCTACGGAAGCCGTGCTCCCAGTGGAACCTCTGCACCTGGGTGTCGCCCGGGCACTGGAGCCCGCGCCGCCAGACCCGCATGACCACACCCGTGTCGGTGGTCCGTGCTGGAGTGTCCGCATGACGAACGACGACAGCATCCCGACCCTCCCCCGCCTCCTCCTCGCGCTGGCGCGCATCGGCCTCGAGCCGGGCTCCGCGCGCGACTTCGGCGCACTGGCCGAGCCGCTCGCGCGGAGCCTCCCGCTGCAGCGGCTCGCGCTCGCGCTGGCCCGGCTGCGCCGCCACCTGCGGACGGGTGGGACCAGCCGACGAGCCGATCACCGTCCGGGTCAGAGCGCGGGCGCGAGCTCCTCGACCTGCTGCCGACGCTGAGCGCGCACCGTGAAGAGGCGCGGATTCACGTCGAGCAGGACCCGAAGCGCGCCGACCCAGACGAACGCGGAGCCGAGGAGGTGGACGGCGACGAGCGCCTCCGGCAGGGCGAGGAGCGACTGGGCGACGCCCACCAGCGCCTGCACCCCCACCACGACGAGGAAGGTGATCACGCGGCGCCGTGCCAGCTCGGAGCCCGGCACGCGCGCCAGCAGCACCAGCAGCGCGAGTCCGAGCACGAGCGTCGCCGTCCCGAGGACCCCGTGCACGACGGTGACGCTCTCCCAGTGGAACCGCATCCGCGGGACCTCGGCCGAGTCGCCCGCGTGCGGGCCGGTGCCGGTCACCAGGGTGCCGACGGCGATCACGGCCAGCGTCACCGCGACGAGCGCGATGCTCACCCCTCGGGTGAGTGCATCCGGCTCGAACGCGACGGACTGCGAGCGGTGCGCTCGGTGCCAGGTCAGCGCCGTGGTCGTCAGCAGGGCGATCGCGAGCATGAAGTGGCCCGCGACGATGTACGGGTTGAGTCCCGAGTGCACGGTCGCGCCGCCGGCGAGCGCGTTCGCGACCACGAGCCAGAACTGCGACCAGGCCAGCCGGGTCATCGTGCGGTCGCGCGGCTTCTGCAGCCGGGCCGCGGTGATGGCCCAGCCGACCGCGACGATCAGCACGCCGGTGAAGGCGCGGTTGGTGAACTCGATGAAGCCGTGGATCCCGAGCTCCGGCGTCGAGGTCAGCGAGCCCGCATCGCAGGCGGGCCAGGTCGGGCAGCCGAGGCCCGAGCCGGTCAGGCGCACGACGCCGCCGAAGAAGATGATGAGGATGCTCGCGACGAGCGCGGCCGTCGTCCCCCAGCGCAGGGCGCGGGGGCTCAGGACGACCCGCTCGGCGAGGAACGAGAACGGCGTCACCATCAGAACGGCAGCAGCGGGTCGATGCCGACGGCGAGGAACAGCAGCGTGAGGTATCCGATCGAGCCGTGGAAGACGCGCATCGGCGAGACGTGCTCGTGACGGATCGCGAGGCTGTAGAGGCGGTGCGTCTCGGCGATGAACCAGACACCGCTCGCGAGGGCGACGACCGTGTAGACGACGCCCATGCCGGCGACGGGGATGAGCAGCAACGAGCACGCGACGGTGGCCCACGCGTAGAGGATGACCTGGAGACCGACGATGCTGCGCCCGCGCACGACGGCGAGCATCGGCACGCCGGCGGCGCGGTAGTCCTCGCGGTACTTCATCGAGAGCGGCCAGTAGTGCGGCGGTGTCCAGAGGAAGATCACCGAGAACAGGATGATCGGCGCCCAGTCGAGCGAGTTCGTGACCGCGGCCCAGCCGATCAGCACGGGCATGCAGCCCGCGATGCCGCCCCAGACGATGTTCTGCGGCGTGCGGCGCTTGAGGAACAGCGTGTAGAAGAGCACGTAGATGAGGATCGCGGCGAGCGAGAGCGACGCGGCCAGCCAGTTGGCGGTCAGGCCGAGCCAGACGATCGACAGCACGCCGATGGTGGTCGCGAAGACCAGGGCCTCCCGGTCGGAGACCTCGCCGGTGACGAGCGGGCGGTTGCGGGTCCGCTTCATCACGCGGTCGATGTCGCGGTCGATGTAGCAGTTGAACGCGCCGGCCGACCCGGCGCTGAGCGCCCCGCCGATGAGGACGTTGAGGACCAGCAGCAGGTTCGGGATCCCGCCCTGCGCCAGGATCATCGTGGGCGCGGTGACCACGAGCAGCAGCTCGATCACCCGCGGCTTCGTCAGCGCGACGTACGCCCTCACCTTGCGCGACAGGGGCGACCGGACGGGTCCTCCCCGCTCGATCGCGGTGGTCTCTGCGACTACGTCCATTGCTCCTCTAACGATCGATGATCCCGAACGAGTGTAATGCGCGCCGGATGGGGGCGGGCCCGGAGTGCACGCTTGTCCAATCGGACGCCGACATATGCGAGGCGCAACCCCCGATCCCCGGCGCACCCCCCTCCGTATACTCGGAACTGCTCGCCAGAGCGCCCGGCCCGCACCCGAGTTCCGCCCGACTGATCAGTCGCGCGAGGCCGAACGGGGCGTCGTCGGAAGCATCGTGTCGAAGTCGTCATGCGCGCTCCACCATGCGAGAGGGCGGACGGTCCCCGTCTGCCCCACGTCTCGAGAAGGGTCAGTACCTAGTGTCAGAACTGCAATGGGATTCCATTGACGAGAAGGCAGTCGACACGGCGAGGGTTCTCGCCGCGGACGCGGTCGAGAAGGTCGGCAACGGCCACCCCGGCACCGCCATGAGCCTCGCGCCGGCCGCGTACCTCCTGTTCCAGAAGGTCATGCGCCGCGATCCGTCCGACGCGACCTGGATCGGGCGCGACCGCTTCATCCTCTCCGTCGGCCACTCCTCGCTGACGCAGTACGTCCAGTTCTACCTGGGCGGCTACGGCCTCGAGCTCGACGACCTCAAGGCGCTGCGCACCTGGGGCTCGAAGACCCCCGGCCACCCCGAGTACGGCCACACCGACGGCGTCGAGATCACCACCGGCCCGCTCGGCCAGGGCCTCGCCTCGGCCGTCGGCTTCGCCTACGCGGCGCGCTTCGAGCGCGACCTGTTCGACCCCGAGGCCGCCGCGGGCACCTCGCCGTTCGACCACTTCGTCTACGTCATCGCCGGCGACGGCGACCTGCAGGAGGGCATCACCAGCGAGGCCTCCTCGCTCGCCGGCCACCAGCAGCTCGGCAACCTCGTCGTCATCTACGACTCCAACCAGATCTCGATCGAGGACGACACCAACATCGCCTTCACCGAGGACGTCAAGGCGCGCTACGAGGCCTACGACTGGCAGGTCCAGGTCGTCGACTGGAAGAAGACCGGCGAGTACCACGAGGACGTCGCCGAGCTGCACGCCGCGATCGAGGCCGCCAAGGGCGAGACCGACAAGCCGTCGCTCATCATCCTGCGCACGATCATCGGCTGGCCCTCGCCGAAGAAGCAGAACACCGGCAAGATCCACGGCTCCGCCCTCGGCGCCGACGAGCTCCGCGGCCTCAAGGAGGTGCTCGGCTTCGACCCCGAGAAGACCTTCGACGTCGCCGACGAGGTCCTCGAGCACACCCGCAAGGCCGTCGAGCGCGGCCAGGCGCAGCACGCCGAGTGGAACGAGACGCTCGAGGCGTGGGCGACCGCGAACCCCGAGAAGAAGGTCCTCCTCGACCGCGTCCTGAGCGGCGACCTCCCCGAGGGCGTCCAGGAGGCCCTCCCGGTCTTCGAGCCCGGCAAGGAGGTGTCGACCCGCGCCGCGTCCGGCAAGGTCATCAACGCCCTCGCCGGCGTCGTGCCCGAGCTCTGGGGCGGCTCCGCCGACCTCGCCGAGTCGAACAACACGACCATCGAGGGCGCCGGCTCCTTCGTGCCGAGCGAGTTCTCGACCCACGAGTGGACCGGCAAGAAGGGCGGCCGCGTGCTGCACTTCGGCATCCGCGAGCACGCCATGGGCGCGATCCTCAACGGCATCGTCCTGCACGGCAACACCCGCCCCTTCGGCGGCACCTTCCTGATCTTCTCCGACTACATGCGCCCGGCGGTCCGTCTCGCCGCGCTCATGAAGGCGCCGGCCATCTACGTCTGGACCCACGACTCCGTGGCCCTCGGCGAGGACGGCCCGACGCACCAGCCGGTCGAGCAGCTGGCGGCCCTCCGCGCGATCCCGGGACTGGACATCGTCCGCCCCGGCGACGCCAACGAGGTCGCCTACGCCTGGAAGACGATCCTGGAGCGCCGCGAGGGCCCGGCCGGCCTCGCGCTGACCCGCCAGAACATCCCCGTCTTCGAGCGCGGAGAGGGCGACGCCACCGGCGAGACCTTCGCCCACGCGTCGAACGTCGCCCGCGGTGCGTACATCCTCGCCGAGGCGCCGAACGGCACCCCCGACGTGATCCTCATCGCCACCGGCTCCGAGGTGCAGATCGCCGTCGAGGCGCGCGAGCTGCTCAAGGGCGAGGGCGTCAACGCCCGCGTCGTCTCGGCCCCGTCGCTCGAGTGGTTCGAGGAGCAGGACGCCGAGTACCGCGAGAAGGTGCTGCCGTCCGCCGTGAAGGCGCGCGTCTCGATCGAGGCCGGCCTGAGCCTCGGCTGGCAGAAGTACGTCGGCGACGCCGGCCGCTCGGTCTCCATCGAGCACTTCGGCGCCTCCGCCGACTACAAGACCCTGTTCCGCGAGTTCGGGATCACCACCGAGGCGGCCATCACCGCCGCCAAGGAGTCGCTCGCGGCGTCCTGACCACGAAGGCCGCGTCCACCCGGGCGCGGCCTTCGCCGTCGGGCCCACGACTCCCCACCGACCCGCACCATCGAACGAGAAGAAGAGACATGACCGAGAACACCCCCACCGCAGACCTCTCCGCCGCCGGCGTCAGCATCTGGCTCGACGACCTGTCGCGCTCGCGCATCTCGAGCGGCGGGCTGCAGAAGCTCATCGACGAGAAGAACGTCGTCGGAGTCACCACCAACCCCACGATCTTCGCCGCGGCCCTCGCCAAGGGCGAGTCCTACGACGAGCAGGTCGAGGAGCTCGCCGCCGCCGACACCTCGGTGACCGACGCGGTCTTCGCGATCACCACCGACGACGTCGCCGCCGCCTCCGACGTCTTCCGCCCGATCTACGACGCGACGAACGGCTACGACGGCCGCGTCTCGATCGAGGTCGAGCCGGGCCTGGCGCACGACGCGCAGGGCACCATCGAGCAGGCCAAGGCCCTCTGGGCCAAGGTCGACCGCCCGAACGCGATGATCAAGATCCCCGCGACCGTCGAGGGCCTCGAGGCCATCACCGAGGCCATCGGCTCCGGCATCTCGGTCAACGTCACGCTGATCTTCTCGCTCGCCCGCTACCGCGCCGTCATCAACGCGTACCTGGCCGGCCTCGAGAAGGCCAAGGACGCCGGCATCGACCTGTCGACCATCCACTCCGTCGCCTCGTTCTTCGTGTCGCGCGTCGACACCGAGATCGACAAGCGTCTCGAGGCCGTCGGCACCGACGAGGCCCTCGCGCTGAAGAGCAAGGCCGGCGTCGCCAACGCGCAGCTCGCCTACGAGGTCTTCGTCGAGGCGTTCGCCACCGAGCGCGCGCTGCTCCTGCAGGAGTCCGGCGCCAACCGCCAGCGTCCGCTGTGGGCTTCGACCGGCGTCAAGTCGACCGACCTCCCCGACACCCTCTACGTGACCGAGCTGGTCGCGGCGGGCGTCGTCAACACGATGCCCGAGAAGACCCTCGAGGCGACCTTCGACCACGGCGTCATCGCCGGCGACACGGTGACCGGCTCCTACGCCGACGCCAACGCCGTCCTCGACGCCGTCGCCGCGCAGGGCGTCTCCTACGCCGAGGTCACCGAGCTGCTCGAGAAGGAGGGCGTCGAGAAGTTCGTCGTCTCCTGGAACGAGCTGCTCGACACCGTCACCGCCGCGCTCGAGGGCGCGAAGGCGAAGGCCTGAGCATGACGATCCAGATCCACCTCAGCGGCGACGCCGAGAAGGCCGCCGACCGCGTCGTGCCAGAGCTCGTCGCCGACGAGGTCGCCTCGGGCATCACCGCCCAGGTCCCGACCCTCTGGGGTGCGGCGGCCGAGGAGGAGTCGGCGAAGCGCCTCGGCTGGACCGAGTCGACCACCGTCTCCCGCCCGCTGATCCCCGAGATCCTGGCGCTCCGCGAGGAGTTCCAGGCCAAGGGCATCGACCACATCGTGCTCGGCGGCATGGGCGGCTCCTCGCTCGCGCCCGAGGTCATCACCCGGACCGCCGGAGTCGAGCTCACCGTGCTCGACTCCACCGCGCCCGGGCAGGTCCTCGCGGCCCTGAACGACCGCCTCGCGTCGACCGCGGTCGTCATCTCGTCCAAGTCCGGCTCGACGGTCGAGACCGCCAGCCAGAAGAAGGCCTACGAGAAGGCGTTCACCGAGGCCGGCATCGACCCGCTCGACCGCATCGTCATCGTGACCGACCCCGGCTCGCCGCTCGACTCGTCCTCGCGCGAGGCCGGCTATCGGGTCTTCAACGCCGACCCGAACATCGGCGGCCGCTTCTCGGCGCTCTCCGCGTTCGGCCTCGTGCCGTCCGGACTCGCCGGCGCCGACATCGAGGCCCTCCTCGACGAGGCGGCGGAGGCGTCCCTCGGCCTGGCCGTGGACACCCCGGAGAACCCGGGTCTGCTCCTCGGCGCCGCGATCGCCGCCACCAGCCCCCGCCGCGACAAGCTCGCGATCGTGGCCGACGGCACGCACATCGTCGGCTTCGCCGACTGGGCCGAGCAGCTCATCGCCGAGTCCACCGGCAAGGACGGCACGGGCATCCTCCCCGTCGTCCTCGGCACCCTCGCCCCCGAGCTGTCGGAGGACCTCGCCGACGTGCAGGTCGTCCGCCTGGTCGAGGACGCGAGCGCGCTGCACCTGTTCCCGCGCGACCGGCACGAGGGCGAGATCCTCCTGTCCGGCTCGCTCGGCGCGCAGATGCTGACCTGGGAGTACGCGGTCGCGGTCGCCGGGCGCCTGCTCGGGATCAACCCGTTCGACCAGCCCGACGTCGAGTCGGCGAAGGTCGCGACCCGGGCCCTGCTCGAGAAGCGCCCGGAGCCGGCGACCCCGGCCTTCACGGACGCGGGCATCGAGGTGACCGGCACGTCGAACGTCACCGAGGGCGTCTCGACCATCGCCGCCGCTGTCGACCGCCTCCTCGCCCAGCTGGGCGAGGGCGGCTACGTGTCGATCCAGGCCTACGTCGACCGCCTCGCGCTGCCGCAGCTGGAGGGCGTCCGCGACCTCCTCGCCGCGCAGTCGAAGCGTCCGGTGACCTTCGGCTGGGGCCCGCGCTTCCTGCACTCGACCGGTCAGTACCACAAGGGCGGAGCGCCGACCGGCGTCTTCCTCCAGATCGCCGAGCGCGCGAGCACGGATCTCGAGATCCCCGAGAGCCCGTTCACCTTCGGCCAGCTGATCCAGGCCCAGGCCGCGGGCGACGCGAGCGTGCTCGCCGAGCACGGCCGCCCGGTCCTGACGCTGACCCTGACGGACCCCGAGGCCGACCTCGAGGCCCTCTTCGAGGCGCTCAACACCTGATCCGCCGGGCGCGGCGTCCCGTCCTCCTCCGGGAGGCGGGGCGCCGCGCCCGCGGTCGTCCGCGCGATCCGCCCCGACCGCGCTCGCAAGCCCTCAGCGGAGCGGGCAGGCGTCACCACTCCCCCTCCGTCACCGATAGCAGTGCGCCGAGGCGCCGGCTCCGCCGGACCGCGGCACACAGAAGGACACTGCACATGTCTGTGGACATCACTCCCGAGTTCAACCCGCTGCGGTTGAGCTTCGACCGCCGGCTGAACCGGATCGCGGGGCCGAGCGGCCTCGTCATCTTCGGCGTCACCGGCGATCTCTCCCGCAAGAAGCTCATGCCGGCGGTCTACGACCTCGCCAACCGCGGCCTGCTGCCGCCCGGATTCGCGCTCGTCGGCTTCGCCCGGCGCGACTGGGACGACCAGGACTTCGAGAAGGTCGTGCACGACTCCGTCAAGAAGCACGCGCGCACCGAGTTCCACGAGGAGGTCTGGACCCAGCTCGCGCAGGGCATCCGCTTCGTGCAGGGCGAGTTCGACGACCCCGAGGCGTTCAGCCGCCTGAAGACGACGGTCGACGAGCTCGACCGCGAGCGCGGCACGAACGGCAACTTCGCCTTCTACCTCTCGATCCCGCCGAAGTCCTTCCCCCAGGTCACCGAGCAGCTGCGCAACTCGGGCCTCGCGGAGCAGAAGGACGGCCAGTGGCGCCGCGTCGTCATCGAGAAGCCCTTCGGCAGCGACCTGAAGACCGCACGCGAGCTCAACGCCGTCGTCGAGTCGGTCTTCCCGCCGGACTCCGTCTTCCGCATCGACCACTACCTCGGCAAGGAGACGGTGCAGAACATCCTGGCGCTGCGCTTCGCCAACATGATGTACGAGCCGCTCTGGAACTCGAACTACGTCGACCACGTGCAGATCACCATGGCCGAGGACATCGGAGTGGGCGGCCGCGCCGGCTACTACGACGGCATCGGCGCCGCGCGCGACGTCATCCAGAACCACCTGCTCCAGCTGCTCGCCCTCACGGCGATGGAGGAGCCGATCTCGTTCGACGCCGCGGACCTCCGCGCCGAGAAGGAGAAGGTCCTCGCGGCCGTCCGGCTGCCGAAGGACCTCTCGACCGTCACCGCCCGCGGGCAGTACTCCGGCGGCTGGCAGGGCGGCGAGAAGGTGCTCGGCTTCCTCGAGGAGGACGGCATGAGCCCGACCTCGACGACCGAGACCTTCGCCGCGATGCGCCTGGACATCGGCACCCGCCGCTGGGCCGGCGTGCCGTTCTACCTGCGCGCGGGCAAGCGCCTGGGCCGCCGCGTCACGGAGATCGCCGTGGTCTTCAAGCGCGCGCCGCAGCAGCTCTTCGCCGAGAGCCAGACCACCTCGCTCGGGCAGAACGCCCTGGTCATCCGCGTGCAGCCCGACGAGGGCGTCACCATGCGCTTCGGCTCGAAGGTGCCCGGCGCGGGCATGCAGGTCCGCGACGTCACGATGGACTTCGGCTACGGACACGCCTTCACCGAGGCGAGCCCCGAGGCCTACGAGCGTCTGATCCTCGACGTCCTCCTCGGCGAGCCGCCGCTCTTCCCGCGGCACGAGGAGGTCGAGCTCTCCTGGAAGATCCTCGACCCGATCGAGGAGTACTGGGCCACGCAGGGCCAGCCCGAGCAGTACCGCCCCGGAACCTGGGGCCCCGAATCCGCCGACGAGCTCCTCGCTCGCGACGGCCGCACCTGGAGGCGCCCGTGATCGTCGATCTGCCCGACACCACGACGAGCGAGGTCTCGAAGACCCTCGTCAAGATCCGCGAGGAGGGCGGCGCCGTCGCCCTCGGCCGCGTGCTCACCCTCATCATCGCGACCTCCCGGGGTCACGAGGAGGAGGCGATCGACGCCGCCAACGACGCGTCCCGCGAGCACCCGATGCGCGTCATCGTCGTCTCGAAGGACGACGGCCTGACCACGGTCCCCGTCGACGCCACCCCGCGCGTCGACGCGCAGATCCGCGTGGGTGGCGACGCCGGTGCGAGCGAGGTCGTCGTGCTCCGCCCGTTCGGCGACGCCGCGACGGACGAGGAGAGCCTGGTCACCGGGCTCCTGCTCCCCGACGCGCCCGTGGTCGCCTGGTGGCCGAACAGCGCGCCCGACAGCGCCTCGAAGTCGCCGATCGGCCGCATCGCGACGCGCCGGATCACCGACGCCTCCGCGCAGTCCAACCCGGCCGAGGCTCTGCACCACCTGGCCTCGACCTACGCCCCCGGCGACACCGACTTCGCCTGGACGCGCCTCACCCTGTGGCGCGCCCAGCTCGCCGCGGTGCTCGACCAGCCGCCGTACGAGCCGATCACGGCCGTCGAGGTCTCCGGTGCGCCCGACTCCCCCTCGACGATCCTGCTCGCCGCCTGGCTGCAGCTCGAGCTCGACATCCCCGTCGACCACGAGCTCACCATCAGTGCGACCGGGTCCAGCGGGATCCACGGGGTGCGCCTCTTCCGCGAATCCGGCGTGATCGAGCTCGAACGCTCGATCCCGAACGTCGCGACGCTGACGCAGCCGGACCAGCCCGTTCACGACATCTCCCTGCCACGCCGGAGCCTCCGCGACTGCCTGGCGGAGGAGCTGCGCAGGCTCGACCCGGATGACCTGTACGGTGAAGTGATCTCGCGCGGTGTGGACATGCTCACCGAGAAGAACGACGCTCGCAGCGCGTCCTGACACCGCCGCACTCCCCGGCCGCCGCACCCTGCACGCCAGGCGCGGCGGCCGGGGAGACGGCCATCCGCCGATGGCGACCGACCCGAAGGAGACCCCGATGACCACTGACCGCCGTGTGCTCGTCCACCGAGACAAGCAGACCCTCGCAGGCTCGGTCGCCGCGCGCTTCCTGACGAAGACGATCGACATCCTCGACGACCTGGGCACGGCGAACGTGGTCCTCACCGGCGGGACGATGGGGGCGGCGACTCTCAAGGAGATCGGCGGCTCCTCCGCCGCGGGCAACGTCGACTGGACCCGCGTGCACTTCTGGTGGGGCGACGAGCGCTGGGTGCCCCGCGGCCACGAGGACCGCAACGACGTGCAGGCGGGCGACCTCTTCGAGCGTCTCGAGGTGCCGACCGAGAACGTGCACTCCTACCCCGCGTCCGACGAGGGCCTCGACCTCGACGGCGCGGCCGCCGCCTATGACGCCGAGCTCCGCGCGCACGCGACCGAGGGCCGCGACTACCCGCGCTTCGACATCACCTTCCTCGGGGTCGGCCCCGACGGCCACATCGCCTCGCTCTTCCCGGAGCGCTCGGCCATCCGCCACCCGCAGCCGGGAGTGCTGGCGGTCCGCAACTCCCCCAAGCCGCCGCCCGAGCGCCTCACGCTCACCCTGCCGCTGATCAACCAGTCCGACCGGATCTGGATGGTCCTCGCCGGCGCCGACAAGGCGTCCGCACTCGGGCTCGCCCTCGCGGGCGCGAGCACGAACGAGGTGCCGGCAGCCGGCGCGTTCGGCCGCAAGCGCACGGTGTTCTTCGTCGACCAGGAGGCCGCGGCTGAGGTGCCCGAGTCGCTGATCGCGCCGAGCTACTGAGCTCTCCCCGGCTCGTCCGGGAACGACGAAGGGCCCGCCTCCTCTGGAGGACGGGCCCTTCGTCGTTGCACCGGCCCTGCGGCCGGCGGTGCTCAGGAGGGGGTCGCGGTGCCCCGGCGGGCGCGCAGCTGCTGCAGCGCCTCCTCGAGGAGCTGAGCGGCCTCGGCCTCGGTGCGGCGCTCCTTCACGTACGCGAGGTGCGTCTTGTAGGGCTCCGACTTCGCGACCTGGGGCGGGTTCGCCCGGTCGCGCCCGGCGGGGAGACCGGACTGCGGGGAGTCGATCACCTCGGGGATCTCGTCCTCGGGGAGGGCCGCCGAGAAGTGGCGCACCGTCTCGTTGCCGAGGGCGTCCCAGTAGGAGACCGCGACGCGCTCGGCGTGGTAGCCCCGGTCCTGCTCGCCCATGGGTCCCGCGCCGACGCGCGAACCGCGGATTGCACTGCCGCCTGATGCCATTCCGTTTACCCCTATGCTCCGGTGTCGAACTTGGTGATGAGACCGAGCACCACGATGCAGGCCAGCCAGACGAGGCCGAGGATCACGGTGATGCGGTTCAGGTTGCGCTCTGCGACGCCCGAGGCACCGAGGTTCGAGGTGACTCCACCGCCGAACATGTCGGACAGTCCGCCGCCGCGCCCCTTGTGGAGCAGGATCAGCATGGTGAGCAGGAGGCTCGTGATGCCCAGGACGACCTGGAGCACGACCTGGAGGATGTCCACGCGGTACCTTTCGAAGTTCTGGCGCGTTGCACGCCTCGACGAGTATAACGGCGCCTGCGAACCCCCGGGGAATCGCGTCGCCCTGTGTTCTGTCCGCTGTATATGCGAGGGGTGCGACTTCTGGTGAGGGGCGGAGGGGACGGCCTCGTCGCGGCGCCTTCCCGCGCTCCTGCGGAGCGCCCGCCAGACCCGAGCCTGTCGCCGCGACGAGGCCATCCCCTCCGCCCGCGCACGCGCGAGGCCCCCCCAACCAGCACTTGGGTGAGAAGTCCCGCGGAGACGGAAGACCGAGTGAACGACCAGCCGTGCGGCGGCGAGGGCAACCGGCGATTCGCGTGCCAGCGAATCGTCGTGGCCGGACGCAGGACGCTCTGAGGGACGCGACCACCTCAAGGAGCCGACTGCGCCAGGCCGCGCAGGGAGCGGCCTGGAAGAGAGCACGGTTCCGGAACCCCGCGCCCAGAGACTGGACACCGAAACGACAGAAGGGGTGGGCCCGTGGGCCCACCCCTTCTGCATCAGAGCGTCAGACGCCCACGTGGTTGCGGAACCGCGCGATCGCAGCGAATTCCTCGACCTGGAGGCTGGCGCCTCCGACGAGGGCGCCGTCGACGTCGGGCTCGCGCATGAAGCCGGCGATGTTGCCGGACTTGACGGAGCCGCCGTAGAGGATGCGCGTCTTCGCCGCGGTGTCGGCGCCGAGGATGTCGGCGACGACGTCGCGGAGGGCCTTGCAGACCTGCTGGGCCTGCTCGGGCGTGGCGGCCTGTCCGGAGCCGATGGCCCAGACGGGCTCGTACGCGACGACGAGGTCGGCGTCCGCTGGCAGGCCGGTGAGGGCCTCCTTCAGCTGCGCGACCGGCACCGCGGACGGACCGTGCTTCTCGAGGTCCTCGGCGGTCTCGCCGACGCAGACGATCGGCGGCACGCCGTGCTTGACGGCCGCGGCCGTCTTCGCAGCGATGTCCGCGTCGGTCTCGCCGTGGAGCGTGCGACGCTCCGAGTGGCCGACGATGACGTAGTCGCAGTCGAGCTGCTTGAGGAACTGGCCGGAGATCTCACCGGTGTAGGCCCCGCTGTCGAACTTCGACAGGTCCTGCGCGCCGTACTTGAGCGGCAGCTTGTCGGAGTCGACGAGGATCTGCACGGGGCGCAGATCGGTGAACGGCGGGAACACCGCGACCTCGACGCCGTCGAAGTCGTGGTCGGCGTCCTTGAGGCTCCACGCGAGCTTCTGGACGAAGGCGATGGCCTGGAGGTGGTCCAGGTTCATCTTCCAGTTGCCGGCGATGAGCGGGATGCGGGATGTCACTGCCATCCGAGGACCTCCAGTCCGGGGAGGCGCTTCCCCTCGAGGAATTCGAGGCTGGCTCCGCCTCCCGTCGAGATGTGGCCGAACTGCCCGTCCTCGAAGCCGAGGGCGCGCACCGCGGCGGCCGAGTCTCCGCCGCCGACGACGCTGAGTCCGTCGACCTCGGCGAGGGCCTGGGCGACGGCCTTCGTGCCGGCCGCGAACGGCTCGAGCTCGAAGACGCCCATCGGTCCGTTCCAGAACACGGTCTTCGAGGCCGCGACGACCTCGGCGAACCGCTTCGCGGTGTCGGGCCCGATGTCGAGACCGAGGCCGTCCGCGCCGAAGGCGGTGTCCACGATCGCGTCGGCGGGAGCCGTCACGTACTCGGCGTCCGCTCCGAACTTCGAGGCGACGACGACGTCCGTGGGGACGACGATCTCCACCCCGAGCTCCTTCGCCTTCGCGAGGTAGCCGAGGACGGTGTCGATCTGGTCGGCCTCGAGCAGGCTCTTGCCGACCTCGTGGCCCTGGGCCTTGAGGAAGGTGAAGAGCATGCCGCCGCCGATGAGGATCGAGTCGACCCGCGGGAGCAGGTGGTCGATGACGCCGAGCTTGTCCGAGACCTTCGAGCCGCCGAGGACGACCGTGTAGGGGCGCTCCGGCTTCTCGGTCAGGCGGTCCAGGACCTCGAGCTCGGCGGCGATCAGGGTTCCGGCGGCGCTGGGCAGCAGCTGGGCGAGCTCGTAGACGCTCGCCTGCTTGCGGTGCACGACGCCGAAGCCGTCGGAGACGAACGCGTCGCCGAAGGCGGCGAGCTTCTCGGCGAAGGCGCGGCGCTCGTCCGCGTCCTTGCTGGTCTCCCCCGGGTTGAAGCGGAGGTTCTCGAGCACGACGACCTGGCCGTCCTCGAGGGCGTCCACCGCGGCGGAGGCGGAGTCGCCGACCGTGTCGTCGGCGAACGAGACGGGGGCGTCCAAGAGCTCGCCGAGGCGCTTCGCGACGGGCGCGAGGCTGTACTTCGAGTCGGGGGCGCCGTCCGGGCGGCCGAGGTGGCTCACGACCACGACTCGCGCGCCCTCGGCGACGAGCCGCTGGAGCGTGGGCACCGACGCGCGCACGCGGCCGTCGTCCGTGATCGTTCCGTCCTTCAGGGGGACGTTCAGATCGCAGCGGACGACGACGCGCGTGCCGGCGAGGGAGCCCAGTGAGTCCAGAGTGCGGAGCGTCACGGTGTCACTCGTCACGGAGTCGTGACTCAGAGCTTGCCGGCGACGAGCTCGGCGACGTCGACGAGGCGGTTGGAGTAGCCCCACTCGTTGTCGTACCAGGAGGCGACCTTGACCTGGTTGCCGATGACCTTGGTCAGGCCGGCGTCGAAGATCGAGGAGTGCGGGTCGGTGACGATGTCGCTGGAGACGATCGGGTCCTCGGTGTACTTGAGGATGCCCTTGAGGTCGCCCTCGGCGGCGGCCTTGTAGGCCGCGTTGATCTCCTCGACCGTGGCCGACTTCGACAGCTCGACCGTGAGGTCGGTGATCGAGCCGGTCGGGACCGGGACGCGCAGCGCGTAGCCGTCGAGCTTGCCGACGAGCTCGGGGATGACGAGGCCGAGGGCCTTGGCGGCACCGGTCGACGTCGGGATGATGTTGACCGCGGCGGCGCGCGCGCGACGGAGGTCGCTGTGCGGGCCGTCCTGCAGGTTCTGGTCGGCGGTGTAGGCGTGGACCGTGGTCATCAGACCGCGCTCGATGCCGAAGTTGTCGAGCAGGACCTTGGCGAGCGGCGCGAGGCAGTTCGTGGTGCACGACGCGTTCGAGACGATGTCGTGGACCTGGGGGTCGTAGGTGCCCTCGTTGACGCCGAGGACGATGGTCGCGACGTCGTCGCCGGTGGCGGGAGCCGAGACGATGACCTTCTTGGCGCCGGCGGTGATGTGCTTGCGCGCATCCTCCGACTTGGTGAAGCGGCCGGTCGACTCGATGACGACGTCGACGCCCAGCTCGCCCCAGGGGAGGTTCGCGGGGTCGCGCTCCTCGAGCACGATGATCGGCTTGCCGTTGACGACGATCTTGTCGCCGTCCAGCTCCACGGTCGCGTCGAGGCGGCCGGTGATGGAGTCGTACTTCAGGAGGTGCGCGAGCGCCTTGTTGTCGGTGAGGTCGTTGACCGCGACGATCTCGAGGTCGCTGCCCTTGGCGAGGGCCGCACGGAGGAAGTTACGGCCGATACGGCCGAAGCCGTTGATGCCGATCTTGACGGACACAGATATCTCCTGGAATGGAAGGGCACCTCGACGGTGCAGTGGAGGGTGTGGATCGCTGCGAGAGCGGCGTCCCGGATCGGGACCCGGGACGCCGGAATCGCTACGACAGTAGCAGGAGGCCGGAAGTGTTCTGGCGGGCCTTCTCGAAGCGCGCGGAGACGTCCGCCCAGTTCACGATGTTCCAGAACGCCTTGACGTAGTCGGCCTTCACGTTGACGTAGTCGAGGTAGAAGGCGTGCTCCCACATGTCCAGCAGCAGGACCGGCACGGTCGCGGCGGCGTGGTTGCTCTGGTGGTCGTAGAGCTGCTCGATGAGCAGCTTCTGGCCGAGGGAGTCCCAGGCCAGGATCGACCAGCCGGAGCCCTGGATGCCGAGGGCCGAGGCGGTGAAGTGGGCCTTGAACTTGTCGAACGAGCCGAAGTTCTCGTCGATCGCCGCGGCGAGCTCGCCGGTCGGCTTGTCGCCTCCGTCGGGCGAGAGGTTGTTCCAGAACACGGTGTGGTTCACGTGACCGGCGAGGTTGAACGCCAGGTCCTTCTGGAGCTTGTTGACGTTCGCGAGGTTGTCGCTGTCGCGAGCCTCCTGCAGCGCGGCGAGGGCGGTGTTCGCCCCGGCCACGTACGTCGCGTGGTGCTTGTCGTGGTGGAGCTCCATGATCCGTCCACTGATGTGCGGCTCGAGAGCCGAGTAGTCGTAGGGCAGTTCGGCGAGCGTGTAGTCAGCCATGTGCGATCTCCTGTTCGTGGTCGTCGACCTCAGTGATCCGCCGGGTCTCACGGCCCCCCACCGCTGTGCGGGAGGGTGTGCCGGGGTGTCCTGAGCGACCTTTCCAGTCTAGTGAGAGCCGCCCTCCGCACTCGGAGCGTTTCCTCCGTTCAACCAGGAGACACTCAGCGTTCGTGCGTCCGACGGCCCGTCGGCTCGCGCGGGGCTCAGAGGTCCTGGAGCTCGGCGGGGAGGTTCGCGTCGGTGCCGGGGATGTCGAGATCGGTGGCGCGCTTGTCCGCCATCGCGAGCAGGCGGCGGATGCGGCCGGCGACCGCGTCCTTCGTCATCGGCGGGTCGGCGTGGTGGCCGAGCTCGTCCAGGCTCGCGTCGCGGTGCGCGAGGCGGAGCCGGCCGGCGTAGCGCAGGTGCTCGGGGATGTCCTCGCCGAGGATCTCCATCGCGCGCTCGACCCGCGAGCAGGCGGCGACGGCGGCCTGCGCCGAGCGGCGGAGGTTCGCGTCGTCGAAGTTGACCAGGCGGTTGGCGGTCGCCCGCACCTCGCGGCGCTGGCGCAGCTCCTCCCAGCTGGCGACCGTGGAGGTCGCGCCCATCAGGGTGAGCATCGCGCTGATGCTCTCGCCGTCGCGGACGACGACGCGGTGCACGCCCCGCACCTCGCGGGACTTGGCCTGGACGCCGAGGCGGCCGGCCGCGCCCACGATGGCCATCGCCGCCTCGTTGCCGGGGCAGATCACCTCGAGGGCGGCCGAGCGGCCGGGATCGGTGAGCGAGCCCTGCGCGAGGAAGGCCCCGCGCCAGACGGCGGCGAGCTCCTCGCGGGTGCCGGTGGTCAGCCGGTTCGGCAGTCCGCGGACGGGACGGCCGCGCTGATCGAGCAGACCGGTCTGGCGGGCGAGGGTGTCGCCGCCCTCGACGACCCGGACGAGCCAGCTGGTCGTGCGGCGCGAGCCGCCGGCCGACACGATGCTGCCCTCGCTGCGGACTCCGTAGAGCTCGGCGAGATCGCGGCGGACGCGGGTGGCCAGGGGTGCCGAGTCGAGCTCGACCTCGACCGCGAGGCGGTTCGAGATGATGTGCAGTCCTCCGGAGAAACGGAGGATGGTCGCCAGTTCAGCGGCACGGACGGTGTTCTTGCGCGAGACGATCGCGACCAGTTCGCCCTTGACATCTGCAGTGAGGGCCACGGAGTCTTCTTTCCTTACGTCGGGTGCGCGGCGGAGCGCGCAGGGATCATTCTCGGCCGAGGTCGCGGTGCGCCACGTTGACGGCGACACCCGGCAGCTCGGCCAGTCGGGCCGCGACGCGGCCGGCGACGGCGACCGAGCGGTGCTTGCCGCCGGTGCAGCCGATGGCGATGGTCGCGTGGCGCTTGTTCTCGCGCTGGTAGCCGTCGAGCACCGGCCGGAGGGCGCGCGAGTAGGAGTCGATGAACTCCTCCGCGCCCTGCTGGGCCAGCACGTAGTCTCTCACCTCTTCGTCGAGACCGGTGTGCGGGCGGAGCTCCGGGATCCAGTACGGATTGGGCAGGAAGCGCGCGTCCGCGACCATGTCGGCGTCGGTCGGCAGGCCGTACTTGAAGCCGAAGCTCATCACGGTGATCTGCAGCCCCGCGCGGCCGGCCTCGGCGAACCGCGCGGTGATCGTGGTCGCGAGCTGATGCGGATTGAGGTCGGAGGTGTCGATCACGATGTCGGCCGACTCGCGCAGCTGCGCCAGGCGGGTCCGCTCGGCGGAGATGCCGTCGAGGAGGGTGCCGCGCCCCTGCAGCGGGTGGGGGCGGCGGACCTGCTCGAAGCGGCGGACGAGAGCTGCGTCGGCGGCCTCGAGGAAGACGACGCGCAGATCGACGCCGACGCGCAGCTCGCGCACGATCTCGCCGAGGTCGGCGAAGAAGTCGCGCCCGCGGACGTCGACGACGGCCGCGACCTTGGGCACGGTGTCACCCGCGCGCTGGGCGAGGTCCACCAGCGGACGCAGCATCTGCGGCGGGAGGTTGTCGACCACGTACCAGCCGAGGTCCTCCAGCGCGTTGGCGGCGGTGGATCGTCCGGCTCCGGACATCCCGGTGACGATCAGCACGTTCTGCTGCTCGCTCTCGGTGCTCATGGGGTCTCCGTGCTCGTGTGGGGTGGTCGCGGACCCTCCTTCGGGGAGGGCGGGCCTCCAGCCTAGGGTGTGGCCCTGAGCGGAGCACCCGGCGGGGGGAGGATCTCGATGCGCCCGCTGCGCGGGCTGCTCGATCAGCAGGAAGCGGCCGTACGGTCGTGGAGCAGCCGCTTCATGCTGGTCGAGCAGGCCCGCAGGGCCGTATCGAGACCCACCCGCGCCACGCGGAGAGAGGTCAGGGGTGCAGGTGCCCGTGGATCGCGGCCGCGAGCGTCGGCCCGATGCCCTTCACCTCCGCGATCTCGGCGTCGCTGGCCTCCCTCAGGCGGGTCACCGAGCCGAAGTGCTTCAGCAGATCGCGCACCCGCGTCCCGCCGAGCCCCGGGATCTCGGCCAGCTGCGAGGAGATGTCGCGCTTGCGCCGCTGCCGCTGGTGCGTGATCGCGAAGCGGTGCGCCTCGTCCCGGATGCGCTGGAACAGGAAGAGCGCGTCGCTGTTGCGCGGCAGGATCACTGGGAAGTCGGAGTCGGGCAGCCAGATCTCCTCCAGCCGCTTGGCGATCCCGCAGAGCGTGATCCCGGTGACGCCGGACTCGTCCAGCGCGCGCTGGGCGGCCGCGACCTGCGGCTGCCCGCCGTCGACGATGAGGAGGTTCGGGGGGTAGGAGAACTTCCGCCGCTTCGCCTCTCCCGTCTCCGGATCGATCTCCGCGGGCTCCGCCGGCTCCTTGAGGTAGGCGAGGCGCCGGGTCAGCACCTGGTGCAGCGACTCGGTGTCGTCGGTCGACTCGGCGATGCTGAACCGGCGGTACTGGTCCTTGCGCACCAGGCCGTCCTCGAAGACGACCATCGACGCGACGATGTTCGTACCGCTGAGGTGCGAGACGTCGTAGCACTCCATCCGCAGCGGGGCCTCGGCCATGCCGAGCGCGTCGCGGATGTCCTCCAGGGCCTGCGTGCGCGCGGTGAAGTCCGCCGACCGCCGGGTCTTGTAGAGCATCAGCGAGTGCTTGGCGTTCTGCGTCGCGGTCTCGAGCAGGGCCGCCTTGTCGCCGCGCTGCGCCGCACGCAGCCGCACGTTGGCGCCGCGGAGGGAGCCCAGCCACTCCTCGAGCGCCTCGGAGTCGTCGGGCAGCTCCGGCACGACGACCTCGCGCGGCGGGATGTCGCCGCCCTCGTAGGCCGCCTGCAGCGCTGTGTCGACGAGCTCGGCGGTGCTCATGTCGAGCTCCTTGTCGACGACCCAGCCGCGCTCACCGCGGATCCGGCCGCCGCGCACGCGGAACTGCTGCACCGAGGCGGCCAGCTCGTCGTGGACGATCGCGTAGAGGTCGACGTCGACGTTGTCCTTCAGCACGACCGCGCTCTTGGCGAGCACGGCGTCGAGCGCCGCGGCCTGGTCGCGGAGCTTGCCGGCGCGCTCGTACTGCATCGCCTCGGCGGCCTCGCGCATCTCGCGCTCGAGCTCGCCGATCATCTTGCGGTCGTGGCTGCCCATGAACGCGACGAAGCGGTCGACGATCGCCCGGTGCTCCGCGAAGGTGACCCGGTGCGAGCACGGACCGCCGCAGCGGCCGATCTGCGAGGCGAAGCAGGGCTTCCCGCTCTGCATCGCCCGCTTGTAGTTGGAGTCGTTGCAGGTCCTGATCGGGAACGCCTTGATCATCAGGTCGATCGTCTCGTGGATCGCCCAGATCTTCGGGTACGGGCCGAAGTAGCGCGCCCCGCGGATCTTCGAGTTGCGGGTCACCATCACCCGCGGCGCCTCGTCGCCGAGAGTGACCGCCATGTACGGGTACGACTTGTCGTCGCGGAACTTGACGTTGAAGGGCGGATCGAACTCGTTGATCCAGGTGAACTCGAGCTGCAGCGCCTCGACGTCGGTGCCGACGACGGTCCACTCGACGCCGGACGCCGAGGTGACCATCCGCCGGGTGCGCTCGTGCAGGCTCGGCAGCGGAGCGAAGTAGTTGCTGAGCCGGGCCCGGAGGTTCTTGGCCTTGCCCACGTAGAGCACCCGGCCCCGGGCGTCCTTGAAGCGGTAGACGCCCGGCAGGGTCGGGATCTCGCCCGGCTTCGGCCGGAAGTCGACGGTCTGCGTCATGCCCGCGCCCCCGCTCCCCCGCCGGACCGGTGGCCGCGGCTCACGGGAGGATCTCGGCGAGGAAGGTGCCGGTGTGGCTCTCCTCGACCTTCGCGACGTGCTCGGGGGTGCCGATGGCGACGACCTGGCCGCCGCCCGCGCCGCCCTCGGGACCCATGTCGATCAGCCAGTCGGCCGACTTGATGACGTCGAGGTTGTGCTCGATGGTGATGACCGTGTTGCCCTTGTCGACGAGGCCGTTGAGCACCAGCAGGAGCTTGCGGACGTCCTCGAAGTGCAGACCGGTGGTCGGCTCGTCGAGCACGTAGACGCTGCGCCCGTTCGAGCGGCGCTGCAGCTCGGTGGCGAGCTTGACGCGCTGCGCCTCGCCGCCGGAGAGCGTGGTCGCGCTCTGCCCGAGCCGGACGTAGCCGAGGCCGACCTCGACCAGCGTCTTGAGGAACCGGTGGATCGAGGTGATCGGCTCGAAGAACTCGGCCGCCTCGGCGATCGGCATGTCGAGCACCTCGGCGATGCTCTTGCCCTTGTAGTGCACGGTCAGGGTGTCGCGGTTGTAGCGCGCTCCCCCGCAGACCTCGCACGCGACGTAGACGTCGGGCAGGAAGTTCATCTCGATCTTGATCGTGCCGTCGCCGGAGCAGGCCTCGCAGCGCCCGCCCTTGACGTTGAAGCTGAACCGGCCGGGCAGGTAGCCGCGGGCCTTCGCCTCGGTGGTCTCGGCGAAGAGGTTGCGGATGCGGTCGAACACGCCGGTGTAGGTCGCGGGGTTGGATCGCGGGGTGCGGCCGATCGGGTTCTGGTCGACGTGCACGACCTTGTCGAGGTTCTCGAGCCCGGTGACGCGGGTGTGCTTGCCCGGCACCTTGCGGGCGCCGTTGAGCTGGTTGGCGAGCACCCGGTAGAGGATGTCGTTCACCAGCGTCGACTTGCCGGAGCCGGAGACACCGGTGACCGCGACGAAGGTGCCGAGCGGGAACTCGACGTCGACCTTCTGCAGGTTGTTCGCGTTCGCGCCGACGACCTTGATCACGCGCTTGCGGTCGATCTTGCGGCGCTTCTTCGGCAGCTCGATCGAGCGGCGGCCGGCGATGTAGTCGCCGGTGAGCGAGTGCGTGTTCTCGAGCAGCGACTCGTAGGAGCCGGAGTGCACGACCCGGCCGCCGTTGACACCGGCGCCGGGGCCGATGTCGACGATCCAGTCCGCGGTGCGGATGGTGTCCTCGTCGTGCTCGACCACGATCAGGGTGTTGCCGAGGTCGCGGAGCTTGATCAGGGTGTCGATCAGGCGGCGGTTGTCGCGCTGGTGCAGGCCGATGCTCGGCTCGTCGAGGACGTAGAGCACGCCGGTGAGGCCGGAGCCGATCTGGGTCGCCAGGCGGATGCGCTGCGCCTCGCCGCCCGAGAGCGAGCCGGCCGCGCGGGAGAGGTTGAGGTAGTTGAGCCCGACCTCGATCAGGAAGTCGAGGCGGGCGCGGATCTCGCGGAGCACCTGCGCGGCGATGGTCGCCTCGCGCGGGGTCAGCTGGAGCTCGCTCATGAACGACTGGGCGTCGCCGAGGCTGAGGTCGGCGACGTCGGCGATGCTCGCACCGTGCACGAGCACGGCGAGCACCTCGGGCTTGAGGCGCGAGCCCTTGCAGACGGGGCAGGCGACCTCGCGGAGGAACTCCGCCCAGCGCGAGCGCTGCACGTCGGTCTCGGCCTGCACGTACTGCCGCTCGATGTAGGGCACGACGCCCTCGAAGCCGGAGGTGTAGCTCATCTCCCGGCCGTAGCGGTTCTTCCACTTGACCTTGACCTCGAAGTTGTCGCCGTGCAGCACGGCCTGCTGCACCTCCGAGCTGAGGCGCTTCCACGGGGTGGTCAGCTTGAAGCCGAGGTCGCGGGAGAGGCCGTCGAGCAGCTTCTCGTAGTACTGGAAGAGGCCCTTGCCCTGGGTGGTCCACGGGATGATGACGCCCTCGGCGATGCTGAGGTCGGGGTCGCCGAGCAGCAGCTCGTCGTCGACCGACATCCGCGTGCCGAGGCCGGAGCACTCGGGGCAGGCGCCAAAGGGGGCGTTGAAGGAGAAGGTGCGCGGCTCGATCTCGGTGAGCGAGATCGGGTGGTTGTTGGGGCAGGACAGCTTCTCGGAGTACGTCGTCCACGCGCCGTCGCCCTCGCCGTCGACGAAGTTGATCTGCACGATGCCGTCGGTGAGGCGCAGGGCCGTCTCGAGCGAGTCGGTCAGGCGGCCGAGGATGTCCGGGCCGGCGACGAGGCGGTCGACGACGACGGAGATGTCGTGCTTGTACTGCTTCTTGAGCACCGGCGGCTCGCTCAGCTGGATGAGCTTCCCGTCGACCATGGCGCGCGAGTAGCCGCCCGCGGTCAGCTCCTTGAAGAGGTCGACGAACTCGCCCTTCTTCTGCGAGACGACCGGGCTGAGGATCTGGTAGCGGGTGCCCTCCTCCAGTTCCATCAGCTGATCGGCGATCTGCTGCACGGTCTGCGCAGAGATCGGCTCGCTGCAGACGGGGCAGTGCGGGATCCCGATGCGCGCCCAGAGCAGGCGCATGTAGTCGAAGATCTCGGTGATCGTGCCCACGGTCGAGCGCGGGTTGCGGTTGGTCGACTTCTGGTCGATCGACACCGCGGGGCTGAGGCCCTCGATGAAGTCGACATCGGGCCGGTCGACCTGGCCGAGGAACTGCCGCGCGTAGGCGGAGAGCGACTCGACGTAGCGGCGCTGGCCCTCGGCGAAGATCGTGTCGAAGGCGAGCGAGGATTTGCCCGACCCGGACAGTCCGGTGAAGACGACCATCGAGTCGCGCGGGATCTCGAGGTCGACATCGCGCAGGTTGTGCACTCTGGCCCCGCTCACCACCAGCTTCGACACCGATTCGTCCAGCGAGGAGACGAAGCGGTGGAAGGAGGGTGAGGGGGTGGTGGAAGGGTCCGTAACGGCGTTCAGGATCGACACCTCGAAAGTGTATGCGGAGCCACCGACATCGCCCGGGGCGTTCGCTGGCCGCTGATCCCGGACCCCGCGACTTGCGCTCGTCGACCCCGCCCGCACCGGCGGGCCGGCCCGTGGGGGCCGACCCGGATCGGTCAGGACAGGTGCCCGGCCTTCTCCATCTGCCGCAGCTCGCGCTTGAGCTCGGAGACCTCGTCGCGCAGGCGCGCGGCGAGCTCGAACTTCAGCTCGCCCGCGGCCTGGAGCATCTGGCCGTTGAGGTCGGCGATGATCGCCTCGAGGTCGTTGCCGCCGTTCGCGGCGAGACCCTGGCGGCGCAGGTTGGGCGTCGGGCTCTTCTTCTTGGCGTCGCGGCCGGCCAGGAGCTTCGCGGTGTCGGCTCCCTCGCGGGCGAGCGCGTCGGTGATGTCGGCGATCTTCTTGCGCAGCGGGGTCGGGTCGATGCCGTGGTCGAGGTTGTAGGCGACCTGCTTCTCGCGGCGGCGATCGGTCTCGTCGATCGCGAGCCTCATCGAGTCGGTCATCTTGTCCGCGTACATGTGCACTTCGCCCGAGACGTTGCGGGCGGCGCGGCCGATGGTCTGGATGAGCGAGGTCGACGAGCGGAGGAAGCCCTCCTTGTCGGCGTCGAGGATCGCGACGAGCGACACCTCGGGCAGGTCGAGGCCCTCGCGGAGGAGGTTGATGCCGACGAGGACGTCGTAGACGCCGGCGCGCAGCTCGGAGAGCAGCTCGACCCGTCGCAGCGTGTCGACGTCGGAGTGCAGGTAGCGCACCCGGACTCCGGCCTCGGTGAGGAAGTCGGTGAGCTCCTCCGCCATCCGCTTGGTGAGGGTGGTGACGAGGACTCGCTCGTCGCGCTCGGTGCGGAGCTTGATCTCCTCGAGCAGGTCGTCGATCTGGCCCTTGGTCGGCTTGACGACGATCTCGGGGTCGATCAGGCCGGTCGGGCGGATGATCTGCTCGACGATGCCGTCGGCGATGCCCATCTCGTAGCGGCCGGGGGTGGCCGAGAGGTAGACGGTCTGGCCGACGCGGCCCTTGAACTCCTCCCACTTCAGCGGACGGTTGTCCATCGCCGAGGGCAGCCGGAAGCCGTGCTCGACCAGGGTGCGCTTGCGCGAGGCGTCGCCCTCGTACATCGCACCGATCTGCGGCACGGTGACGTGCGACTCGTCGATGACGACGAGGAAGTCGTCGGGGAAGTAGTCGAGCAGGCAGTGCGGCGCCTCGCCGGACTCGCGGCCGTCGATGTGACGCGAGTAGTTCTCGATGCCGGAGCAGAAGCCGATCTGCTGCATCATCTCGAGGTCGAACGTGGTGCGCATCCGGAGCCGCTGCGCCTCGAGGAGCTTGTTCTGCTTCTCGAGGTCGGCCAGGCGCACCTCGAGCTCCTGCTGGATGGTGTCGATGGCGCGGTGCATGACGTCCTGGCTGGCGACGTAGTGCGAGCCGGGGAAGACGGAGACGGACTCGAGCTTCTTCACGACGTTCCCGGTGAGCGGGTGCAGCGTGTAGAGCGCCTCGATCTCGTCGCCGAACATCTCGATGCGGATCGCGAGCTCCTCGTACATCGGGATGATCTCGATCGTGTCGCCGCGGACCCGGAAGGTGCCGCGGGCGAAGTCGACGTCGTTGCGGGCGTACTGCATCGAGACGAACTTGCGGATCAGGCGGTCGCGGTCGACCCGCTGGCCGACCTGGAGCGCGACCATCGCCTCGAGGTACTGCTCCGGCTGGCCCAGGCCGTAGATGCAGGAGACGGTCGAGACGACGATGACGTCGCGCCGGCTGAGCAGGGAGTTGGTCGTCGAGTGCCTCAGGCGCTCGACCTCGGCGTTGACCGAGCTGTCCTTCTCGATGAAGGTGTCCGTCTGCGGGACGTAGGCCTCGGGCTGGTAGTAGTCGTAGTAGGAGACGAAGTACTCGACCGCGTTGTTCGGGAAGAGCTCGCGGAACTCGTTCGCGAGCTGCGCGGCGAGCGTCTTGTTGTGCGCGAGGACGAGGGTCGGCCGCTGGACGGCCTCGACGAGCCAGGCGGTGGTCGCGGACTTGCCGGTACCGGTGGCGCCGAGCAGGACGACGTCGGTCTCGCCGGCGTTGATCCGGGCGCTCAGATCGGCGATGGCTCCGGGCTGGTCCCCGCTCGGCTGGTATTCGCTGATGACCTCGAAGGGGTGCACGGCACGGGTTGGCTCCATGCTCGAAGCGTAACCGCGACCACCGACATCGGGGCGGCCCTGCGCCGACGGCGAACGGGGCTCGCGCCGGCCCCGTCGGCAGACCGCCCGGCTTCGAGCGCCGGGTCTCGATACGCCCCTGCGGGGCTACTCGACCACCATGGGCGTCCAGCACGTGGCGAACGCATGCCCTGCCACTTGCATGCTGATCGAGTAGCGCCCGCAGCGCGCGTATCGAGATCCACCAGGCCCGGAAGCCGGGTCTGCAGACCGACCAGCAGGAGGGCGCCCGATCAGAGGCGGGAGACGCGCAGGTCGCGCAGGTGGAGGCGGTCGCCCGCGGCCATGCCGTCGGTGCGCACGCGGAGCACCGCGCAGACCGCCCACTCCGGCGCGGGGAGGGAGTAGGCGTCGTCGAGCCGGACGCCGGCGAAGGAGTCGCGGGCCGAGACGTCGGTCGCCGAGTACCAGTCCCGACCCAGGCCGTCGGCCCGTCGCGCCGTCGAGAAGCCGAGATCGATCGAGACGGATCCGGAGCCCTCGTAGAGCGCGTCCAGCGACGCGAGCACCCGCGCTCCGGTGGCGATCGGCACGAAGAGGTGGACCGCGCCGGAGCCGGACCCGTCCTCGAGTGCGAGCGCGCGGAGCCCCGCGACCGGGGAGTCCCCCGGCGCGACGGACGCCCCGCCCTCGGCCGTCCAGTCGTCGGCGAGCACGGAGCGCGAGCCGTGCGGATCGAGCACACCGCGGATCCGCTCGGCCGCGTGGAACCGCAGCGCGGTCGAGGGCAGCGCCGAGGTGTCCGAGATCGTCAGGACGCCGTCGCCGCGCGCCAGGAAGGGCAGCCGCGAGTTGCCGCCCTGGAACTGCCCGCCCCGGACGACGGCCCGCTGGCCCCCTGCCCCGGAGAACTGGATCAGTCCGCGCTCGGCGTCGCCGTCGACCTCCTTCCGCGCCCGGACGAGGAAGCGGCAGTCGGTGAGCGAGAGCAGGGCGCCCCAGCCGTCCAGCTCGAACCAGCCGTGGTTGTCGGGGATCTGCATCTCGAAGTGGCAGTGCGAGAAGTGGGCCTGGCCGCGCGAGATCGTGACCGCGCGGCCCTGGTTCGTCGAGAAGGTGTCGAACGAGCACTGGTCGACGAAGAACTCCTGGTCGCCGTGGATCTGGAGCGCGCTCTCGGTGTTGCTGGTCAGGTCGCAGCCCTGGAAGGCGATGCGCTCGCCCGAGTCGACGGCGTCCTCCACCGCCACGACTCCCACGCGGTTCCCCTGGAACGAGCACGAGCGGAACTCGAGCAGATAGGCGTGCGACCCGAGCTCGACCGCGGTGTCGAAGCTCCGCGCGACGACGTTCGCGAACGAGAGGTAGGCGGGCTTCGGCCCGGGCTCGCGCAGGTGGGACGGTGCGCTCACGGCGATGCCGGTGTTCGAGCCGTCGCCGATCAGGTGCAGATCGCTCAGCACGGTCTGGTGCTGGCGGGTGTAGCCGGCGGCGGAGGACTGCAGCACGGGGCCGACGGTCTGCAGCGCGGGGCCCGTGCCGACGTAGCGGATCTCGCAGCGACCCTCGATGCTCACCCTGGCGTCCCAGGAGAGCGTCTCGTCGACGACGAAGCTCCCACCGGTCGCGGTGACGACGGCGTGGTGCTCGGCCGGGTCGACCCCGTCCTCCGGCACGGCGGCAGCCGCCAGCGCCGCCTGCCAGGCGGCGGTGTCGCGCGCGGCTCCCGCGGGGAGCGACTCGTCGAGGTGGTCGTGCACGTCGACGATGCGGGACGTGCCGGCGGGACGGCTGATCACCTGGACCGGCGCCGGTCCGGTCCGGCCGGTGAGCGCACCCGCGGCGGCTCCCGCGCCCGCACCGAGCAGGACGCCCGCCCCGGAGGCGAGCAGGAGGCGCCGGGAGTCGGAGGCGGGCGGGCGGGCTCCGGAAGCGCTCATGCGTCGTACCCCTCGACTCGGCGATCGTGCTGGGGCCGTCCCCCGTGCTGCGGCCCTCCCACTGTAGGAGCAGGGCCTGACGGTCTCCCGCCGCCGGGTGCGCTCAGACTGAGGGGCGGCGCAGACGCTCCCAGAGCGCGTCGACCTGGCTCAGGGTCTCCTCCAGAGTTCCGGAGGCGTCGATCACGGCGTCCGCGAGGGCCAGGCGGTCCTCGTCGCTCGCCTGCGCGCCGACACGAGCGCGGGCGCCGGCCTCGGTCATGCCGCGCAGGTGGAGGAGGCGCTCGACGCGCGTCTCCTGCGGGGCGTGGACGACGATCACCTCGTCGAACTCCCCCGCCCCGCGCGACTCGGCCAGAAGCGGGACGTCGTAGACGACGATCGCGGCGGGGTCGGCGGCGGCCGCCGCGGCGAACAGCTCCTGCGAGCGGAGCGACACCGCCGGGTGGGTGATCGCGTTGAGATCCTCGCGGGCGGCGGAGTCGGAGAAGACGATCGCGCCGAGCGCCGCCCGGTCGAGCGAGCCGTCGGCGCGCAGGGTCTCCGGGCCGAACCGCTCGACGATCGCGGCCAGCGCGGGCTCCCCCGGCTCGACCACCTCGCGGGCGAGCCGGTCGGCGTCGACGACGACGGCTCCGAGCTCCGCGAGACGGCGGGCGACGGTGGACTTGCCCGAGGCGATGCCTCCGGTGAGGGCTGCGAGATGCACCCGGCAAGCCTAACGAGCGGCGCAGCGCAGCGGGCGGGGCTGGATCTCGATACGCCCGCTGCGCGGGCTACTCGATCAGCATGAACACGGTCCGCTGCACGGCCTGCTTGGCTGCTGCAACGCCGAACGGCCGGCCCCCCGAGGGGACCGGCCGTTCGTCGTGGTGGTGATACCGCGGATCAGTTGTTCGAGGACAGCTTCTCGCGCAGTGCGGCGAGCGACTCGTCGTCGGCGAGGGTTCCGCCGCCGGCAGCCGACTCGGTGTTGGTGAAGCCGCCGCCGACCGAGACGCCCTCGGAGACCGTGGCGGCCTCCTCCTGCGACTTGGCGACCTGGGCCTTGTGGGCCTCCCAGCGAGCCTGAGCAGCGGCGTACTCCTGCTCCCAGGCCTCGCGCTGGGATTCGAAGCCCTCGCGCCACTCGTTGGTCTCCGGGTCGAAGCCGTCGGGGTACTTGTAGTTCCCCTGGTCGTCGTACTCGGTGGCCATGCCGTAGAGCGCCGGGTCGAACTCGGTGCCCTCGGGGTCGACGTTCTCGTTCGCCTGCTTGAGCGAGAGCGAGATGCGACGGCGGTCGAGGTCGATGTCGATGACCTTGACGAAGACCTCTTCACCGACCGACACGACCTGCTCGGCGAGCTCGACGTGCTTGCCCGAGAGCTCGGAGATGTGGACGAGACCCTCGATGCCGTCCGCGACGCGGACGAAGGCACCGAACGGGACCAGCTTCGTGACCTTGCCCGGGGCGACCTGACCGATCGCGTGGGTGCGGGCGAAGACCTGCCACGGGTCCTCCTGCGTCGCCTTGAGCGAGAGCGACACGCGCTCGCGGTCGAGGTCGACCTCGAGGATCTCGACGGTGACCTCCTGGCCCACCTCGACGACCTCGGAGGCGTGCTCGATGTGCTTCCAGGAGAGCTCGGAGACGTGGACGAGACCGTCGACGCCGCCGAGGTCGACGAACGCACCGAAGTTGACGATCGAGGACACGACTCCCTTGCGGACCTGACCCTTGTGCAGGTTGTTCAGGAACGTGGTGCGGCTCTCGGACTGGGTCTGCTCGAGGAGCGCGCGACGCGACAGGACCACGTTGTTGCGGTTCTTGTCGAGCTCGAGGATCTTCGCCTCGATCTCCTGGCCGAGGTACGGCGTGAGGTCGCGGACGCGGCGCAGCTCGATGAGCGAGGCCGGGAGGAAGCCGCGGAGGCCGATGTCGACGATGAGCCCGCCCTTGACGACCTCGATGACCGAACCGGTGACGACACCGTCGGACTCCTTGATCTTCTCGACGTCGCCCCACGCACGCTCGTACTGCGCGCGCTTCTTGGAGAGGATCAGGCGACCCTCCTTGTCCTCCTTCTGCAGGACGAGGGCTTCGACGCTGTCGCCCACGTTGACGACCTCGGAGGGGTCGACGTCGTGCTTGATGGAGAGCTCACGCGAGGGGATGACGCCCTCGGTCTTGTAACCGACGTCGAGGAGGACCTCGTCGCGGTCGATCTTCACGACGGTGCCTTCGATGAGGTCTCCGTCGTTGAAGAACTTCAGAGTCTTTTCGACCGCGGCAAGAAAGTCTTCAGCAGACCCGATGTCGTTGATCGCGACCTGCTTGGTTGCCTTTTCGGTCGTTGCGGTTGTCATTAAGGGATGCTCCAGGATGGATGGGTATCGGGCGGCGGGCACCGACACGCCCGAGGGCGTGACGCGGTGGTGACCACTGCGGAGGTGATGGGGGTGCCGCGACCCGGGAGAGCTCGACACCCGGGACCGTGATCCTGGACCTCGAGCGCACCGTGGGCACGGCGGCGCCACGAAAGTGACGTTCCAGACTATCGAACCCACCGGGGTGAGAGCAATCTCGAGGGGCCCCGTTCCGCGTGTCCTGGCGGGTTCCGTCGGTCCCTGCCTGCCCGGCGGCGGTCAGGCCACGGCGCCGAGGCTCGCGCGCAGGGTGTCGAGCCCGACACCGCCCAGATCGAGGGCGCGACGGTGGAACGACGCGAGCGAGAAGTCCGCCCCGTCGCGCGCGCTCGCCTCGTCCCGCAGCTCCTCCCAGATGCGCTGGCCGATCTTGTAGGAGGGCGCCTGGCCGGGCCAGCCGAGGTAGCGGTTGACCTCGAAGCGGACGAAGGCGTCGTCCATGTTGACGTTCGCGCGCAGGAAGGCGAGGGCGGACTCGGCCGTCCAGACGTCCGAGGAGCCGGGCATCCGCTTCTGCAGGTGCACGCCGATGTCGATGACGACGCGGGCGGCGCGCATCCGCTGCCCGTCGAGCATCCCGAGGCGGTCGGCCGGGTCGTCCAGGTAGCCGAACCGCTCCATCAGCCGCTCGGCGTAGAGGGCCCAGCCCTCGGCGTGCCCCGAGCTGCCGGCGAGCTGGCGGCGCCAGGTGTTGAGGCTCGCGCGGTTGTACACGGCCTGGCCCACCTGCAGGTGGTGGCCGGGGACGCCCTCGTGGTAGACGGTCGTCAGCTCGCGCCAGGTGGCGAACTCGGTGACGCCCGGCGGGACGGACCACCACATCCGGCCGGGGCGGGAGAAGTCGTCGCTCGGGCCGGTGTAGTAGATGCCGCCCTCCTGGGTCGGCGCGATGCGGCACTCGAGGCGGCGGAGCTCGTCCGGGATGTCGAAGGCGGTGCCCGCGAGCTCGCTCACGGCCCGGTCGCTGGTCTCCTGCATCCAGCGCTGCAGCGCGTCGACGCCGTGCAGGGTGCGGGCGGGGTCGGTGTCGAGGTGCGCGATCGCCTCGGCGACGCTCGCGCCGGGCAGGATCTCGCGGGCGATCGCCTCCTGCTCGGCGGTCATCCGCGCGAGCTCCTCGATCCCCCACTCGTAGGTCTCGTCGAGGTCGACCACCGCGCCGAGGAAGCGGCGCGACTGCAGCGCGTAGTGCTCGCGGCCCACCGCGTCCTGCTCCGTCGCGGCCGGGGCGAGCTCGGTGCGGAGGAACCGGGCGAGGCCGCCGTAGGCCGCGGAGGCCCGACGCGCGCCCTCCTCGAGCCGCAGCGAGAGCGACGCGGGCAGCGATCCGGTGGCCGGAGCGGCGTCTGCGGCCAGCGCGGCGAAGAACCCCCGCGGGCCGGCGATCGTCTCGGCCTGCTCAGCGACGAGGCCGACCTGGCGGCGCGCCGGCGTCACTCCGGCGCCGATGCCCGCGCGAAGGGTCTCCGCGTAGCCGGCGAGGGCGGCCGGGACGGCGAGGAGCCGCTCCGCCACGTCCTCCCAGTCGCTCACGGAGTCGGTCGGCATCAGGTCGAAGACGTCGCGCAGCTCCTGCGCGGGCGAGGCGATCACGTTCAGATCGCGCAGCGGCAGCTGCGCCGCGTGCGCCTCGAGCGACAGCCGCAGGTCGGCGCCGAGATCGGCGACCGTGACGGCGTCGACGGCGTCGACCGGCACGGCGGACTCGAGCTCGGCCAGCGCGGCGGCCGTCGCCGCCCGCGCCCGCTCCACGCCCTCCGGCGACAGGTCGCCGAGGCGGCGGTTCGCCTCGGCGCGGCCGATCGAGGTGCCGAGGGTGGGCTCGAGCTCGACGAGGGTGTCGACCCACCGCTCGGCGACGAGGTCGACGGCGGTGGGCTCGCGGGAGATGTCGGAGGTCATGCCTTCGAGCCTAGCCAGCGGTCCGGAACGGCCCGGGCCGGCGGGCGCCGCGGGACGTCAGTGCGCCGCGACGTCCCAGTCGGAGCCGTGGCCGACCTGCACCTCGAGCGGGACGGAGAGATCGACCGCGCCGGCCATCCGCGCGCGGACGACCTCCTCGAGCACGTCCTCCTCGCCGGGAGCCACGTCGAAGATGAGCTCGTCGTGCACCTGGAGCAGCATCCGCGACTCCAGGCCCTTCTCGCCGATGTCGGCCTGGACCCCGATCATCGCGATCTTCATGATGTCGGCGGCCGAGCCCTGGATCGGCGAGTTCAGCGCGGCGCGCTCCGCGTTGTCGCGGAGGACGCGGTTGCCGCTCTGGAGGTCGGGGAAGGGGCGGCGGCGGCCGAAGATCGTCTCGGTGTAGCCGGTCTCGCGCGCCTGCTCGACGACCGTGCGGAGGTAGTCGCGGACGGCACCGAAGCGGACGAAGTAGTCGGTCATCAGCTGCTTCGCCTCGTTGCTGGAGATGCGCAGCTGCTTGGAGAGGCCGAACGCGCTCAGTCCGTAGGCGAGCCCGTAGGACATCGCCTTGACCTTGTTGCGCATCGCCGAGGTGACGTCCGACGGCTCGACGCCGAAGATCCGCGCGCCGACGAAGCGGTGCAGGTCCTCGCCGCTGTGGAAGGCCTCGATCAGGCCGGCGTCGCCGGAGAGGTGCGCCATGATCCGCATCTCGATCTGCGAGTAGTCGGCGGTGATCAGGGTGCTCGCCTGCTCGCCGTGCACGAACGCGGTGCGGATGCGGCGGCCGACCTCGCTGCGCACCGGGATGTTCTGCAGGTTCGGGTCGTTCGAGGAGATCCGCCCGGTCGCGGTGCCGGTCTGGTCGTAGCTGGTGTGGATCCGGCCGTCGGCGGTGACCGACTTCTCCAGCGTCTCGATGATCTGCTTGAGCTTGGTCGCGTCGCGGTGCTCGAGCAGGAGACCGAGGAACGGGTGCGGGTGCGACTCCTGCAGGTCGGCCAGGGCGGACGCGTCGGTCGTGTAGCCGGTCTTCGTCGCGCGGGTGCGCGGCATCGCCAGCTCCTCGAAGAGGACCTGCTGCAGCTGCTTGGGCGAGCCGAGGTTCATCTCGTGCCCGATCTCGGCGAACGCGCGGTTCGCGAGGTCGACGGAGGTCGCGGTGAGCTCGCCGCGGAGGCGCGCGAGCACCTCGGCGTCGATCGCGACGCCGGTGAGCTCCATCGTCGCGAGGACCTGCGCGATCGGCAGCTCGATGTCGACGAGCACCGAGAGCATGCCCTCGCCGAGCAGCTCGGTCTGCACACCGACCAGGCGGTGCGCGTACCAGGCCTCGGTCGCGGGGCCGATCGGCGGGGCGGTCGGGACGAGCTGGTTCGGGTCCCCCTGGATCATCGCCTCGTCGAGGTACTGCTGGACCTGGGCCGGCAGGGTCGCCGCGTGACCGGTGGGCTGCAGGAGCCACGCCGCGATGCGGGTGTCGAAGGCGAGTCCGGCCACCGGGAGCCCGGCCCGGCGCAGCGCCTTGACCTGCGGCTTGGCGTCGGCGAAGTACTTCGGGGCGTCGCTCGCGAGCCACTCCTCGAGCGCGGTGTAGTCCGGCCGGCCCGCGGCCCAGGGCACGAAGGCCGACTCCGCCTCGACCGACAGGCCGATGCCCTCGAGGCCGCCCTCGCCGAGCTGCACCTGCACGGCGACGGGCACGGTGCCGTTCGCGGAGACGCGGGCGAGCCAGTGCGCGAGCTCCTCGTCGACCAGGTTCCGCACGGCCGGGGCCGCGGTGACGACGGTGTCGCCCGCCAGTGCCTCCGCCGCACCCTCGACGCCCTCGTCGGCGGCGATCGTGAGCACGCGCTCCTGGAGCGTCCTGAACTCGAGCCGGCTGAAGATCTCGCGGACCGCGTCCGGGTCGATCGGACGGCGGTCGAGGTCGGCCGGACCGAGCGGCAGCTCGACGTCGGTGATCAGGCGGTTGAGCCGGCGGTTGCGGAGCGCGTTCTCCTTCTGCTCGCGCAGCTTCTCGCCGACGACGCCCTTGATCTCGTCGGCGTGGGCGATGATGTCGGCGACGGTGCCGTACTGGTTGACCCACTTGGCGGCTGTCTTCGGGCCGACCTTGTCGACGCCGGGCAGGTTGTCGCTCGTCTCACCGACGAGCGCCGCGATCTCGGGGTACTGGTGCGGTTCGACGCCGTACTTCTCGAAGACCTTGTCGCGGTCGTAGCGGGTGAGCTGCGAGACGCCCTGGGTCGACGGGTAGAGCAGAGTGACGTCGGGCGTCACCAGCTGGATGGTGTCGCGGTCTCCCGAGACGACCAGCACTCGGAAGCCCGCCTCTGCGCCCTGGCGGGCGAGCGTGGCGAGGATGTCGTCGGCCTCGAAGTCCTCCTTCGAGACGGTGCGGATGTTCATCGCGTGCAGCGCCTCCTCGAGGAGGGGGACCTGGCCCTTGAACTCGGGCGGGGTCTCGCCGCGGGTGCCCTTGTACTCCGGGTACTCGCGGGTGCGGAACGAGTAGCGGGAGATGTCGAAGGCGACGCCGAGGTGCGTCGGCTTCTCGTTCTTCAGCAGCAGGATCAGCATCGACAGGAAGCCGTGGATGGCGTTCGTGTGCTGCCCGTCGCGGGTCTGGAAGCTGTCGACCGGGAGGGCGTAGAACGCCCGGAACGCGAGGGAATGACCGTCGATGAGCAGGAGGGTAGGCTGTTCCGGATCTGACACAGGGCAAGACTACACAGCGCCTCCGACACCGGTTCGGGCCCGGTCCCGCCCGTCGGCGGAGGGCCTCCGGGAGGCCCAGCACGAGGAGCACCGTGACCGAATCCGCCCCCGCCGCCGCGACCGCCGCCCCCTGGGTCCGCCCGCCCGCCCTCGACCTCGAGGCGCACATCGGGCGCGGCATGGGCGAGCTCGCCGAGCGGATGGGCATCGTCTGGCACGAGCTCACCCCCGAGCACTCGGTCGCGTCGATGCCCGTCGAGGGCAACCGCCAGCCGGTCGGCATCCTGCACGGCGGCGCGCACGTCGTCCTCGCCGAGTCGATGGGCTCGATCGCCGCGAACGTGCACGCCGGCGCGGGCCGCCTCGCGATGGGCATCGAGCTGAACGCGAGCCACAGCCGCTCGATCACCCACGGCCACGTGATCGCCACCTGCGACGCCATCCACCTCGGTTCCACCCTCACCACGCACGAGATCGTCGTCCGCGACGAGCAGGGCCGCCGCCTCAGCACGGTCCGCATCACGAACATCCTCCGCGACGCGCGCTGACCGCTCCGCTCAGCCCGCGCTGGGAACGACGGCGACGACGACGCAGCCGAGCACGAGGACCGTGCCCGCCGCCGCGACGAGGGGCTTGGGCGAGTCCACGGCGACCGCCAGGAGCGCCCCCGCGAGACCGACCGCCACCTCCGCGGAGCACGCGACGATCATCGGCCGCGCCGCCGTGCGCTCCAGCAGCCACGAGTCCTCGACGACCGGGAAGGCGCGAGGCAGGAGCGCGAGGAGGGAGGCGACGAGTGGGAGGAGCACCAGCGGCGGTGTCCGCCACAGCTCCGGCAGGAAGGCGCCGAGCATGAGCTCGAGCACGACGGTGGCCGTGACGAGCAGCACCCCGAGCCGGGACCGGGACGCGCGCCGGATCGGCTGCCGTGGTCGGTTCGCAGGGCGCAACGAAAGACTCCCCCGTCTGAGGACGGGTCCTGCACCCGTGCCTCGTCCGTTCTAGCGGCGGCCCGCATCGGCCGTACCGCCTTGTCGCCGGACGTGAGCTGAATGGCGCGGGCCGCCCGCCGGCCAATAGCCGACGGGCTCCAGCGAGGCGTGCCCGCGCCGCCGACCCCGTCCGCGCGAGCGCGAGGGGCGACCCGGGCCCGTGGCCCGCGGACGAGGTTCAGCTCAGCGCTCGCGAGGCCGTGAGCGCGAAGGCCGCTCCGAGCACGAGCACGAGCCCGGCTGCGACGAAGGACGGCACGGGCGACCCGGCGACGACCGACATCGTCCAGCCGATCAACGCAGTGCCGAGCTCTGCGGCGAACACTGCGCGCGTCGGTCGCTGGGCGGAGCGCTCGAGGAGGCGCGACCCCTCGACGAGCGGAATCATCCGCGGAACGAGAGCCAGGAGAACGAGCAGGAGAGGGAAGGGCACCTCCACCGCACCTCCCCAGGATCCGGACGGCGGATCGACGACGAGGAGGACAGCGAGCGCCACTGCGAGAACGAGGATCCCCGCTCTCGATCGGGGCGGGCCCCACGGCGACGAGAAGCGAGTCGAAGTCGGAGCCATCTGCTCATTCCTTGCAGGGCTCGACGACGGGGAAGAACGCCACTGCCACGTAGTGGAAGTGCCGGATCCCGAAGCACTTCCCTTCATTGTTCGCCCGGTTGGCCGTGTCGAGCGCAGCTGCCAATCCGAGCCCGCACGCCCACCCGACGGTTCCGCACGCGGCGGTCGCCACCCCGACGGGGAAACTCGATTCGGAAGCGATGCGCTGTGTCTCCGCCCGGCTGTAGAGAAGCGTGCAGAAGGCCGCATCGCATTCCAGACTCGGATCCGCGACGACGGGATAGGTGGCTCCCGCGTGCTGCACGTGCTGGACGACGACGGCGCCGTCGATCTCGTACCAGGTGTCGACAGGAGCACCGTCGGCGTCGACCGCCCACGGTTCCGCGATCGTGTTGACGACGTTCCCGAGCGAGTCGGAGACGGTGATGCCGCCACTGCTCGTGAGCTCGAGGTGCGCGTCAGCGCCTGCAGCGGTGACCGCGAAGCGGTACTCCTCCGGCGCCTCCGCTCCCTTGACGACCACGTAGCCGGCGGCGGCCGCGGTCTTCTCGGAACTGGTGAGCACGTAGTCGGCGTGCTCGCCCTCGTAGAGGAGGACACCGGGCTGCACCTCCTCGCCGGTCGACTCCGTCACCGGTGCCAGCGAGAGGGACCCCTGCGGTGTGGACACCGTCAGTCCGTCGACATCGTCGAGTTCCTCGGAGGCGAGGTCACGCCCTCCTTCCGAGTGGATCCCCTCGTCTGAGGGCACGGACTCGTCCGCGACGAAGCCCGCCTCGGGTCCCGTCACTCCGGAAGCCAGGAGGTCGCGCTCGTTCAGGGCGTTCAGCGCATCCCTGCTGTCCTCGGCGGTACTCGCCGCCGACGACTCCGACAGCGACCGTGGACTCGCCTCCGCAGGGGCGCTCCCGAGCGCGGCGGCCGCGAAGACGACAGCGGTGAGAAGAACGGAGGAAGGCCTTGTCAGTGTTCTCATCGTGCGCTCCATTGCGTCGACATCGCCCGAGAAAGCTTGCACCTGCGGTCGCTGGGCCTCGTCGAACTCGAACGATGATCTCTCCACCCGGATGCCTCGGTGTCTTCATCGGAGAAGGCGGAACATCTCCGCGAGACCCGGCGACCATCCTGGTATGGCATTGATAGCAACGAGATCAGACCGGGTGCAACCGCTGTCGCCCTGTGCCGGTCGTCACGCGACAGAGCCGGCGCAGGTCGATGGTCGGCCGCTCCGGACGAGGAGGCCGGGACTAGTCCGCAAGCCCCCGCGATCGTGGGGCGGGCGACCTAGGCTCGGGGCGTGACCTTCCGCGATCTGCTGCGCTCCCTGCCGTCCATGCCCTCCGGGCTGCCCGACTTCGATGCGGAGGCGGCTCCGGCCGACCCGATCGAGCTGTTCGGGCAGTGGCTGGAGGCGGCGAAGGACGCCGGCCAGCTCCTCCCCCACGGCGCGACGCTGTCGACCGCGGACGCCGACGGGACCGTCTCGGCCCGCGTGCTCGTGCTGCGCGACATCGACGACGCCGGCTGGGCCTTCTCGACGCACGCCTCCAGCCCCAAGGGGCGCGCGATGGCGGCCAATCCGCACGCCGCGCTGACCTTCTTCTGGCCGGTGCAGGGCCGGCAGGTCCGGGTGGAGGGCCGCGTCGAGCGGGCGTCGGCCGAGGAGTCGAAGAAGGACTTCCAACGCCGCTCAGAGGCCGCGCGCACGGCGCTGCTGGTCGGCCGGCAGAGCGAGCCGATGAAGCGCGCCGAGGACTTCGACCTGGTGACGCTGCAGACCGGCGTCGCCGTCTCCTGCTCCCCCGCCACGCTCGACCGCGACTGGGCCGTCTACCGCGTGGTGCCCGAGCGGATCGAGTTCTGGCAGGGCTCGACCAGGGCGGAGCAGGACCACACCCGCCTGCTGTACAGCGCGACGGACGCTGCGGGAACGACGGAGGCTGGAACGACGGATGCGGGAACGACGGAGGCGGGCGGCTCCCCGTGGGAGCGCACCCGCCTCTGGCCGTGACGGCGCGGCCTTCGGGCCGCGGCCGCCCTACTTCTTGGGGCTGAGCTGCTCGATGATCGCCTGCGCGACGTCGTGCATGGTGAGGCGGCGGTCCATCGACGCCTTCTGGATCCAGCGGAACGCCTCGGGCTCGGAGAGGCCCATCTTCTCGTTGAGCAGGCCCTTGGCCCGGTCGACGAGCTTGCGGGTCTCGAAGCGCTCGACCATGTCGGCGACCTCGGCCTCGAGGGTGAGGATCTGGGCGTAGCGGGAGAGGGCGATCTCGATCGCCGGCAGCAGGTCGTTCGGCGTGAACGGCTTGACCACGTAGGCCAGCGCCCCGGCCTCGCTCGCGCGCTCGACCAGCTCCTTCTGGCTGAAGGCGGTCAGCAGGACGACGGGGGCGATGTGCGCCTTCGAGAGGCGCTCGGCGGCGGAGATGCCGTCGAGCTGGGGCATCTTCACGTCCATGATCACCAGATCGGGGCGCAGCTCGGTGGCGAGGGCCACGGCCGTCTCGCCGTCGCCCGCCTCACCGACGACCTCGAAGCCGTTGTCGCGGAGGATCTCCACGATGTCCATGCGGATGAGCGATTCGTCCTCTGCGACGACGACCCGACGGGGTGCGGTCTGCGGAGTTTCCTGGTCTGTCACGCCGAAGAGCCTACGGTATTCTCGACAGGCTCGTGATGAGCCGGTGTGGCGGAATGGCAGACGCGGGGCACTCAAAATGCTCTGTCCGAGAGGGCTTGTGGGTTCGAGTCCCACCACCGGTACCGCAGGCGCCCCGCGCGCGTCGCCACTTCGCTAGCGTCGTCGGATGGACGATTCCTCGGCGGCCTGGCCGCTCTTCTCCCTCGTGCTGCGCACGCCGCGCCTCGAGCTGCACCCGGTCCGCGACGCCGATCTGCCGGCCCTCGCCGCGGCCGCCGTCGCCGGGATCCACGAGCCCGGCCGATCGCCGTTCCCCGCGGCCTGGGCCGAGGCGCCCGCCGAGCAGCTGCCCGCCGATCTCGCCCGCTACCAGTGGTCGCTCCGTGCGGCGACGCGGCCGGACTCCTGGCGCGTGGCCTTCGCGATCGTCGAGGACGGCGCGGTGATCGGCTGCCAGGACCTGCTCGCCGACGAGTTCGCGGCGCGGCGCACCGTCTCCTCCGGCTCGTGGCTCACGCGCGCGGCGCAGGGGCGCGGTCTCGGCCGGGAGATGCGGGCGGCGGCCCTGCTGCTCGCCTTCGACCACCTCGGTGCGGAGGTGGCGGAGAGCAGTGCGCTGGCGTGGAACACGGCGTCGATCCGGGTGTCGACCGGGCTCGGCTACGAGCCCAACGGGATGCAGCGCACGGTCGGCGCCGACGGAGTGGCGGTCGAGGAGATCCGGTTCCGCGTCACGCCCGAGACGTTCCGCCGCCCGGAGTGGGCGCTCGAGGTCTCCGGCCTCGAGGCGGCCCGTGCGCTCCTGATAGCCGAGCCGGCGGCGGACTCCTAGCGAGAACCGACCGGGCCGAGCCGCTCAGAACTCCGCGAGGCTCCCGCGCAGACCGCCCCCGGGGTACTCCCGCCGCAGGATCCCGCGGCGGCGCAGGATCGGCACCAGCTCGTCGAGCATCCGGTGCAACGTCACCGGGTGGAAGTCGCCGGAGAACGCGAAGCCGTCGTTGTCCGCGTCGTCGCCGAGCTCCTGGACGAAGTCGGCGACCTCCTCCGCGGTGCCCACCACTCCGCCGCGGTCGGCGATCAGGCCGAGCCGCGCCTTCGCGGTGAGCAGGGCGCGCAGCGGGGCGTCCTCGTCGGCACCGCCGTAGAGGCCGGCGATGCTGCCGCGCGAGACGTGCTCGCCGAAGACCGACGGGTCGATCGGACGGTCGAGGTCGAGCGCGGTCAGGTCGGTCTCGAGGTCGCTCGACCAGGCGGCCGCCGCGGTGAGCAGCGCCGCGTCGTCGGGGTGGGCGGAGGCGTCGACGAGGCGCTGCGCCTCCTCCCGGCTCGACACGATGATCGGCTTGAAGACGAAGAGGATCGTGAGGTCGTCGGGGTTCCGGCCGTGCGCGGCGGCCGCGGCGCGAGCCCGCTCTCGGTAGGCGCGGACCGTCGCGGTGTCGAGCGAGGCGAGGGCCAGCTGGATCTCGGACTGCGCGCCGGCGAAGTCGATGCCGCGCGGCGAGCCGCCGGGCGAGACGATGACCGGCTCGCCCGGGCCGGCGGCGGCCGAGGAGGATCCGGTGCCGAACGGCAGCGCATTCAGCGGGCCGTCGAAGGAGTAGTGCGTCCCGCGGTGCTGCAGGGCGTGCAGCCGGTCGCCGTCGGCGAAGCGGCCGGTCGCCTCGTCCTGGATGAGCGCGCCGTCGTCCCAGCTGCGCCAGAGCTCGCGCAGCGAGTCGAGCCACTCGTGCGCGCGGTCGTAGGCGCGGTCGTGGGGCAGCGGCTCGAGGCCGAAGTGCCGGCTGCTGCCGACATCGGTGACGACGTTGAGCCCGAGCCGGCCGCCGCTGAGGTGCTGCAGCGTGGCGAACTGGCGCGCCGCCTGATACGGGCTGTAGGCCATCGGATTCACGGTCGGCGCGACGCCGAGATGCTGCGTCGCCTCGAAGAGCGACGGCGCGAGCAGCAGCGGGTCGTGCTTGGGCCCGCCGTAGGCGCGGCGGATGCGGAGGTCGAGGGTGCTCGCGTTCCCGAGCGAGAGCGCGTCCTCGATGATGACGAGGTCGAAGCCGGCCTGCTCGAGCTCGCGGGCGCTGCGCCGGTAGACCTCGGCCGTCGTCCAGGAGTGGTCCCACTCCCAGCCGGGCTGACCCCAGGCCTGCGGACCGAAACCGCGGGAGAGGAACCAGGCGAAGTGCTGCGGCCGGCTCACGACGCCTCCGCCAGCACGAGCGGCCGGACGGCCGAGGCGCGCAGCCCGAGCTCGAGGTCGGCGAGGAGGTCCTCGACGTCCTCGATGCCGATGGAGAGCCGCAGCAGACCGGGGCCGATCCCCGCGGCCTCGAGCTGCTCGGCCGTGCGGCCGACGTGCGTGGTCGAGGCCGGGTGCAGCACGAGCGAGCGGACGTCGCCGAGGTGGGTCATCCGGGTGAAGAGGCCGAGCGCGTCCGAGAAGCGGCGCGCCGCCTCCTCCCCGCCGTGCAGAGTGAAGGAGAAGACCGAGCCCTGCCCGAGCGGCAGCAGGCGGCGGGCGAGCGCGTGTGAGGGGCTGGAGGCGAGTCCGCTGTAGTCGACGCTCGCGACCTCGGGCCGCTCCTCCAGCCAGCGCGCGACGGCCAGGGCGCTGCGCGACTGGTGGCGGACCCGCAGCGACAGCGTCTCGAGCCCCTGCTCGAGCAGGAAGGCGGTGAGCGGTGAGACGGTCGGCCCCATCCGGCCGGCGACCACGTGACGGGCGTAGTCGGCGAAGGCCCGCTCGGGGTCGCCGCCGCGCTCGATCGCCGCGGCGAGGTGCGGGTACTGCGGCGTGCGCCAGTCGAAGCTGCCGCCGTCCACGATCACCCCGGCGATGACGGCGCCGTGCCCGGCCAGGAACTTGCTGGCCGAGTGCACGACGATGTCGGCGCCGTGCTCCAGCGGGCGGAGGAGGTACGGGGTCGCGAAGGTGTTGTCGACGACGACGGGGACGCCGGCGCGGTGCGCGACCTCGGCGACGAGCCGGACGTCCACCACGTCGTTGCGCGGGTTGGGGATCGACTCGATCAGGACGGCGCGGGTGCGCGGAGTGATCGCGGCGGCCCAGGCGAGCGGGTCGTCGGCGTCCTCGACGAACGTGGCGCCGACGCCGAGGCGGGCGAGGTTCTCCAGCAGGAGGTTGCGGGTGCCCTCGTAGAGGCTCGCGGCGGCGACCACGTGGTCTCCGGCGGAGGCGAGGGACAGCAGGGCGACCGAGACGGCCGCCTGACCGCTGCCGACCAGGAGCGCCTCGACGCCGCCCTCGAGGGCGGCGAGGCGGCGCTCGACGGCGTCGGTGGTCGGGTTGCCGACCCGGGTGTAGGTGTAGCCGTCCGCGCCTGCGAAGCGATCGCGCGCTTCGTCGAAGGAGTCGAAGCTGAAGCCGGCCGTGAGGTAGATCGGAGTGCGCCGCGCGTGCAGCGCGTCCTCGACCGCTCCGGCGTGCAGCTGCCGGGTCGAGAAGCCCCAGCCATCCTCGCTCGCGTGCCCGTGCCGTGCCATGATCCGCCTCCCTCGTGCCCGCCCTCCGGCAGTGGGCACCACCGTGGCAGAGGAGGCGGGCGGCGCGTCGGGGGGTTACCCGGCGTTACGCCGGAGCCGCCGGAGCGTCACCAGAACATCGTCCCGGGCGCGCCCTTGAACGGACCGACCACGCGGGAGGTGATCCAGCCGCCGTAGAAGTCGCCCGGCTGCGGCTGCACGGTCTCCCCGTCGACGGTGCAGGAGTCCATCCGCCCCGGGTAGAGCGCGACCGTGTCGACGAGCTGCTCGAAGCCCGGCATCGGCTCGGGGTAGATCCAGCCGGCCGCCTCGGCGACCGCCGCGCCGCCGCGGACCGTCAGGTAGGAGGCCGCGCCCTTGAACTCGCAGATGCTGCGACCGGGGGCGGGCTCGAGCGCGCCGTCGGCGAACGCGCTGCGCGGCAGGTAGTAGACGGGCGGGTGGCTGGTCTCGAGGACGCGGAACGCCTCGCGGGTGTCGGCGACGACGACGCCGCCGAGCCGGACCACGACGTGCTCGGAGGTCGGCTCGACCCTGGGCGGTCGCGGGTAGTCCCAGACGGATTCCTGTCCCTCGGCGGGGGGTGTGCGCTTCATCCGGCCCACGCTACGCGGGCCGACAGCGGCGCCTCTCCCGCTCCCAGGCGATGCGCGGCCGGGCACGTCGGAGGTCCGCGGATCACCGCCGGGACGGCACGGGGTCGCCGCGGTCGCGTAACGTCGACCTTGCGCCGGAATCCCGAGACCGCGCGCAGAAGGATTACACGCGTGCCCGAAGAATGCATCCACGGTCTGGACATCGCTCTCTGCGACGTCTGCTCCCCCGCCAAGCTCCCCGAGCCGCAGGGCCGCACCCGGGCTCCGGTGCGCGTGCCCGGCACGTCCCGCGCGGCCACCGCTCGCGCCGCCGCCCGCGGCACCGCCCGCGAGAAGCCGCTCCCGCAGGTGGACATCACCGCGCAGCGCATCTACCACGTGACCCACCTCGACAACCTCGAGGCGATCGTCGCCGCCGGCGCCGTCCTGGCCGACCAGAACCTCGAGGGCCGCCCCGCGGTCGACGTCAGCGCCGAGACCACCCGCGAGCACCGCCGCGCGGTCCAGGTCAAGGACGGCGTCAGCGTGGCCGGCTACGTCCCGTTCTTCCTCTCCCCCGACGCCGCCCTCTGGGCCGACCTCCGCGGCGACCGCGTGCTGCCGCACTGGTCGCCCCGCGCGCACACCACCACGGCGTCGCAGTTCGTCGTCCTGGTCGGCTCGCTGTCCTCCGCCCCCGTGCTGAGCGACGGCGACGCGTCCCACGTGCTCACCCGCTTCACCGAGGGCGACGCCCTCGTGCGCACCTTCGCGCGGCTCCTCGTCGACGAGCCGGCGCTGCGCAGCGCCGAGGCGCTCGTGCCGGACCGCTTCCCGATCGAGGAGATCGCCGTCGTCGGCGTGCCGTCGGTCACCATGAAGAACAAGGTCAAGGCGATGTTCGAGAACAGCGGGGCCTCTCCCCGCGTCGCGGTCTACCCGCCCTGGTTCCACCCGGTCGCCGAAGAGGAGTGACGCTGCGGACTCGGAGTGACGCGGCGGAGTGACGCGGCGGAGCCGGCCGGGGCGGTCGGCTCCTACGCCCCGTCGAGCAGATCGAGCCGGTCGGCGAGGTAGCGCTCGAGCGGCATGAGGCCCTGCTCGCCCAGGCCGGGTGCCCAGCGGACCACCACCCGGTCGCCCCGGAGCGACAGCGGCTCCTGACCGTCGGCGAGGCTGTCGGCGTCGATCGCCAGGCGGCGCCAGCCGTGGTTGACGATCTCGCCCTCCTGGAAGGGCCCGTCGAAGGCTGCCTTGCGGATCTCCCGACGCGCCTCCTGCGACTCCGACTGGTTGTTGGCGTGCAGCGGTGCGACGGAGCGGGTGACCGAGCCGGTCGCGAAGACGTCGCCGTCGTGCCCGAGCAGCAGGACGCCGAGTCGCCAGGCCCGGGTGACCGGGGCCATCACGGGCGCGCGGCGGAAGCCGAGGATCGCGCGCGGCCGGCGGAGCTCGGCGAGGGCCTGATCGGGCACACCGCGGAGCTCGAGCTCGACGACGGTCTGTGCGAGCAGCTCCTGCAGCGCGGCGGCGGCGCTCGTCGCCTCGTCCGATGCCGTCATCGACCCGCGCTCCCGTCCGCTCCCCTGCACGCGACCGCGTCCGGCCGACTCCACCAGCCTAGGACGGCTGACGACGGGGGCGAGCCGGGGCGCGGAGACGCCGACGGCGCGCCCGCCCCGGAGGGTGGACGCGCCGTCGGGGCGGATCAGATCGCCGAGGCGAGGACCTCGTCGAGCTTCGCGGAGGCCTCCTCGTCGGTGGCCTTCAGCGCGAGCGAGAGCTCCGAGACCAGGATCTGGCGGGCCTTCAGCAGCATGCGCTTCTCGCCGGCCGAGACTCCGCCGGCCTGCTCGCGGCGCCACAGGTCGCGGACGACCTCGCTGACGCGGTAGACGCTGCCGCTCGCCATCTTCTCCTGGTTGGCCTTGAACCGGCGCGACCAGTTGCTGGCCTCCTCGGCCACGTCGCTGCGGAGCACGTCGTAGACGGCCTGCACGCCGGCGTCGTCGATGATCTCGCGGACCCCCACGAGCTCGGCGTTCTCGACGGGCAGGGTGATCGTGAGCTCGCTGGTGTGCACGTTCATCGTCATGAACGTCTTCTCGACGCCCTTGACCGAGCGCTTCTCGAGCCCGGTGATCGTCACCGCTCCGTGGTGCGGGTAGACCAGGGTCTCGCCGACCTCGAATGTCATCATGTCGTGCCTTTCATCGTGGGGCGTGGTGGGAGGGAGGAGGAGTCCGGGGCCCGCAGCGGCGCGTCGGCCAGCCAGGGCGGGAGGAGTGCGACGAGCTGCTCGACGAGCTCCTCGTCGGTGCCGTCGAGGCCGCCGGCGAGCCAGGCGCCGACCACGGCGAGCACGCCGCCGGCCGCGAAGGTCGCCGTCAGCTCGGGATCGACGCCGGCGGGGGCGTCGACGCGGGCGAGCACCTCGCGGTGCAGAGCGAGCACGGTGTCGAGCACGGCGTCGTCCGAGGCGACCCGGGCCGAGGCGCGGGCGCGGAGCCGGGCGTGGAAGGCGTGCCGGTCGACGAGTCGGTCGACGAGACGGACGTAGCCGCGTCGGAGCGCGCGGGCGCCGGTGCGGTCCGCGGGGTCGGGAGCGGCGACGTCCGCGACGACGAGGTCCTCGCGGAGGAGGGCGGAGGCGACGGCCGCCGCGTCCTCGAAGTGCGAGTAGAACGAGCTGCGGCTGATGCCCGCCTCGCGGACGATGTCGCTGACCGCGATGCCCTCGGCACGGCCGCCGTCGGTCTGCATGACGAGCCGCTCGACCGCGTCGAAGACCCGGCGGCGGGTGCGGCGCGTGCGCGGATCGGCCGACGCGGACCCCGCGGTGACGGGTGCCTCCACTCCGTGCGGAGAGGCGGCTCGAGCGGAAGACATCTCCGGCAGTCTACCACTTCCCGGACAGGTGTTCGGAAAGCCCGGAGAACTGGTGCGGCGGTCGGCTCCGGCTCGCGAGAAGCGGTTCGGCACGCGGGATCCGGTGGATCCGACGTGCCCGACGCGTTTCTGCGTGCCGGAGGCGTGAGCGGCTGCTCGCGCCATCACCTTCGGCACTCGGAACCGGCGTGGGCACGCAGAATCGAGCAGTTCCGACGTGCCGGACGTGATTCGGCGAGCCGGACGTGATTCGGCGAGCCGGACGTGCGCCCGGCCGCTCTCCGGGCCACCTCCGGCTCGCGAAACCGGCTTCGGCACGCGGGAACGAGCTGGTCCGACGTGCCGGACGTGATTCCGCGAGCCGAACGGGTACGCGGCCACTCGCCGCACCACCTCCGGCTCGCGAAACCGGCTTCGGCACGAGGGAACGAGCCGATCCGACGTGCCGGACGTCATTCTGCGAGCCGAACGGGCAGTCGGCTGCTCCGCGCGCCACCTCCGCCTCGCGAAACCGGCTTCGGCACGCGGGAACGAGCGGTTCCGGCGTGCCGGGAGCGATTCCGCGAGCCGGAGGTGCGCGGAATGGGCCGCGGCAGAACGGCGGAGTCCGAGACCGCGGTCAGCTCGCGGCGGTGCGGGTCGCGGCGAGGCGGCCGAGGCGGGTGCGCGCGGCGCGCTCGCTGGGCGAGACGCGGCCGAGGTAGAACTCGAGGGAGCGCATCAGCAGGCGGGTCGCGGTGATCGCGGGCCACCACGGGCGGCGGAGGCCGAGGAGGCGGCGCACCTCGGGCGACAGGGAGGCGGTGGCACCGGCGAAGAGCAGCGGGTAGATCACGCCGGCCTCCCCGGGGAGCTTCACCGTCCGGAGGAACTCGACCGCCTCGTGCACGCGCTCGTCGGGACGCAGCTCGCCCGCGAACCCGGCCAGCTGCTCGCGCAGCTCGGCGACGCTCTCGGGCGGGTTCTCGACCCCGAGCAGGCGGCCCGATGCGGCCCACTCGCGGACGTAGGCGTCGGCGCCGCCCGGGATCGGGCCGCCCCACAGCTGGTGCGCGCCGAGGAAGGCGTCGGTGAAGGCGTCGTGCACCCACAGCAGCAGCCGCGGATCCTGGGCCGAGTAGTGCCGCTCGACGTCGGCGGCGTCCTGGTAGGTGCCGACGATCCGCTCGTGCACGCCGGTCACCCAGCGGGCGGCTCCGGAGGTGGTGGCGGTGTCGCCGAAGCTGGTGGTGAGCACCCAGCGCACGGTGTTGTCGAGGCGGCCCATCGGGTCCTCGCGGTAGCGGGAGTGGTCGTGCACGCCGGCCATCGCGCCCGCGTGCAGCGTCTGCATCAGCAGCGCGCGGACGCCGGCGACCATCGTCGGCATCGCGCCGTTCACGGCCCAGACGGCGCTGCCGGGGCCGAAGAGGCCCGCGTCGTCGCCCGTCTCGAGGGCGGCGACCCAGTCGGGGCGGGGGCGGGGACGGCGTCGACTCATCCATCGAGTCTGCGCTCGGATCCTGGGTGCGACCGTCTCTTCCCTCACTCCGCCAGGGGTGCTACAGCGCATGAGGCGCCCGGGCCGCTGGGGTCGTCCGAGGTCCTCGGATGACGCCAGGAGGTGCCGGCCCGCCTCACTCCCCCAGCAGCTCCCGCAGGTCGTCGGCGGTGAGCGCCTGCGCGAACAGCTCGCCCTCGTCGAGCACGGCGGTGCTCAGCCGAGCCTTCCGCTCCTTCAGCCGGACGATCTTCTCCTCGATCGTGTCCTTCGCCACCAGCCGGTAGACGTTGACCCGGCGCTCCTGGCCGATCCGGTGCGCGCGGTCCACCGCCTGGGCCTCGGCTGCCGGATTCCACCAGGGGTCGAGGATGAAGACGTGGTCGGCCTCGGTCAGCGTGAGCCCGGTCCCGCCCGCCTTCAGGCTGATCAGGAACACCGGCGCGGCTCCGGAGCGGAACTCCTCGATCACCGCACCCCGATCGCGGGTGGAGCCGTCGAGCTGCACGAACGGGATCCCCCGCCGCCGCAGCCGCTCGGCCGCCCGCTCGAGGTACGAGGTGAAGGTGCTGAAGACGAGCGCCCGGCGCCCCTCGGCCAGCACGTCGTCGAGCTGCTCGATCAGCGCGTCGAGCTTGGCCGAGGGCACGTGCCGGTACGCGGGATCGACCAGCGAGGCGTCGAGGGCGAGCAGCCGGAGCAGCGTGAGCGAGCGGAACACGGTGAAGCGCTGGCGGTCGAGGTCGTCGACCAGCCCGAGGAGCTTCCGCCGCTCGCGCTGCAGGTAGCCGTCGTAGAGCACGCGGTGACTCGGGGCGAGGGTGACCTCGAGGGTCTGCTCCTGCTTCTCGGGCAGCTCGGGCGCCACCGCCTCCTTCGTCCGGCGCAGCAGGAACGGGCGGATCCGTCGGCGCAGCCGGTCGAGGCGCCGCCGCGCACCCTCGGAGTGCGAGACCGTGCGCCCCGCCGACAGGTCCGGCGAGACGATGCCGACCGGCTCGTCCGCGTGCAGGATCGGGCGGGTGAACTCCTCGCGGAAGCGGCGGAGCGACGGCAGGAGACCGGGCGCGGTCAGCGCGAGGACCGCCCACAGCTCGTCGAGCGAGTTCTCGAGCGGCGTGCCGGTGAGCGCGAGGGTGATCGGCGCGCCGACGCCGCGGGCGGCCCGGTGCGCCTGCGAGGACGGGTTCTTCACGAACTGCGCCTCGTCGAGGACGAGCGCCGACCACTCCCGCTCGGCCCACTGCTCGCCGGCCAGGCGGAGCACCGCGTAGCTGGTGACCACGACGTCGAGATCGCCGGGACGGGCGGCGAGGGTGTCGCCGCGCCCGTCCCGGGTGCTGGTCACCGCCGCGACCCGGAGCGACGGGGCGAATCGGGCCGCCTCCGAGAGCCAGCCGGGCAGCACCGAGGTCGGCGCGACCACGAGGAACGGCGCCGCGCGGACTCCGGCGGCGCGCGCCTCCTCCACCGCCTGCAGCATCATCGCGAGGGTCTGCAGCGTCTTGCCCAGCCCCATGTCGTCGGCGAGGATCCCGCCGAGACCGTGCCGGCGGCGGTGCACGAGCCAGGAGTAGCCCTCGCGCTGATACGAGCGCAGCTCGCCCGAGAGGCCGGCCGGCGGCTCGACGTCGACCGGCGCTCCGGCCGCCAGAGCGTTCTCGAGCACGTCCTTCCAGGCGTCGGAGGCGGTGCTCGCGTCGGCGAGCTCGTCCAGCTCCTCCCAGAGCGCGGTCTGGTGCCGGCCGATCCGCGGGCCGGTCTCCCACTCCTCCAGCTCGTCGGCGCGCTGCAGCAGCTCGCGGAGCCGGTCGAGGCCGGGATGCGCGAGCGAGAGGTAGGAGTGGTCGACGAGCCGGATCCGGTCGCCGCCGTTCGCGAGCGCGCGGAACAGCGGGCCGAAGGGGACGCTCGCGTCGCCGATCGTGACGACGACGCCGAGGTCGAACCAGTCGGCGCTCTCGGTGTCGGCCGCGGTCAGCGTGAGCGTGAGCGGTCCGTTCAGCAGACGGTAGTCGGGCTGCTTCCCCTCGCGCTCGATCCGCACGCCGCCGACGCCCTCGAGGAGCGGCAGCTGCTCGACGACGAAGACCGCCGCCGCCGCGCCGCGCAGGACCGCGGGCCGGTCGACGTCGGGGACCACGTCCGACTGCGCGGCGGCCAGGACGGTCCGGGCACGGCGGAGGATCGAGTCCTCGAACGCGTCGTCGCCGGCTCCGTCGAGCTCGCGCGCCCGGTCGGCGCTCCGCCGCCAGTGGAAGCCGACCCGGACGACGCGGCGCGGCTCGAACGAGACCGTGCAGACCAGCCGCGGCGGCTCGGGCTCGTCGAGCTCCAAGCCGGCGTCCGCGCCCCGCACGGCGACGCGGCCTCGCAGGGTCGGCAGGTGCTCCGCCAGGAACTCGCCGACGTCCTCCGCCGGGACGCTCGTCGGCTCGGGATGGCGGAGCAGCCGCAGCTCCTCGTCGTCGAGCGGCTGCGGGGTCGGCGCGAGCAGCAGCGCGGTCGGGTCGCCGGACTCCACCAGGTAGACGCCGTGTCGAGCGATGGGCCTGGCGGCCTCGAGCGGGCGCTCGCCGACGTCGAGCCGGAGGACGGGGGTGAGCTCCAGGGCGCCCGCCAGCTCGGACGCGACCAGGGCGACGTGCGCCGAGGCGGAGCGCGCGAGAGCACCCGTGCCGGTGGTCAGCAGCGGGATGCGCAGGCCCTCCGCCTGCTCGAGCAGCCGCCAGAGCAGGGGGCTCTCGTAGTCGTCGAGGTGGATCCAGTCCGGGTCCTGGCCGAGATGCACAGTGCGGGTCGCCCGGTGCAGCGCCGCGAACTCGGCGAACCAGCGCTGATGCGCCGGATCGAGCGAGAGCCGGTGGGTCTGGAAGTTCAGCGACTTCCAGGTGAGAGTCGAGCGGTTCCAGGCGCCGCCGCGGCCCGGCACGACCGGGCGGGTGGCGAGGCGGTGGTCGTCGCGCTCGGCGGGGTCGTAGGTCGCCGCGGTGACGCGCTCGCTCGTCGGCGCGCGCCACGGGTCGTCGGCGCGCCGGACGAGGCGGCGCAGCTCGAACTGCAGGCCGATCGGCGTGAGGGTCGGAGTCGGCTCTCCAGGGTCGCCGCCGCTGAGCTCGCCCACGCGGGCGCGCCAGGAGGCGGCGGACTTCTCGGGAGGCATCGCCCCATGCTGTCACGCCGGTCCGACACCGATCCGCGGTCGGTGCGGCGCCGGTCCCCGCGCCGGCCCGGGTCAGCGGCAGAATCGGAGGATGAGCAGCAACGACTCCCCCGAGCCCACCGTCCTCGCGATCGGCAGCGACGAGCTCCGCGTGGCGCTGACGACCGCGGGCGCCGAGATGACCTCCCTCCGCGACACCGAGAACCGCGAGTACCTCTGGCAGGCCGGCCCCGAGTGGCGCCGGCACGCTCCCGTGCTCTTCCCGATCATCGGGCGGCTGCCGGGCGACACCCTGCACCACGACGGCCGCGACCACCCGATGGGCCAGCACGGCTTCGCGCGCGACCGCGTCTTCGAGCTGGCCGGCGTCGGCGGCGACGAGGCCGTCTTCCGGCTGCGCAGCGACGACGCGACCCGCGCGGTGTTCCCCTTCGACTGGTCGCTGCTGATCGCCTATGCGGTGACCGGATCGACGCTGCGGATCACGCAGACCGTCGAGAACCGCGGCACGGAGCCGCTCGGCGCCTCGGTCGGCAACCACCCGGCGTTCGCTCTGCCGCTTCCCGGGGCCACCGGTGAGCACCGGATCCGCTTCGCGCAGCCCGAGCCGGAGGGCTTCCGCCGCGCTCCCGAGAACCTCCTCGTCGCCGAGCGCCACCCAGCACCGCTCGAGGACGGCGTGCTCACGGTGGACGACGCGCACTTCGAGGAGGGCGTGCTGATCTTCGACGAGCCGCGCCGGCGCACGCTGACGCTCGAGGCCGACGGCGCGCGCTCGATCGCGGTCGACACCGGCGACTTCGACGTCGTCGGAGTCTGGAAGCCGGTCGGCGCGCCGTTCGTCTGCATCGAGCCGTGGCGGAGCGTGCCGACGCCGGAGGGCTGGGACGGCGACATCGTCGACAAGCCGCGGCAGTTCGTGCTCGCCCCGGGCGAGCAGCGCGCCTTCTCCTACAGCATCACGCTCAGCTGAGGCTCCTCGCGCTGCAGCTGCGCGTCGAGGAGCTCGAAGCGGCGGATGATCAGGCCCTCGCGGGTCGCCCACGGGCAGATCACGAGCGTCTCGACGTGCAGCGCCTCCATGGCCGCCTCGGCGACGAGCGCACCGGCCAGCAGCTGCGGGGCGCGGAGCGTGGAGACGCCGGGCAGCGCCGAGCGGTCGGCCGCGCTGATCGCGGCGAGGCGGGAGGACCACAGCCGCAGGTCGACGAGGTGCAGCTCGCGGCGGGCGAGCGGGCCGGCGGCGCTGGGAGCGGCGCCGGCGATCCGGGCCAGCGAGCGGAAGGTCTTCGAGGTGCCCGCGACGAGGTCGGGCGTGCCGAGGGCGAGGAAGGCGCGGACGGGCTCGGCGAGCACCTCGCGGGCGTGCCGGCGGGCGGCCTTGACACTCGTCGCGGAGGCGGGGTCGCCGTCGAGGAGGTCGCGGGTGACGCGGCCGGCACCGAGCGGCACCGAGACGGCGAGCTCGGGCACCTCGTCGACGCCCATCGACAGCTCGAAGGAGCCGCCGCCGACGTCGAGGTCGAGGATCGAGCCGGCGCCCCAGCCGAACCAGCGGCGCACGGCGAGGAAGGTCGCGGACGCCTCGGCCTCGCCGCCGAGCTCCTGGAGGTGCACGCCGGTCTCGGTGCGGACGCGCTCGAGCACCGCGGCGCCATTGCCTGCCTCGCGGATCGCGGAGGTGGCGAAGGCGAGCAGGTCCTCCGCGCGGTGGCGGCGGGCGACCTCGTGCGCCTCCGCGACGAAGGAGATCAGCTCGCGCTGCCCCTCCTCCGTGATGTCGCCCGCGGCGTCGAGGTAGGCGACCAGCGCGAGGCTGCGCTTGTGCGACCGGTACGGCACGGGCCGCGCCCCGGGGTGCGCGTCGACGAGCAGCAGATGGACCGTGTTGGAGCCGATGTCGAGCACGCCGAGTCGCATGCCCCCACGCTAGCGCGGCCCGCAGCCGCCCTTGGACGGCGGCGACGCCCCCGAGGATCGGCACCGCAGCGTTGGGCGCGTGCATGCCGATCGAGTAGCCCGCGGAGCGGGCGTATCGAGCGGAGGGGGCGCCTTCGGCGCCATCGCAGGGCGGGGAAGAGACCGACGTGCATGCGGTGGTGGGTCTCGATACGCCCCTGCGGGGCTACTCGACCAGCATGCTGGGGCCCCTGCGGGGCTACTCGACCAGCATGCTGGGCCGCTGCGGGGCTACTCGACCAGCGTGCTGGGGCCGCTGCGCGGCTGCTCGATCAGCAGGAGCGGAAGCACCCACCCCCGCTCCGGAGCGTGGCGCCCCGGAGGGGTCGCCACCCCTGCAGACCGGCCGCCGCTCCGCAGGGTCACCGGCGATCCGCGTGCCAGCGGATCGTCGTACCCGGAACGCGACCGGCCCTTGCCAGCCCAACCCGCCGAGAAGCCGACCGCCGACGGACGACGAGGAACGAGGAGTCCGTCGCAGAAGGGCCCGGTCGCGACAGCGACCGGGCCCTTCTGCAGAGACTCAGTGGTCCCAGTTCTCCACCGGCTCGGAGGAGCTGGAGGAGCCGACGACGTGCACGCGCATGTCGTTGGTGGTGCCGGCGCGTCCGGGGGGCGACCCGGAGACGACGACGACGGTGTCGCCGGCCTTCGCGAGGTTCTCGCGGAGGAGGACGGCGTCGACCTGGGCGAACATGGCGTCCGTGTGGTTCACGCGGGGCGTGACGTAGGACTGGACGCCCCAGTTGAGCGCCATGCGGCGGCGGACCGAGGGCTCGGGGGTGAAGCCGATGATCGGGATGCCGTGGCGCAGGCGCGTCATGCGGCGGACGGAGTCGCCGGACTCGGTGAAGACGCAGAGGAACTTGGCCTCGACGAACTCGGCGACCTCGGCGGCGGCGAGGGTGACGGAGCCGCCCTGGGTGCGCGGCTTGCTGCCGAGCGGGGGGATCCGCTCGAGCCCGTGCTCCTCGGTCGACTCGACGATGCGGGCCATGGTCTGGACGGTGACGACCGGCCAGGCGCCGACGCTCGTCTCGCCGGAGAGCATGACCGCGTCGGCTCCGTCGAGGATGGCGTTGGCGACGTCGGAGGCCTCGGCGCGGGTGGGGCGCGGGCTCTCGATCATCGACTCGAGCATCTGGGTGGCGACGATGACGGGCTTGGCCCAGCGGCGGGCGAGCTCGACGGCGTGCTTCTGCACGATCGGCACGGCCTCGAGGGGCAGCTCGACGCCGAGGTCGCCGCGGGCGACCATGATGCCGTCGAAGACGTCGATGATCTCCTGCAGGTTGTCGACCGCCTGCGGCTTCTCGATCTTGGCGATGACGGGAGCCTTGCGGCCCTCCTCCGCCATGATCTCGTGCACGCGCACGATGTCGCTGGCGTTGCGCACGAAGGAGAGCGCGATGATGTCCGCGCCGAGGCGGATCGCCCAGCGGAGGTCGTCCTCGTCCTTCTGCGACAGCGCGGGCACGTTGACCGCGACGCCGGGCAGGTTGATGCCCTTGTTGTTCGAGATGTTGCCGGGGACGACGCACTCGGTGATGACGCGGGGACCCTCGACGGCGGTGACGCGGACCGCGACCTTGCCGTCGTCGATCAGGAGCATGTCGCCCGGGTTCACGTCGTCGGGCAGGCCCTTGAACGTGGTGCCCGAGAGCTCCTTGGTGCCGAGGACGTCCTCGGTGGTGATCGTGAAGACGTCGCCCTCGGCGAGGGGGTACGGACCGCCCTCGAACTTGCCGAGGCGGATCTTGGGACCCTGCAGGTCGACCATGATCGCGACGGCGCGACCGGAGTCCTCGGCGGCCTTGCGCACGAGGCGGTAGATGCCCTCGTGCACGTCGTAGCTGCCGTGGCTGAGGTTCATGCGGGCCACGTCCACGCCGGCGTCGATGATCGCACGAATGGTCTCGTACGACGACGTTGCCGGGCCGAGGGTGGCGACGATTTTCGCTCGTCTCATTGAGGGGGTGCTCCGTTGTTCTGCGCCCGAGGGCGCGTCGATAGCGGGGAGGGTGAGCTGTGAAGCTGGCGCGCGAAGACTATCGCGTCCGTGGGACTAGAGCGTGAAGCCCCGGTCGTTGGGCCCGACGGGCGCGGGCAGCTGGGTGGTGCCTTCGAGGTAGCGGTCGATCTCGGCCGCGACGGAGCGGCCCTCGGCGATCGCCCAGACGATCAGCGACTGGCCGCGGCCGGCGTCCCCGGCGACGAAGACGCCCGGGACGCTGGTCTCGAAGCGGTCGCCGCGGACCACGTTGCCGCGGTCCGTGAAGGGGACCTCGAGCTGGCCGGCGAGGTGCTCCGACTCCGGGCCGGTGAAGCCCAGGGCCAGGAGGACCAGGTCGGCCGGGATCTCGCGCTCGGTGCCCGCCTTGGGCACGCGGCGTCCGTCGAGGTACTCGGTCTCGGCCACGCGCACGGCGCGGACCTCGCCGACCTCGTTCGCGAGGAACTCGACGGTGGAGGCGAGGTAGACGCGCTCCCCGCCCTCCTCGTGGGCGCTGGCGACCTCGAAGACGGTCGGGTCCATCGGCCAGGGCTGGCTGTCCGGACGCTGCGACGGGGGCTGCGTGCCGATCGCGAGGTTGGTGACCGAGGCCGCCTTCTGGCGGTGCGCGGTGCCGATGCAGTCGGCTCCGGTGTCGCCGCCGCCGAGGACGACGACGTGCTTGCCCTCGGCCGAGATCTGCTCGAAGACGCGGTCGCCGGCGATGGCGTGGTTCGACTGCACCAGGTACTCCATGGCGAAGTGCACGCCGGCCAGGTCGCGGCCGGGGATCGGCAGATCGCGCGGGACCATCGCGCCGGTGGCGACCACGACGGCGTCGTAGCGCGCGCGCAGGTCGTCCCAGGTGATGTCCGTGCCGATGTCGACGCCGGCGCGGAAGCGGGTGCCCTCGGCCTTCATCTGGTTCAGGCGCAGCTCGAGGTGCTTCTTCTCCATCTTGAAGTCGGGGATGCCGTAGCGCAGGAGGCCGCCGATGCGGTCGTCGCGCTCGTAGACCGCGACGGTGTGCCCGGCGCGCGTGAGCTGCTGCGCGGCGGCGAGACCGGCGGGGCCGGAGCCGACGACGGCGACCGTCTTGCCGGTCAGGCGCTCCGGCGGGTGCGGCTGCACCCAGTCGTTGCCGAAGGCCTGATCGATGATCGAGACCTCGATCTGCTTGATCGTGACCGCGGGCTGGTTGATCCCGAGCACGCAGGACGACTCGCAGGGCGCCGGGCACAGACGGCCGGTGAACTCCGGGAAGTTGTTGGTCGCGTGCAGGCGCTCGATCGCCTGACGGCCCTCGCCGCGCCACATCAGGTCGTTCCACTCGGGGATCAGGTTCCCGAGCGGGCAGCCCTTGTGGCAGAACGGGATGCCGCAGTCCATGCAGCGGCCGGCCTGCCGGCGCAACACGGCGGTGTCGCCCTGCTCGTACACCTCTTTCCAGTCCATCAGCCGCACGGACACCGGGCGCCGCTTGGGCAGCTCCCGGTCCTGCACCTTCAGGAATCCCTTGGGATCAGCCACCGGTCACCTCCAGAATCCGTCCCCAGACGACGTCGCCGTCGGGGTCGAGCCCCTCTTCGACGGCGGATGCTCGCGTCGCGAGCACCGCGGCGAAGTCGCGGGGCAGTACCTTGACGAAACGCGAGACGGTTCCGTCGAAATCGTCGAGCATCCCCTGGGCCAGGGTCGACTCGGTTTCGGCCACGTGCCGCTCGAGCAGGTCGCGCAGGATCTCCACGTCGGCGCTGCCGAGCTCGGAGAGCGTCAGCTCGCCGGTGGCGATCGCGTCGCGGTTGACGAGCTCGCGGCTCAGGTCGTGGATGTAGGCGGTGCCGCCGGACATGCCCGCGCCGAGGTTGCGGCCGGTCGCGCCGAGGATGACGGCGAGCCCGCCGGTCATGTACTCGAGCGCGTGGTCGCCTACGCCCTCGACGACCGCCGTGGCGCCGGAGTTGCGGACCAGGAAGCGCTCGCCGACCATTCCGCGGATGAACATCGTGCCCTGGGTCGCGCCGTAGCCGATGACGTTGCCGGCGATGACGTTCGCCGACGCGTCGAAGGTGCTGCGGCGGTCGGGCCGCACCACGATCTGACCGCCGGAGAGGCCCTTGCCGACGTAGTCGTTCGAGTCGCCCTCGAGGCGCAGCGTGATGCCCGCGGGCAGGAACGCGCCGAGCGACTGCCCGGCCGAGCCGCGCAGGTTCACGGTGATGGAGTCGGCCGGCAGCCCGTTCTCGCCGTAGCGGACGGTCACCTCGTGGCCGAGCATCGTGCCGACGGCGCGCTCGGTGTTCTTGATCTCACGGTCGATCACCACGGTGCCGCGGTGGTCGAGGACGTTCGCGGCGAGGCGGATCAGCTCGTTGTCGAAGTGCTTCTCCAGCTCGTGCTCCTGCGCGCGGCCGTGGCGGCGCGGCTCCTCGGCGCGGAAGACCGGGCCGACCAGGATCGGCGTCAGGTCGAGCCCGCTCGCCTTCCAGTGCTCGATGGCGCGGTTGACGTCGAGCAGCTCGCGGTGGCCGACGATCTCGTCGATCGAGCGGAAGCCGAGCTGGGCGAGGTACTCGCGCACCTCCTGGGCGATGAACTCGAAGAAGTTGACGACGAACTCGGGCTTGCCGTTGAAGCGCTTGCGCAGCTCGGGGTTCTGCGTCGCGACGCCCACCGGGCAGGTGTCGAGGTGGCAGACGCGCATCATGATGCAGCCCTCGACGATCAGCGGGGCGGTGGCGAAGCCGAACTCCTCGGCGCCGAGCAGGGCGCCGATGACGACGTCGCGGCCGGTCTTCATCTGGCCGTCGACCTGCACCACGACGCGGTCGCGCATGCCGTTGAGCATCAGCGTCTGCTGGGTCTCGGCGAGGCCGAGCTCCCACGGCGTGCCCGCGTGCTTGAGCGAGTTGACGGGGCTCGCGCCGGTGCCGCCGTCGTGGCCCGAGACGAGGATCACGTCGGCGAGGGCCTTGGCCGTGCCGGCCGCGACCGCGCCGATGCCCGACTGGCTGACGAGCTTCGCGTGGATGCGCGCCTTCGGGTTCGCCCGCTTGAGGTCGAAGATCAGCTGCTTGAGGTCCTCGATCGAGTAGATGTCGTGGTGCGGCGGCGGAGAGATCAGGCCGACGCCCGCGGTCGCGTGCCGGGTGCGCGCGATCCACGGGTAGACCTTGGTCGGCGGCAGCTGGCCGCCCTCGCCGGGCTTGGCGCCCTGGGCGAGCTTGATCTGGATGTCGTCGGCGTGGGTGAGGTACATGCTCGTGACGCCGAAGCGGCCCGAGGCGACCTGCTTGATCGCGGAGCGGCGCTCGGGGTCGAGCAGTCGCTCGGTGTCCTCGCCCCCCTCGCCGGTGTTCGACTTGGCGCCGAGGCGGTTCATCGCGATGGCGAGCGTCTCGTGCGCCTCCGGCGAGATGGAGCCGTAGCTCATCGCCCCGGTGGAGAAGCGCTTGACGATCGACTCGACCGGCTCGACCTCGTCGATCGGGACGGGCGTGCGGCCCTCCGTGTCGAGGGTGAACATGCCGCGCAGGGTCATCAGCGACAGCGCCTGGTCGTCGACCATCTTGGTGTACTCGCGGAAGACGTCGTAGCGGCGGTTCCGCGTGGAGTGCTGCAGCCGGAAGACGGTGTCCGGGTTGAAGAGGTGCGGCGCGCCGTCGCGGCGCCACTGGTACTCGCCGCCGACCGCGAGGCGCTCGTGCGCGACGACCGCGCCGTCCTCGGGGTACGCGGCGCGGTGGCGCGCGGCGTTCTCCTCGGCGACGACCTCGATCCCGATGCCGCCGAGCTTGGAGGCGGTGCCGGTGAAGTACTGGTCGACGAAGACCTGGCTGAGGCCGACGGCCTCGAAGGTCTGCGCGCCGGCGTAGCTGGACACGGTCGAGATGCCCATCTTGGACATGATCTTGAGCACGCCCTTGCCGAGCGCCTTGATCACGTTCTTGACGGCCTTCTCGGGCGAGAGGTCCGAGATCATGCCGCTGCGGACCAGCTGCTCGCAGGTCTCCATCGCGAGGTACGGGTTCACCGCGGAGGCGCCGTAGCCGATCAGCGTCGCGACGTGGTGCACCTCGCGGACGTCGCCGGCCTCGACGACCAGCCCGACGCGCATCCGGTTCTCGGTGCGGATCAGGTGGTGGTGCACGGCGGCGAGCATCAGCAGCGAGGGGATCGGCGCGAGGTCCTTGGTGGAGTCGCGGTCCGAGAGCACGAGGAACTGCGCGCCGGCGGCGATCGCCTCGTCCGCCTCGGCGCACATCGCGTCGAGCCGGTCCTGCATGGCGCGGGGGCCGGCGTCGACGCGGTAGAGGCCGCGGATCGTCGTGGTGATGTGGCTGAGCGGGCGCGGCGCGATGTGCTGGATCTTGGCCAGCTCGTCGTTGTCGATCACCGGGAAGTCGAGGACGACCTGGCGGGCGTGCTCGGCGCCGGCCGAGAGCAGGTTGCGCTCCGGGCCGAGACCGAGGCGCAGCGAGGTGACGACCTCCTCGCGGATCGAGTCGAGCGGCGGGTTGGTCACCTGCGCGAACGCCTGGGTGAAGTAGTCGAACAGCAGCCGCGGGCGCTTGGAGAGCACCGCGACCGGGGTGTCGGAGCCCATGGCGCCGAGCGGCTCGGCACCGGCCTTCGCCATCGGCAGCAGCAGGAGCCGCACCTCCTCCTCGGTGTAGCCGAAGGTGCGCTGGCGCCGGTTGACCGACGCGGGCGTGTGCACGATGTGCTCGCGCTCGGGCAGGTCCTTGAGGTTGATGCGGCCCTTGTCGAGCCACTCGTCGAAGGGACCGGAGTCGGCGAGCTGCGCCTTGATCTCCTCGTCCTCGACGATGCGGCCCTGCTCGGTGTCGACCAGGAACATCCGGCCCGGCTGCAGCCGGCCCTTGCGGACGATCTTGGCGGGGTCGATGTCGAGCACGCCGATCTCGCTGGCGAGCACGACGAGGCCGTCGTCGGTGACGACGTAGCGGCCGGGACGCAGGCCGTTGCGGTCGAGCGTGGCGCCGACGAGGTCGCCGTCGGTGAAGACGATCGCGGCGGGGCCGTCCCACGGCTCCATGAGCATCGAGTGGTACTCGTAGAAGGCGCGGCGCTTCTGGTCGATCGCGGCGGCCTGGTTCTCCCACGCCTCCGGGACCATCATCATGATCGCGTGCGGCAGCGAGCGGCCGGCGAGCGTGAGCAGCTCCACCGTCTCGTCGAACGAGGCGGAGTCGCTGCGGCCGGTCGAGACGATCGGGAACAGCGGCGAGAGGTCGCCGAGCTCGGCGCTCTTCAGCTGCGACTGGCGCGCGCGCATCCAGTTGCGGTTGCCCTGCACCGTGTTGATCTCGCCGTTGTGCGCGATCATCCGGAACGGCTGCGCGAGCGGCCAGGACGGGAAGGTGTTGGTCGAGTAGCGGGAGTGCACCAGCGCGAGCTTCGAGGTGAAGCGCTCGTCCGAGAGGTCGGGGTAGAAGGGCTCGAGCTGGAGCGTGGTGACCATGCCCTTGTAGACGAGCGTGCGGCTCGAGAGCGACATGAAGTACACCTCGAGCTCGCGCTCGACGCGCTTGCGCAGGCGGAAGGTGAGGCGGTCGAGGCGGAGGCCGGCCAGCGGCACGCCGGCCGCGTCGGTCAGCTCGCTCGAGACGTAGAGCTGCTCGATCGCCGGCATGGCGGCGCGGGCGAGCGTGCCGATCTCGTCCGGCTGCACCGGGACGGAGCGCCAGCCGAGGACGGTGAGGTTCTCCTCGCGCGCCAGCTCGGCGATGGTCGACTTGACCCGCTCGCGCTCGAAGACGTCGACCGGGAGGAAGGCGTTGCCGACCGCGTACTGCCCGACGGGGGGCAGCTCGATGGCCGCGACGGCGCGCAGGAAGTCGTCGGGGATCTGGGTGATGATCCCCGCGCCGTCGCCGGTGCCGGCGTCGGAGCCGACCGCGCCGCGGTGCTCGAGGTTGCGCAGCGCGTTCAGCGCGGCGTCGATGATGTCGTGCCCGGCCGTCCCGCGCATGGTGGCGACCATGGCGAGACCGCAGGCGTCCTTCTCGGCCGCCGGGTCGTACATCCCCTGCGCGGACGGGGTGCCGAGGAACGGCACGGCGGGGACGCGGGGCGAGGGCTGAACGGGAGCCATGGGGACCGTCCTCACGAGAGTCGTAGCGGATCGGGACGTCGCTGGCCCGCGGTGTGGTGGTGGAGGAGCGGCTCCCCGATCGGGAGGGCCGTGCATTCGGTGGTCGCGGAGCGGAGGTCTGGCGCCGTCGTCGGGGTCGTGCGCTCGCTCCCCCGCGGCAGCGCTTGTGGCTGAGCCGCGGTGGGGCGGACGGACGGAGAGGTGAGCTGGATGCGGGGCCGCGGGGGTGCCGCGGACCGCGTCAGCTGCGGGAGACCGTCGACTTCTCGGCGTCGGTGCCGGAAGAAGGAGTGGTGGCGTCGGAGTCGGACTCGACGTCCTCGAATTCTACCGCAGCCGGGGCGGGCGTCCACTCGCGGCCGGGCCGATAGGCCGAGGTCTCGCGACCCGGGTGCTCGCGCCGCTGGATCACGACGAGGACCAGGCCGACGACGACGGCGGCCAGCGCCGCCCAGACGTTGGTGCGGATGCCCCAGAAGAACTCGCTCGGGTCGATCCGGATGGACTCGAACCAGACGCGGCCGATGCCGTACCAGATCAGGTAGGCGGCGAAGACGGTGCCCCACTGCAGCTTGAGACGGCGCTCGAGCAGCAGGATGACCGCGATGCCGACGACGTTCCAGAGGATCTCGTAGAGGAAGGTCGGGTGGAAGAGCGTGCCGGCGGGCAGGCCGACGGGGAAGGCCGGGTTGCTGCTCTCGATCTCGAGGCCCCAGGGCAGGGTCGTCGGGAGGCCGAACAGCTCGTGGTTGAACCAGTTGCCGAGGCGGCCGATGGCCTGCGCGGCGAGCATGCCGGGGGCGAGGGCGTCGGCGAAGGTCCAGAAGCGGACGCCGGTCCAGCGGCAGCCGATCCAGGCGCCGACGGCGCCGCCGATCAGGCCGCCGAAGATCGCGTTGCCACCGTTCCAGATCCGGATGATCTCCCACGGGTCCGCGCCGGCGTAGAAGTAGTCGCCGGGGTGCGTGAGCACGTGGTAGAGCCGCGCGCCGATGATGCCGAGCGGCACAGCCCAGATGATGATGTCGAGGACGACCCACGGCTCGGCGCCGCGGCGCTTGAGGCGGGCGTTCGTCATGATCGTGGCGACCACGATGCCGACCAGGATGCAGACGGCGTAGGTGTGGATCGAGAACGCGCGATCGAAGAGCGTGAAGTCGTACTGACTCCACGCCTCGGGCGGACTCGGGATGCTCAGCGGTACGGACACCGGTACGTCGACCTTTCGAAGGAGGGATCCCGCGGTCGCGGCGGCGCCGCGCCCCGACGGGCATCCCGAGTGTACTGGGAGGCGTCAGGCGCGCGGACGCGTGCCCTCTGCCAGACCGCGAGCCGTCTCCGCCACCGCGGCGACTCCCCCGGAGGCGAGCGCGCGCACGAGGGCCGAGCCGACGATCGCGCCGTCGGCGTAGGCGAGGATCTCGGCGACCTGGTCGCCGGTCGAGACGCCCACGCCGACGCAGGCGCTGTCCGACCCGGCGGTGCGCAGGCGCTCGACGAGCGTGCGGGCGGCGCGGTCGACGTCGGCACGCGCTCCGGTGATGCCCATCGTCGAGACGGCGTAGACGAAGCCGCGGCTCGCCTCGACGGTCGCGCGCAGGCGCTCGTCGCTCGAGGAGGGGGCGGCGAGGAAGACCCGGTCGAGGCCGAGGCGCTCGGAGACGGCCATCCACTCGGCTCCCTCGTCGGGGATGAGGTCGGGCGTGATCAGGCCGGAGCCGCCGGCCTCGGCGAGGTCGGTGGCGAAGCGCTCGACGCCGTACTGCAGCACGGGGTTGTAGTACGTCATCACCAGCACCGGCACGTCCACGCGGGCGCGGATCTCGCGGACCGCGTCGAAGCCGTGGCGCAGGCGGAAGCCGCCGGCGAGGGCGGCCTGGGTCGCCTCCTGGATGACGGGGCCGTCCATCACCGGGTCGGAGTAGGGCAGGCCGAGCTCGATCGCGTCCACGCCGTTCTCGGCGAGGGCCACTGCGGCGTCGATGCTCGTCGCGAGGTCGGGGAAGCCGGCGGGCAGGTAGCCGATCAGGGCGCCCGCGGCCTCGTGGTTGCGGCGGCGGACGGTCTCGGCGACGCTCGGGCCGACGCCGCTCACGACTGCACCGCGCCCTGGTCGACGAGTCCGAAGTAGCGCGCGGCGGTGGTCATGTCCTTGTCACCGCGGCCGGAGAGGTTGACCAGGATGGTCGCGTCGGGGCCGAGCTCGCGGCCGAGCTCGAGCGTGCCGGCGAGGGCGTGCGCCGACTCGATCGCGGGGATGATGCCCTCGGTGCGGCTCAGCAGCATCAGGGCGTCCATCGCGGCGGAGTCGGTGACCGCGCGGTAGTCGGCGCGGCCGATGCTGGAGAGCCAGGCGTGCTCGGGGCCGACGCCCGGGTAGTCGAGACCGGCCGAGATCGAGTGCGACTCGACGGTCTGGCCGTCCTCGTCCTGGAGCAGGAAGCTGCGGGCGCCGTGCAGGACGCCGGGGCGGCCCTTGCTGATGGTCGCCGCGTGGCGCGGGGTCTCGATCCCGTCGCCGCCGGCCTCGAAGCCGACCAGCCTGACCTCGGGGTCGTCGAGGAACGCGTGGAAGATGCCCATCGCGTTGGAGCCGCCGCCGACGCAGGCGGTGACCGCGGTGGGCAGGGCGCCGGTGAGGGCGAGGACCTGCTCGCGCGCCTCCTCGCCGATGATCTTCTGGAAGTCGCGCACCATCGCCGGGAAGGGGTGCGGGCCGGCCACGGTGCCGAAGACGTAGTTCGTCGTCTCGACGTTGGTGACCCAGTCGCGCATCGCGTCGTTGATCGCGTCCTTGAGGGTGCGCGAGCCGGTGGTCACCGAGACGACCTCGGCACCGAGCAGGCGCATCCGGGCGACGTTGAGCGCCTGGCGCTCGGTGTCGACCTCGCCCATGTAGACGACGCAGTCGAGCCCGAAGAGCGCGGCGGCCGTGGCGGTGGCGACGCCGTGCTGGCCGGCGCCGGTCTCGGCGATCACGCGGGTCTTGCCGATGCGCTTGGTCAGCAGCGCCTGGCCGAGCACGTTGTTGATCTTGTGCGAGCCGGTGTGGTTGAGGTCCTCGCGCTTGAGGATGATCCGCGCACCGCCCGCGTGCTCGGCGAAGCGCGGCACCTCGGTGATGATCGAGGGCCGGCCGGTGTAGCTGCGGTGCAGCTCGGTCAGCTCGGCGCGGAACGCCGGGTCGACCTTGGTGCGCTCGTACTCGGCGCTCAGCTCGTCGAGCGCCTTCACGAGCGACTCGGGGACGTAGCGTCCGCCGAAGTCGCCGAAGTAGGGACCGAGTTCGTCTCGGAGTGCCATGGCAGTGCCGCCTATCGGTGGATCGTGATCAGTGCGCCAGGAAGCCGGCGAGGGTGGAGACGGGGTCGCCGCCGGTGACGAGGGCCTCGCCGACGAGGACGACGTCCGCGCCGGAGCGGCGGTAGTGCGCGACGTCGTCGGCCGAGAGGACCGCCGACTCCGCGACCTTGACGGCGTCGGCCGGGAAGCGCTCGGAGAGCCGGCCGAAGAGGTCGCGGTCGAGCTCGAAGGTGGAGAGGTCGCGGGCGTTGACCCCGATCAGGCGCGCGCCGAGGTCGGCGGCCCGTTCGAGCTCGTCGCCCGAGTGGGTCTCGACCAGCGGGGTCATCCCGAGCTCGAGGACGAGGGCGTGCAGCTCGGCCAGCACGGGCTGCTCGAGCGCGGCGACGATGAGCAGGACGAGGTCCGCTCCGGAGGCGCGCGCCTCGAGCACCTGGTAGGGCTCCGCGATGAAGTCCTTGCGCAGGACCGGGATCGACACCTTCGCGCGGACGGCCTCGAGGTCGGCGAGGGAGCCCTTGAAGCGGCGCTCCTCGGTGAGGACGCTGATCGCGCTCGCTCCCCCGAGCTCGTACTGCCCGGCGAGCAGCGCGGGGTCGGGGATCTCGGCGAGGGCGCCGCGGGACGGGCTGGACCGCTTGACCTCGGCGATGATCCTGACGCGCTCGGCCGGAGCCAGCGCGGCGAGGGCGTCGAGGGCGGGCGGGCGCTCGGCGGCACGCCGCTCGAGGGCGGCGAGCGGGACGGTCTCGCGACGCCGGGCCGCGTCGGCCAGGGCGCCGGCGGTCAGATCGCCGAGCACTCTACGCGCGCGCCTTCGGGTTGGCCTTCGCGCCGTCGACGCCGTAGCCCAGGCGGGCCAGGATCACACCGACGAGGAGGCCGACCACGACGAGTCCGGCGGACAGCCAGACGACGAGGGGCAGGTCGAACCAGAAGGCGATCGTGCCGACCGTGAAGCCGACCAGCATGATGACGACGGCCGTCCACGCTGCGGGCGAGTGGCCGTGGTTGTCGTCGTCGTGCTCGGTGCTCATGGCTCTCCTCCTGGACGTGCGTGGGAACCAGAGCAGTCTAGCGGCTCGCGCCTGAAGGGCCTCGCCGACGGGCGGGTCCGCCGGGGGCCGCTCAGCGGGCGGACGTGGGGTCGTCGCCGCGGGACAGCTCGTCCCAGGAGACGACGGGATCGATGTCGCCGTCGTCGGTCTGCACGGTCGTCGCGCCGTGGCCGTAGCCGTCGGCGGGCTCGAACCGGGAGGCGCGCTTCTTCTTCGCGCCGGGCCAGCGGCGGACCGTGACGAGCACGAGCACGCCGATGACCGCGGTCAGCACGCCGGCCACCAGCGCGACGACCGGCCAGGCGGTGACGGAGGACGAGGCGACGAGCGCGGCGACCGACTCCCGGCCCGCGATCGCGGTCGCGTCGGTGACCAGCGACGAGCCGGCGCGCACGGGATCGGCGAGCGCGGTCGAGGCGGCCAGGACGACCGAGCCGCCGAGGACGATCTGCAGCAGCCCGAGGACGATCCGGAAGGCCGGCCCGGCGATGGCGAGCGCGGCCGCGAGAGCGAGCCCGGCGAGGGCCAGGGCCGACAGGGCCGGCGCGGCGACGGTGCCGACGACGGAGAGCGCCCGGCCGTCGCCGACGCCCGGGGTGAGCACGAGCGTTGCCCAGGGCTGGGTGGAGGCGGTGAGCTCGAGCGCGGCGAGCAGCACGATCCCGAGGATCGCGGAGTACTTGAGGCGCCGGCCGCTCACGCCTGCGGCCCGAGGTCCGTCACCGGGGCGAGCGGATCGACGTCGAAGCAGGAGTGCTCGCCGGTGTGGCAGGCGGCGCCGATCTGCTCGACCTGCACGAGCAGCGTGTCGGCGTCGCAGTCCAGCGCGGCCCCGCGGACGTACTGGGCGTGCCCCGAGGTGTCGCCCTTCCGCCAGTACTCCCGGCGGGAGCGCGACCAGAAGGTCACCCGGCCCTCGGTCAGCGTGCGGCGCAGCGCCTCGCGGTCCATCCAGCCGAGCATCAGCACCTCGCCGGTGTCGTGCTGCTGGATGACGGCGGGCAGGAGGCCGCTCGCGTCGAAGGTCGCGCGGTCGAGGACCGCGGTGAGGTCGTCGGGGGTCGTCGTGCCGTCGGTCGTCGTCTCGGTGCTCATCGGCGGATCTCGATCCCGGAGTCGTCGAGGGCGCGCTTCACGTCGCCGATCGTCAGCTCGCGATTGTGGAAGACGGAGGCGGCGAGCACCGCGTCGGCGCCCGCCTCGATGGCGGGGGCGAAGTGCTCGACGGCACCGGCGCCGCCCGAGGCGATCACCGGCACGGTGCTCAGCTCGCGCATCGCGCTGATCAGCGGCAGGTCGAAGCCCTGCTTCGTGCCGTCGGCGTCGATCGAGTTGACCAGCAGCTCGCCGGCCCCGCGCTCGACGGCCTCGGCCGCCCAGGCGAGCGCGTCGAGCGTCGTCTCGCGGCGGCCGCCGTGGGTGGTGACGACGAAACCCGAGGGCGTGGCGTCGCTCCGCTTGACGTCGAGCGAGAGCACCAGCACCTGCGCGCCGAAGACGTCGGCGATCTCGCCGATCAGCTCGGGGCGGGCGATCGCGGCGGAGTTGACGCCGACCTTGTCCGCGCCGTGCGCGAGCAGGCGCGAGACGTCCTCGACGGAGCGCACTCCCCCGCCGACGGTCAGCGGGATGAAGACCTGCTCGGCGGTCGCGCGGACGACCTCGTAGGTGGTGGAGCGGTCGTCGACGGTGGCCGTGACGTCGAGGAAGGTCAGCTCGTCGGCGCCCTGCTCGAAGTAGAGCCGGGCGAGCTCGACCGGATCGCCGGCGTCGCGCAGGTTCTGGAAGTTGACGCCCTTGACGACGCGGCCGGCGGCCACGTCGAGGCACGGGATGACGCGGACGGCGAGACTCATCGCTCCCCCTCCTAGAGGCGTGCGGCGTGGATCGAGGTGACCAGGATCGCGCGGGCGCCGAGGTCGTAGAGGCGGTCCATCACCTGGTTCATGTCGGCGCGCGGCACCATGACCCGCACGGCGACCCACTCGGGGTCGTGCAGCGGCGAGACGGTGGGCGACTCGAAGCCGGGCGCGAGCGCGGTGGCGGTCTCGAGCAGCGCGACGGGGCAGTCGTAGTCGAGCAGCACGTACTCGCGGGCGACGAGGACGCCCTGCAGGCGGCGCAGCAGGACCGGGATGCCCTCCGGCTCGCCCGCGCCGGAGACGAGGACGGCCGTGGACTTCAGGATGACCGGGCCGAAGATCTCCAGGCCCGCCTTCCGCAACGTGGTGCCGGTCTCGACGACGTCGGCGATCACGTCGGCGACGCCGAGCTGGATGGCCGACTCGACCGCGCCGTCCAGGCGGATGAGGGTGACCTCGACGCCGTGCTCGCGGAGGAAGCGGCCGACGAGCCCGGGGTAGCTGGTCGCGACGCGGAGGCCGTCGATCTGCTGCAGCTCGGTGTAGCGTCCGGCCGGACCGGCGAAGCGGAAGGTCGAGTCGGCGAAGCCCAGGCTGGCGATCTCGCGCGCCTCGGAGCCGGAGTCGATCAGCAGGTCGCGGCCGGTGACGCCGACGTCGAGCGCGCCGGAGCCGACGTAGGTGGCGATGTCGCGCGGGCGGAGGTAGAAGAACTCGACCCCGTTGCGCTCGTCGACGACGTGCAGCTCCTTGGGATCGCGACGGCCGGTGTAGCCGGCCTCGGCCAGCATCTGGCCGGCGGTCTCGGAGAGCGAGCCCTTGTTGGGGACGGCGACGCGCAGGAGCGCGGGCGGAGCGGTGGTGCCGGTGGTCTCAGGAGTGGTGGGGGTGGTCGTGGTCACGACGGGACGTCCTCTGGAGGTCGAGGGTGATTCGGTGAGCGGAGGCGCGACGGCGCCTCGGAGAGCGTGGGAGCGCGCGGCCACGTGGCGGCGGCGCACTCCGGCGATCGGCGGGACGCTCACAGATGTCGGTAGACGTCGGCCGTCGTCAGGCCCTTCGCGAGCATCAGCACCTGCAGGTGGTAGAGCAGCTGCGAGATCTCCTCGGCCGTGCGCTCGTCGCCCTCGTACTCGGCGGCCATCCACACCTCGGCGGCCTCCTCGACGATCTTCTTGCCGATGAAGTGCACACCGGCGTCGAGCTCGCGGACCGTGCCCGAACCCTCGGGACGCGCGGCGGCCTTCTCGCCCAGCTCAGCGAAGAGGTCGTCGAAAGTTTTCACCGGGGAAGTCTATACGCGGCGGCGGACCGGCGAGGGCGGCCGGGTCAGTGGCGGTGCAGGAGGGAGGACGCGGTGTCGCGGAGCGCGGCGATGGCGGCCTCGGGGTCGTCGGCGCCGAACACGGCGGAGCCGGCGACGAAGGTGTCGGCGCCCGCCTCGGCGGCGATCTCGATCGTGCCGGGGGCGATGCCGCCGTCGACCTGGAGCCAGACGTCGAGGCCGGTGCGGTCGACGACCTCGCGCAGCGCGCGCAGCTTGGGCATGGTCTCGGCCATGAAGGACTGGCCGCCGAAGCCGGGCTCGACCGTCATCACGAGCACCTGGTCGAATTCGGACAGCAGGTCGAGGTAGTCGTCGACGGGGGTGCCGGGCTTGAGCGCGATGCCGGCGCGCGCGCCGATCCCGCGGAGTCGGCGGGCCAGCGCGACGGCGTCGCGCGCGGCCTCGGCGTGGAAGGTCACGGAGTAGGCGCCAGTCTCGGCGTAGCCCGGCGCCCAGCGGTCTGGGTCGTCGATCATCAGGTGCACGTCGAGCGGGCGCGGCGAGACCTCCTGCAGGCGCTGCACCATCGGCAGGCCGAAGGTGAGGTTCGGCACGAAGTGGTTGTCCATCACGTCGACGTGCACGAGATCGGCCCCGGCAATCCGCTGCAGCTCGGCCTCGAAGTTGACGAAGTCGGCGGACAGGATGCTGGGGTTGATCCGTGCGGGCATGCTCCCCAGCCTAGGCGCGGCGGACGGGCCGTCAGGCCGGGCTGCGGCGCAGCAGCTGGATGAACATCGCGTCGGTCCCGTGCCGGTGCGGCCAGAGCTGCGCGTGCAGCGCGCCGTCGGCCAGCGGCAGCGGCTCGCGGGTGATGCCGTCGAGGACCGCGGGGGTGTCGACGAGCTCGAAGCCGCCGGGGTGGCGCTCCGCGGCGAGGGCGAGCACGCGCTTCGTCTCGCCGAGGTGCGGCGAGCAGGTGACGTAGGCGAGCAGTCCGCCGGGCGCGAGCGCGGCGAGGGCGGAGTCGAGCAGCTCGCCCTGCAGGGCGGCGAGCGGGGCGACGTCGTCGGCGGTCTTCCGCCAGCGCGCCTCCGGGCGGCGGCGGAGGGCGCCGAGTCCGGTGCACGGGGCGTCCAGGAGGATGCGGTCGAAGGCGCCCGGCTGCTCCTCGCCGACCGCCCGGCCGTCCCCGGTGCGGACCTCGACGGTCGGGTCGACCGCGGCGAGGGCCTGGCGGACCAGCCCGGCCCGCGCGGGGACGACCTCGTTGGCCAGCAGCGTCGCGCCGCCCGCGCGTGCCTCGGCGGCCAGCAGCGCCGCCTTGCCGCCGGGACCGGCGCAGAGGTCGAGCCAGCGCTCGCCCTCGCGGACGGGCTCCGCGCGGGAGAGTGCGAGCGCGGCCAGCTGGGAGCCCTCGTCCTGGACGCGCACGCGGCCCTCGTGCACAGGCGCGATCGCCTCGGGGTCGCCTCCGGTGCTGACGAGGCCGACCGGCGAGTAGCGGTCGGGCTCCGCGTCGGGCAGCTCGGCGGCCTCGGCGAGTCCGGGCAGGGCGACGAGGTTCACCCGCGGGGCCGCGTTGTCGGCGGCGAGCAGCGCCTCGAGCTCGTCGGCGGCGCCCTCGGCGGCGAGGGCGCGGCGCAGGGCCTTGACGATCCAGACCGGATGCGAGGTCGCCGCGGCGATCCGGTCGTCACCCGAGGTCGCCGCGTCCGCGACGCGCTGCTGCCACTCCTCGGCGCTCGAGCGGGTCACCGAGCGCAGCACCGCGTTCGCGAAGGCGACGGCGCCGCGGGAGGAGCCGCCCGCGACCAGCGCGACGCTCTCGTTGACGGCGGCGTGCGCGGCGACGCGGGTGCCGAGCAGCTGGTGCACGCCGAGCCGGAGCGCGTCGAGCACCGGGGCGTCGAGGGTCTCGACGGCGCGGCCGGCCGCGAGGGCGATCACCCGGTCGTAGTAGCCGGAGAGGCGGAGGGTGCCGTAGCAGAGCTCGGTGGCCAGGCCCGCGTCGGCCGGCGAGAGCCCCGCGGCGCGGATCCGGGCGGGCAGCACGAGGTTGGCGTAGGCGTCGCCGCCGCTGACCGCGAGCAGGACGTCGTAGGCGACCTGGCGGGCCGGCGCGACGCGGGTGCGGCCGCTCACGCGAGCACCGTGCTCTCGCGCAGGCCCCGGGCCCAGGCGGCGCCGGGCATCGGGGTCTTGCCGGCGGGCTGCACCGAGACGAGCTCGACGGCTCCGTCGCCCGTGCCGACCAGGGCACGGCCGGCATCGAGGAGCACGGCGCCGGGGGCGAGGGGAGCGTCCATCAGCGCCTCGTCGACGGCGAGCACCTTCAGCCGCGCGTCGCCGACCGCCGTCGACGCTCCGGGCTCGGGAGTGACCCCGCGGACGAGCGCGAGAATCCGTGCGGTCGGCAGGGACCAGTCGATCCGGCCGTCGGTCGCGTCGAGCTTGGGGGCGAGCGTGACCTCGCCCGACTGCGGCACGGCGACCGCAGTCCCGGCGGCGAGCCCGTCGACGACCTCGCCGGTCAGGGCGGCCCCGCGCTCGGCGAGCACCTCGAGCAGCTCGCCCGCCGAGCGCCCGGCGACCTCCTCCTCGATCCCGGCGAAGACGTCGCCCGCGTCCAGCTCGGCCACCAGCTGGAAGACGGCCGCGCCGATCCGCTCCTCCCCCGCCATCAGCGCGCGCTGGACGGGCGCCGCCCCGCGCCAGCGCGGCAGCAGCGAGAAGTGCAGGTTGATCCAGCCGAGGCGCGGCACCGCCAGCAGCCGCGCGCGGACCAGGCCGCCGTAGGCCACGATCACGCCGAGGTCCGGCTCGAGAGCCGCGATCCGGTCGGTGACCTCCTCGTCGAGGCGGTTCGCCTTGAGCACCGGCAGGCCGAGCTCCTCGGCGACCGCGGCGACGGGCGAGGGCGTGAGCACGCGCTTCCGGCCGACGGGCGCGTCGGCCCGAGTGACCACCGCGACGATCTCGTGCTCGGAGGCGGCGAGGGCGCGCAGGGTGGGGACGGCGGCGGCCGGCGTGCCGGCGAAGACGAGGCGCACGAGGAGCTCCTGAGCGTGGGGGTCGAGCGGAGAACGGGTCCGGGGGACGGGTCTAGAGGATGTCGGGGTCGTCCAGCCGGACGCGCAGCTTCGGTGCCGGCCGGAAGCGGCCCGGCGTGGTGGGCGGCCGGCGGCGGCGGGTCGCGTTGCGGATCACGGCGGACCGGAGGCGGGCGGCGACCTCCGCCCCGCGAGCGTAGTCGAAGCGCACGATCGCCCGGACGGAGCCGTCCTCGAGCCCGACCGGGCCGAGCACCTCGTGCCGGTCCGCCTCGTCGAGCGCGTCGAGCGCCTCCGTCACGGCGTGCGCGTCGCCGCTGACGGTCGCGAGCCGGACGGCCGGCGGGAAGCGCAGCTCGCGCCGCTCGATCAGCTCGGCGCGGAGGTACTCGTCCTGGCGCCAGGTCGCGAGGGCCGTCGCGAGGCGCCCGGCGACGCCGACCAGCAGCACGGGAGCGCCGGGGCGGGCCAGCGCGGCCGCGTTCGACCAGGTGCGCAGGGCGTCGTCGGCGACGCGCAGGCTCTCCCGCGCGAGCATCCGCTCGCCGTCGAGCAGCAGCACGGCGTGGTAGCCGCCGTCGGCTCGCGGCTCGCCGCCGCGGGTGGCGACGACGAGCGCGGGCGTCCCGGGCACGGTGAGGATCGGGTGGGCACCGTCCGCGACGACGACCTTGACGCCCGGGAACGCGCGACCGAGCTCCTCCGCCGTGCGGCCGGCGCCGAGGCTCACCAGGCGCAGTGCCGTCGCCTCGCAGACCGAGCAGTGCCAGTCGGCGGCGATCAGCCCGCACCAGCCGCAGCTCGGCCGGGCCCCCGCCGCGTGCACGGCGAGCGGACCCTGGCAGCGGTTGCAGCGCGCCACGGTGCGGCAGCGCGCACAGGCGACCACCGGCGCGTAGCCGGGGCGGGCCACCTGGACGAGCACGGGACCCGAGTCGAGGGCGATCCGCGCCTGCCGCCAGGCGGTCGACGGGATGCGCGCGGCCTGGTCGTGCTCGTCGGCGGCCGTCTGCTGCGCGGTCGGCACGACGTGTGGGCGCCGCGAGGGCCGCGGCTGCACCGGGGCGGCGAAGCCGAGGCCGACCAGCCGCTCCACCTCGACCGTGCGGGTGTTGCCGAGCAGGACCAGCCCGGCGCCGCTCTGCTCCTGCCGCACCAGCGCCACGTCGCGGGCGTGCGCGTACGGCGCGAGCGGCTCGGCGAAGAGCGGATCGCCGTCGTCCCAGAGCGCGATCAGGCCGAGCGCCGACGAGGGCGCGTAGAGCACCGAGCGGTTGCCGACGATGACCCGCGGACCCGGGGTGAGGCAGCGCAGGAACGCGGCGTAGCGGCCGGCGCCCTTCTGCCGGGCGTCGAGGCGCACGACCGCGTCCTCGGGCACGTGCTCGGCGAGGGCCTGCTCGAGCTGCTCCTGGTCGCGGTAGTCCGGCACCGCGAGGATCGCGTCGCGCCCGGCCGCCAGCGCGGTGCGGGCGAGCTCGGCGAGCGTCACCGCCCAGCCGCCCACCCACGCTCCGGAGGCGAGCTGCACCGGGGCGGGCACGGCGTTCACCGCGAGGCGACCGCCGTCGAGGAGGCGGTCGAACGTCTCAGCGGGGTAGCCGGTCACCGCGCCGGGCACGGTGCCGTCCGCGACCGGCTCGGCCGGAGCGGACTCCGCGTCTGATTCGGACGGGACGGCGGCCGCGTCCACCTCGGCGAGGGCGGCGAGGTGCGCCCGCTCGACACGCACGTGGCGCCGCGGCACCGCGAGGCGCAGGACGTCGCTCGCTCCCCCGGCGGCACGGTCGGCGACGCGCCGGGCGAGCGCCCAGACCTCCGGGGTCAGCACGACGAGCGGCGAGACGAGCTCCTCGAGCTCGCTCAGTGCTCCCGCGTGCTCGGAGCCCTCGCCGACCTCGACGACGAACGCGTCCGCGATCCGCCCGCCGGTGCGCAACGGAACCCGGACCCGGACACCGGGCCGGACGCCGTCGCGCAGCGCCTCGGGGATCGCGTAGTCGAGCAGCCGGTCGAGCTGCGGGAGCGGCGAGTCGAGGAGCACGCGCGCGACGCGCCCCGCCGGACCGGTCACCGCCTCCCCCGCCGCGTCGGCGCCTACGAGAGACCCGCGGCGGAGCGGAGGTCGTCGACGCGGTCGAGGCGCTCCCAGGTGAAGTCGGGCAGCTCGCGGCCGAAGTGCCCGTAGACCGAGGTCTGCGAGTAGATCGGGCGGAGCAGATCGAGCGCGTGGATGATCGCGGCGGGACGCAGGTCGAAGACCGAGCGGATCGCCTCGGTGATCTGCTCGTCGGGCAGGGTGCCGGTGCCGAAGGTCTCGACGTAGAGGCCGACCGGGGCGGCCTTGCCGATCGCGTAGGCGACCTGCACCTCCATCCGGCGGGCGAGCCCCGCGGCGACCGCGTTCTTCGCGACCCAGCGCATGGCGTAGGCGGCCGAGCGGTCGACCTTCGACGGGTCCTTGCCCGAGAAGGCGCCGCCGCCGTGGCGCGCGGCTCCGCCGTAGGTGTCGACGATGATCTTGCGGCCGGTGAGCCCGGCGTCGCCCTGCGGGCCGCCGATCTCGAAGCGGCCGGAGGGGTTGATCAGCAGGCGCACCGCGGAGGAGTCGAGGTCGACCCGCTCGAGGACGGGGCGGATCACGTGCTCCTCGATGTCGGCGTGGATCGTGGCGGTGCTCACGTGCTCGGCGTGCTGGGTGGAGAGGACGACCGTGTCGATCGTGGCCGGCGTCGTGCCGTCGTAGCCGATGGTGACCTGCGTCTTGCCGTCGGGCCGGAGGTAGTCCAGCTCGCCGGTCTTGCGGACCTCGGCGAGGCGCTCCGCGAGGCGGTGCGAGAGCCAGCTCGGCAGCGGCATGTACTCGGGGGTCTCGTCGGTGGCGAAGCCGAACATCAGGCCCTGGTCGCCCGCGCCCTGGCGGTCGAACGCGTCGTCGTCGGACGCGTCGCCGCGCACCTCGAGGGCCGTGTCGACACCCGCGGCGATCTCGGGCGACTGCTGCCCGATCGAGACGGAGACGCCGCAGGAGCGGCCGTCGAAGCCCTTGAGCGAGGAGTCGTAGCCGATCTCGACGATCGTGTCGCGGACGATCGCGGGGATCTCGACGTAGCCGGAGGTGGAGACCTCACCGGCGACGTGCACGAGCCCCGTGGTGACGAGCGTCTCGACGGCGACCCGGCTGCGCGGGTCCTCGCGGAGGAGCGCGTCGAGGATGCGGTCCGAGATCTGATCGCAGATCTTGTCCGGGTGACCCTCGGTCACGGACTCGGAGGTGAACAGGCGGAGGGGGCCGGAGGTCATGTCGAGCGTCTCATTCCGTAGGGCGCGGCAGCCGGAGCTGTCTCGATCCGGTGCAGTCCCGCACCGGGCTCGCCCTCTCACCGGGGGCGGACCGGGCCAGGGAGTCGCCCTAGCGCGCGACCACGTCGAGGACGCGATCGGCGACCGACGCCTTGCTGCCGGAAGCCTCGATCACTATATCTCCGGCCCGATCGAGGACCACCACGGTGTTGCTGTCGCTCTGGAAACCCTCGGCCCAGCCGACCCTGTTGAGGACGAGCAGGTCGCAGCCCTTGCGGGCGATCTTGGCGCGGCCGAGGGCGAGCATGGCGTCCCGGTCGGGCTCGGTCTCGGCGGCGAAGCCGACGATCAGCTGCCCGTCGGTCTTCGCGGCGGAGATCTCGGCGAGGACGTCCGGGTTCTTCACGAGCTCGAGGACGAGGCGGTCGCCCTGCTGCTCCTTCTTGATCTTGGCCTCGGAGACGTCGGCCGGCCGGTAGTCGGCGACGGCCGCGGCCATGATCACGATGTCGGCGTCGCGAGCGGCGGCGAGTGCGGCCTCGCGCAGCTCGAGCGCGGTGCCGACGGGGACCACCGCCACGCCCTGCGGCGCCTCGATGTCGAGGTTCGCGGCGAGGAGGGTGACCCTCGCTCCGCGCGCGGCCGCGGCGACCGCGAGCGCGACGCCCTGCCGGCCGCTGGAGCGGTTGCCGACGAAGCGGACCGGGTCGAGCGGCTCGCGGGTGCCGCCGGCGGTGACGAGGACGCGCAGGCCCTCGAGGTCGCGCCGGGCGGCGGTGGCGCGGGCGTGGACGGCGAGGGCCTCGGCGACGATCGTCGCCGGCTCCTCCATCCGGCCCGGGCCCGAGTCGGCGCCGGTGAGCTGGCCGACGGCCGGGCCGACGAGGTGGACGCCGCGGGAGCGCAGCGTCGCGACGTTCGCGACCGTGGCCGCGTTCGCCCACATCTCGGTGTGCATCGCCGGAGCGACCACGACCGGAGCGGTGCTGGCGAGCACCGTGTTGCCGAGCAGGTCGTCGGCGAGGCCGGTGGCGAGCTTCGCCAGGGTGTGCGCCGTCGCCGGGGCGATCACGATGAGGTCGGCCGCCTGGCCGATCGCCACGTGGCGCACCTCGGCGACGCCCTCGTAGAGCTCGGTGTGCACCGCGTTCCGCGAGATGGCCTCGAGCGTCGGCTTGCCGACGAAGCGAAGCGCCGCCTCGGTGGCCACGACGTGGACGTCGTGACCCTCGAGGACCAGCGCGCGGACGACCCCGACCGCCTTGTAGGCGGCGATGCCGCCGGTGATCCCGACGACGACGTTCAGCCGTGCGGCCCGTCTCGATGACCGCATGTCGCGGAGCGCCCCCGGTCGGGACTACTCGTCGAGGGGCTCGGCGACCGGACGGGCGACGAGCTTGTCCTCGTTGATCTCGTGCAGCGCGACCGAGAGCGGCTTGTCGTCGATGGTCGAGTCGACCAGCGGGCCGACGTTGTCGAACAGGCTGCCCTCGTGCAGGTCGGCGTAGTAGTCGTTGATCTGGCGCGCGCGCTTGGAGGCGAAGATGACGAGCGCGTACTTCGAGTCGACCTTCGAGAGCAGCTCGTCGATGGGCGGGTCGATGATGCCGAGGTTGTTGGCCATGGTGTCTCCTAGCGTGGCGCGAAGCGCCGATCTGCGGCTCCGGAGCGGCACGGCGCGCGATCACCGGGGAGGGCGATCGGGGCAAGGCCCGGAGGTGGTCGGTGGTCTCGGTCTCAGCGGCCCGGATCGGCGGGCGTGCTGTCGGCACGAGGCGACATCAATTCTACGACCTCGCGTGCCGCTTCGGGCACGGTGCTGTTCACGACGCAGAAATCGAACTCGTCCTGCGCGGCCAGCTCGACCTTCGCGGTGGTGAGCCGGCGCTCCTGCTCCTCGGGGCTCTCGGTGCCGCGGCCGACCAGGCGGCGGACCAGCTCCTCCCAGCTCGGCGGCAGCAGGAAGACCAGCCGGGCGTCGCCCATCCGCTCGCGCACCTGCCGCGCGCCCTGGATGTCGATCTCGAGCATGACCTGGCGGCCGGCGGCGAGGGCCGCGTCGATCGGGCCGCGGGGCGTGCCGTAGCGGTAGGCGTTGTGCACCGTCGCGTACTCGAGGAACTCCCCCGCCTCGACCATGCGGTCGAACTCGGCGTCGTCGACGAAGTAGTAGCTGACGCCCTCGATCTCGCCAGGGCGCGGGGCCCGCGTGGTCGCCGAGACGGACAGCAGGACGTCGGGGTAGTTCTCGCGGATGTAGCCGGAGACGGTGCCCTTGCCGACCGCGGTCGGACCGGCCAGCACGACGAGCCGGTTGCGCTCGCCGCGGCGCTGACGCGACTCGCGCTCCTCCAGGAACGCGCCGAGGCCCTCGACCTGACGGCGGCCGAGGCCGCCGAGGCGCTTGGACGGCGCGATGCCGAGCTGCTCCATCACCCGCGGGGTCTTCACCACGCCGAGGGCGGGGACGGCGCGCAGCAGCTCGCTGACGCGCATCCGACCCTCGACGCCGGTCGGGTCCTCCTGCGCGGCGGCGAGCACGGCCGTAGCGGGCCGGTCGCCGGCGGCGACGCCCTTCTTCACCTGGGCGCGGGCGCGGCGCGCGGCGATCGCGGCCTCCGAGGCGGCGCGGCGGTCGACCGCGGGCGGCGCAGGGCGGCGCGCGCCGGACGGCGCCTCGGCGGCGGGGTCGATCGGGCTGACGGCTTCAGCGGACAAGGGTCTCCTGGAGGTGTGCGGCTCGGCGGTCGATCTCGGCGGCGATCCCGTCGGGTCCGGCGCCGAGGACACTGCGCGATTCGCTCACGATCGTCGAGGCGGCCAGCGCTCCGAACAGCCGCGACGCGTCCGCGGTGTCGGCGCCCTGGTGGCCGAAGCCGGGCGCCAGCACCGGCAGTGCGGGGCGGAGCGGAGTGCCCGTGCCGATGCCGTAGTCGCCGAGCGCGACCGTGGCCCCGAGCACGACGCCGACCGAGCCGATCGACGAGCGCGCGTGTCCCGCGTTCCAGGATGCCACGTCGGCCAGCACCGCGTGCGCCACGGTCGAGCCGGCGGCCGGCCCGTCCTGCAGCAGCGCGCGCTGCACCGGCCGCGCCTCGGCGTTGGAGGTCGCGGCGAGGACGAAGACGCCCTTGCCCGCCTCCTCGGCCAGCGCGAGCATGCCCTCGAGCGAGCCGACGCCCTGGTAGGCGGCGGCGGTCATCGCGTCGGCCTCGAGCGGCGAGCCGGGGCGCAGCCACGCCTCGGCGTAGGCCGTGACGCTCGTGCCGATGTCGCCGCGCTTCGCGTCCGCGATCACCAGCAGGCCCGCGGCGCGCGCGTCGGCGAGGACGCGCTCGAGCGCCGCGTAGCCCGCCGAGCCGTGCCGCTCGAAGAACGCGACCTGCGGCTTGACCAGGCCGACCCGGCCGGCCGAGGCCTCGACGACGCGTCGGCCGAAGGACTCCAGGCCCGCTGCGCTGTCGTCCAGGCCCCAGGCGTCGAGCAGGAACGCGTGCGGATCGATCCCGACGCAGAGCTGCCCGAACGCGTCGAACGCGGCCTCGAGCCGGGCGCCGAAGGACTCGGCACCCGGCTGCGCGGCGGCGTCCGTCACGCCGTGCGCTCCGCCCGGCGGATCGCGTAGTCCTGCAGGCTGGTCACCTCGAACGGCTCGGCGGCGGCGTCGAGCGAGGCGACGGCCGCGGCGAGCTGGGCGATGGTGGTGAACAGCGGCTTGTCCGCGGCGACTGCAGCGGCACGGATCTCGTAGCCGTCGGCGCGGGAGGCGCCGCCGCTCGGCGTGTTGATCACGACGTCGACCTGGTCGCGGTTGACCAGCTCCACGATCGAGGGCGCGTCGTCGACGGCCTCCTCGCTGTACTTGCGCACCACCCGGGCCTGGATGCCGTTGCGGTTGAGCACCTCGGCGGTGCCCTCGGTGGCGAGGATCTCGAAGCCGAGCTGGCGCAGGCGCAGCGCCGGCAGCACGATCGAGCGCTTGTCGCGGTCGGCGACGGAGATGAACACGGTGCCGCTCGCGGGCATGCCGCCGTAGGCCGCCTCCTGGCTCTTCGCGAACGCCCGGGGGAAGTCGCGGTCGATGCCCATGACCTCGCCGGTCGAGCGCATCTCGGGGCCGAGCAGCGAGTCGACGATCTTGCCCTCCTTGGTGCGGAAGCGCTTGAACGGCAGGACCGCCTCCTTGACCGCGATCGGCGAGTCCATCGGCACATCGGAGCCATCGCGCTCGGGCAGCAGGCCCTCGGCCTTGAGCTCGGCGATGGTCTCGCCGACCATCAGGCGAGAAGCGGCCTTCGCGAGCGGGATGCCGAGCGCCTTCGAGACGAACGGCACGGTGCGCGAGGCGCGCGGGTTCGCCTCGAGGACGTAGAGCACGCCCTGGCCGATCGCGAACTGCACGTTGAGCAGGCCGCGGACGCCGACGCCCTCGGCGATGGCGAGGGTCGCCTCGCGGACCTTGTCGATCTGCTGGCGGCCCAGGGTGACCGGCGGCAGGGTGCACGCCGAGTCGCCGGAGTGGATGCCGGCCTCCTCGATGTGCTCCATCACGCCGCCGATGTAGAGCTGCTCGCCGTCGTAGAGCGCGTCGACGTCGATCTCGATCGCGTCGTCGAGGAAGCGGTCGACCAGCAGCGGGTGCGTCGCGTCGATGATGCCCTCGTCGGCCATCCGGGCGAAGTAGTCCTCGAGCTGCGGGGAGCCGTAGACGATCTCCATGCCGCGGCCGCCGAGGACGAACGACGGGCGGACGAGAACGGGGTAGCCGATCTCGACCGCGACCTCGAGGGCGCCCTCGAGGTCGGTCGCCGTGCCGTTGCGCGGGGCGAGCAGGCCGGCCTCGTCGAGGATGCGGGAGAACGCGCCGCGCTCCTCCGCGAGGTCGATGTTGGCGGGGGTGGTGCCGAGGATCGGCACGCCCTCGGCCTCGAGGCCGGCGGCGAGGCCGAGCGCGGTCTGGCCGCCCAGCTGCACGACGACGCCGACGAGCTCGCCGGACTGCGACTCCGCGTGGATGACCTCGAGCACGTCCTCGAGCGTCAGCGGCTCGAAGTACAGGCGGTCGGAGGTGTCGTAGTCGGTCGAGACCGTCTCCGGGTTGCAGTTGATCATGATCGTCTCGAACCCGGCGGCCGAGAGCGCGAAGGACGCGTGCACGCAGGAGTAGTCGAACTCGACGCCCTGGCCGATGCGGTTCGGGCCGGAGCCGAGGATGACGACCTTGCGACGATCGGCCGCGACGACCTCCGTCTCCTCGTCGTAGGAGGAGTAGTGGTACGGCGTCAGCGCCGGGAACTCGCCGGCGCAGGTGTCGACCGTCTTGTAGACCGGGCGGACGTCGAGGTCGTAGCGGGTGCGGCGCACCTCGGCCTCGTCGAGGCCTCGCAGCTGCGCGATCTGCACGTCGGAGAAGCCGTGGTCCTTCGCCAGGCGCAGCACGCCGGCGTCGAGGCCGTCGTGCTCGCGCACCAGCTCGGCGATCTCGTTGATCAGCACGATCTGGTCGAGGAACCACGGGTCGATCTTGGTGGCCTCGAAGGCCTGCTCGACGCTCGCACCGAGGCGCAGCGCCTGCTGCACGGTGACGATGCGGCCGTCGGTCGGGGTCTTCGCGATCTCGAGCAGCTCCTCGACCGAGCGCGACTGGTCGCCCCAGTGGAAGGAGGAGCCGCGCTTCTCGAGCGAGCGGAGCGCCTTCTGCAGCGCCTGCGCGTAGTTGCGGCCGATCGCCATCGCCTCGCCCACCGACTTCATGGTCGTGGTCAGCGTCTTGTCGGCGGCGGGGAACTTCTCGAAGGCGAAGCGCGGCACCTTGACCACGACGTAGTCGAGGGTCGGCTCGAAGCTCGCCGGCGTCACCTTGGTGATGTCGTTCGGGATCTCGTCGAGGCGGTAGCCGATCGCGAGCTTCGCGGCGATCTTGGCGATCGGGAAGCCGGTCGCCTTCGAGGCCAGCGCCGAGGAGCGCGAGACGCGCGGGTTCATCTCGATCACGATGATCCGGCCGTCGGCGGGGTCGATCGCGAACTGGATGTTGCAGCCGCCGGTGTCCACGCCCACGTCGCGGATGATCCGGATGCCGATGTCGCGCAGCTTCTGGTACTCGCGGTCGGTCAGGGTCAGCGCCGGAGCCACCGTGATGGAGTCGCCGGTGTGCACGCCGACGGGGTCGACGTTCTCGATCGAGCAGACGACGACCGTGTTGTCGGCCGTGTCGCGCATCAGCTCGAGCTCGTACTCCTTCCAGCCGAGGATCGACTCCTCGAGGAGCACCTCGGTGGTCGGGCTCTGGTGCAGGCCGTCGCCGACCATCCGCACGAGCTCGTCGACCGAGTGCGCGAAGCCGGAGCCGAGGCCGCCCATGGTGAAGGAGGGGCGGATGACCAGCGGGTAGCCGAGGTCCTCGGCGAAGCCGATCGCCTCCTCGACGGTGTGCGCGATGTACGACTTGGCGACGTCGGCACCCGCGTCGAGCACGAGCTGCTTGAAGATCTGGCGGTCCTCGCCGCGGTTGATCGCCTCGAAGCTCGCGCCGATCAGCTCGACGTCGTACTTCTCCAGGATCCCGAGGTCGTGCAGCTGGATCGCGGCGTTGAGCGCGGTCTGGCCGCCGAGGGTCGGCAGGATCGCGTCGGGGCGCTCCTTGGCGATGATCGCCTCGATCGCCTTCGGGGTGATCGGCTCGACGTAGGTCGCGTCGGCGAAGTCCGGGTCGGTCATGATCGTCGCCGGGTTGGAGTTGACGAGGATGACCCGGACGCCCTCCTCGCGCAGCACGCGGCAGGCCTGGGTGCCCGAGTAGTCGAACTCGACCGCCTGGCCGATCACGATCGGGCCGGAGCCGATGACGAGGACGCTTCTGATGTCTTCCCTGCGGGGCATTACTTCTGCTCTCCGGTGGTCGAGGCGGTGGTGGTGGTCGAGGTGGTGGAGTCTGCGGTGGCGGGCTCGGCGCCGCCCTGCTCGGCCGTGCGCTGCACGACCATGGCGCGGAAGCGGTCGAAGAGGTGGTTCGAGTCGTGCGGGCCGGCCGCCGCCTCCGGGTGGTACTGGACCGAGAACGCGGGGATGTCGAGGCAGCGCAGCCCCTCGACGACCGAGTCGTTGAGGCTGTAGTGGCTGACCTCGACCCGGCCGAAGCCCTCGGGCGAGTCGAGCTCGCCGTCGATCGGCGCGTCGACCGCGAAGCCGTGGTTCTGCGAGGTGATCTCCACCCGGCCGGTCAGCTTGTCGAGGACCGGCTGGTTGATCCCGCGGTGGCCGAACGGCAGCTTGTAGGTGCCGAAGCCGAGCGCGCGGCCGAGCAGCTGATTGCCGAAGCAGATGCCGAAGAACGGCAGGTCCGCGCGGAGCGTGGTGCGCAGCAGGTCGACGTGGCGGTCGGAGGCCTCGGGGTCGCCGGGTCCGTTGGAGAAGAACAGCGCCGAGGGCTCGAGCGCGAGCACCTGCTCGGCCGTGGTCGACTCGGGCAGGACGTGCACGTCGAAGCCGCGCTCGGCGAGGTAGTTGACCGTCGAGGTCTTCACGCCCAGGTCGATGACGGCGACGGAGCCGACGCGCTCGCCCTGCGCGGGCACGGTGTAGCGCTCCTCGGTGGAGACGGAGGAGGACAGGTTCAGGCCCGCCATCTGCGCGCCGCCGAGCACCAGGGCGAGCTGCTCCTCCTCGGGGAGGGCGAGGTCCTCGCCGGAGAAGACGCCGGAGCGCATCGAGCCGAGCGAGCGGATGTGGCGGGTGATCGCGCGGGTGTCGACGCCGGAGATGCCGACGATGCCGTCCTTCTCCAGGTCGTCGTCGAGCGAGCGCTGCGAGCGGAAGTTCGAGACCACGCGGGAGGGGTCGCGGACGACGTAGCCGGCGACCCAGATGCGGCGCGACTCCTCGTCCTCGTCGTTCATCCCGGTGTTGCCGATGTGCGGGGCGGTCTGCACGACGATCTGACCGGCGTAGGACGGGTCGGTCAGCGTCTCCTGGTAGCCGGTCATGCCGGTCGCGAAGACGATCTCACCGAGCGTGCGGCCGCGTGCGCCGTAGGCCTGACCCGAGAATCGTCGTCCGTCCTCGAGGACGAGGACGGCGGTGGGTTCGGTGCTGAGGCGTGTGGTTGGCACGGACTAGGAGCCCTTCTGGATCGAGTCGGAGCCGCCGTCGGCGGTCCCGGGGTGGGAGGGGGAGGAATCGGGGCCGGCGAGCCGGCGGAGCTCGTCGACCAGTCGTCGTCGGAGCGCGGGGTCGGCCACGCGGAGGTAGCTGTCCACGACCTCCTCGCCGCGAGGCGACCAGGAGAGCACGAGCAGCCCGCCCTCCTCGACCGCGCGGTCGATGGCGTAGGAGCCCTCGCCCGCGCCGCGGAGGAGCGCCGCGGGGATCACGGTCTCGCGCTCGCCGACCGGAGCGATCACCACGCCGCGCTCGTGCAGGCGGAGCGTCGCCCGGCCGCGGAAGCCGAGGCCCGGCAGCACCACGCGCTCGAGCGGCTGCTCGAAGCGGGTGGTCGCGACGTAGGGCAGCTCGACCGCCTCGCGCTCGGCGCCGAGCGACGCGGCGGGCACGGCCTCGGGGGCGAGCGCGGCCGAGCGGCGCCGGCGCGCGCGCCAGGACAGCGCCATGCCGAGGAAGACGAGGGCGACGGCCGCGGCGATGACGATCGCGATGGCGGTCCTATCCACGGGCGCCCCTCGCTGCCGCGGCGACGGTCGCCGCGTCGACGAGCTCGCCGTCGAGGACGGTCGGGACACCGCGGTGCAGCGTCGCGACGACGCGGCCCGGCAGCTCCCGGCCGAGGTACGGCGAGTTGGTGCTGCGCCCGCGCAGGTCGCCGGTGGAGAAGCGGCGGCGGACCTCGGAGTCGTAGAGGACGACGTTGCCCGCGGCGCCGACGGCGAGGCCGTGCTGGTAGCCGTCGAGCCGGCCGATCCGCGCGGGGGCGGAGGAGAGCACGCGGGCGACGTCGGACCAGCTCAGCCGGCCGTCCTCGACGACCGCGGCGTGCACGACGCTCAGGGCGCTCTCGAGGCCGACCATGCCGAACGCGGCGGCGTCCCACTCGCAGTCCTTCGCCTCGACCGGGTGCGGGGCGTGGTCGGTGGCGACGATGTCGATGGTGCCGTCGGCGAGGGCCTCGCGGAGGGCGAGCACGTCCTCGTCGCGCCGCAGCGGCGGGTTGACCTTGTACCGGGCGTCGTAGCCCGGGGCGCCGTCGATCCCCGCGATCAGCTGCTCGGAGAGGAGCAGGTGGTGCGGGGTCACCTCCGCCGTCACGTCGATGCCGCGGGCCTTGGCCCAGCGGATCACGTCGACGGAGCCGGCGGTGGAGACGTGGCAGACGTGCAGGCGCGAGCCGACGTGCTCGGCCAGCAGGACGTCGCGGGCGATGATCGCCTCCTCCGCCACCGCCGGCCAGCCCTGCAGCCCGAGGGCGCTGGAGACGGCGCCCTCGTTCATCTGCGCGCCGACGGTGAGCCGCGGCTCCTGCGCGTGCTGGGCGACGACCCCGTCGAAGGCCTTCACGTACTCGAGCGCGCGGCGCATCAGCAGCGCGTCCGAGACGCACTTGCCGTCGTCCGAGAAGACCCGCACCGCGGCACGGCTGCGGGCCATCGCGCCGAGCTCGGCGAGCGACTCCCCCGCGAGGCCGACGGTGACCGCGCCGATCGGGCGGACCGTGGCGTAGCCCGCGTCCTCGCCGAGGCTCTGCACCTGCTCGACGACACCGGCCGTGTCCTGCACCGGCGAGGTGTTCGCCATGGCGAAGACCGCGGTGAAGCCGCCCGCGGCCGCGGCGCGCGTGCCGGTCAGCACCGTCTCGCTCTGCTCGAAGCCGGGCTCGCGGAGGTGGGTGTGCAGGTCGACGAGGCCCGGCAGCGCCAGGAGCCCGTCGGCGTCGATCACGCGCGCGCCGCTCGAGTCGACGTCGGTGCCGATCTCGACGATCGTCCCGCCGTCGATCAGGACGTCGGCCGTCGTCTCGTCGGCGAGCGTCGCTCCCGAGAGGAGGATCCTCGTACCGGTCATCACAGGACCTCCCTTTCACCGGACAGCAGCAGGTACAGCGCCGCCATCCGCACGGACACCCCGTTCGCGACCTGCTCGAGCACCGTGGAGCGGCTCGAATCGGCGGCGGCCGAGGAGATCTCGACGCCCCTGTTCATGGGTCCGGGGTGCATCACGATGGTATCCGGGCCGAGGCGGGCGAGCCGCTCGTCGTCCAGGCCCCAGATCCGCGCGTACTCGCGGCCGTTGGGGAAGAAGCCGCTCGACATCCGCTCCAGCTGGATGCGCAGCAGCATCACCACGTCCGGCAGTCCGGAGTCGATCGCGTCGTCGAGGTCGAAGCGGATCGTGGCCGGCCAGTCGAGGGTGTCGACAGGGACGAGCGTGGGAGGCGCGACGAGGGTGACCTCCGCGCCGAGCGCGGTCAGCAGCCAGACGTTCGAGCGGGCGACCCGCGAGTGCAGGATGTCGCCGACGATCGTGACGGCGACGCCGTCGAGGCTCTTGCCGCGGGAGGCGGCGGCGCCGTGCAGCCGGCGGCGGATGGTGAAGGCGTCGAGCAGCGCCTGGGTGGGGTGCTCGTGCGTGCCGTCGCCGGCGTTGAGGATGGCGGCGTCGATCCAGCCGCTGGCCGCGAGCACCGCCGGGGCGCCGGAGGCGTGGTGGCGGATGACGACGCCGTCCGCGCCCATCGCCGCGAGGGTCTGCGCGGTGTCCTTGAGGCTCTCGCCCTTCGAGACGCTGGAGCCCTTGGCGCTGAAGTTGATGACGTCGGCCGAGAGCCGCTTCGCCGCGGCCTCGAACGAGATGCGGGTGCGGGTGGAGTCCTCGAAGAAGAGGTTGACCACGGTCTTGCCGCGCAGGGTCGGCAGCTTCTTGACCTCGCGGTTCTGCACGTCGGACATGTCCTCGGCGATGTCGAGGAGGCCGATCGCGGTGGCGCGGTCGAGGTCGCGGGTGGAGAGCAGGTGCCTCATCGGGTGCCTCCGTCCGGTGCGGACTCGATCGCGACGAGGTCCTCGCCGTCGGTCTCGACCAGGCGGACGTTGATCCGCTCGCTGAGGCTGCTGGGGAGGTTCTTTCCGACGAAGTCCGCGCGGATCGGCAGCTCGCGGTGGCCGCGGTCGACCAGGGCGGCGAGCCGCACGGCGCGCGGGCGGCCGATGTCGCTGAGCGCGTCCAGGGCTGCGCGGATGGTGCGGCCGGAGAAGAGCACGTCGTCGACCAGGACGACGGTGCGGCCGTCGATGCTCGCCGGGACGGCGGTGCGCGCGGGCGTCCGCGTCGGGTGGTGGGCGAGGTCGTCGCGGTACATCGTCACGTCGAGCGAGCCGGAGAACACCGGGTCGGCCCCGGGCTCGATCCTGGCGATCGTCTCGGCGATGCGCCGCGCGAGCGCGACTCCGCGGGTCGGGATCCCGAGGATCACCAGCGACTCCGCGCCGCGATTCGACTCGAGGATCTCGTGAGCGATGCGCGTGAGAGCGCGCGTGATGTCAGCGCTGCTGAGCACGATTCGTGCCGTCACACCGACCTCCTTCCCCGTCTCTCTGGACGGCCTTAAAGGAAATGCCTCCCCGAGTATAGGGGTCCGCCTGCCGCGGACGCGGAGCATGCAGATCGAGCGGCGAGGCGAAGGACTCAGCGGCGGTCCTTCCTGCTGGTCGAGTAGCCCCGCAGGGGCGTATCGAGACCCGCCGTCCTCAGCCGGGCGGATCTGCAGACCCACGTTGTGACGCTGGTGGATCTCGATATGCCCGCTCCGCGGGCTACTCGATCAGCATGCAGCGGGACCCGCGGGGGTCAGGCCGTCGCGTGCGACTCGGCGACGGAGGCGAGCAGGCCGTTGATGAAGCCGGCCGAGTCGTCGGTGGACAGCAGGGTCGCCGCCTCGACGGCCTCGGAGATCGCGACGCCGTCCGGGACCGCGTCGTTGTGCAGGATCTCCCACACGCCGATCCGGAGGATCGCGCGGTCGACCAGCGGCATGCGCGAGAGCGTCCAGCCCTTCGCGAGCTGCGCGATCAGCGCGTCGATCTCGTCGGCGTTGTCGATCACGCCGTCGACGATCTCGCGGGCGTACAGCCAGGAGGCCTCACGCGCCGGCTCGTTGGCCGCGCGCTCCGCCTCGGAGCGCAGCGACTCCGAGAAGGAGATCTGCCGCACGTCGGCGTTGTAGATGATGTCGAGGGCGCGCTTGCGCGCCTTCGTCCGAGCGCTCACAGAAGGCCCGGCTCAGCTGACGCGGCCGAGGTAGTCGCCCGTGCGGGTGTCGACCTTGACCTTGGTGCCCTGCTCGAGGAAGAGCGGGACCTGGATCTGGTAGCCGGTCTCGACGGTCGCGGGCTTGGTGCCGCCGGTCGAGCGGTCGCCCTGCAGGCCCGGCTCGGTGTAGGTGATCTCGAGGACGACGGACGCGGGGAGCTCGACGTAGAGCGGGTCGCCGTCGTGCAGCGCGAGGGTGAGGTTCTGGTTCTCGAGCATGAAGTTCGCCGCGTCGCCGACGACGGCCTCGGGGACCGTGATCTGGTCGTAGTCCGAGGTGTCCATGAAGACGAAGTCCGCGCCGTCCCGGTAGAGGTACTGGAAGTCGCGACGGTCGACGTTGGCCGTGTCGATCTTGGCGCCGGCGTTGAAGGTCTTGTCGACGACCTTGCCCGTCAGCACGTTCTTCATCTTGGTGCGCACGAACGCGCCGCCCTTGCCCGGCTTCACGTGCTGGAAGTCGATGACGTTCCAGAGCTGACCGTCGATGCTGAGGACGGTGCCGTTCTTGATGTCGGTGGTAGAGGCCATGCGAAGGGGGATCCGTTTCGTGGAAGTCTGCTGATCGGCCGATCCGGCCAACCCATCGAGTGTAGTCGGTCCGGCCCGCGAGCGGCCGGGCCGCCTCCCCCGGCCGGACGATGCGGGCACGGAGGTGCCCGGAGCAGACTGGAGGGACGCCCACGACCGAGGAGGTCGCATGACCCTCAGCACCGCTCACTCCGGGATCGTCTCCGCGGCGGCCCGCTCGGACTTCTTCGCACCGACGCTCCCGGGCCAGAACATCGTTCCGCCGTGGTTCGCGGTCGTCTTCGCGGTCGTGCCGATCGTCATCGTCGCGGTGATCGTCCTGATCATCGTGCTGATCGTCCGCAACGTGCGCCGTGCCAAGCAGCTCGGCGTCGACCCGACCACGATGCGGACGGACATGGCCGCCCGCTACCTCCGCCACGGCGTCGGCCCGGCGGGCTCCTCGCTCACCGACCGCCTGGCCGAGCTCGACCGGCTCCGCGCGGCGGGCTCGATCAGCGCCGAGGAGCACGCCCGCGCCCGCGAGGCCGCGTTCACCGGCGACCGCGGGCCGGACGACCGGCGGGGCTGACCCCGCAGGTGCCGCTACGCGCCGATCTCCTGGTAGGCCGCGAACAGCAGCGACGTCTCCGGTCCCTGCAGAATGCTCGGCCGCGCCAGGTCGTCGAGCACCACGAAGCGGAGCATGCCCGCGCGCGACTTCTTGTCGCGCTGCATCGCGGCGAGCAGCGTCTCCCACCGGCCGAGCGGGTAGCTCGTCGGCAGGGTGAGCGACTCGAGGACGCTGCGCTGGCGATCGACGACGGCGTCGCTGAGCGAGCCGGTGAGCCGGGAGAGCTCCGCTGCGAACATCATGCCGACCGAGACCGCCGCGCCGTGCCGCCACTGGTAGCGCTCGGCGTGCTCGACGGCGTGGCCGAGGGTGTGTCCGTAGTTCAGGATCTCGCGCAGGCCCTGCTCGGTGAAGTCCTCGCTCACCACGCGCGCCTTGATGCCGATCGACAGCTCGACCAGGCTGCGGAACTCCTCCGACGTCGGGTCGGTCGCGAGGTCCACGTCCGACTCGATGATGTCGAGGATGCGCGGCTCGGCGATCATGCCGTACTTCACGATCTCGCCGAAGCCGGCCAGGATCTCGTTGCGCGGCAGGCTCGTCAGCACGTCGAGGTCGGCGACGACGGCGCGCGGCGCGTGGAAGGCGCCGACGAGGTTCTTGCCCTCGGCCGTGTTGATGCCGGTCTTGCCGCCGACGGCCGCGTCGACCATGCCGAGCACCGTGGTCGGCACCTGCACGAGGTCGACCCCGCGGAGCCAGGTCGCGGCGACGAAGCCGGCCAGGTCGGTGATCGCGCCGCCGCCGAAGCCGACGACCGCGTCGGTCCGGGTGAAGTCCGACTGCCCCATCACCTGCCAGCAGAAGGCGGCGACCTCGACGCGCTTGGCGGCCTCGGCGTCGGGCACCTCGGCGAGGAGCACCTCGTAGCGCTCGAGGAGGCTCTCCCGGATCTCGGCGGCCAGAACCGCGAGGGTCGGCGGGTGCACGATCAGCACCTTGGCCGCTCGCGGGCCGATCGCGTCGGCGAGGCCGTCGAGGAGGCCGCGGCCGACCGTGATGTCGTAGCCGTTCGCTCCGGTGACGGTGAGGGCGGTGGCGCCGTCGTTCATGCTCTTCTTCCGGTCGGGCGGCCGGTGGGGGCCGCCGGTTCTGTGGTTCTGGTGGATTCGGTGGTGCCGGTGGACTCGGTGGTGCCGGTGGACTCGGTGGTGCTCGCAGCGGAGTCGCCGACGGCCGCCTCGCGCTCGCGCACCCAGGCGGTCACCTCGGCGGCCAGGGTCGTGATCGGGCGGCGCGAGGAGTCGACGACGGTGTCGGCGAGCGACTCGTAGACCGCGCGTCGAGACTCGTGGATGCGCGTCCAGTCCGCGACGCCGCCGCGCACCAGCGGGCGGCCGGAGCCGAGCCGGTCGCGCACGGCCTCGGCGGTCGTGGTCAGCAGCACGACGGGGACGCCGGCCAGGTCGGCGCGCGTGCCCTCGTCGAGCACCGCTCCCCCGCCCAGGCTCAGCACGACGGCGCGCCGGACGGCCTGCTCGACGACGCGGCGCTCCTCGATGCGGAACGACGCCTCGCCGTGCAGGTCGAAGTACGCGGCGATCGGTCCGTGCCGGCGCACGAACTCGGCGTCGGAGTCGACGAACTCGGCCGCGAGGGCCTTCGCGACCCGCTTGCCGATCGTCGTCTTGCCGGCGCCCATCGGGCCGATCAGGACGACGCGGGCGCGGGCCGCGCCGGTATCGTGACCCGCCATCAGCGGGCCCGCCCAGGTAGGTGCTCGGGCATCAGACGAGACCGAGCGCCGGGTCGCTGGCGGCGAGGGTGCGCAGCTCCTCCGGGATCGCGTCGAGATAGCCCTGCAGGTTGCGGCGGGTCTCGGTGACGCTGTCGCCGCCGAACTTCTCGAGCACCGCGTTCGCGAGCACCAGCGCGACCATCGCCTCCGCGACGACGCCCGAGGCGGGCACCGCGCAGACGTCCGAGCGCTGGTGGTGCGCGCCGGCCGCCTCGCCGGTGGCGACGTCGACCGTGCGCAGCGCGTGCGGGACGGTGGCGATCGGCTTCATGCCGGCGCGGACCCGCAGGACCGTGCCCGTGCTCATGCCGCCCTCGGTGCCGCCGGCGCGATCGCTCGAGCGGCCGATGCCGCCCTCGGCGACGAAGAGCTCGTCGTGCGCCTCGGAGCCGCGGCGAGTGGTGGTCAGGAAGCCGTCGCCGACCTCGACTCCCTTGATCGCCTGGATGCCCATCAGCGCGGCGGCCAGCTGCGCGTCGAGCCGGCGGTCCCAGTGCACGTAGGAGCCGAGTCCCGGCGGGAGGTCGTAGGCGAGGACCTCGACGACGCCGCCGAGGGTGTCGCCGTCGTCGTGCGCGCGGTCGACCTCGGCCACCATCAGGGCGCTGGTCGCGGCGTCGTGGCAGCGCAGCGGATCGGCGTCCAGCGCGTCGACGTCGGCGGGGGTCGGCAGGGCCGAGCCCTCCGGCACGCGGACCGGGCCGATGGCGAGGGTGTGGCTGACGAGGGTGATGCCGAGCTCGCCGAGGAATCGGCGGGCGACGGCGCCGAGCGCGACGCGGGCGGCGGTCTCGCGGGCCGAGGCGCGCTCGAGGACGTTGCGCGACTCCTCGAAGCCGTACTTCTGCATGCCGACCAGGTCGGCGTGACCGGGGCGCGGGCGGGTGAGCGCGGCGCCGCGGCCCTTGGGCAGCGTCTCGGGGTCGCGCGGCTCGGCCGCCATCACGTCGACCCAGCGCGCCCACTCGGTGTTGCCGATGCGCAGCGCGATCGGGCCGCCCGTCGTGCCGCCGTGGCGGATGCCGGACGAGACGTTCAGCTCGTCCTGCTCGAACTTCATCCGGGCGCCGCGACCGTAGCCGAGCTTGCGCCGGGCGAGGTCGGCGCGGACGTCGTCGAGGGAGACGGGGACACCCGCCGGCAGTCCTTCGAGGACGGCGACGAGTTCGGGGCCGTGGGATTCCCCGGCCGTGAGCCAACGGAGCATCCTCCGATTCTCGCACACGCGCCCGACCGGGCTCGCGCCCGGCGGCCCGCGGAGTCAGGCGGCGGAGTCCGCCGGGAGAGTCGCGCGCATCGCCGCGAGCACGGCGTCCTCGCCGGGCAGCGGCACGGCCGGATCGCCGGCGACGAACACCCGCACCTGCAGCAGCGCCTGGTGCAGGAGCATCCCCAGCCCCGAGACGACGGGCGAGCCGGCCGCTCTCCAGCGCAGCGCCAGCGGACTCGGCCAGGGCGAGTAGGCCACGTCGAAGAGCGTCGAGGCCGCGACCACCGCGTCCGGCACGGCCAGCTCGGCCGAGGCGCCGCCCGGCAGCGTCGAGACCAGCAGCGGCGCCGCGTCCGCGCCGTCCCAGTCCGAGAACGGGCGGACGTCGAGGGCGACGCCGACCGCGGCGGCGATCGCGGCGAGCGGCGCGGCCTTCTCCGGCGAGCGGAGCGTGACCGTCACCCGCGCCGCGCCCAGCTCGGCGGCAGCGGCGAGGGCGGAGGCGGCGGTCGCCCCTCCCCCGAGGATCTCGACGCGCTCGGCCGAGTGCACGCCCGCCTCGCCGAGCGCCCGGACGATCCCGGTCACGTCGGTGTTGAAGCCGCGCAGGCGGGGTGCGCCACTGGAGCGGTCGATCAGCACCGTGTTGACCGCGCCGGTCGCCCTCGCGACCAGGTCCTCCTCGTCGAGCAGCGGCCGCACCGCGTGCTTGAGCGGCATCGTCAGCGACAGGCCGTGCCAGAGCGCGATCGGATCGGCGACGACGGCGGCGAGCGTCGCCTCCGTCGCCTCGACCGTGGTGTAGCTCCAGTCGAGCCCGAGCACCCGGTAGGCCGCCGCGTGCAGCTCGGGCGAGCGCGAGTGCGCGATCGGCGAGCCGAGCACCGCCAGCCGGCGCCCGCCCGGCGCCGGCTCCGCGATCACTGGTACTCCGGGTGGTCCCGCATCCACGCCTGCCACTGCGCCACCGCGGCGTTGTGCTCCGCATCGGTGGTCGAGTACACCGTCTCGCCGGTCTCGAGGTTCACCGTGACGAAGTAGAGCCAGGTGCCGTCCGCGGGCTGCAGCACCGCCTGGATGGCGACGTCGCCCGGGTTCGAGATCGGCGCGGGCGGCAGGCCGTCGCGCTGGTACGTGTTGTAGATGTTGCTCGCGTCGTTGCGCTCCGCGTCGGTCGTGGTCACCCGGTCGGTGGCTCCGGTGCCGTAGGCGACGGTCGCGTCCGACTGCAGGCGCCAGCCCTGGTCGAGGCGGTTCTGGAACACCCGCGCGACCTTCGGGAAGTCGTCCGCGACGCGGGCCTCGCGCTGGACGAGCGAGGCGAAGACGACGGTCCGGTAGCGGTTCTCGACCGGCACGCCCGCCGCGTCGAGCGACTGGTACATCCGGTTCACGAGCGTCTGCAGGATGTCGTGCGGCGAGGTGCCCGGGTCGATGTCGTAGGTCGCCGGGAAGAGGAAGCCCTCGAGGCTCGTCGCCTCGGCGGGGAGCCCGTAGGAGCCCCAGTCGGCGGCCGCGTCCTCGAGGTCGGCGAGGGCGACGCCCGAGCCGTCCGCGATCAGCGGCAGCGCGCCCTTGAGCGAGGTGCCCTCCGGGATGACGAAGGTGTTCGCGAGCCGGGTCGAGTCGGAGTCGAGCAGCGCCGACAGCGCCGCCTTCGCGCTCATCTCCGCCTTCAGCGAGTACGCGCCCGGCTGGAAGACGGGCTCGGGGTTCTCCGCGAGGAGCAGCTCGTAGAACGGCGTGTAGGACTTGATGACGCCGTCCGCGACGAGGTTCTCCGCGATGGTGCTGCCGCCGTCGCCCTGATGGATGGTGAAGACCACCTCGCTCGTGCCGGTGCCGGTGAAGTCGGTCGGCTCCGGCTCCGCGAACAGCGCTCGGACGGGCTCGACGAAGATCGTCACCGCGATCGCGACCAGGGCCACGAAGACGCCGAAGGCGAGGAGCCCGCCGATCAGCCCGCGACGGCTGCGTCGGGGCCTGTTCTCGCGCTTCGCGCGGCGGCGGCGGGTGGAGGGGGCGGCGTCGGGGTGCGCGGCGGCGACGGCTTCTCCGCGGTCGCGCGGGGCGCCGACCTCGGGGCCGGCGAACAGGTGGTCGATCGAGTCGGGCGTCGTCCGCTCCGTCTCAGAAGCGGGGTGCTGCTCCGGGTCGTGCGGGAGCTGACTCTGCTGATCGGCCTCCGCGGCGCGGGCGGCGCGGCGGCTCGGGGGGACGTCGGTCACGGCTGGGTCGTCCTTCGTTCGGTTCGAGCGCGGATCCGGCGGGGGTACCGGACGAGCGCTCGGAATCGATGGCGTGCTGCAGGATCACCACGGCGGCGACCTGGTCGATCACGGCGCGGGAGCCGCGGGTGCTGCGTCCCGAGCGGTGCAGCGCGCTCTGGGCGCTCACCGTCGAGAGCCGCTCGTCCACGAGCCGCACCGGGGCGGTCGGGACGGCGGAGGCGAGGCGCGCCGCGAAGGCGCGAGCGTCGTCCGTCGAGGCCGTCTCGGCGCCCGACAGCGACAGCGGGAGGCCGACCACGATCGCCGACGCGCCGAACTCGGCGGCGAGGGCCGCGATCCGGGCGACGTCGGCGCCGTCCGGCGCCTCCGCGACGCGCGCGACGGTCTCCACCGGCACGGCGAGGAGGCCGTCGGCGTCGCAGCGCGCGACACCGATGCGGGAGCGGCCGACATCGATGCCGAGCCGGACGCCGAACCTCTCCATCTAGCGCGTCGCCTCCTCGACGACGGCGTCGAGCGCCGCGCCGATGGCGGACACGTCCGAGCCGCCGCCCTGGGCGAGGTCGTCCTTGCCGCCTCCGCCGCCGCCGAGGACGCCGGCCGCGCGACGGGCGAGCACGCCCGCCTTCCGGCCGAGCTCGCGGGCGGCGGGGGTGGTTGCCACGATCACGGCGGGCTTGCCGGCGACTTCGGCCGCGAGGGCGACGACCGCCGCGTCCTGGCCGAGGCGCTCGCGCACCGAGATGACGAGCGAGCGGAGCTCGTCGCCCGAGCCGGCCGTGCCGACGTTCTCGGCGACGATCGTCACGCCGTTGATCGAGCGCTTCGTGGCGGCGATCGCGGGGACCCGCTCGGCGAGGGCGCGGGCCTCGAAGGTCGCGATCCGCTTCTCGGCGGCCTTGAGGCTCGCGACGAGCTCGGCGATCCGGTCGGGCAGCTGCTCGCGCGGGGTCTTGAGCGAGGTCGAGATGGTGCTGACCAGGGCGCGCTCGGCGACGAGCTCGCTCAGCGCCTCGCGGCCGACGAGCGACTCGACGCGGCGGTTGGTCGAGCCGACCGAGGACTCGCTGATCAGGCTGATCAGCCCGATCTCCGCGGAGGTGCCGACGTGGGTGCCGGCGCACAGCTCGCGCGACCAGGGGCCGCCGATGTCGACGACGCGGACGACCTCGCCGTACTTCTCGCCGAAGAGCGCCATCGCGCCGAGCGCCTTCGCCTCGTCGAGCGGGAGCTCGCGGGTGACGACCTCGAGGTTGTCGCGGATGGCGCCGTTGGCGATGTCCTCGATCTCGCTGCGGGTCTCGAGCGAGAGCGCCTGGTTCCAGGAGAAGTCGAGGCGCAGGTAGCCGGCCTTGTTGAACGAGCCGGACTGGTGCGCCTGCGGGCCGAGGACCTGGCGGAGCGCGGCGTGGATGAGGTGGGTGCCGGAGTGCGCCTGGCGCGCACCGCGCCGCCAGTCGCGGTCGACGACGGAGGTGGCGGCGTCGCCGACCCCGACCTCGCCGCTGGCGACCTGGACCTTGTGGCTGATCAGGCCCTTGACCGGCTTCTGCACGTCGAGGACCTCGAGGTCGAAGCCGTTGCCGACGATGCGGCCGGCGTCGGCCTCCTGACCGCCCGACTCCGCGTACAGCGACGTCGCCTCGAGGATGACCTCGGCGATGTCGCCGGCGACCGCCTTCTGGACAGCGTGGCCGCCGACGATGAGGCCGAGGATCCGGGACTCCGTGTCGAGCACGTCGTAGCCGGTGAAGAGCGTCTCGCCCTTGGCGCGGAAGTCGGCGTAGACCGAGAGGTCGGCCAGGGCGTTCTTCTTCGACTTCGCGTCCGCCTTCGCGCGGGTGCGCTGCGCCGTCATCAGCGAGTCGAACGCCTCGCGGTCGACGCTGAGCCCCGACTCCTCGGCGATCTCGAGCGTGAGGTCGATCGGGAAGCCGAAGGTGTCGTGCAGGAGGAAGGCGGTGTCGCCGGGCAGGGTCGCCGCCTCGGCCTTCTTGGTCTTCAGCACCGCGAGGTCGAGGATCTCGGTGCCGGCCGCGAGGGTGCGCAGGAACGCCTCCTCCTCGCCGTAGGCACTGGTCGACAGGCGCTCGAACTCGGTGGAGACCTCGGGATACGCCGAAGCCATCGCGTCACGCGAGGCGGTGAACAGCTCGGGGAACGTCGCGGTGTCGACGCCGAGCAGGCGCATCGCGCGCACGGTGCGGCGCATCAGGCGGCGCAGGATGTAGCCGCGGCCCTCGTTGGACGGCGTGACGCCGTCGGAGAGCAGCATCAGCGAGGAGCGGACGTGGTCGGCGATGACGCGCATCCGCACGTCGTCCTCGTGCACGGCGCCGTAGCGGCGGCCGGAGAGCTCGGCGGCGCGGTCGAGCACCGGGCGCACCTGGTCGATCTCGTACATGTTCTCGACGCCCTGCTTGAGGAACGCGACGCGCTCGAGACCCATGCCGGTGTCGATGTTCTTGCTCGGCAGCTCGCCGAGGATGTCGAAGTCGACCTTGCTCGTGCCCTGCCCGCGCAGGTACTGCATGAAGACGAGGTTCCAGATCTCGACGTACCGGTCGTCGTCGGTGGCCGGGCCGCCGTCGATGCCGTAGGCGGGCCCGCGGTCGAAGAAGATCTCCGAGCAGGGCCCGGCGGGGCCGGGCTGGCCGGTCGACCAGTAGTTGGTGTCCTTGTCGAGGCGCTGGATCCGCTCGTCGGGCAGTCCGGCGATCTTCTTCCAGAGCGCGATGGCCTCGTCGTCGTCCTTGTAGACGGTGACCCAGAGGTCCTTCTCGTCGAAGCCGAGGTTGCCGTCGCTCTCACTGCCGGTGAGGAGCTCCCAGGCGTAGCCGATGGCCCCCTCCTTGAAGTAGTCGCCGAAGGAGAAGTTGCCGTTCATCTGGAAGAACGTGCCGTGGCGAGGGGTCTTGCCGACCTCCTCGATGTCGTTCGTGCGGATGCACTTCTGCACGCTCGTCGCGCGGTCGAACGGCGCGGGGACGACCCCGGTGAGGTAGGGCACGAAGGGCACCATGCCGGCGACGGTGAAGAGGAGGCTCGGGTCGTCGCTGACGAGGGAGGCGGAGGGGACCACGGTGTGCCCGCGGCTTCCGAAGAAGTCGAGCCAGCGGTTGCGGATGTCTGCGGTCTGCATGGGTTCCGTTACGTTTCGGTCGACCGGGTCGACGCGGGTGTCTGTCGGGTGGGGCGGTTCCAGCGGGTCGTGCGGGTCTGGCGGGTGCGCCGGGACGGGCGGGGCCTCAGCCCTCGCCGATGGCCGCCTTGAGCTCGGCCTCGCGCTGGTGGTAGCCCTCGGAGACGGCGTCGCCGAGCTCCTTCGCCGTGCGGTTGAGGTCCTCGAAGAGACGGGCACCCGCCTCGGTGCGCGCCACCTGGTGCGCGACCGCGAATCCGAGGCCGATCCCGATGACGATCAGCACGATGTTCTTCACAGCGATTCCTCCCACAGCGTTTCCTGCTCACGGCAGCCGGCCCGAGGGCGCGACGACCCCCTCGATTGTAGGGCGCGGGCAGGGGGCTACCTGGAGGACGACCTGCGGGTGCGCCGAGAGCGGCGCGCGGCGCCGCGTCCGACCGCGGCGCCCGCCTTGTCGGCGGTGCGGCCGGCGACGAGGACGGCGCGGACTCCGGCGGTGAAGCCGGCGAGCTTGATCAGCGGTCCGCCGATGGTCGCGGCCGTGAGGGCGACGAGCGCGTTCACGTTGCCGGTGACCTCGGCCACGTCCTTCGTGATGGTGTCGACGCGGGCCAGCTGCTGGTTCGCCTCGCGCAGCGTCGACGCCGACTCGTCGAGGATCGGGGTCAGGCCGTCGCTGGCCTGCTTGATGGCCTCGCTCGTGCTGTCGAAGACCCGTCCGAGCTTCCAGAGCGGGATCGCGGCGACCGCGACCAGGATCGCGAACACCCCCGCGGCGATGAGCCCTGCGATGTCTCCACCGGACACGATGACCTCCGTTTCGGCGCCGCCGGATGCGGCACCCCAGCCTACCGACGGTGCGCGGCGGCCCCGGCTCCCCCGGCGACGGCCGGCTCGAGCGCACCTCGGGCACGCGGAACGACCCCCGGCACGCCGGAACACGCGGATCCCGCGAGCCGGAGCTCGAACCACGAGCCGAACCTGCGTCCGGCGGACCTCCGGCACGCGGAAACTCCTCCGGCACGCCGGAGCACTCGGATCCCACGAGCCGGAGCACGAATCACGAGCCGAACCTGTGTCCGGCGGACCTCCGGCACGCGGAAACACCTCCGGCACGCCGGAGCACGCGGATCCCACGAGCCGGAGCTCGAATCACGAGCCGGACCGGCGCGGCCGCACGGCGGCGGCCATGAGCCGAACGGGCCCGGGAACGAGGAAAGGCCCCGGCAGGAGCCGGGGCCTTCCAACGGGGGTGCGCTGACTAGCGGGCCGCGTAGTACTCGACGACGAGCTGGACTTCGCAGGTCACGGGGACCTCGGCGCGCTTCGGGCGGCGCAGGAGCGTCGCCTGGAGCTTGTCGATCTCGACCTCGAGGTAGCCCGGGGTCTTGGGGAGGACGTCGACGTGTCCGCCGGCGGCCGCGACCTGGAAGGGCTCGGTGCCCTCGGAGCGGGTCTTGACGTGGATGACCTGGCCCGGCTTCACGCGGAAGGAGGGACGGTCGACCGTCTGGCCGTCCACCATGATGTGGCGGTGGGTGACGAACTGGCGGGCCTGCGCCGTGGTGCGGGCGAAGCCCGAGCGCAGGACGAGGGCGTCGAGACGCATCTCGAGGAGCTCGACCAGGTTCTCACCGGTCAGGCCCTGGGTGCGGCGCGCCTCCTGGAAGGCGATGCGCAGCTGCTTCTCGCGGATGCCGTACTGGGCTCGCAGACGCTGCTTCTCTCGCAGGCGGACCGCGTAGTCGGAGTCGGCCTTGCGCTTCGAGCGGCCGTGCTCACCGGGAGCGTAGGGACGCTTCTCGAGGTAGCGGGCGGCCTTCGGGGTCAGGGGGATGCCGAGGGCGCGCGAGAGGCGCGTCTTCGAACGGGTACGTGAGGTGGTCGACACTGTGGTCCTTCCAGAGTCTGAGAGGTTCGGTCGCAGTCCTCGTCCGCCGGCTCCGGGAGGAGGGCGGGCGCCGAGGTCGTGTCCCCCCGCGGGTGCGGGAGGCAGGGTGACCGCGGTGGCGGACTGCGCGATTCAGAGGGATGCGCTGCTCCGCTCGGCTACAGAGCGGTGGGCAACCTCGCAAGACTACCAGGCGCGGGGGCCGGCGTCACGCGCGGTTCCGGGTCCGCCGTCCCGGGCCGTCAGCCGCGGCCGCGGATGATCCGGAGCAGCTTCGCCAGCCGGGCCGACACGTCGCGCTCGTTGCCGTGCTCGGTCGGCGCGTAATAGCGGGCGCCGCGGAGCTCGTCCGGCAGGTACTGCTGCTCGAGGACGCCGAGCTCGGCGTCGTGCGGGTAGCGGTAGCCCTTGCCGTGGCCGAGCCGCTTGGCGCCCGGGTAGTGCGCGTCGCGCAGGTGCGGCGGCACCCGGCCGGCCTTGCCCGCGCGGACGTCGGCGATCGCCCTGTCGATGGCGGTGTAGGAGGCGTTCGACTTGGGCGCGGTGGCGAGGTGGACGACCGCCTGCGCGAGCGGGATCCGCCCCTCGGGCATGCCGATGAACTGGACCGCGTCGGCCGCGGCGATCGCGACGACGAGCGCCTGCGGGTCGGCCATCCCGATGTCCTCGGAGGCGGAGACGATGATCCGGCGGGCGATGAAGCGCGGGTCCTCCCCCGCCTCGATCATCCGGGCCAGGTAGTGCAGCGCGGCGTCGACGTCGGAGCCGCGGATCGACTTGATGAACGCGCTGATGACGTCGTAGTGCTCGTCGCCGTTGCGGTCGTAGCGCAGCAGCGCGCGGTCGACGGCCCGGGCGACCACCTCGACGGTGATCAGCGGGAGCTCGGGCTCCTCCGCCTCGGCGGGCTCGGCGGGGTCCTCGTCGTCCTCGTCCTCGTCGTCCCCCTCCACCGCGGACGCCCGCGCGACGCGGTCCGCCTCGCGCGCCTCCGACCTCGCGGAGGTGGCGGCGGCCTCGAGCGCCGTGAGGGCCCGGCGCGCGTCCCCCGACGCGAGCCGGACGATGCTCGCCCGCGCCTCGTCGTCGAGCCGCACCGAGTCGCGCAGCCCGCGCTCGTCGTGCAGCGCCCGGTCGACCAGGAGCCCGAGGTCCTCGTCGTCGAGGGTGTTCAGCGTCAGCAGCAGGGAGCGCGAGAGCAGCGGGGCGATCACCGAGAAGGACGGGTTCTCGGTCGTCGCCGCGATGAGGATCACCCAGCCGTTCTCGACGCCGGGCAGCAGCGCGTCCTGCTGCGCCTTGGTGAAGCGGTGGATCTCGTCGAGGAAGAGGACGGTCGACGTGCCGTAGAGGTCGCGGGTGGAGAGTGCCTCCTCCATCACCTGGCGGACGTCCTTCACGCCGGCCGTGACGGCGGAGAGCTCGACGAAGCGCCGGCCGCTGGAGTGCGCGACGGCCTGGGCGAGCGTCGTCTTGCCGGTGCCGGGCGGACCCCAGAGGATGACGGAGACGGCGCCGCGCTCACCCGTGGTGTCGGCCGCGAGGGCCACCAGCGGCGAACCGGGCGTCAGCAGGTGCCGCTGCCCCGCGACCTCCTCGAGGCTCCGGGGACGCATGCGCACGGCGAGCGGTGTCGCCCCGGAGCGGAGTCCGGCCTGCTGCATGGTCATCGCACCAGCGTAACGACGGCCTCCGACAGTCGGCCCCGGCGCCGACCCGGCACCCGGCGCCGCGGCGTCCGGCGAGGGCGCGGCGATTCTCGTAGGCTCGACGCGCTCCGCGCTCGCGCGGGGCCGCGCCGGACGCAGGCGCGACGCACGACGGCGGAGGAACACGTGGCCCAGGGCAGGACGAACGATCGCGAGGCGCGCACCCGGCTGAGGGCCTATCAGGCGCGGCAGACCCTGCACCGCACGCGTGCCAAGCGCCGGGTCCGCGACAACGTGATCGCGGCCGTCGCGGGCGTCATCGTGATCGCCCTCGCGGTCGTCGCGCAGCTCCTCTACTTCTCGGGCGGCCCGGGCACCCCGGTCGCCGAGCCGACGTCCTCCGAGAGCGCCACGCCCACGCCGACCCCCGAGGCGACCGGCCAGAACACCGGTGACGTCCCCTCCGCCGACATCGCCGAGGGCCGCGACTGGACCGGCACGATGTCGATCAACAGCGACGAGCTCGGCATCACCCTGGCCGGGGCGGCAGCACCGCAGGCCGTCTCCTCCTTCCTCTCCCTGTCGCAGTCGGGTTTCTACGACGGCGTCTCCTGCCACCGGCTCACCACCGAGGGCCTCTACGTCCTGCAGTGCGGCGACCCGAACGGCGACGGCACCGGCGGCCCCGGCTACAGCTACGGACCCGTCGAGAACGCGCCCGCCGACGGCGTCTACCCCGCGGGCACGATCGCCATGGCTCGCCAGGGCGGCAACGGCTACAGCCAGGGCAGCCAGTTCTTCGTCGTCTACCAGGACACCCAGCTCCCCGAGGACGCGGCGGGCGGCTACACGGTGGTCGGGCAGGTCACCTCGGGTCTCGATGCGCTGATCGCCGACGTGGTCGCGAAGGGCACAGCGGACGGCTCCGGCGACGGCGCTCCCGCCGAGCCGGTCACGATCGGCGGCATCACGCTGCAGTAGCCCTCGTGCGCGCCGCCGGCGAGCGGCGCGCACGACCCGCGGGACCGCGGACGAACGGGGGCGCGGGGAGTGCAATAGGCTTGTCGTCACTGCCCGTTCGCGGCTGAGCGCGGTCGTCGGCCTCCGGCTGTCGAGCACCGAGGCCGAGGGGCGGGACGACAGCGAAAGGCGGCACCCGATGCTGACTCCAGACGGCGACATCGACACCGTGTCCACCCCCGGCACCGTGTCACCCGACGACAGCGCGTCCTCCGAGACGACCGACGCTCCCGAGAGCACCGGCGCCCCCGAGGGCGCCGACGGCCCGGCCGAGACGGACGCTCCCGAGACGGGAGAGGACTCCCCCGAGGCGGCGACGTCCGGATCCGAGACGGCCGAGGCGGCGACCTCCGACGACGTGGCGGCACCCGAGGAGGCAGCGACCACCGTCGAGGCGGTGCCCTCCGACGAGGCGGTGACTTCCGACGAGGCCTCGACCTCCGAGGAGGCGACGACTCCCGAGGGCGCGGTGCCTCCCGCCGTCCCGACGGCTCCCCGCCCGCAGGCGGGCGCCCGGCAGCCGTGGGGCCGCGTGGGCGACGACGGCACGGTCTACGTCCGCGTCGGCGACGAGGAGCGCGAGGTCGGCCAGTACCCCGACGCGACTCCCGAGGAGGCCCTCGCCTACTACGAGCGCAAGTACACCGAGCTCGCCGGGCAGGTCTCCCTGCTCGAGCAGCGGGCCAAGCGCGGCGCTCCGGCGAACGACGTGTCGCGCGGGGTGCAGACGCTCACCGCGGCCATCTCGCAGGCGCACGCCGTCGGCGACCTCAACGCCCTGCAGGCCCGCGTCAGCGCGCTCAGCGGTTCGGTCGAGGATCTGACCGAGCAGCAGGCCGCCGAGACGAAGGCCGCTCTCAGCGACGCGATCGCGCACCGCGAGGCGATCGTCGCCGAGGCCGAGGCGCTGGCCGCCGTCGACCCGGCGAAGACGCAGTGGAAGCAGGCCAGCGCCGCGATCGACGACCTCTTCGCCCGCTGGCAGAGCCACCAGCAGCAGGGTCCGCGCCTCCCCAAGAACGACGCCAACGAGCTGTGGCGCCGCTTCCGCGGAGCGCGCACGACGATCGAGCAGAACCGCAAGGCGTTCTTCGCCGACCTCGACTCGGCGCACCGCGAGGCCAAGCAGGCCAAGCAGTCGCTGATCGATCAGGCCGACGCCCTGGTCTCACGCGGTGCCGAGGCGATCCCGGAGTACCGGGCCCTCCTCGAGCGCTGGCGGGTGGCCGGTCGCGCGGGCAAGCGGTTCGACGACGCCCTCTGGGCGCGCTTCAAGGCCGCCGGCGACGCGATCTACGGCGCGAAGGCCGAGGTGGTCGCGCAGGAGAGCGTCGAGTACACCGAGAACCTCGACCTCAAGCTCGCCCTCCTCGAGGAGGCGGAGCCGCTCCTGCAGGAGCAGGACCGCGAGAAGGCCAAGCGCGTGCTGCTCTCCGTCCAGGAGCGCTGGGACGCCGTCGGCCGCGTGCCGCGCGAGCAGGTGCGCACCGTCGAGGACCGCCTCCGCAAGGTCGAGGCGCACGTGCGCAAGCTCGACGAGGAGCACTGGAACCGCAGCAACCCCGAGCGCAAGGCGCGCTCGGAGGGTCTCGCCTCGCAGCTGACCGCCGCCATCCAGAAGCTGCAGGACGAGCTCGACGAGGCGAAGGCCCGCGGCGACCGTGCCGCCATCGCCCAGGCCCAGGAGGCCCTCGACGCCCGCAAGGTGTGGCTGGACGCCCTGGGCTGATCCCGGGTGTACCGAGAACCACTCCTCGAGCGAGGTGGATCTCGAGACGCCCGCTGCGCGGGCTACTCGATCAGCATGAACAAGCGTCCGTGACCGGCATGCCGGTCGAGTAGCCGCCGGAGGCGGCGTATCGAGACCCACTCCTCGGACGACGTGGATCTCGATACGCCCGCTGCGCGGGCTACTCGATCAGCATGAGCACGCGCCCGTGACCGGCATGCTGGTCGAGTAGCCGCCGGAGGCGGCGTATCGAGACCCACCGCTCGCAGGCGGGAACCGCACAGCGCTGGTTCGGGCGGATCCGTCCACAGATGTGTCCCGGATGTCCCGCGGGGGCCGCGGCTCGGCCAGCATGGGCGGATGACGCGCCTCCTGCCCTCCGTGCTGCTCCCGGGGCAGCTGCCACTCGCGGAGCTCTGCGCCGCCCGTCTCGACGGCGAGGTCGTCGCCCTCGACGAGGGCTTCCTCCTCGCCGATCTGCCGGTCGGCCCGGCCGAGCGCGGCGCGGCGCTGCGGGCGGTCGTCCCGTCGAAGGCGGTGGCGGACCGGCTGTCGGCGGCCTGGGTGCACGGCGCGATGCCCGCCGCTCCCCCGGTGCACAGCGCCTCCATCGACCGACGGAACCGGCTGCACCCGCCGATGCTCGCGCGGGTGCGCTTCCACGAGGTCCGGCTCACCGACGAGGACGTCGTGCTCCTCGGCGGCTGCTCCGTCACGACCCCCGAGCGCACCCTGATCGATCTGGCGCGCACCCGCAGCACCTGCGACGACGACCTCCTGCGCAGCCTCGCGGCCGTCAGCGGCGTCTCGCTCGAGCGGGTGCTCGAGCGATTGGACAGCGGCCCTCCGGTCTCGAGCCGCCGGATCGCCCTGCTCCGCCTGACCGCGGCGCTCAGCTGACCCGACCCTGAGCCCGGGTACTGCGCTGGCCGCGCCGGCCGATCAGCCCGCGTTCACCCGGTAGACGTCGTAGACGGCGTCGATCCGACGGACGGCGTTGAGCACCCGGTCGAGGTGCGTCGTGTCGCCCATCTCGAACACGAACCGGCTGATCGCCAGTCGGTCGCTGGAGGTGGAGACCGTGGCCGACAGGATATTCACGTGGTGCTCGGAGAGCACGCGCGTGACGTCGCTGAGCAGGCCGGACCGGTCGAGCGCCTCGACCTGGATCTGCACCAGGAAGATGCTCTTCGAGGACGGCGCCCACTCGACGTCGACGATCCGCTCCGGCTCCTTGAGCAGCTCCTGCACGTTGTGGCAGTTGGCCTGGTGCACCGAGACGCCGGCGCCGCGGGTGACGAAGCCGACGATCTGATCGCCCGGAACCGGGGTGCAGCACTTCGCCAGCTTGACCAGGATGTCCGGTGCGCCCTTGACCAGGACCCCGGACTCGCTGCTGCGGCTGCGCGGACGCGGGGAGCGCGGGAGGGTGACCTCGTGCTCGTCCGACTCCGGGTCGCCCTGGATGGTCGCGACGACCTTCTCCAGCACCGACTGGGTGGAGACGTGCCCCTCGCCGACCGCGGCGTAGAGCGCCTCGACGTCGTTGTAGCGCAGCTGGCTGGCCACCTCGGTGAAGGTGTCCTGGCTCATCAGCTTCTGCAGCGGCAGGTTCTGCTTGCGCATGGCCCGCGCGATGGAGTCCTTGCCCTGCTCGATCGCCTCGTCGCGGCGCTCCTTGGTGAACCACTGGCGGATCTTGTTGCGGGCCCGCGGGCTCTGCACGAAGTTGAGCCAGTCCTGGCTCGGACCGGAGTCGGGGTTCTTCGAGGTGAAGACCTCGACGACGTCGCCGGTGGTCAGCGAGGACTCGAGCGGCACGAGGCGCCCGTTGACCTTCGCCCCCATGGTGCGGTGGCCGACCTCGGTGTGCACGGCGTAGGCGAAGTCGACCGGGGTCGCGCCGGTCGGCAGGCCGATGACCCGCCCCTTCGGCGTGAAGACGTAGACCTCCTTCGCCCCGATCTCGAAGCGGAGGGAGTCGAGGAACTCGTTCGGGTCGGTCGTCTCGGACTGCCAGTCGGAGAGGTGCGCGAGCCAGGCGAGGTCGGTGTCGTTCGAACCGGAGGCGACCTTGCCCGTCGCCATCTGCTCCTTGTACTTCCAGTGCGCCGCGATGCCGAACTCGGCGTGCTGGTGCATCTCGTTGGTGCGGATCTGGATCTCGACCGCGCGGCCCTTCGGCCCGATCACCGTGGTGTGCAGCGACTGGTACAGGTTGAACTTGGGAGTCGCGATGTAGTCCTTGAAGCGCCCGGGCATCGGGCTCCAGCGCGCGTGGATTGAGCCGAGCACGGCGTAGCAGTCGCGCACCGAGTTGACCAGCACGCGGATGCCGACCAGGTCGTAGATCTCGTCGAAGTCGCGGCCTCGGACGACCATCTTCTGGTAGATCGAGTAGTACTGCTTCGGCCGGCCGACGACGCGGCCGCGGATCTTGCCCGCCCGCAGGTCCTCGCCGATGAGGTCGATGATGCTCTGGACGAACTCCTCGCGCTGCGGGGTCCGCACCTTCACGAGGCTCTCGATCTCGTTGTAGATCTTCGGGTAGAGCACCGCGAAGGACAGGTCCTCGAGCTCCCACTTGATCGCCTGGATGCCGAGGCGGTTCGCGAGCGGCCCGTAGATCTCGAGGGTCTCGGTCGCCTTGCGGGCCGCGGACTCGGCGGGGACGAAGCCCCAGGTGCGCGCGTTGTGCAGGCGGTCAGCCAGCTTGATGATGAGCACGCGGATGTCCTTCGACATCGCCACGATCATCTTGCGGACGGTCTCGGCCTGCGCGCTGTCGCCGTACTTGACCTTGTCGAGCTTGGTGACGCCGTCCACCAGCATCGCGACCTCGTCGCCGAAGTCGGCGCGGAGCTCGTCGAGCTTGTAGTCGGTGTCCTCGACGGTGTCGTGCAGCAGCGCGGCGGCGATCGTCTTCGAGCCGATGCCGAGGTCGGCGAGGATCTGCGCGACGGCCAGCGGATGCGTGATGTACGGCTCGCCGCTGCGGCGCTTCTGGTTCGCGTGCGCACGCTCGGCGACCGAGTAGGCCCGCTCGATCAGCGCGATGTCGCTCTTGGGGTGGTGCGTCCGCACCGTCCGGACGAGCGTATCGACCGCCCCGGAGGGCTGTGCGCGCGAGAAGATCCGCGGGACCAGCCGGCGCAGGGCGGCGGTCGAGGACGTGGTCGTGGTGTCGCTCACGCGGAGATCTCCATCGCCTCATTATCGCCCGTCGCGGGGCGCCTCGTGACCGGTCCGCCGGGAGCGGACAGGCCCGCGGTCAGTCGATCCGGCCCGGACGTCCCTCATCGTCGACGACCTCGCCGCCGGCGGCCGCCCAGGCAGTCATCCCGGCCTCGATGTTCGCCGTCTCGTAGCCGGCACCGTCGAGCGCCTGGACGACCATGGCCGAGCGGACGCCGGAGTGGCAGACGACGAGGATCGCCGCGTCGCGCGGGAGCTCGTCCTGCCGCTCGCCGATGCTGCCCATCGGGATGTGGTGCGCGGCTGCGGCGTGCCCGAGCGCCCACTCGTGGGGCTCTCGCACGTCGAGCAGCCACACCTCGTCGCGCTCGACGAGGCCGATCGCGTCCGCGGCGGTGACCTGTGCGTAGTCGGCCACGATCAGCCCTGCACAACGGGGGTCGCGGCGCGCTCGCGGGCCGAGACGACACGCTTGTCGTGCTTGCCGATCTCGGCCTCGCCGCTGCGCAGCTGCGCGTAGAGCGGGGCCGCGACGAAGATCGTCGAGTAGGTGCCGACGATGATGCCGATCAGCAGGGCGAGCGAGATGTCGCGCAGCGTGCCGGCACCGAGGACGAAGGCGCCGATCACGAGGATCGCGGCGACCGGCAGGGCCGCGACGATCGAGGTGTTGATCGAGCGCACCAGCGTCTGGTTCTCGGCGAGGTTGACCGTCTCGGAGAAGGTCTTCGTGGTGCTGCCGAGCGCCTCCGCGGTGTTCTCGCGGATCTTGTCGAAGACCACGACGGTGTCGTAGAGCGAGTAGCCGAGGATCGTCAGCAGACCGATGACCGCCGCCGGCGACACCTCCGTCCCGGTGATGCCGTAGACGCCGGCCACGATCACGAGGTCGTGCAGGAGCGCGACGATCGCGGCGAGGGACATCTTCCAGGTCCGGAAGTACGCCCACATCGCCAGGGCGGCGAGGATCACGAAGATGATCAGGCCGCGGACCGCCTGCTGCGTGACGTCCGAGCCCCAGGCGGCGCCGATGAAGGACGACGCGACCTGCTCCGTCGGGACGGAGTACGCCTCGGACAGCGCGTTGCGGACCTGGGTCGACTCGTCGGTCGACAGCTGGCTGGTCTGCACCCGGATCGAGTCGTCGCCGACGATCGAGACGCGCGGGACGGCGTCGGGCGAGACCGAGGTGACGGCGTCCGTCGCCGCGGTCTGGTCCAGGTTCTCCGGTGAGGTGACCGTGAACTCCGAGCCGCCGGTGAACTCGATGCTGAAGTTGAAGCCACCGCGCGCCGCAGTGCCGAGCACGGTGAGCAGGATGATCGCGATCGAGATGAGGTACCAGGTGCGCCGGCGGCCGACGAAGTCGACCGAGCGCTTGCCGGTGTAGAGGTCGTTTCCGAACTGCGAGAAGCTGGCCATCACGCGTCCTTCCCGTTCGAGTCGTTCGAGGAGCTGCGCGCGGCGGCCGCCTCGGCGGCCTTGCGCTCGGCGATGGTCTGGCGGCGGGCGGCCTCGCGGGCGGCGGAGGAGCCCTTGCCCGAGGCGCCCTTGCCGGCGAGCACGGCGTCCTGCGGACGGAACGCCGCTCGGCCGCGGTAGACCGCGCCGAGTGCGCGCGGATCCAGTCCGGAGGCCTTGTGCCCCTCGGAGAAGAACTTGGTCGTCGCGAGCAGCTGCAGCATCGGGTGGGTGAAGAGGATCACCACCACGAGGTCGATCAGCGTCGTGATGCCGAGCGTGAGCGCGAAGCCGCGGACGCTGCCGACCGCGAGGGCGAAGAGCACGACGGCGGCGAGCAGGTTCACCATGTCGGAGGCGAAGATCGTGCGCAGCGCGCGCCGCCAGCCGGCCTCGACCGAGGACTCGAGTCCGCGGCCGTCGCGCAGCTCGTCGCGGATCCGCTCGAAGTAGACGATGAACGAGTCCGCCGTGATGCCGATCGCCACGATCAGACCCGCGACTCCCGCGAGCGAGAGGCGGAGTCCCTCCCGCCAGGAGAGCAGGGTGACGACGAGGTAGGTGACGATCGCCGCCACCATCAGCGACGCGATGGTCACCGCGCCGAGCACGCGGTACTGCGCGATCGAGTAGACGACGACGAGGATGAGGCCGATCAGGCCCGCGAGCAGGCCGCTGGCGAGCTGGGTCGAGCCGAGCGTCGCGGAGATGCTGTCGGAGCTCTGCACCTGGAAGCCGATCGGCAGGGCGCCGTACTTCAGCTGGTCGGCGAGGGTCTTCGACGACTCCTGGGTGAAGGAGCCGGAGATCTGAGCGTTGCCGTCGGTGATCGCCGCGTTGGTGGAGGGCGCCGAGATGACGCGGCCGTCGAGGACGATCGCGAACTGGTTCTGCGCCCCCTGCAGGCCGACGAGGCGCGAGGTGACGTCGCCGAAGGCCTGGGTGCCCTGGTCGTCGAAGGAGAGGTTGACGGCCCAGGTGCCGGTGCTGGCGCCGGAGGACGTCGTCATCAGGCCGTTCGAGGCGTCGGAGATGTCCTCGCCGGTGATCTCGACGGGCCCGAGGATGTACTTCGCCGTGTCGTTGTCGTCGCAGGTGATCAGGGGCTGATCGGCCGGCGCGAGATTCGGGTCCTGGTCGTTCAGGAACGCGCAGTCGAAGGAGGTGTACTGCGCCTCGAGCGCCGGCGTGATGTAGGCGAGGTCGCTCGCGCTGGTCGGCGCGGCCGTCGGCTCGGTGGCGAGCGAGGGGTCGACCGGGGTCGGCGTGGGCGAGGCGGTCGAATCGCCGCCGACCGAGCTGTTGGTCGCCTGGCTGGCGACGAGCACCGGGCGGAAGTCGAGCTTCGCCGAGGCCTCGATGCGCTGCAGCGTCGCGTCGTCCGGCGTCCCCGGGATCGAGACGACGATGTTGCTCGAGCCCTGGGTCGTGATCTCGGATTCGGAGACGCCCGCGGCGTCGATCCGCTGGCGGATGATCGAGACGGCCTGCGTCAGCTGCTCGGACGAGACGGTCTGGCCGTCCGAGAGCTGGGGCTGGAGCACGATCTGGGTGCCGCCCTCGAGGTCGAGCGCGAGCTTCGGCGTCCAGGAGCCGCCGCCGAAGGCGACGGCGGCGGCGTTGAGGCCGACGAGCGCGAGGATCAGGACGCCGAGCCAGCTCAGCGAGCGCCGAGCCTTCCGGACGGGGGTTGATGCGGCCACCCAGGGCTCACCTTCTTCTTCGGTCGGCGCCGGCTCTCCGGCCGACGCTGGCTCTGCGGTCGACGTCGATCCTCGCGCAGGCGCCGACCCCGGGGGCCGCGCCTGTCGTCCGATCGACGGTCTTCGGTCCGGGGCGCACCCCGGACGTGGAAGGGCGGGCGGGGTGCCGATGCACCCTGCCCGCCCTGGAGACTACTGCGCGTCGGGCCTGCGGTCGCGCTCGATCGGGTCGACCAGCGGGTCGGACGTGTGCGCGGCGTCGCGCTCGCCGAACGCGGGCGACTCGACGGCTGCCACGGACTCGGCCTCGTCCTCGTCGGCGACGACCGCGTTCTCGGTCGGGTCGATGAGGCGGGCGATGGCCTGACGGTGGATCGTCAGGAGCGTCCCGGGGGTCGACTCGATGACGATCTTGTTCTCGTCGTCGTCGATCGAGACGACGGTGCCGAACAGGCCGGAGCCGGTCATCAGCTCGACACCGGGGACCAGCCCGGACTTCATCTTCTCCGCGTCGCGCTGCCGCTTCTTGTTGTTGCGGAACATGAAGATGATCATCACGGCGAGAAGCAGGACGAGCAGGATGATCGTCGGATCCATGGGTGAGCCTTCCGGAGTTGAGGGTGATCCGCCGCGCGCACAAGGGGTGGCGCATGCGGATCGAGCGGCCCGTCGGGCCTTGAAGATTATAGGTCATCTCCGAACAGGGGCCGCTGGGAGGCCGAGGCGGCTCCCCCGCGCGGATCCACGCCGAAGTGCCGGTACGCGGCCGGGGTCGCGACGCGGCCGCGCGGCGTGCGGGTGAGCAGCCCGATCCGGACGAGGAACGGCTCGACGACCGCCTCGACCGTCTCCGCCTCCTCGCCGACGGAGACCGCGAGCGTGTTGAGCCCGACAGGTCCGCCGTCGAAGCGGGTGAGCACGATGTCCATCACGGCGCGGTCGAGGCGGTCGAGGCCGAGCTCGTCGACGTCGTAGAGGTCGAGTGCGGCGCGGACCGCGGTGACGTCGGCACGGCCGCCGTGCACGAGCGCGAAGTCGCGGACCCTGCGCAGCAGGCGGTTCGCGATGCGCGGGGTGCCCCGGCAGCGGCCGGCGATCTCGGCGACCGCCTCGCCGTCGATGTCCAGGTCGAGCAGCCGCGCGGCGCGGGTGAGCACCTGGCGCAGCTCGTCCTCGGCGTAGAACTCGAGGTGGGCGGTGAAGCCGAAGCGGTCGCGCAGCGGATTCGGCAGGAGGCCCGAGCGCGTGGTCGCGCCGACGAGGGTGAACGGCGCGAGATCCAGGGGGACGGAGGTCGCGCCGGCGCCCTTGCCGACCATGATGTCGATCCGGAAGTCCTCCATCGCGAGGTAGAGCATCTCCTCCGCGGAGCGCGCCATCCGGTGGATCTCGTCGATGAAGAGGATCTCGCCGGGCAGCAGCGAGGAGAGCACGGCGGCCAGGTCGCCGGCGTGCTGGATCGCGGGGCCGCTGGACATCCGCAGCGGCGAGGAGCTCTCCTCCGCCACGATCATCGCGAGGGTGGTCTTGCCGAGGCCGGGCGGGCCGGCCAGCAGGATGTGGTCGGGCGTGCGGCCCTGCATCGCCGCCGCCTTCAGCAGCAGCTCGAGCTGGCCGCGGACCTTGCGCTGGCCGACGAACTCGCCGAGGTTCTTCGGGCGGAGCGCGCCCTCGAAGGCGATCTCGGCCTCGGAGGCGACCTCCGGGCCCATCACGTCGTCGCCGCTCACGAGCGCGCCGCCGGACCGAGCCGGGCCAGGGCGAGGCGGAGCAGGGACTGCACGCTCGCGGCGTCGGAGGCCTGGGCGTCGAGCAGGATCTCGTCGACGACCTCGGCGGCGACGCGCTCGGGCCAGCCGAGACCGACGAGTGCCGAGAGCACGCTCTGGGCGGCCGTCGCACCCGGCCCGGAGCCGCGGGCGGCGCGCGGGCGGACGGCGAGCTTGCCCGCGAGCGACAGGATGATGAGCTTCGCGGTCTTGGGGCCGATGCCGGAGACCTTGCGGAAGACGGCGTCGTCCTCGTCGGCGACGGCCTGCGCGATGCGCTCGGGCTCGACCGCGCCGAGCACGCCCAGCGCGGACTTGGGGCCGACGCCGGTGACGCCGATCAGCAGCTCGAAGATCTCGAGCTGCTCCTCGTCCGGGAAGCCGTACAGGGTCAGCGAGTCCTCGCGCACGATCAGCGTCGTCGTCAGCACGGTCTCGTCGCCGACCCGCAGCTCGAGCGCGTGCTGCGGCGTGACGTTGACCGCGTAGCCGACGCCGTGGACGTCGACGACGGCGAGGCTCCCGCGAGCGGAGAGGACGGTGCCGCGGAGGGAGGAGATCACCGCGTCAGTCTAGAGGCTCGAACAGGCGTTCGAGTGGCGGCCTCCGCGGCGCGCCAGGCCCGCTGGGCCGCGGTCTCCCCCTCGGCGGCGGCGGGGCCCGCGGCGAGGGGACCGCGCCAGGCGTGGCAGACGGCGAGGGCGAGGGCGTCGGCGGCGTCGGCCGGCTTCGGCGGGGCGTCGAGCCGGAGGATGCGCTGGATCATCGTGGTGACCTGGCGCTTGTCGGCCGATCCGTAGCCGGTGACCGCGGCCTTCACCTCGCTGGGTGTGTGCATGCCGACGACGAGATCGCGGCGGGCGGCCGCGACCAGGGCCACGCCGCTGATCTGGGCGATGCCCATCACGGTGCTGACGTTGTTCTGCGCGAAGACGCGCTCGATCGCCACGGCCTCGGGCCGGTGCTCGTCGAGCAGCGCCTCGATCCCGTCGCCGAGGGCGAGCAGCCGGCGCTCGAGCGGCGCGTCGGCGGGGGTCCGGAGGACGCTCACGTGCACGAGCGTCGCGCGGCGGTCGCGGCCGACGTCGACGATGCCGACGCCGCACCGGGTGAGCCCCGGGTCGATCCCGAGGACGCGCATCAGCGCGCCCGCCCGGGACGAGCCGGGGTCACCGGGTCACTCCTCGTCGTTCTCGAGCTCGGCCCGGACCTCGGGCGTGATGTCGAGGTTCGTGTAGACGTTCTGCACGTCGTCCGAGTCCTCGAGCGCGTCGATCAGGCGGAAGACCTTGCGCGCCGTCTCGGCGTCGGCCTCGACCTGCAGCGAGGCGACGAACTCGACGTCGGCGGCGTCGTAGTCGATGCCGGCCTCCTGGAGCGCCGTACGCGCCGGGACGAGCTCGGCGGCCTCGGTGCGAACCTCGAAGGACTCGCCGTGGTCGATGACGTCGTCGACGCCGAAGTCGAGGACCGCGCCGAGCACGTCGTCCTCGGTCACGCCGTCGCCGTGCGGGACGGTGATGACGCCCTTGCGCGCGAAGTTGTAGGCGACGCTGCCCGGGTCGGCCATCGTGCCGCCGTTGCGGGTCATCGCGGTGCGGACGTCCGCGGCGGCACGGTTCTTGTTATCGGTGAGGCACTCGACGAGCAGCGCGATGCCGTTCGGGCCGTAGGCCTCGTACATGATCGTCGTGTAGTCGATGACCTCGCCGGTGAGGCCGGCGCCGCGCTTGATCGCGCGGTCGATGTTGTCGTTCGGGACCGAGGTCTTCTTCGCCTTCTGCACGGCGTCGACGAGCGTCGGATTGCCGGACATGTCGGCGCCGCCGATCTTGGCGGCCACCTCGATGTTCTTGATCAGCTTGGCGAAGGACTTCGCGCGGCGCGAGTCCTTGATCGCCTTCTGGTGCTTGGTCGTGGCCCACTTGGAATGCCCGGACACGGTGCTCCCTCGGAAATCTCGTTCGTGCGACTCCCTCGGGCGCCGCTGATGGCTGGTCCAGTGTAATCGAGCGCCGGGCGGGGCGGTCCGAGCCGCGCCCGAGGGCCCGAGGACGCATGCCAGGGCGGCTTCGGCACCGGGAAGCGCGTCCGGCTCGTCGGAACCGGGCGGTTCTGCGAGCCGGAGGGGGTTCCACGAGCCGGAGGTTGATCGCGCGGCCCTCCGGCACGGACCCGATCGTCGGGGACCTCTGCGGAAGCCCGTCGTCCAGCGGATCGGTGACGATCCGACGAGCGGGATCCGTGCGCTCGGGATCGTCCGATCGAGCCACCGGCACGATCTGCGCCAGCGATGCGGCGCCGCCCGCTCGTCGTCGGCAGAGTGGCCGGCGAGCCGGGTCGCACCCTGCCGTCCAGTCGACGCGAACGAGAACGAGGACACCGATGCCACCCGATGAGCGCCACCCGCACGACGACGAGCGCCGATCCTCCCCTCCGCCGGGCATCGCACGGCGGACCGCTGTCACGGCCGCGTGGACGACCCCGGTGGTCGCCGCCGCGGTCACCGCTCCCGGCGCCTCGGCGTCCCCCGCCCCGGTGGGAGACGGAGCGTTCCTGGGTGTGACTCTTCAGGGCTACCGCTCCGGTGTCTTCGTGACGGCGGTCCTCCTCAATGTCCCTCAGACGTCCTTGTCGCCGATCGTGCTCGAGCGCGCCGCGGAGATCCGGATCACGGCGGGGCACGACGTCGCGTACTGGGGATCCGGGATCGTGGCGGAGAGCCCCCGAGCGGGCCGCCTGCTCGTCCCTGCGGGCTCGTACTCGGTCGACGCCATCTACGACATCGCCGGACGACGCATCTCGGTCGCGTCCCCGCTCGGACAGCTGACCTCCGGACTCACTGCCTCTCCGACCGGCTCGTTCCCCGTGACCGTCGCTGTGGTGAGCGGACCGGTCTACCCCGGTCCCGACCCGTCCGTCACGCAGGGATACGGGCTTCCGTCGCAGACCGTCATGATCACGGTCTGACGATCGCCGGCGGTCAGCGCGGCAGCTGGGAGAGGACGCGGTCGGCCTCCGACGCGTCGCCGGTCCGGAAGGTCGGGCGGAGCGGGCAGCTCTGCGGCGTCGATCGGATCGGATTCCGTCCTCCGCCAGGAGGCTGTGGGCGGACGGCCGGAGTCGCCGCCGAGGCCGCGCTCCGCGGCAATCCCGCCAGGCGGCACGATCGGTGCCAGAGATTCGCCCCTCGTCCCCTCACACCGAGAAGGTGATGCCGGCGCTGGAACGCTCCGCGCGGCGCCTGCGGTTCGAACGAGGACGATGACCCACCAGGACGCAGGGCCGCGCGGCCGAGACGAGAACGAGGACCGCGATGACGAACGACCCGCAGAGGGACGACACGACCGGACTGGACGGGGATCGTCCACCGGGGATCGGGCGCCGGTCGGCGCTCGCGGTCGCCTGGACGGTCCCGGTGATCGCGGGCGCCACGGCCGCCCCTGCGGCCTCCGCCTCCACGCCGCCGAAGGAGGACGGCACCTTCCTCGGCGTCTGGCTCGCCTCCCTCGGCGGCGAGTCCCCGCGGGCCTTCCGCGTCGAGGTGTACCTCAACGGGACCGGGACTCCGGGGACCCCGGTCGTCCTCCCCCAGGACGCGGTTGTGCGCGTCGACTCACCGGACCACGACGTCGCCGTCTGGCCGGACGGGATCGTTCCCGAGGGGCCTCGGGCCGGCACGATCACGATCCCCGCCGGGGTCTACCCCACCGTCGAGACCTACACGGTCCGCACCAGGAGCGTGGTGGTCACCGCCCCGTACCCGGGGCCTCAGACCGTGTGCGAGCTCGCCGCCGATCCGCGGGGACGATTCGCAGTGGAGGCGAAGGTGACCCGGGGACCCACCTACCGAGGTCCCGACCCGTACGCGACCGGCATCCACGGCCGCCCGTCCGCGGTGGCCGTCCTCACGTTCTGAGAGGCGTTCCGGCACGCTCGAACCGGTCGATTGCGCACGTCGGAGAGTGTGCCGCGCGCCGGGGATCAGCGGCGCGGCTCTCCGGCACGCGGAGCTGCGTCCGGCACGTCCGAACGGACCGATCCAGCGAGCCGGGGGATGTTCCACGAGCCCGAGGTCCGCCCCGCGGCCCCTGGCACCGACGTGCAGGATCCGCGCGCTCGGGATCGTCCGATCGAGCCACCGGCACGATCTGCGCCACCGATTCGGCGCTCACGGCCCCTCGTCGGCAGAGTGGCCGGCGAGCCGGGCAGCTCTCTGCCGTCCGGTCGCCGCGAGCGAGAACGAGGACCGATGACACCCGACGAGCACCCCCCGCACGACGACGAGCTCCGATCGTCCCCTTCGCCCGGAGTCGCGCGGCGGACCGCGGTCATGGCCGCGTGGACGACCCCGGTGGTCGCCGCCGCGGTCGCGGCACCCGGAGCCTCGGCGTCACCTGCGCCGGTGACCGCCTCCACCTTCGTCGGGGTGAAGGTCTCGACATACGTCGTCGGCACCTTCGGCGTCACCGCCTACATCAACATGATCGGAACCACCGGGTCGACCGTCCAGCTGGACGAGGAGACGTGGGTCGACATCGCGACCGACCAGGACGTCTCGCACTGGGATTCCGGGCTCATGGCGATCGGCCCCCGTGCCGCCCGCCTGGTCGTCCCCGTCGGCCCCTACCGCGTGGACCGGACCTACCTGATCGGCGGCCAGACCGCCTCGGTCTCCTTCAACGAGACGTACACGTCGAACCTCAGCGCAGAGCCGAAAGGCAGATTCACCGTGTCGGCCACCGTCACGCGCGGTCCCGTCTACCTCGGGCCCGACCCCGGCGCCGCCCAGCAGTTCGGAGCGTCGTCCTCCACGGCGAGCGTGCCGAACTGACCGCGCGCTACTTCAGCAGGCGGGAGAGGACCCGGTCGGCCAGGAGCTTCCCGCCGGTCTGGCAGGTCGGGCCGAGCGAGCGGTCCTGCGGCGTCGATCGGAGGAGGTCCGGTCCTCCACGAAGAGGCTGTGGGCGAACGGCCGGAGTCGCCGCCGAGACCGCGCCCGCGGCGGATCCCGCCAGGCGGCACGATCGATGCCAGAGATTCGCCGCTCGCCCCCTCCCCTCGGGAAGGTGATGCAGGCGCAGGAACGCTCCGCGCAGGAACGCTCCGCGCGGCCCCGCGATTCGAATGAGGACGAGGACGAGGACACACCATGACGCAGGACCACCACCACGACGACGGTCTCCGCTCGTCTCAGCCCCCGGGCATCGCGCGCCGCACCGCCGTCGCCGCCGCATGGACCACCCCGGTCGTCGCCGCCGCCGTCGCGGCTCCCGGCGCCACCGCGTCACCCGCACCGGTCGGCACCGGGACCTTCGCCGGCGTCATCCTGTCGAGGGTCTACCCCCGCAGCTTCCAGACCAGGGTCATCGTGAACGGGGACCGGACCGCCACCGGGCAGATCGTGCTCGCGGAGGACGTCGAGGTCAGGATCACGGTCGAACACGACGTCGAGTCCTGGGGGACCGGCGTCGTAGCCGAGGGACCCCGCTCCGGGCGCTTCCTGTTCCCCGCCGGATCGTACCCGGCCATCGAGAGCTACCCCTTCGGCACCACTCTCATCTGGGTCTCCTTCTCCTCCAGGCCCCCGGTGACACGCCTCAGTGCCAGTCCGACGGGCGCGTTCTCCGCGACGATCGCCATCGTGCGAGGGCCGGTCTTCCCGGGCCCGGATCCCTCCGCGACCCGAGGATGGGGTCTGCCGTCCGCCACCAGCACCATCGACGTCTGACCGGAGCTCCTCCGCTCCGAGCCGAGCCGAGGAGGACGTCCTCGGCGGCGAGCGCGCCGAGCCGATGGCGCGCTACTTCAGCAGGCGGGAGAGGACGCGGTCGGCCAGCGGCTTCCCGCCGGTCTGGCAGGTGGGGCAGTACTGCAGCGTCGAGTCGGAGTAGATCACCTGGCGGATCGTGTCGCCGCAGACCGGGCAGGCCTCGCCGGTGCGGCCGTGCACGCGCATCCCGAGCTTCTTCTCGCGCTTGAGATCGGCGGCGTGCAGGCCCTCGGCACGGCCGAGCGCCTCCTCCAGGGTGTAGTGCAGGGCGGTGAACAGGCGGTCGAGCTCGTCCGGCGTGAGTGTCGCCGGCTTGAACGGCGACATCTTCGCGACGTGCAGGATCTCGTCGGAGTAGGCGTTGCCGATGCCCGCGATCCGGGACTGGTCGCGGAGGACGCCCTTGAGCTGGGCGCGACCGGCGGTGGCCAGGATCGCGCCGAGGATCTCACGGGTGAACTCGGGGTCGAGCGGATCCGGCCCGAGCCGCTCGACGCCCGGCACGTCCCGCGGATCCGCCACGATCGAGATCGCCAGGCTCTTCTTCGTGCCGGCCTCGGTGATGTCGAAGCCGGAGCCGTCGTCGAGGATCAGGCGCGCGGCGAGCGGGCCGCGGCCCGGCTTCACCGGCGCGGTCGGCCGCTCGGGCCGCCAGCGCACCCAGCCCGCGCGCGCCAGGTGCAGCAGCACGTGCACGTCGCCGATCGCGAGATCGAGGAACTTGCCGTGCCGGCTCACCCCGTGCACCGTCTCCCCCGCGAGCGAGGACGGCGGGATCGCGACGGTCTTCAGCGCGGAGATCGCGAACACGTCGAGTCGCTCCAGCACGCGGCCGCCGAGGCGCTCGTCGAGGTCGCGGGCGAGCGCGTGCACTTCGGGGAGTTCGGGCATCCCCCTACTGTGCCGTGCCGAGGCGATCGGCGGCGACCCTCAGGAGGAGCCGCCGATGGTCGCAGTAGAGGAGCACGGCGCACATCGGTATGTCGGATCCCGCCAGCGCACATCGGCCGCGCCACGGGTTCGTCGGTGCAGGCGCTCAGCCGTCAGGCTCTCGGTGGCCCGGCGCGCTCGCACCGCGCTGCAGACGACCCACGACGAGGAGCACCACGATGATCGGCCGCCACCACGACCACCCCGACCACATCTGTCGAGGCACGTCAGATCCGGACGGCTGCGAGAGCGGCGTCGACCGCAAGGCGTCGCCCCGAGTCGCGCGGCGCTCCTCAGCGGCGGTCGCCTCGACGAGCCCGGTGATCGCCACCGCCGCCGCACCCGGCGCCCCCGCGTCCGTCCCGCCGTCGAGCGCATCGTCGGGCCGCCACTCCGCCCGGGCAACGACGCGGGGAGACTCCTCCGGAGACGTCGCGGACAACCGAGGATCGGACCTCACGGCGAGGAACACGACCGTCGAGGTCTGAGCAGTCCCTGCGGGCCCGCTCTCCGTGCGAGCGGGTCCGCGGCCGAGGAGACCGGCGCGCCCCTAGGCGTCGGCGCCGAAGCGGGTGGCCGCGACCTTGCGCAGGAACAGCTCGTGGAAGCGGTAGTCGCCGGTGATCTCGGGGTGGAACGAGGTGCCCAGCAGGGCGCCCTGCTCGACGGCGACGACCCGGCCGTCGGCCAGGGCGGCGAGGGCGTGCGCGCGCTCCCCCAGCTCCTCGACGACGGGGGCGCGGATGAAGACCGCATGCATCGGCGGGTCGCCGATGCCGTCGATGTCGAGGTCGGTCTCGAAGGAGTCCAGCTGGTTGCCGAAGGCGTTCCGGCGGACCGTCACGTCCAGGCCGCCGAAGCTGCTCTGGCCGTCGATGCGGTCGAGCACGCGGTCGGCGAGCATGATCAGCCCGGCGCAGGTGCCGTAGACGGGCAGACCCGCCGCGATCGCGGCCTTCACCGGCTCGGCGAGGCCGAACAGGCGCGAGAGCTTGTCCATCACCGTGGACTCGCCGCCGGGGATCACCAGACCCGCGACGGAGTCGAGTTCGGCCGGGCGGCGCACCAGCACCACCTCGGCGCCGAGCTCGCGCAGCACGTGCGCGTGCTCGCGGAAGTCGCCCTGCAGGGCGAGGACGCCGACCCGGAGCCCCGCGAGGGACCCCCGGGTCTCGTCCTCGCCCGCGACGGGCGCGCTCTCGCTACCAGCCACGCTCGGAGAGCCGGTGCGGCGCGGGCACGTCGGCCACGTTGATGCCGACCATCGCCTCGCCGAGACCGCGGGACGCCTCGGCGACGACCTTCGCGTCGTCGAAGAACGTCGTCGCCTTGACGATCGCAGCGGCGCGCTTCGCGGGCTCGCCCGACTTGAAGACGCCGGAGCCGACGAAGACGCCGTCGGCACCGAGCTGCATCATCAGCGCGGCGTCGGCCGGGGTGGCGACACCGCCGGCGGTGAAGAGCACGACGGGGAGCTTTCCGGTCTGCGCGATCTCGGCGACCAGCTCGTAGGGCGCCTGCAGCTCCTTGGCGGCGACGTAGAGCTCGTCCTTGGTCAGCGACTTCAGGCGGTTGACCTCGGCCGAGATGGTGCGGATGTGCTTGGTGGCCTCGGAGACGTCGCCGGTGCCGGCCTCGCCCTTGGAGCGGATCATGGCCGCACCCTCGGTGATGCGGCGCAGGGCCTCGCCGAGGTTGGTGGCACCGCAGACGAACGGGACGGTGAACTTCCACTTGTCGATGTGGTTCACGTAGTCGGCGGGCGAGAGGACCTCGGACTCGTCGATGTAGTCGACGCCGAGCTCCTGCAGGATCTGCGCCTCGACGAAGTGGCCGATGCGGGCCTTGGCCATCACGGGGATGGAGACGGCGGCGACGATCCCGTCGATGAGGTCGGGGTCGCTCATCCGCGCGACGCCGCCCTGCGAGCGGATGTCGGCGGGGACGCGCTCGAGCGCCATCACGGCGACGGCTCCGGCGTCCTCGGCGATGCGCGCCTGCTCGGCGTTGACGACGTCCATGATCACGCCGCCCTTGAGCATCTCGGCGAGCCCGCGCTTGACGCGGCTCGAGCCGAACTGCTCCGAGGCGGAGGAGGACGTGGGGGTGGTGTCGGTCATGTTCGCGAGTCCTGTTCTGTGCGGCGACTTCCGCCGACGGCAGCGTCCAGTCTACGAGACGGGGCTGCCCGACATCGGCGCTGGACATGCGGGCGGGGCGGGTCTCGAGACGCGGCTGCGCGGCCGGCAAGGAGGGCGGCATGAGGCGGTCCATGCTGATCGAGTAGCCCGCGGAGCGGGCGTATCGAAATCCACCGGCGTCGGGACTGGAGTCTGCAGACTCGGCCTGCTGACGACGGTGGGTCTCGATACGCCCCTGCGGGGCTACTCGACCAACATAGGTGGCCGCTGCGCGACTACTCGAGAGGCGGCGGGGCTAGGGGCGGGGCCAGGCCGCGGCGAGGCTCGCGCGGACGTCGCCGAGGAGCTGGGGCAGGGCCTTGGTGCGGGCGATGATCGGGAAAAAGTTGGCGTCGGTCGCCCAGCGCGGCACGACGTGCTGGTGCAGGTGGGCGGCGATGCCGGCGCCGGCGACGGCGCCCTGGTTCATGCCGAGGTTGAAGCCGTCGTTGTTCGAGACCTCGCGGAGGACGCGCATCGCCGTCTGGGTGAGCGCGCCGATCTCGGCCACTTCCTCGGGAGTGGCCTCGTCGTAGAGCGGGATGTGCCGGTACGGGCAGACCAGGAGGTGGCCGGAGTTGTACGGGAAGAGGTTCAGCAGGACGAACGCGTGCTCGCCGCGCGCGACGATCAGCGCCTCCTCGTCGCTCAGCGTCGGCGCGACGCAGAACGGGCAGTCGTCGTCGCCGGGCTGGCCCTTCTGGATGTAGACCATCCGGTGCGGGGTCCACAGGCGCTGGAACTCGTCGGGGACGCCGGCGAGGTGCGCGGAGGACTCGGCACCCTCGGGGACGGCGTCGTCGAACGGCTCCGCCATCGCTAGACCTGGGCCTTGGTCGCGATGGCCTCGCGGATCCGGGCGACGGCGTCGGCGACGGGGATGCCGTTCTCCTGGGTGCCGTCGCGGAAGCGGAAGCTGACCGCTCCGGCGTCGCGGTCCTTCTCGCCGACGATCAGCTGGAACGGGACCTTCTGCAGGGTCGCGTTGCGGATCTTCTTCTGCATCCGGTCGCTGGAGTAGTCGATCTCGGCGCGGACGCCGGCCTTCTTCAGCTGACCGACGACGTCCTCGAGGTAGGGCAGGTACTCGTCGGCGATCGGGATGCCGACGACCTGCACCGGCGAGAGCCAGACCGGGAACGCTCCGGCGTAGTGCTCGGTGAGGATGGCGAAGAAGCGCTCGATCGAGCCGAACAGGGCGCGGTGGATCATCACCGGGCGCTTCTTCGAGCCGTCGGACGCGGTGTACTCGAGCTCGAAGCGCTCGGGCTGGTTGAAGTCGAGCTGGATGGTCGACATCTGCCAGGTCCGGCCGATGGCGTCGCGCGCCTGGACCGAGATCTTCGGGCCGTAGAACGCGGCTCCACCCGGGTCGGGGACCAGCTCGAGGCCGGACTCGACGGCGACGGCGCGCAGCGACTCGATCGCCGACTCCCACTGCTCGGGGTCGCCGACGAACTTCGGGTTCCCCTCCTCGTTGGTGGAGAGCTCGAGGTAGAAGTCGTCGAGGCCGTAGTCGCGCAGCACCTGGAGCACGAACTCGAGGTTCCGGGTCAGCTCGGCCGACACGTCCTCCTGCGTGACGTAGATGTGCGCGTCGTCCTGGGTCAGCCCGCGGACGCGGGTCAGGCCCTGCAGGGTGCCGCTCTTCTCGTAGCGGTAGACGGTGCCGAACTCGGCCAGGCGCAGCGGCAGCTCGCGGTAGCTGCGCCCGCGCGAGCGGAAGATCAGGTTGTGGAACGGGCAGTTCATGGGCTTCAGGTAGTAGTCCTGGCCCTGGCGGGTGACGGTGCCGTCCTCGTCCTGCAGCTCGTCGAGGTGCATCGGGGGGAACATGCCCTCGGCGTACCACTGCAGGTGGCCGCTGGTCATGAAGAGGTCGCCCTTGGTGATGTGCGGCGTGTAGACGAGCTCGTAGTCGTGGGCGAGCAGCTGCTCGCGCATGTACTGCTCGATCTCGTAGCGGATGATGCCGCCCTTGGGGTGGAAGACCGCGAGGCCGGAGCCGATCTCGTCCGGGAAGGAGAAGAGGTCGAGCTCGTGGCCGAGCTTGCGGTGGTCGCGGCGGGCGGCCTCCTCGAGGCGGGCCTGGTGCGCGCGCAGCTCGTCCTTCGTAGGCCACGCGGTGCCGTAGACGCGCTGCAGCTGCGGGTTCTTCTCCGATCCGCGCCAGTAGGCCGCGGCGTTGCGGGTCAGCGCGTAGCCGTTGCCGATCATCCGGGTGTTGGGCAGGTGCGGGCCGCGGCAGAGGTCCTTCCAGACCGTCTCGCCGGTGCGCGGATCGACGTTGTCGTAGATGGTGAGCTCGGCGCCGCCGACCTCGACCGACTCGCCGTCGGCGCCCGCGCCCTTGAGCCCGATCAGCTCGAGCTTGTACGGCTCGGCAGCCAGCTCGGCGCGCGCCTCGTCCTCGGTGACGACGCGGCGCACGAAGCGCTGGCCCTGGCGGATGATGCGGTCCATCGCCTTCTCGAGCGCCTTCATGGCCTCGGGCGTGAAGGGCTCGGTGACGTCGAAGTCGTAGTAGAAGCCGTCGGTGACGGGCGGGCCGATTCCGAGCTTCGCCTCCGGGTTGCTCTGCTGCACGGCCTGCGCGAGCACGTGCGCGGCGGAGTGGCGGAGGATGCTCAGGCCGTCGGGCGAGGAGATCAGGACGGGCTCGATGCTGTCGCCGGGGACGACGTCGGCGGCCAGGTCCTTCAGCTCGCCGTTGACGCGGATCGCGACGACCGCCCGGTCGGTGAAGTGCGTGAACCCCGTGCCGGCCTCGGTGACGACGGCGGCGTCGGCGGTGGGACGGGACGATTCGGGGACGTTCGACGATGCGTTCGACACGCGCGGGTGCTCCTCTGGGGCTGGGGGACCCCTCGACTTTAGTCGTCGGCGCGGCCGCCTCGACGCGGCGACGCGGCCCGGGAGGTGACCTCCCGGGCCGCGCAGGGATTCCCGCGCCCCGTCTCGATTCCTGGCGATCGGGGGCGGCAGTGCTCCCCTGGCACCGGGGCGCGACCCGATCGCACTCCCGGCACCGGGACGATTCTAGGAGGATCGCTGAGGAACGCCCGGGAGAAGATCGAGGATGTCACTCCCTGTGCGACCCCCATACTGGGGCCACGCACTGGGTTGCCAGGACCGCTATGTTCGGCTGAGAACCACCCGACCACCGGGACCGGAGCGCACGAACCCTGTCGTGCCGCGCCGCCCCGACGCGAGGCCCCGCCTCGACCGATCTGCTCATCCTGGGAGCACGACGGTCACAGCGGTGCCGACGTGGCGACGATGCATCGCGGCCCCGAAACCGCGACGTCCTCCGAGCCCGCCCTGCAGTACCCCCCTTCCCTGTAAACCCGAAATGCAGGTTGATCCTTTGTATGCACCACTGGTGCGCGCCTTCAGCGCGCCCACACGGCTCCCTCCCTCCTCGAGACCCCGTCGCCTCCCCCCGGCGACCCGGCATACGAGCGGCGGTGAGAGCAGGAGACCGCGGTGACCGCCGTCTCCACCGCGGCCCCGACTCCTCAGCGCGATCCGCGCGCCCTCGTCCTCGTTCCGGCACCGCCGGCGGAGGCTTCGAGCTGGCGACGCCGATTCTCGCGGAGGGTCCTGGCCGCGGACGTCTTGGTCGTGCTCGGGGCCGTGTCGCTGGCCGCCGGCCTGCGCTCGACCGCCGAAGCGCGATCCGCCGAGGCGCGCTCGGCCGACCTCGTGGTCGCCGGCGTCCTCGGCGCCCTCTGGGTCTGCTCCGTCCTCCTCGCCCAGCGGCGCCTCGCGCACCGCATCGGAGCGGGAGCGGACGAGTTCCGCCGTCTGCTCTCGGCGACGGTCGCGACGTTCGGCCTCGCCTCCGTCGCCTCGGTCCTCACCCACGTCGACCTGCCACGCGCGCACGTGCTGATCGCCCTGCCCGTCGGGCTCGGCGGGATGCTGGCGGCGCACGCCCTCAGCCGCGGGCACCTGGCCCGGGAGCGACGGGCCGGCCGCGCCCTGTCCCGGGTGATCGTCGTCGGCAGCGCCGGTGACGTGACGCACATCGTCACGCAGATCGACCGCAGGCGCGGCCGCGTCGAGTACGACGTCGTCGGCGTCGCGCTCGCGACCGCCGGTGAGCGCACTCGCCTCGCCGACCCGCGGCGCTCGATCACCGTCCGGGGCCGCTCGATCCCGGTCGTCGGAGCGATCGACACGATCGCCCAGGCGGTCGTCGAGCAGCGCGCCGACGCGGTCGTCGTAGCCGGTCAGGTGGACGGCGGCGATGCCTACCTCCGCCGGCTCTGCTGGGCGCTCGAGCCGTTCGCGGTCGAGCTGGTGCTCGCACCGGGGCTCAGCAGTGTCGCCGGACCGCGCATCCACTGGCGCCCGGTGGACGGTCTCCCGCTGATGCGGGTCGAGCCGCCGCGCTACTCCGGTCCGCGCCACGCGCTCAAGCGCGTGCTGGACGTGAGCGTCTCGGCCCTCGCGCTGCTGGTGCTCTCGCCGCTGCTGGCCGTGCTCGCGGTGATGATCCGGCGCGACAGCACCGGGCCCGCCCTGTTCCGGCAGCAGCGGGTCGGCCGCGCCGGGCACCTCTTCACCATGCTGAAGTTCCGCTCGATGAGCATCGACGCGGAGTCGCGGCTGGCGGAGCTGAGTGCGGCGAACGAGGGCTCCGGCCTGCTGTTCAAGCTGCGCGACGATCCGCGGGTGACCCCGCTCGGCCGCGTCCTGCGGCGGTACTCGCTCGACGAGCTGCCCCAGTTCTGGAACGTGCTGCGCGGCAGCATGAGCCTGGTCGGCCCTCGCCCGCCGCTGCTCAGCGAGGTGGAGCGCTACGACGACGTCGTGAACCGCCGCCTCTACATCAAGCCCGGCATCACCGGGCTCTGGCAGACCGGCGGCCGCTCCGAGCTCGACTGGGAGGACGGGATCCGACTCGACCTCTACTACGTCGAGAACTGGTCGCTGGCCGGCGACCTGCTCATCCTCTGGCGGACCCTGCGCGTGATGCTGCGCCCGGTCGGCGCGTACTGACGCACGACCGCTCCCCTCCTTCCTCTCCTCTCCCTCTCCTCCTCCGGCGCTCTCCCCGCCGTCCCCTCCCTCGGCGCGCCCTGACGCGCCGTCCCCACCCGTCCGCGCGCTCCTTCTCCCTGGTCGGAGCGCCCGGTCCCCTCGGCGTGCCCGCATGCCGCCCTCCTCACCCGAAGGAACCCGCCATGACCACCACCATCCCCTCCCGGAGGCTCCGCGTCGCGCTCGTCGGCGCCGGCTACTGGGGCCCGAACCTCGCCCGGAACTTCTCCGCCAGCGCCGACTGGGACCTGGTCGCGATCTGCGACCTCGACCCGGTCCGTGCGGAGGCCGTCTCCCGCGCCAACGGCTCCGTGCCGGTGCTGCGCTCCCTCTCGGACGTCCTCGACCTGCCCGGGCTCGACGCGATCGCCATCGCCACCCCGGCGCGGACCCACCACGCGATCGCCATGGCGGCGATCGCCGCGGGACTGCACGTGCTGGTGGAGAAGCCGCTCGCCGACTCGAGCGTGCTCGGGATCGACATGGTGAACGCCGCCGAGCGCGCCGGAGTCGTGCTGATGGCCGACCACACGTACTGCTACACGCCCGCCGTGCTGAAGATGAAGGAGCTGATCGCCGCCGGCTCGCTCGGCGACGTGCTCTTCGTCGACGCGGTGCGGATCAACCTCGGTCTCATCCAGCCCGACGTCGACGTGTTCTGGGACCTCGCTCCGCACGACCTGTCGATCCTCGACTTCATCATCCCCGGAGGCCTGCGCCCCGGGAACGTCGCCGCCCAGGGCTCCGACCCGCTCGGCTCCGGCCGCGCCTGCGTCGGCTACCTGACCGTCCCGCTCGGCCAGGGCGCGATCGCCAACGTGCACGTGAACTGGCTCAGCCCGACCAAGATCCGCCGGATGGTGATCGGCGGCTCGCGGCGCACGCTGGTCTGGGACGACGTGAACCCGCAGCAGCGGCTCAGCGTCTTCGACCGCGGCGTCGACCTCGGCACCTCGCTCCGCGGCGGGACCTCCCGCCACGACGCGGCGATCTCCTACCGCCTCGGCGACACCTGGTCGCCCGCCCTGCCCGAGCGCGAGCCGCTCGCCGACATGGTCACGGAGTTCGCGACCTCGATCTCGGAGCGCCGCGCGCCCCGTACCGACGGCCGCGCCGCCCTGCGCGTCCTCAGCGTCCTGGAGCAGGTCAGCGACCGGCTGCTCGACGCCGGCCAGGTCAGCCGCACCACCGCTCCGGCGGTCCGCCTGGAGGAGGCGTCGTGGCTGAGCTGACCCCCTCCCCCGTCTCGCTCGACGGCGCCGAGGTCCTGGTGACCGGCGGTGCCGGCACCATCGGCTCGACGATCGTCGACCGCCTCCTCGACACCGGCGTCAGCCGGGTCGACGTCCTCGACAACCTCGTCCGCGGACGCCGGCAGAACCTCGAGCACGCGCTCGCGGACGGCCGGGTCCGGCTGATCGAGGGCGACATCCGCGACCGCGCGACGGTCGACTCGGTCGTCCGCGGCAAGGACGTCGTCTTCCACCAGGCGGCGATCCGGATCACCCAGTGCGCGGAGGACCCGCGCCTGGCCTTCGACGTCCTCGCACAGGGCTCCTTCACCGTCTTCGAGGCGGCGGCGGCGCACGGCGTCGGCCGGGTGGTGGCCGCGTCCAGCGCCTCCGTCTACGGACTCGCGACGCAGTTCCCCACTCCGGAGAGCAACAACCCCTACGCCAACGACACGATCTACGGCGCGGCGAAGGCCTTCTCGGAGGGCATGCTCACCAGCTTCGGCGCGATGAACGGCCTGCGCTCGACGGCGCTGCGCTACTTCAACGTCTACGGACCGCGGATGGATGTGCACGGCCTCTACACCGAGGTGCTCGTGCGCTGGATGGAGCGGATCGAGGCGGGCGTCCCGCCGCTGATCATGGGCGACGGCGCGCAGACGATGGACTTCGTGCACGTGGACGACGTCGCCCGGGCCAACGTGGTCGCGGCGACGGCCGGACGCGACGGCGCGTTCAACATCGGCACGGGGGTCGAGACCAGCCTGCTGGAGCTCGCCCGCACGCTGCTGCACGTCATGGAGTCCGACCTCGACGTCGTCTTCGCGCCGGCGCGCTCGGTCAACGGCGTCACCCGCCGCCTGGCCGACACCCGGGCGGCGCGCGACGAGCTCGGCTTCGTCACCGCGTACGACCTGGAGAGCGGTCTGCGCTCCCTGGTCGAGTGGTGGCGCGCCGAGCGGCTCGACGCCGCCGTCCTGAGCGGAGCGACCCGATGAGCGCGGCGAGCACCGGCGCGGCGAGCACCGGGCGCATCGACGTGATGCGCCCCTGGCTGGGCACCGAGGAGAGCGACGCGCTCGCCGAGGTGATCGCCTCCGGCTGGATCGCGCAGGGCCCCCGGGCCGCGCGCTTCGAGGCGGCCTTCGCCGAGGCGATGGGCGTCGGCCACGCGGTCGCGCTGTCCAGCTGCACCACGGCCCTCCACCTCGGGCTCGTGGTCGGCGGCGTGAGCGCCGGGGACGACGTCGTGGTCCCCTCCTTCTCCTTCATCGCGACCGCCAACGCGGTCGTGCACGCCGGCGGCCGGCCGGTCTTCGCGGATGTCGACCCGGTCACGGGCAACGTCACCGCGGAGACGATCGCCGCGGCGCTGACCCCGGCCACCCGCGCGGTGATCGCGGTCGACCAGGGCGGCGTGCCCGTCGACCTCGAGCCGATCCGCGCGCTCTGCGACCCGCTCGGTGTCCTCGTCCTCGAGGACGCCGCCTGCGGCGCGGGCTCGCGGTACCGCGGCCGCTCCGTCGGCGCCGGCGCGGCTCTGACCGCCTGGTCGTTCCACCCGCGCAAGCTCCTCACCACCGGTGAGGGCGGGATGCTCACGACGGACGACGCGGACCTCGCGGCCCGCGCCCGCCGCCTCCGCGAGCACTCGATGTCCGTCTCCGCGGCGGACCGGCACGGCAGCGTGCTCGCCGCACCGGAGCACTACGACGAGGTCGGCTTCAACTTCCGGATGACCGATCTGCAGGCGGCCCTCGGCCTCGTGCAGCTCGGCCGGCTGCCGGCGCTGATCGAGCGCCGCCGAGCGCTCGCGGCCCGCTACGCGGCGGCCTTCGCCGACGTCCCGGGGCTGCGCACGGTGACCGACCCGGAGCACGGCACGAGCAACTTCCAGTCGTTCTGGATCGAGGTCGGCGACGACTACCCGCTCGAGCGCGACGGCCTGATGGCCGAGCTCGCCTCCCGCGACGTCTCCGCCCGCCGCGGCATCATGGCGGCCCACCGCCAGCCGCCGTACCGCGCCCACCCGAACGCGGACCGCCTGCCCGTCACCGAGCGACTGACCGACCGGACGCTGATCCTGCCGCTGTTCCACGCCCTCACCGAGCAGGACCAGGACCGGGTGATCGAGGCCGTTCTCGCCCCGTCGCGCCTGGCCCGCGAGCACGAGACGGCGGTCCTCCGTGCGTGACCTGATCCTCGTCGGCGCGAGCGGACTGGCGCGGGAGACCCTCGCGCTCCTCGCGGTGAGCGGCAGCCACCGCGTGATCGGCGTGGTGGACGACGGCGCCGCGCGCTGGGGCACCGAGATCTCGGGAGTCCCCGTGATCGGCGGCCTCGACGCGATCGCCGAGCACCCCCGCGCCGAGATCGCCGTCTGCGTCGGCCACGGCAGCGGCCGGGCGCGCATCGTCGACCGCCTCCGCGCGCTCGGCGTGCACGACCACCGCTACGCCCGGATCGTGCACCCGGCCATCCACGTGCCGGACGACTGCCGGATCGGCGCGGGGAGCATCCTGCTCGCCGGCGTCGTGCTGACCGCCGATGTGGCGATCGGCCGGCACGTGGTGGCCATGCCGAACGTGACCCTCACCCACGGCGACCGCATCGGCTCGTTCGCCACCCTCTGCGCCGGGGTCACCCTCGGCGGCGGGGTGCGGGTGGGCGAGGAGGCGTACCTGGGCATGGGCGCCTCCGTCCGCGAGCGCTCGCGGATCGGCCGCCGGGCGACGCTCGGCATGGGCGCGGTGCTGCTGCGCGATCAGCCGGCCGGCGAGACCTGGCTCGGCGTGCCCGCGGCTCCGCGGATCGAGCCCGACGCCGTCCGGCGCGCGGACAGCACCCTCGAAGGAGCGTCCGCATGAGCGCCGTCCGCGGGCACCGGTCGCCGGTGCTCCCCCTCTCCGGCCCGGCGCCGCTCGTCTCGGTCGTGATCGCGGCCGTCGACGGCGCATCTCCCCTCGCCGCGCTGGCGAGCGTCCTCGCGCAGCGCGGCGTCCGGCTGGACGTCGTCGTCGTGACGGACGCGGATCCGGTCGTCGACGACGAGCGCGTGCGCGTGCTCGAGGTGCCCGCCGGCCTCGGCGCGATCGCCGCCCGCAACGCCGGGCTCGCGCTCGTCCGCGGCGAGTCCGTGCTGGTGCTGCCGAGCACCGACGCGCTCACCGCCGGGGCGCTCGAGCGGGCGGCGGCCCTGCTGGCCGCGCACCCGTGGGTGGGCGCCGTGCACGGCGACGCCGAGATCTCGGTCCGGCCCGCGACCGCGGGCACCGGGCGCGTGGAGTGGACGCTGTGGAGCGGGGCCGACTGGATCGAGCGCACGAGCCGGCACGGCTCCGACCTCCTGGTCGACCACGCCGTGCTGGTCCGCCGCTCCCTCGCCGACGCGCTCGGCGGCTACGCCGAGGACCTCCCCCGCACCGCCGACCTCGACTACGGGCTGCGGCTCGCGGCGCTCGGCGGGATCGGCCGGATCAGCGGCGTCGTCCAGACCCGCTGCCACCCGCAGCCGAGCAGCGACCCGCTGGCGGAGCTGCGCGAGCGCCGCGGCACGATCGAGCACTTCTTCACCAGCACCGGGCACGACTCCTCCGGCCGCCGGGCGCAGGGCGGGGACCGCCGCGCGAACGCCGGCCGCGCCCTCGCCCACGAGGCGATGGGCCGGGCGCTGCGCAGCCGCGCCTCGGCGCGTCCCGAGGACCAGGCCGAGGGCGCCCGCTACGCTTCGATCGCCGCCGAGTGCTGGCCGGCCGTCGTCGACACGGCCGAGTGGCGGCGCTTCGTCCGCGCCGGCGAGCGCGCGCGGAGGCCGCTCTCGTGACCGCCGTCGAGTCCCCTCCGGTCTCCGCGGGCCGGAGCCGCATCGCGTCGGCCCTGGGCTGGAGCGCGCTCAGCACGATCGCGCTCCGGCTCGGCAGCCTCGCCCTGGGCGTCGTGCTGGCCCGGCTGCTCGCGCCCGAGGCGTTCGGCGTCTACGCGCTCGCGCTCACCGTGCAGTCGGTGCTGATGGCGCTGTCCGACTTCGGACTCAGCACCGATCTGATCCGCTCGAGCGAGCCCGAGCGGCGCGCGCCGACCGTGGCCGTGCTCGGCCTGGTCCTCGGCGGGACTCTCGGCGCGGCGATGGCGGCCTCGGCGCCGATGATCGCCGCGGCGACGGGCTCGCCCGAGACGGCCGGCGTGCTGGCGGTCCTCGCGATCACCCTGCCGCTGGCCGGGGCCGGAGTGGTCCCCTACGCCGCGCTGCAGCGCCGCTTCGCCCAGCGGCCGCTCTTCCTGATCGCCGCCGTCGACTTCGTCGTCTCCACCGCGATCACCCTCGCGCTGCTCGCCGCCGGCACCGGGGTACTGGCGCTCGCCGTCGCCCGCGTCGTGGCGCAGACCTGCACGATGGTGCTGCTCTTCGTCGCCGCCCGCGAGCGGCCGCGCCTGGGCTGGGACCGCTCGATCGCCCCCTCCGCGCTGCGCTTCGGCCTGCCGGTGGCGATCGCCAACCTGATCTCCTGGGGCGTGCTCGGCACCGACAAGGTGGTGATCGCCGGCCTGATCGACCCGGTGGCGCTGGGCTACTACGTCCTCGCGTTCAACATCTCCACCTGGCCGATGACCGCGGTGGGCCAGGTCGTCCGCTCCGTCGCTCTGCCCGCGTTCTCCCGGGCGCACGAGGACGGCCGGCCCCTGCCCGTCGCCGCGGCGACCGGGCTGACCTGGGCGCTCGCCGCTCCGCTCGGCGCGCTGCTCGCCGCCCTGGCCGCCCCGCTCGTGCACGTCGTCTACGGCGAGCGCTGGGCTCCCGCCGCGGCGGCGCTGGGACTGCTCGGCGTCGTCGGTGCGCTGCGGGTGGTGGCCGATCTCTTCAGCTCGGCGGCGCTCTCGAAGGGCGGCTCCGGTCGCGTCGCGATCGTGCAGGGCGTCTGGTTCGCGGCGCTCACGCTCGCGCTCGTCCCGGCGGTGCTGGGCGGCGGCTTCGTCGGCGCGGCCTGGGCGCAGATCGGGGTGGCCGCGCTCGTGGTCGGTCCCGTCTTCGCCTGGCTGCTGCGCTCGATCGACGTCGACCTGCGCGCCGTCGGCCGCTCCCTGGTGCCGCCGGCGCTCGCCGCGGCGGCCGCGGCCGGTGCCGCGCTGCTCGTCCCGATCGGACTCGCCGCCGTCGGCCTCGACGCCGACTGGCTCGCCCTCCTCGGGGGCGGCGCGACCGGCGGCGTCCTCTACCTCCTCCTCCTGCGGACCTGGCTGCTGCGCCGGGTCCGCGAGCTCACCTCCGACCGAAGGAACCCGTCATGACCACCGAGCCGATCGTCCCGCTCGCCGATCTGCACCTCCAGCACCTCGTCGTCGCCGACGTGATCCGGGAGGGCTTCGACCGCGTGCTCGCGGACTCGTCGTTCGTCCGCGGTCCGGACGTGTCCCGCTTCGAGGAGGAGTTCGCCGCGTACTGCGACGTGCGGCACACCATCGGCGTCGGCAACGGGACGGACGCGCTCGAGCTCGCCCTCCTGGCGCTCGACCTCGCACCCGGCGACGAGGTGCTCGTCCCCGCGAACACCTTCGTGGCGACCGCCGAGGCCGTCGTCCGCGCCGGCGCCCGGCCGGTGTTCGTCGACTGCGACGACGACTACCTGATCGACGTCGACTCGGCCGCGGAGGCCGTCACTCCCCGCACCCGCGCGGTGATGGCCGTGCACCTCTACGGGCAGTGCGCCCCGGTGGAGCGGCTCTCCGCCGCTCTCGGCGAGGAGGTGCGGATCGTCGAGGACGCGGCGCAGGCCCAGGGCGCCCGGCGCTTCGGCGCCCGCGCGGGCTCGCTCGGCGCCATCGCCGGCACCAGCTTCTACCCGGGCAAGAACCTCGGCGCCTACGGCGACGCGGGCGGAGTGATGACCGACGACGACGAGCTCGCCGCGGCCGTCCGCCGCCTCGGCAACCACGGCGGCCTCAGCGCCTACCGGCACGACGTCGTCGGCACGAACTCCCGGCTCGACTCGCTGCAGGCGGTCGTGCTGAGCGCGAAGCTCGCGCACCTGGACGAGTGGAACCAGCAGCGCCGAGACGCCGCCGCGCGCTACGCCGAGCTCCTCGACGGCGTCGACGGGCTGGTCCTCCCCCGCACCGCGCCGGGCAACGAGCACGTGCACCACCTCTACGTCGTGCGCACCCCGGAGCGGGAGCGCCTGCGCGCGGCGCTCGCGGAGGCGGGCGTCGCGACCGGCGTGCACTACCCGACCCCGGTGCACCTGCTGGCCCCGTTCCTCCCCGCCTCCGGCCGCCCGCGCTCGCTGCCGCGCGCCGAGGCGTTCGCCGGGCAGCTGCTGACGCTGCCGCTGTTCCCCGGCATCACGGCGGCGCAGCAGGAGTACGTGGCGGAGTCGCTGATCGCCGCGCTGCGGAGCACGACCTCCGCCGCCCCGAGCCCGGCGGGGGTGCTGTCGTGACGACCGCCGTCGCCGCGGGGACCCGGCGCGGTCGCACGGTGCCGGTCGAGGACGTCGACACCTCCGATGCCACCGTCTCGGTCCTCATCCCGCTGCACGACTACGCGCAGTTCCTCCCCGCCGCCGCGGCGAGCGCCCTCGGCCAGACCGGCGTCCGCGTGCAGCTGGTGATCGTCGACGACCGCTCCACCGACGACTCGCTCGCGGTGGCCCGCTCGATCGCGGCCGGCGACGACCGCGTCCTGGTGCTGGCGAACCCGAGGAACCTCGGTCCCGTCGGCAGCGTGCTCGCCGCGCTGGCCGTGGCGACCGGCGAGTTCTCCTGGTACCTCGACGCCGACGACGTGATCGCCCCGGGCGCCCTGGCCCGCGCGGTCGCCGTCGCCCGCGCGCACCCCTCGGTCGGGCTGGTCTACGGCCACCCCGTCCACTTCCCCGACGGGTCGGTGCTGCCGACGGCGCGGACGACCCCGACCTCATGGCTGCTCTGGTCCGGCGGCGACTGGCTGCACGAGCGCTGCCGCACCGGGCTCAACGTGATCACCTCGCCCGAGGTGCTCGTGCGCCGGTCGGTCCTCGACCGGGTCGGCTGGCCCCGGCCGCTGCCGCACACCTACGACATGGAGCTCTGGCTGCGCCTCTCGGCCGCGTCCGACGTCGCCTACATCCAGGGCGTCGACCAGGCCTGGCACCGCGAGCACGCGGGCAGCCGCTCGGACACCGTGACGCCGCTGCACGACCTGCGCGAGCGCCTGCTCGCCTTCGAGACCTTCTTCGCCGATCCCGGCGGACCGCTCGAGCGGCGCGAGGAGCTCGAGCACCTCGCGCGGCGGGCCCTCGCCCGCGACGCCCTCGTCAAGGGCGCGCAGCGCTTCGACAGCGGCGGCGCCACCGCGGCGGACCTCGAGGAGCACCTCGGCTTCGCGCACCAGGTCTACGGCGACGCGGCCCGGCTGCCCGAGTGGGAGCGCCTGCAGTCGCGGCTGCTGAGCGCGCCGAGCGACCGCTTCTCCCCGCGCTTCCTGCTGGAGCGGGTGCTGCGGCGCCTGCGCACCGACCGGTCCTGGCGCCGCTGGCACCGCGAGGGGAGCTTCTGATGCGCGCCTCCCGCGTCCCCCGAGAGCTCGTCCGGCGCCTGCGCAGCACCGGCGGCCGCGATCTGCTGCAGCGCGCCGTCCGCTCGCTCGGCGACCGCGTCGGCGTGCGCGAGCTCGACATGCCGCTGCTCCCCGGCGACATCGCGGACTCCGGCCTCCTCCACCTGCCCGCCGCCCCGGCCCGCGCCGAGGGCCCCGCGTCGATCGGCTGGATCTGCACCCCGCCCGACCGCGGCTCCGGCGGCCACACCACCCTGTTCCGGATGGTGCAGGGCCTGGTCGAGCGCGGCCACCGCTGCACCCTCTTCCTCTACGACCGGCACGGGGCCGACTTCGAGACCCGCGCCGCGATCATCCGGGCCGGCTGGCCCTGGCTCGACGTGGACATCCGCAGCGCCGACGACGGCGTCACCGGCGTCGACGCGGCCGTCGCGACCTCCTGGGAGACGGCGCACGTGCTCGCCACCCGCGGAACGGCGCCGATGGCCCGGCTGTACTTCGTGCAGGACTACGAGCCGTTCTTCCACCCGCGCGGGACCCTCGCGGCCCTGGCGGAGGACAGCTACCGGTTCGGCTTCCGCACCATCGCCCTCGGCGAGATGGTGCGCTCGCACCTCGACGCGCTGGGCGTCGCGAGCGACCTCGCGCCGTTCGGCTGCGACACCACCACCTACACGCTGGACAACCCCGACGGCGAGCGCTCCGGCGTGGTGTTCTACGCCAAGCCCACCGCCGACCGGCGCGGCTACCTGCTCGGCCGGCGGGCGCTCGTGCTCTTCCACGCCGAGCACCCCGAGGTGCCGATCCACGTCTACGGCACGGCGCCCGGAGCGTGGGACGTGCCGGTGATCGAGCACGGCACCCTCGCGCCGAGCGAGCTCGCCGCCCTCTACAACCGCTGCTCGGCCGGCATCGCGCTCTCCTTCACCAACATCTCGCTGGTGGCGGAGGAGCTGCTCGCCTGCGGCGCCGTCGCCGTGGTGAACGACGCCGTCGACGCCCGCGCGGATCTGCCGCACCCCGGCGCGAGCTGGGCCCGGCCGACCCCGGCGGGCATCGCGGAGGCGCTCGGCCGCGCGGTCGACGCCGCCCGGCCCGGCCGCGAGGTCGCCGCCGGCGTCCGGCACGGCTGGGGCATCGCCCAGGAGGTCGTCGAGCGCGTCGTCCTGGACGAGCTCGCCCGGACGACCCTCGCCGGCCCGGCACGCACCGCGGCGCCGGCCCCCGCACTCGTCCCCTCACTCGCCCCCGCTCGATCGGAGAGCTGACCCATGACCCTCGAAACCCACCGCCGGGTCGTCCTCGGCGGCAGCCCCGTCGATCTCGCCCGGCACGAGGAGGCGGTCCGCACCATCGCGGACCGCGCCGCCGCCCTGCACGACGCACCGCTGGGCGTCCTCTCCGTGAACGTCGACCACGTCAACCACTTCGGCCACGGCGGACGCTGGCAGCATGTGCTCGAGCGCCGCGCCCTGCCGGTCGCCGAGGCGCCGACCCTCGTCCTGGTCCCGGTGGCCGAGGGCGAGACCGAGTGGACCGACGCGCCGGTCGACGTCCCGGCCCGCCCGGTCGAGTGGCTCTCGCTCATCGACGGCAGCCCGATCGCCAAGCAGGCCGAGCGGCTCACCGGCGTCTCCTGGCCGCGCCTGGCCGGCAGCGACCTGATCGGGCCGCTGCTGGACCGCGCCGCGACCGACGGCGTGCGCGTCGGCGTCCTCGGCGGCTCCGAGGCCGCGCAGTCCCGGCTGCGCGCCCGCCTGTCCGAGGAGCGGCCCGACCTGGTGATGGCCGGACTCTGGTCGCCGTCCCGGGCCGAGCTCGCCGACCCCGCCGCCAACGCCGCGCTGGTCGAGTCGATCCGCGGTGCGCGGGTCGACCTCCTCATCGTCGGACTCGGCAAGCCCCGCCAGGAGCTCTGGATCGACGAGCACGGCCCGCGCACCGGCGCGCACGTGCTGCTGGCCTTCGGCGCGGCCGTCGACTTCCTCGGCGGCTCCGTCCGCCGGGCGCCGCAGTGGGTCGCCGACCGCGGCGTGGAGTGGCTCTGGCGCCTCGCCCTCGAGCCGCGCCGCCTCGCGCGCCGCTACCTCGTCGAGGGCCCGCTCGCCTACGCGAGCCTGCGCCGGCACAGCTCGACCACCCCGCAGCGCGGCCCCGTGCTCGGCAGGGCCGCGCAGCCCGCCGCTCCGTCCCCCGTGCTGCCCGTGGTCCTGCCCGGCGGGAGCGCCCGCTTCGTCGGAGCCGGCGAGCGCGCCGACGTCGCCGCCCTCGTCGTCAGCTACCGCTCGGCCGCGACGATGGAGCGCCTGCTGACGAGCCTGCGCGCGGAGGCCGCGACCGGCGTCCGGATCCGCGTGGTCGTCGTCGACAACGCCTCCGACGACGGCTCGCTCGCCCTCGCCGCGGCGCACCCCGACGTCGTCGCCGTCGACGCGGGCGCCAACGTCGGCTACGCGGCCGCGATCAACATCGCCCGGCGGCACGCGGGCGACGCGGGCGCGCTGCTCGTGCTGAACCCCGATCTGGTCGTGCTGCCCGGCGCCGTCTCGACGCTGCTGGCGCGGATGGACTCCTCCTCCGCGGGCATCGTCGTGCCGCTCCTGCTCGACGCCGCGGGCGCCCCGTCGCGCTCGCTCCGCCGCGAGCCGACCCGGCTGCGCGCCCTCGGCGACGCACTGCTCGGCGACAAGGTCCTCGACCGCCCCGCGTTCTCCAGCGAGACCGACAGCGACCCGGAGAGCTACCGGCACGCCCACCGGATCGACTGGGCCACCGGCGCCGCGATGCTGATCGACGCGCTGGTCGCCGCCCGCCTCGGCGACTGGGACGAGCGGTTCTTCCTCTACTCCGAGGAGACGGACTACTTCCGCCGCGCCCGAGACCTCGGCGCCGAGGCCTGGTTCGAGCCCGCCGCGCAGGTCGTGCACGACGGCGGCGGCTCCGGCTCCTCCACCGCCCTCGCCGCGCTGCTCGCCGTGAACCGGGTGCGCTACGTGCAGAAGTTCCACGGCGCGCTGTACTCGAGCACCTTCCGCCTCGTCGTGCTGGCCGCGGAGTCGGCCCGCAGCGTCCTCCCCGGCGCCCGAGGCCGCGAGCACCGGCACGCGGCCCTCGCGCTCGCGGTCGGCGCCCGGCTCGCCTCGCTCCCCTCCGGCGCGCTCGCCCGGCCGCTCGCTGCGCCGCACCCCAGCGGTTCGGTCGTCGTCCCCGCGCACGACGAGGAGTCGGTGATCGCCCGCACTCTGGCGCCGCTGGCCGCCGCCGCTGCGAGCGGAGCCCTGGAGGTGATCGTCGTCTGCAACGCCTGCACCGACGCCACCGCCGAGATCGCGCGCAGCTTCGCCGGCGTCACCGTGGTCGAGCTCGCCGAGGCGTCCAAGACCGCGGCCCTCAACGCGGGCGACGCGGTGGCCGCCACCTGGCCGCGCCTCTACCTCGACGCCGACGTCGGCGTCACGGCGGACGCGGTCTGGAACGTCTTCGACGCCGTCACCCGCGGCGGGCTGCTCGCCGCCCGGCCGACCGCGGTCTACGACGCGACCGGAGCCGACGCGCTGGTCCGGGCCTACTACCGCGCCCGCTCGCGCACGGCCTCGCTGCACACCGCGCTCTGGGGCGCCGGCGGCTACGCCGTCAGCGGCCCGGGACACGAGCGGATCGGGACCTTCCCCGCCCTGATCGCCGACGACGAGTTCGTCGACGGCCGGTTCTCCGTCGCCGAGCGCGCCGTCGTCGCCACCGCCCCCGCCGTGGTGCAGGTGCCCCGGAGCGCGACCAGCCTGCTCGGCGTCCTGCGCCGCACCCAGCGCGGCAGCGCGCAGCTGGCGGCGGCGACCCCCGGCGGCGAGCGCCGCTCGTCCCGCACCGCCGTGCAGGTGCTGCGGTCCGCCCGGGGTCCGCTCGAGCTCGCCGACGCCGCCGTCTACCTCTGCTTCGCCCTCGCCAGCCGGCTGCCGGAGCGGCAGGCGGCGGGCTGGACCCGCGACGAGACCACCCGCCGGGCCTCCTCCGCGCAGACGGGGGCCTGACCCGTGGCCGTCATGATCGAGCGGACCGGGCCCCCGACGCTGCTGCGCCTGGTCGCCTACGCGCTGTTCCTCTTCCCCGCGGATCAGGTGCTCGCTCCCCTGGGCGCGTCCGGCTCGGTCGCGATGGTGCTCGCGCTGCTGCTCACCGGCGCGTGGGCGGCGTCGGCCCTGCTGGGGCTGCACGACCCGATCCCGATGCGCCACCCGGGGCGGGCCGCGCTCACCCTGCTTCTGCTCGTGAGCATCGCGTCCTACGTCCGCTACGCCGTCAACGACACCATCCCGCGCACCGGCGAGGGGCAGCTCAGCGCCGACCGCTGGCTGCTGCTGCTGCTCGCCTCCGCCGGGATCGCCCTGGTCACTACCCAGAGCGTGCGCACCCTCGAGGACGCGCGGGTGCTGCTCGGCTCGCTCGTGAACGCGGCGTCGATCTGCGCGATCGTGGCGATCATCCAGTTCACCACCCACGTCGACCCGGTCGAGTGGATCCGGAGCGTCATGGTCGGCTTCGTCGACAACGGCGGCAGCACGCCGTTCCAGGACCGGGACGGGCTCACCCGGGTGGCGGGCACCACCTTCCACCCGATCGAGCTGGCGGTCGTCTCGGCGATGCTGCTGCCGCTCGCCGTCTGGCGGCTGCTGTACGACCGGACGACCCCGCGGTTCCTCCGCGCCGCGTCCTGCGTGCTGCTGGTCGTCGCCCTGGCGCTGACGGTCTCGCGGTCGGGAGTGCTCTCCCTGGTGGTGGGCGCAGTGGTCTGCGCGGTCTTCCTGCCCGCCTACGCCCGGCGGTGGGGCTACGTGATCGCGCCCGTCGCCGTCGCCGCGTTCTTCGTGACCACCCCGGGCCTGCTCGGCACCCTCACCGGCTCGATCGGCGCGGGCACCAGCGACTCCTCGATCACCAACCGCCTCGACAACTACCCGCGCGTGGCGGCCCTCGTCGCGCACCAGCCCCTGCTGGGCACCGGCCCGGGCACCTACCTCCCGGACAGCGCCCTGCTCATCCTCGACAACCAGTACCTCGGCGCCGCCATCACGCTCGGCCTCCTCGGCGCCGTCGCGGTGCTCGCCTACTTCGGCGTGCCGGCCCTCTTCGGGCTGATCGCCGCCCAGTTCGCCCGGGACCCGCGCCTGCGCGCCCTGACCGGGAGCGTCGCCGCCTCCGCGACGGTCGCCGCGGTCGCCTCCGCCACCTTCGACTCACTGGGCTTCCCGGTGTTCGCCCTGCTGTACCCGTTCGTGCTCGGCCTGTCCGGGAGCTGCTGGCTCCTGGTCCGCGCCGAGCTCGGACTCCCCTCCGCCCTGAGCACGGACGCCTCCGTCCCCGCCCGCGGCGCGATCGATCACGTCCCAGAAAGGCTGTCCTGATGGACCCCGTCTCCGTTCTCCGCACCCTCTGGCGCCACCGGCTCCTCGCCGGCATCGTCCTCGTTCTCACCGTCGCCGCGATGGCGTACGTCCTCGTCCTCTCACCGCGCACCTACGCCTCGACAGCGACCTACGCGCTGGTCAATCCGAAGCTGCCCTCCACCGCGGAGCTGGAGGCCGACCCGGCCCTCGCCGCGCTGAACTCGGACAACCCGTACCTGCGCTCCTCGGACAACTCGCTCGCCGCCCAGGTGCTCGTCACCGTGATGAACAGCGACGACACCGCGGAAGCGCTCGCCGCGCAGGGTCTCAGCACCCAGTTCGCGGTCGAGCGCTCGGCGTGGGCCGGCCAGGGGCTGCTGCTGAGCGTGACCGCCGACGCCCCGACGGCCGACGGCTCGCTCGCCACGACGACGGCGCTCGGCGACCGGCTCGTCGACACGCTGCGCAGCATGCAGACGATCAACGGCGCGGACGACCGCTACCTCTTCACCGCGCTCGAGGTGCAGACGCCCGGCAAGGCCGTCGAGCAGATCTCGGACCGGCTCCGCGCGGTGATCATGGTCGCCGTCGGCGGCGTGGTGCTGCTCTTCGGCGCGATCTCGATCGCCCGCGCCGTCGACGGCCGGCGCGCCGGTCGACGGGGCGCCCCGGATGGCACCTCGACGGCGGCGGCACCGTCGCCGCGCCTCCCGATCGCCGCGCCGAGCGCAGTGACCTCCGCGCACGACGCCCCGCCCGCCTTCCGCGCCGCCCCGCACGCCGGGTACAGCACCCCGCCCGCCCTGGTCCGGCACCGCGACCCCGTCCCCGAGCGGAGCGGGCTCACCCCGCACCGCAGCTGAGCGGGGCGCGGTGCCGGATGCGGTGCGGGCCGGGCACTGTGCCGGGCAGGCCCAGGCCTCAGACCCGGCTCAGCTCCCCGTCGCGCTCGACGTACTCCTCGCCGGTCTCCGGGCAGCGCCAGAGAGCGCCGTCCGCACCGTCGCCGGCCGCCTCGAGTCGCGCACCGGCCCGCCCGACCCAGCCGACCCGCCGTGCGGGCACGCCGACCACGAGGGCGAAGGGCGGCACGTCGGCGGCCACCACGGCGCCGGCCGCGACCATCGCCCAGGCGCCGATGCGCACCGGAGCGACGCAGACGGCCCGGGCGCCGATCGCCGCGCCCTCCTCCACCACGACCCCGACCGCGTGCCAGTCGTCCGCCGACTTCAGCGCCCCGTCCGGAGTGACGGCGCGGGGCCGCAGGTCGTTCGTGAACACCACGGCGGGGCCGACGAACACCCCGTCGCCGAGCACGGCCGGCTCGTAGACCAGCGCGTGGTTCTGGATCTTGCAGCGGTCGCCGACCACGACGCCCGGGCCGAGGTACGCGCCCCGGCCGATCACGCAGTCCCGGCCCACCCGGGCCTGCTCGCGCACCTGGGCCAGGTGCCAGACCAGCGTCCCGTCGCCGACCTCGGCGCGCGGATCGACGTCCGCCGACGCCTCGATGCGCGCCGGCCGCAGCGAGCGCCCGAAGCAGACCGAGTGCTCCGAGCCGAGGTACGAGCCGAACAGCGGGATCGGCGCGTAGCCCTGCTTCGTGTAGAACCGGATCGCGTCCGGCTGCAGCGTGCCCGTCTCCAGCACCAGGCGGACCGCCCCGCGCTCGCGAGCTCTGTCCTCCAGCGCGGCGAGCACGGCCGCGGCGACTCCGGAGCCGCGAGCGGCCCGGTCGACGAACATCCGCTTGACCTCGACCACGTCCGCACCGAGCACCGACTCCGGCAGGGGCCGCAGCCCGCCGCAGGCCACCGCGGCGCCGCCCTCGTCGACCGCGACGAGGAACACCGGCACGTCGTCGGCGGACGGCGGTGTCCCCGGCTCGTGGTCGTCCGAGCCGTAGCGCTCGTCCAGCTCGACCCGCTGCGCCGACCGCAGGCTCTCGGCCCGGGGGTCCGCCCACTCGACCTCGACGATGCTCCAGCCCATGGCTCCTCCTCCGGCGGCCGCGCGGCGAGCCCGCTCGACGGGTCCATCCTGCCCTGCGCCGCGGTCCCGCACCCCGCGGCGACCAGGCGGGACCGCGCTCCCGGTCCCGCCGCCCGGCCGCGCTGCTCCGCGCCGCCGTCCTAGAATCAGCGCATGCCCGACGACTCCGCCCCTCTTCCCGCGCCCGGCTGGTACCCGCACCCCGCCGACCTCGGCGCCGAGCTCTACTGGGACGGAGCGGCCTGGACGGATCGCTCTCGCCCCGCCGTGCCGCCCGCTCCCGCCTACGGGACGCCCGAGCCCGAGCAGCCCGCCACCCCCGGCTACGGAGCCGCGCCCGGCTACGGGGCAGCCGGCTACGGAGCCGCCCCCGGCTACGGCGCCGCCCCGCAGTACCCGGTCACTCCGGGCTCCGGACCGGCCCCCGGCTACGGCCTCGCCGTCGGCGACGGCGCCGCCCCCGCGCGCCGCAACTCCCTCGCGATCGCGAGCCTCGTCCTCGGCATCGCCAGCATCGTGATCAGCCAGCTGCTCGTCCTGTCGATCCTCGCGATCGTCTTCGGCGTCCGCGGCCGGGCCGCCTCCGCGCAGCTCGGCGGCCGCGGCTTCGCCACCGCCGGCCTGATCACCGGTGTCATCGGCCTCGTCTTCGGAGTGCTGTCCTTCCTGTCACGCGCCGCCGGGCTCTCCAGCTGACCGGCGTGACGCGGCGGAGCGCCCCCTGGCTCTTCGTCGTCGCCGTCGCCCTGGTCGCGCTCGTCCTCCGCGGCCCGATCGTGGCCGTGGCTCCCGTCATCGACGCGATCCGCGGCGACCTCGCACTCTCCTCCGGCCAGGCGGGCGTCCTCACCAGCATCCCGGTGCTCTGCTTCGCCCTGGCCACGCCGCTGGCCCTGCTCGTGATCCGCCGGGTCGGGCCGGACGCCGCGGTGACCGTCACCGTGCTCGGCGTCGCCCTCGGCACGATCCTGCGCTCGGCCGGCGACGTGGTCTCCGTGGTCGCCGGCACGATCCTCATCGGCGTCTTCATCACCATCGGCAACGTCGTCGTCCCCGTCGTCATCCGCCGCGACGTCGCACCCGAGCGCGTCGACCTCACGACCGGCGTGTACACCGCCGCGCTCAACATCGGCTCGACCATCACCTCGCTCGGCACCGCGCCGCTCGCCCTCGTCCTCGGCTGGCGCGGCGCACTGCTCGCCTGGCTGGTGCTCAACGTCCTGGCCGTCGCCGGCTGGCTGCTCGCCCGCGGTCCCGCCCGCGCCCTCCGCCCCGCCCCGCGCCCGCCGGCCGCGCGCGGACCACAGGAGCCGGCGCCCCGGATCTGGCGCAGCGCCACCGTGCTCGCGCTCGCGGTCTGCTTCGCCAGTCAGGCCTTCTCCTACTACGGCGTCACCGCCTGGCTGCCCTCGCTCCTGGTCGACCGCAACGGCTTCTCGATCGAGGCGGCCGGAGCGAGCTCCTCCGTCTTCCAGATCGCCGCGATCATCGGCGCGATCGGCGTCCCGCTGGTGGTCCGCCGGCTCCGGCCGCTCGGCAGCATCGTCCTGATCGGCCTGCTCTGGTGCACCGTCCCGCTCGGCCTGCTGCTCGCGCCGTCGCTCTGGGCGCTCTGGTGCCTCCTCGGCGGTGCGGCGCAGGGCGGCGGCATCACCGTCGTCTTCGTCCTGCTCGTGCGCCTCTCCCGCTCCGACCGGCACGCCTCCCGGCTGTCCGCCACCGTGCAGGGCCTCGGCTACGCCGTCGCGGCCACCGCCCCGACCGTGGTCGGCCTCGCACACGACGTCAGCGGCGGCTGGGACGCCCCGCTGCTGATCGTGCTCACCGCGACCTGCTCCTTCCTGGCCTTCGGGATCCTCGCCGCGAGCCGCCAGGGCCGCAGCGCCTGAGGCACCGTCTGAGGAGCCGTCGCGGGAGCACGGCCCGCGGGCACCCGGTCGGGGGCGCTGTCTGAGAGCGCTCCCCTCCCGGATCGGACGGCGCGGCGTCAAGGGGCCACCGTTCTCCCGCGCGGGGCAATAGCGTGGCGGCATGGCCGAGAAGAGCACGACCCGCGAGAAGACCGCGCCCGAGCCCGACGACGCGCGCAAGCCCGACGACGTCACCGACATCACCAAGCGCTCCTGGTTCTACGTCCTGAAGAAGACCGGACGCGAGTTCGGCGCCGACCAGTGCACCGACCTCGCCGCCGCCCTCACCTACTACGCCGTCCTGGCGCTGTTCCCGGCGCTGCTCGCCATCGTCTCCGTCCTGGGCCTCTTCGGCCAGGCGCAGGCGACCACGCAGACCGTGCTCGACCTGGTCGGCAACCTGGCCTCCGCCGAGGTCGTCGACCTGCTGCGCGACCCGATCCAGTCGCTGGTGAACTCCCCGGCCGCCGGCGTCGCCTTCGTCACCGGTCTCGTCGGCGCGCTCTGGTCCGCCTCCGGCTACGTCGGCGCCTTCGGCCGCGCGATGAACCGCGTCTACGAGATCGACGAGGGCCGCCCGTTCTGGAAGCTGCGCCCGACCATGCTCGGCGTCACCGTCGTCACCGTGATCCTGATCGTCGTCGCCGCGCTCATCCTGGTGCTGAGCGGCCCGGTCGCCAGCGCCGTCGGCGACGTCGTCGGTCTCGGCCCCGCCGCGCTGTCGGTCTGGAACATCGCCAAGTGGCCGGTGCTGGTGATCATCGCGGTGCTGACCATCGCGATCCTCTACTACTGGGCGCCGAACATCCGCCAGCCGAAGTTCCGCTGGATCAGCGTCGGGTCGATCCTGGCGCTCGCCATCTGGCTGCTCGCCTCGGTCGGCTTCGCGTTCTACGTCGCCAACTTCTCCAACTACAACAAGACCTACGGCTCGCTCGGTGGCGTGATCGTCTTCCTGCTCTGGATCTGGATCACCAACATCGCCCTGCTCTTCGGCGCCGAGTTCGACGCCGAGCTCGAGCGCGGCCGCGAGCTCCAGGCCGGCATCGAGGCGGAGGAGACCATCCAGCTGCCCCCGCGCGACACCGCCGCGAGCGCGAAGAAGGCCGCCGTGCACGAGAAGGACGTCCGCGACGGCCGCTGGCTGCGCCTCTCCAGCGAGAACCGCGGCCAGAAGGGCCCCTCCCAGGACGACGCGGCCGCGAAGGACTCCGAGAAGGCGGCCGCGAAGGACTGACGAGGGAGGACGCAGCAGCGCCCTCCATGCTGGTCGAGTAGCCCCGCAGGGGCGTATCGAGCGGCGAAGCCGCTTCGCGTCTCGGTGGTGAGGGAAAGGGACGCGGCTGCGCCGCGTCATGCTGGTCGAGTAGCCCCGCCAGGGGCGTATCGAGACCCGCCGTCACCAGCAGGGCAGGTCTGCAGACTCAGGTGCAGACGGTGGTGGATCTCGATACGCCCGCTAAGCGGGCTACTCGATCACCATGAACCTCGCCCCTCCATGCTGGTCGAGTAGCCCCGCCAGGGGCGTATCGAGACCCACCGTCCTCAGCACACCAGCTCCGCAGACTCCTGATCCGACGCCGGCGGATCTCGATACGCCCGCTCCCCCGGGCTGCTCGATCAGCAGGGCCGAGCTCCCGAGTCGCACTCGGCTCAGGACTCGAGCCCCCACAGCTCCCGGTAGTACCGCGCCCGCTCCTCGTCCGGCTCGATCCCGTACTCGCGGAGCAGCAGCGGCCCCCAGCCCTCGCCGTAGTTCCAGCCGAGGCTGACCACCGCGACCGTGAGATCGGCCCAGCGGTCGCCCACGCCGAGATCGCCGACGTCGACGGAGGCGCACCAGCGGCCGTCGACACCGATCAGGGTGTTCGGCGCGCAGGCGTCCCCGTGCACGACGACGGGCTCGTCCAGCGCCGGACCCGCGCCGAGCGCCGCGGGGCGCCGGTCGAACCACGAGTCGCCGCGCAGCGCCGCGGGCACCTCGGCCATGGGCAGCGCGTGCACCGCCCGCAGTCCCGCCGCGATCGCCCGCACCGCCTCCTCCGGCCGCGCGATCCACTCCGGAGCGACAGCACTCGCGCCGTCGAGCGGCGCCGTCAGCAGCCACTGCGCCTCGGCGTCCTCCCCGCGCTCGAGGATCCGCGGCACCGGATGCCTCCCCGCCAGCCACTCCAGCCGCGCCGCCTCCCGCCCGAGGTCGACGCCGCTCGCCCGCGGATTCCACTTCAGGTACCCGTCCCGCACCCGGAAGGTCAGCCCGTCCAGCTGGTTCCGCCACACCAGCTCCGGCGCGACTCCCCCGTTGAGCGCGCTCGCCACCTCGGGCACCCGCACCCCCGCCATCGACGTCTGCCTGCTCAGATCCGGCCCGCTCATCCCTCCACCCTCCCGCGAGATGCCACTTGTGCACGCTCTCCTCGGCGTGTCGCGTGCACAAGTGGCATCTCGCGAACGGTCAGCGCAGGTAGCGGAGGAGGAGGGTGTCGCCGGCAGCCAGCACGTGAGCCAGGCGCAGGTCACGCGGAGTCGCAGTGCCCCGGGCGATGCGGCCGGCGTCGCCCGACTCGAGGGACGGGCTGATCGTCAGGCACAGCTCATCGACCGCGTCCGCGGCCAGCAGTGTGCCGAGGAGGCCCGGGCCGCCCTCGCAGTGGATCCGGCCGAGCCCGCGCTCGACGAGTGCCGCGCGCATCCGTCCCGCGTCCAGGGCGTCCTCGCCGCAGACCAGCACGTCGGCGACGTCGGCCAGCTCCGCGCGCCGCCGCTCCGGCGACGCCCCGGTCGTCACCACGATCGGCCGCACCGGCGCCTCCGTGAAGATCCGCGACCCGGGATCGAGGTCCAGCGACCCCGACACGATCGCGAACACGGGATGCGGAGGCAGCCCGGCCGCCGTCCGCGCCGCCGCGGCCTCGTCGCCGAGCACCATCGGCCCGTAGCCCTCGGTCCGCACCGTCCCGGCCGCGACCAGCACCACGTCGGCCAGGCGCCGCAGCAGATCGAAGACCCGCAGATCCGCCTCGCCGCCCAGCGCCCCCGAGACGCCCTCGCGGGTCACCGCGCCGTCGATGCTCGAGACGAAGTTCACCCGCAGCCACGCGTCACCCGCGCCGTCCGCATAGGCCGCGAGCAGCTGCTCGTCGTCGAGGTCCTGGGCGGGCGCCGGCCGGAGCCGGTCGATCGCCGTGCTCACGCGCGATCCGCCGTCTCGTCGGCCGCGACGTTGTGCCGCAGATACGCCGGCTGCCGCCAGCCGAGCACCGCCTCCGTCAGCCGCACCGCGTCCACCGCCTGCCGCACATCGTGCATCCGCACGATCCGCGCGCCGTTCAGGATGCAGATCACCGCCGCCGCCAGCGACCCCTCGAGCCGCTCGCCCTGCGGCCGGTCGAGGGTCTCGCCGATGAAGTCCTTGTTCGACACCGCCGCGAGCACCGGCAGCCCGAGGACCGACAGCTCGCCCAGCCGCCGCGTCAGCTCTAGCGTGTGCAGAGTGTTCTTGTTGAGGTCGTGCCCGGGATCGACGATCAGCCGGTCGTCGGGGATCCCCGCCGCCCGCGCGCGGTCGACGCGCACGCGCAGGTGCTCGATCACCTCGGCCACGACGTCGTCGTACTGCGGCGCCGCCGGCTCACTGCGCGGCGCCCCGACGCTGTGCGTGACGACGAGCTGGGCAGAGGAGTCCGCGAGCACCGCGAGCATCCCGGGATCGTGCAGCCCGCTGGTGTCGTTGACGACGGAGGCGCCCTCGGCGATGCTCGCCCGGGCCACCTCGGCGCGGGTCGTGTCGACGGAGATCACCACGTCGCTGCGCCCGTGGATGGCCGCGACCACCGGCACCACCCGGTCCAGCTCCTCCTGCAGCGAGACGGCGGGCCCGCGGCCGAAGGGGACGCCGCCGATGTCGACCCAGTCGGCACCCTGCTCGGCAGCCCGCACCGCGGCGTCGACGGCTCGGTCGAGCGCGAAGGTGGAGCCCTTGTCGTAGAAGGAGTCGGGCGTGCGGTTCACGACCGCCATCACCGCGACCTCCCGCTCGAAGTCGAACCCGCGTCCGCCGATCGTGCGCCTCATCGTCCGTGGTCCCTCCGGCTGCCTGCGCCGAGCGAGCGTCGGCGCGCTCACCCTAGACGAGCCGCATCGGCGAGGGCTGCGGCGGCACCAGCGGCGTCGCTGCGGCGTCCTCGAGCAGCACCTGGAAGAGCACGTGGTCCTGCCACTCCCCCGCGATCCGCAGGTAGCGGCGGGCCACGCCGATCCGCTCGAAGCCGTTGCGCTCGAGCACCGTCTGCGAGCCGACGTTGTGCAGCAGCGTGCCCGCCTGCACCCGGTGCAGGCGCAGCTCGTCGCGGGCGAGACCGAGTGTCGCGCCGACCGCCCGGGTCATCACCCCGCGGCCCTCGAGCTCGCCGTCGACCCAGTAGCCGAGGTCCGCGCTGTCGAAGGCGCCGCGCACCACGTTCGAGAGGGTCACCCGCCCGACGAGCTCGTCGCCGCGCTCGAGCACCAGCGGGAGGAGCGCTCCGGACCGGTGCCCGTGCAGCGCGTCGGCGATCGCGTCGGTCTGCCCGCCTGACTCGAAGAACCGCGTCGACCGCAGCGGCTCCCAGAGCGCGAGGCGGCGCCGGTTGCGGCGGTACGCCTCGGCGAGCGCGGGACCGTCCTCCCGGGCGACCAGGCGGAGGACGGTGCCGTGGCCGACGGCGATCGAGGCTGACACCCTGCGAGGCTAGACCGAGCGGACCCGCCGACGCACGTGGTCCTCGACGATCCGCCCCGTTAACGCACGACACACCCGGCCGGAGCCGGGGGTGTCGTCGTGGTGGGCGATACTGGGATCGAACCAGTGACCTCTTCCGTGTCAGGGAAGCGCGCTACCGCTGCGCCAATCGCCCGCTGCTCCCGGAGGAGCGCCTCGCTCGGTGAACGATCGAGGTGGATACGGGATTCGAACCCGTGTATACGGCTTTGCAGGCCGCTGCCTCGCCTCTCGGCCAATCCACCGTGTACGGGATTCGGTGTCGGCGGCCCCTCGGAGCGTGAGCTCCTCGGGCCGACCAGGTGAAACACCGGCCCGGGGGCCGGTTCTTCGAGCGGATGACGAGATTCGAACTCGCGACCCTCACCTTGGCAAGGTGATGCGCTACCACTGCGCCACATCCGCATGATGTGTTGGTGCTGTATTGCTGTCTTGCTGCCTGTCTCCCCGGCGCTTTCGCTGCCCGGCTCGACCTAGAAGACTGTATCCGAACGCCGCGCGAACTTCCAAATCGACGGCGGCCCGATTCGCGCACCGCGACGCCGGACCCGCGTCTTTCCGCGCGAAACCGCCCCGCAATGCGCTGTTCACCCGGGCGTGGCGCGCCGTTCCCGGTGCATCCGAGCGCCGCGGATCCGCTACGATCGATTCTCGGGCCGTCCACAAGACGGCCGTCAGGGCGATTGGCGCAGTTGGTAGCGCGCTTCCTTCACACGGAAGAGGTCATCGGTTCGAGTCCGGTATCGCCCACCACGTTCCTCCCCTCCACCTTCCGCATCTCCACCCCGCGGAGGCACTCTCGTGATGGGTCGCTCCCACGCCGTCTCCGGCGCGCTCGCCTGGTCCGTCGTCACGACCGTCCCGGCCCTCGCCGCACCGCTCGGTCTCGCCGGCCTGCCGCTCGACCTCCGGCTGGTCGGCCTCGGCGTCGCCGCCGGCTGGGCGCTCGTCCCGGACGCCGACCACGCCCGGGCGACGATCTCGCGCTCGGCACCCGGTGCGTCCCTCCTCACCGCGACCGCCGGTCGCATCAGCGGCGGCCACCGGCACGGGATGCACTCGCTGCTCGCGGTCGCCGTCGTCTGGTACCTGATCCCGCTCCTGGTCGCCCTGCGCTTCCCCGTGCCGCTCGTCGGCCCGGTCTCACTGGCCGCCGTGCTCACCCTGCCGGCCATCGCCTTCGCCGCGAAGGCGGTCAGGGCGGCGCCCTCCTGGTCGATCGCCTGGGCCGGCGCGCTCGTCGTGACGGTGCTCCTGGTCACCCTCGCCGACGGCACCTGGGCCTGGCTGCAGGTCGCCGCGACCCTCGGCTACCTCGTGCACGTCGCCGGTGACGCCCTCACCACCGAGGGGATCAACTGGCTCTGGCCGCTGCGGATCCGCTCCCCGCGCTGGGTGCGCCGCACGCCTGTGCTGCGGCGGCTCTGGACGTCCGGCGGCTACGCCGCGATCCCCGTCCTCGGCTCGGCCGGCTCCTGGCGCGAGACGATCCTCTACTGGCTGATGTCGGCCGCCACGATCGTGCTGACGGCCTGGCTGCTCGCCGAGGAGCTCCTCTGACCCCGGGCGGGAGCCCTCAGTACACCGCCCCCGGGTTCATGATCCCCAGCGGATCGAACACCGCCTTGATCCCGCGCTGCAGCGCCATCGAGTTTTCGCCGAGCTCCTCCGCGAGCCAGCGCCGCTTCAGCAGCCCCACCCCGTGCTCGCCCGTGAGAGTGCCGCCGAGCGCGAGCGCCGTGCGGAACAGCTCGCCCGCGGCCGCCCAGACCTCCTCGCCGACCCCGTCGGACCCTGCTGGCACGACGAAGTTCGGGTGCAGGTTGCCGTCGCCCGCGTGGGCCACGGTCGGGATGCTCAGCCCGGTGCGCTCCTCGATCCCGCGGATCGCGGCGAACATCGCGGGCAGCGCCGAGCGCGGCACGCAGACGTCCTCGATCAGCACCTCGCCCTCGGCCTCGAGCGCGGGATGGAAGGCCCGCCGCACCGCGAGCAGCGCCTCGCCCGCCACCGGGTCGTCCGTCGACTCGGCGTCCCCGCCGGCCCCGGTGACGATCGCGAGGATCCGGCGCGCCTCGTCCTCCGCTCCCCCGCCGTCCGTCTGCACGAGCAGGTAGGCGGCGCCGCGGTCGAGCTGCGCGCCCGTGTAGCGGCCGATCGCGGCGAGCGCCCCCTCGTCCATCAGCTCCATCACCGCCGGTCGGAGGCGGGCGGCGGTGATCGCGGCGGAGGCGGCCGCCGCGGCCACGACGCTCGGGAAGTACGCGCCGACGGTGACCACGCGGCCCGCGGGGATCGGCCGCAGCTTCACCGTCGCCTCGATGATCACGCCGAGCGTCCCTTCCGAGCCGGTGAGCAGCGCCGTGAGGTCGTAGCCGGCGACGCCCTTCACGCTGCGCCGCCCGGTCCGCACCAGGCGCCCGTCGGCCAGCACGACGGCCAGACCGAGCACCGCTTCGCGGGTGACCCCGTACTTCGCGCAGAGCAGCCCGCCCGCGTTGGTGGCGATGTTGCCGCCGATGCTCGAGATCGCCTTGCTCGCCGGATCGGGCGAGAAGATCAGCCCGTCCGCGGCGACCGCGTCGGACAGCGCCTGATTGAGGACGCCCGGCTCCACGACCGCGAGCTCGTCCTCGAGCGAGATCTCGAGGATGCGGTCCATGGCCGCCGTCGAGAGGACGATCGCGCCGTCCCGGCCGACGGCGCCCGCGGCGAGCCCCGTCCCCGCGCCGCGCGGGACGACCGGCACCCGGTGCTCGGTGGCGAGCCGGAGCGTCGCCTGCACGTCGGCGACCGAGCGCGCGCGGACCAGCGCGAGCGCGCGTCCGCCGGCGGTCCAGCCGGACTTGTCGGTGTGCGCGGACTCGAAGTCCGGCCCCTCGGTCGTCACCGCGGCGCCGAGCTCCTCGCGCAGCCTCCGGAGGACGAGCGCACGGCCGGTCGTCCCGGTGCTCGTTCCGATGCCGGTCCCCGTGCTGACGGTCTCGGCGCCGCTGGTCACGGCGCCGCTGGTCTCGGTGCGGCTGGTCTCGGTGCTGCTCATGCGGGTCACTCCGGGCGGATCGCGGGTCGGCCCCTCGATCCTTCCACGGTGACCCGGGCAGGCGGCAGGATGGGCGGATGAGCGGAGCGCGGCGATGACGGGTCCCACGAGCGCGGGCATCCTCCTGCACCGGCTGCACGACGGCGAGCGCGAGGTGTTCCTCGGCCGGATGGGCGGCCCGCTGTGGACCCGCCGCCCGCGGGCCTGGTCGATCCCCAAGGGCCTGCACACGCCCGAGGAGGCACCGCTCGACGCCGCCCGGCGCGAGTTCGAGGAGGAGATCGGCGTCGCCGCCCCGGACCTCGACTACGCGCTCCTCGGCGCCTACCGCCAGCGCTCCGGGAAGACCGTCACCGTCTTCGTCGCGGAGTCCGCCGACGACGTCGCGTTCGTCGCCAGCAACACCTTCGAGCTCGAGTGGCCGCGCGGCTCCGGAGTGCTCCGCACCTACCCGGAGATCGAGCGCGCGGAGTGGCTGCCGCTCGAGCGCGCCCGCGAGGAGATCACCGCCGGCCAGGTGCCCGCCCTCGACGACCTCGAGCGGGCTCTGACCGCCGCGGACCGATCGGCGGCCCGCCGCCCGGACGCGCAGGACTCGGCTCAGTAGTCGAGGACGTCCAGCGGCATCGCCAGGTCGTCGTCGGTCGCCATCGGCACGGGCCGGCCGAGCCGGCGGGCGCGGTCGGCCAGGTCCGCGACCAGCGCCTCGTCGACGATCTCCGCGGCGTCCTCGGGCTCGTCCTCGACGAGCATCTGGCTCGACGGTCCGAGCAGCAGCCGGGCCGTCAGCACGCCCTCACCGCGCCGGACGGGGATCTCCACCGTGGCCGCGGTCGCCGTCGAGGCGAGCATCCGGGCGTACTCGAGCACCGCGTCCGCGATGTCGTCCCCGGTGAGGACGCTCCCCTCGGCGTAGTGGATGCGTCGCACGGCGGACTCCTTCAATCGGCGGAGCGGCCGGCTGCAGGAGAGCCCGGCCGGCTCCCTCCCCAGGGTGGCACGCGCTCCGCGGCGCGCAGGCGGATCGGCGGACATCCGCCGGGGGCTTTACTTCCCGGCCCCACCCTCGCCGTGCCCGCGGTCGTCGGCCGCCGAGTAGACCCGCAGCGCCAGCGGCACGATCCGGACCTTGGCCTCGTGGAAGCCCTCCGGCTCGCCGTCGAACACCTCGCTCTCGCCGTCGTGCGCCCACTCCGGGTCCACGCCGGCCGGTCGTCGCGCGCCGACCACGACGCCCGCGGTGCTGGCCGACTCGACCACCGGCGCGCGCCAGCCGGGCACCCGCCCGACCACCGGCGTCGCGCCCCGCCCGAGCGCCAGCGACACCGCGCCGCGGGTCCGGGGCGTCCGGCCCGAGTGCAGCACGCGGATGTCGAGCTGCCCGTCGTCCAGGCGCCGGCGGGCGAGCGGCGTCGCGGTGCGCGGGTGCTCCCGGTTCACCCCGACGAAGTACGACCAGACCAGCTCCGTCCGCCCGTCGCGCCGCAGCTCGAACGGATCGGTCGAGCGCACCACCTCGAAGGCGGCGAGGACCGCGGCGAGCGGCTTGCCGATCACCTTCTCGCGCTTCTCCCGCGCGGCCACGAACTCCGGGTACAGCCCGATCGAGACGGTGTTCAGCACCGTGACCGGCTCGGCGTCCCCGGCCGTCACCTCGGCCACGTCGACGTCGCGGCGCTCGCCGTGCGCCGCCGCGTCGAGCGCGTCCTGAATCGTCACCAGGCCCAGCGCCTTGGCGAAGTGGTTCATCGTCCCGCCCGGCAGCACCAGGAGCGTCATCCCCTCGGCCCGCGCGAGCCCCGCGCCGACCGCCATCGTCCCGTCGCCGCCGTAGACGCCCAGCACCTCGGGCCGAGCGTCGCCGGCGCGCGCCGAGCGCACCACCTCGCCCAGGTCCTCGCCCTCGGCCAGCCGGTGCACCCGCGCCGCGGGGAAGCGCTGCAGGATCAGCGGCTCCGGATCCGGCCGGTGCGAGTCGCGCCCGGCGCTCGGGTTGAGCACCACCAGCAGGCCGGCACCGTCGCCGAGCGGACGCACGTCGACCGGCGGCCGGCTCGCCCGCTCCGAAACGGGGACGTGCCGCGGGCGCGCCGGCACCAGCATCTTCCCGAGGCCCGCGACGGCCGCGCCGAGCGCCGCTCCGCCGACCACGTCGGAGAGCCAGTGCACCCCGACGTGCAGGCGCGAGAAGGCCACGGCCGCGGCGAGCGGCGCGACGGCCAGTCCCACCCGCGGGTTCTCGAGCGCGACCCCGGCGGCGAAGGCGGCGGCACTCGCCGCGTGGCCGGAGGGGAAGCTCGGCGAAGTGGGCACGCGGGCGAGCCGCCGCCCCACCGGTACGTCCACCACGAGCGGCCGGACGCCGCCGAAGAGCTGCTTGCCGACGAGGTTCGCCGCGGCGCTCGCGACGGCCAGCGAGGCCGCGCCGCGCGCCGCCTCCCGGGGCCGGCCGGCCAGCAGCAGCAGCGCCCCGAGCCCGAACCAGAGCACCCCGTGATCGGCGGCGCGCGAGAGCCCGACCAGCGCACCGTCCACGAGCGGCACCGGACGGCGCGCGTTGAGCTTCCGGGCGGCGCGGGCATCGGCCCGGCGCACGGCGCGCGGCACCGCGAGGACGCGCCGCAGCAGGACGGACGGGGGCCGGGTTCCGCGCAGAGGCATGCCTCCAGGGTAGGAGGCGCCTTCTGCGACTCCCTGAGCCCTGGGCGGCTAGACCTCGCCGAACCCCGACTCGACCAGGTCGGCTAGCCGCCCCACGGCCTCCTCCGCCTCGGCGCCGGTCGCCGAGATCGCGACCTCGTCGCCGCGATCCAGCCCGAGCGACATCACACCGAGCAGGCTCGTCGCGTCCTTGCCGTTCACGTCGATCCGGGCGTCGAAGCGGGTGGCGAGGGTGACGAAGTCGGCCGCCGGCCGGGCGTGCAGCCCGTTCGGGTTGATCAGCCGCACCGTCCGCCGCACGCTCGCCGACTCGGCGGGCGCCGCGGGCGACTCGGCGAGGAGTGCACCCCGCGCCGACTCCGCCGCCGCGAGCACGTCCGCCAGCGCGGCACCGGTGCCCGCCGCCACGGCCGCCGCCACCGCGCCCTCCACGAGCGGCGCGTCCGCGATCCGGACCCGCTCCCGCGCCTCGTCGTCCAGGAACTCCACCGCGGTCTCCGCGGTCATGATCGCCGAGCCGAGGTCGCAGAGCACCACGGCGCCCTCGCCGGAGTCGGCCTCGGCCAGCGCCGCGGTGATCCGCTCGAAGCTCGTACCGATCCCGCCGTCGTCCGTGCCGCCCGCGGCGATCAGCGCGACGTCGGGCGCCATCTGCGCCGCCAGCTCCACGAGTCCCTCGGCCAGTCGCGCGCTGTGCGAGACGAGGACGAGCCCGACGCTCACGCCGCCGCCTCGGCCGCGGCGCGCAGCAGCAGGACGCTCGACACGCTGCCCGGATCGCGGTGCCCGACCGCCCGCTCGCCCAGGTAGCTCGCTCGGCCCTTCCGCGCGACCATCGGGTCGGTCGACTCCGCTCCGCCCTGCGCGGCGTCCGCTGCCGCGGCGAGCACGGCGGCCGCCGAGGAGCCGTCGGCCGAGGCGGCCTGCGCGGCCTCGACCGCCGGCGTCCACGCGTCCACCATCGTCTTGTCGCCGACCTCGGCCTTGCCGCGCAGCACGATCCCGTCGCGCGCCGCCGCGAGCAGTGCCGCGACCGCGGCACCGTCGAGCGACTCCTGCCCGGTGACCGCGCCGGCCGCCTTGAGGAACGCGGTGCCGAACAGCGGCCCGGAGGCTCCGCCCACCGTCGAGATCAGCGTGGTCGCCACCAGCTTGAGCACCTCGGCCGGAGTCGCGAGCTCGGCAGCCGCGTCGAGCTTCGCCACCACGGCCTGGAAGCCGCGGTCCATGTTCTCGCCGTGGTCGCCGTCGCCGATCGCGCGGTCGAGCGTGATCAGCTCCACCCGGTGCTCCGAGACCGCCTGCGCCGCGGCCCGGATCCAGGCCACCGCCCACGCCGCGTCGAGCTCCTGCGCTCCCTGTCCGTCCTGCATCGATCCGTCCTCTTTCCCTGTGTCGCCTCTGCGACCGTCGTGTCGTCGTGCGGTCGTGTCGTCGTGTGCGCGCCGCTGTCCGGGCCGGGCGCCCGCCCTCTGCTCGGGGCCTCTCAGCGTCCCCAGCGCAGCGCGGCGGTCTGCACCGGTGCGTCCCAGAGCTCCGTCAGCGCGTCGTCCAGCTTCAGCAGCGTGATCGAGACGCCCTGCATCTCCAGCGAGGTGACGTAGCTGCCGACCAGGCTGCGCCGCACCGTCACGCCCTTCTCGGCCAGCACCTCCGCGGCCCGGCGGTAGACGAGGTAGAGCTCGACCTGCGGGGTGCCGCCCAGTCCGTTGACGAAGAGGAGCACGTCGTCGCCGGAGGAGAAGGGGAGGTCCTCGAGGATCGGCGCGAGCAGGCGGTCGACGATCCGGTCGGCCGGCTCGAGCGGGATCCGCTCGCGGCCGGGCTCGCCGTGGATGCCGATGCCGATCTCGATCTCATCCTCGGCCAGCTCGAAGCTCGGCTCCCCCGCGTGCGGCACCGTGCAGGGCCGCAGCGCGACGCCCATCGAGCGGACGTTCGCGACGACCGTCTCGGCGATCGCCGCCACCTCGTCCAGCGAGTCGCCGCGCTCGGCCGCCGCTCCGGCGATCTTCTCCACCATCACCGTCCCGGCCACGCCGCGGCGCCCCGCCGTGTAGAGGGAGTCCTTGACGGCCACGTCGTCGTCGACGATCACCGAGCGGACCTCCACGTCGTCGGCGAGGGCCAGGTCGGCCGCCGTCTCGAAGTTGAGCACGTCGCCGGTGTAGTTCTTCACGATGTGCAGGACGCCCGCACCGCCGTCGACCGCCTTCGTGGCGGCGACGATCGGATCGGGAGTGGGCGAGGTGAACACCGGCCCCGGCACCGCGGCGTCGAGCATGCCGACGCCGACGAAGCCGGCGTGCAGGGGCTCGTGCCCGCTGCCGCCGCCGCTGACGATGCCGACCTTCCCCTGCCGCGGAGCGTCGACGCGCACCACGAACAGCGGATCGGGCTCGACCCGCACCAGGTCGGCGTGCGCGAGGCCGAATCCGGCCACGGACTCCGCGACGACGTTCTTCGGGTCGTTGATGAGCTTCTTCATCGAGGTCTCCTCCAGGGCGCTCCGCTCCGTCGCGGACAGCGGCTCCACGTTACGCCCGCCGTCCCGGCTCGCGCAGGCCCGGCATCGCGGCTCAGGCGCCGCGCCGGGTCTCCTCGACCCACTGGTCCAGCTTCGCCGTCGCGGCACCCGAGTCGACCGCCTGCGCGGCGCGGTCGAGCGCCGAGCGGAGGCGGTCGAGGATCGCCGTCCGGATCAGCCCCGGGTCGCGCGCCAGATCGAACGCGATCAGTCCCGCCGCCGCGTTCAGCAGCACGATGTCCCGCACCGGCCCCTTCTCGCCTGCCAGGACCGAGCGGACGACCTGCGCGTTGTAGGCGGCGTCGCGTCCGCGGAGCTGGTCGATGCTCGCGCGGCGCAGGCCGAGGTCGCGCGGGTCGAGGTCGTGCTCGACGACCGAGCCGCGCGAGACCTCCCAGATGTGGCTGTGCCCGGTGGTCGTCAGCTCGTCGAGGCCGTCGTCGCCGCGGAAGACGAGCGCCGTCGCGCCGCGGGTCTGGAACACCCCGACGAAGAGCGGGACCCGGTCCAGGTGCGCGACCCCGACGGCGGACGCCTCCGGCCGCGCCGGGTTGCAGAGCGGCCCGAGGAAGTTGAAGACGGTCGGCACGCCCAGCTCGGCCCGCACGGGCCCCGCGTGGCGGAACCCGGGGTGGAACATCGCGGCGAAGACGAAGGCGATCCCCGTCCGGCGGAACACCTCGGCCACCCGGTCGGCGGAGAGCGACAGATCGACGCCGAGCGCCGCGAGCACGTCCGAGGAGCCCGACGAGGAGGACGCCGCGCGGTTCCCGTGCTTGATCACCGGCGTTCCGGCCGCCGCCGCGATGATCGACGCGGTCGAGGAGATGTTGACCGTGCCGAAGCGGTCCCCGCCGGTCCCGACGATGTCGAGAGCCATCGGATCCACGTCCAGCGGCACCGCGTGCTCGAGGATCGCGTCGCGGAAGCCGACGATCTCGTCGACCGTCTCGCCCTTGGCGCGCAGCGCGATCAGCAGGCCCGCGAGCTGCGCCGGCGTGGCCTCGCCCTGCATCACCCGCTCCATGGCCCAGGTCGCCTCCGACACCGAGAGATCGGAGGAGTCGAGGAGGGAGCCGAGAATGAGCGGCCAGGACAGGGTTTCCGACATGGCTCTCAGATTATGCGACTACGAAGGCCCCACGGGAAGTGCGAGTTCCCCCCCTTGCGATCGTCCATAATGGTCTGTGTGACGAGCACCTCTCTCTCCCCCACGGCCACCGTGCCCGCAGTGAACCGACCCAACCCGGTCGCGGTCGGAACGATCGTCTGGCTGGGCAGCGAGGTCATGTTCTTCGCGGGCCTGTTCGCGATCTACTTCACCCTCCGCAGCACCTCACCGGAGCTGTGGTCGGCCGAGACCAGCATCCTGAACGTCCCCTACGCGAGCGTGAACACGGTGATCCTGGTCGCCTCGTCGTTCACCTGCCAGTTCGGCGTCTTCGCCGCCGAGCGCCTGCAGCCCCGCTCCACCGGGCTCAGCCCGTTCAAGTGGGGCATGGTCGAGTGGTTCTTCCTCACCTACGCCCTCGGCGCGGTCTTCGTCTGCGGTCAGGTCCTCGAGTACGCGACCCTCGTCTCCGAGGGCGTCACGCTCTCGAGCAACGCCTACGGCTCCGCGTTCTACCTCACCACCGGCTTCCACGCCCTGCACGTGACCGGCGGGCTCATCGCCTTCCTCCTCGTCATCGGCCGCGCCTTCGCCGTCAAGAACTTCGGCCACAAGGAGGCGACCAGCGCGATCGTCGTGTCCTACTACTGGCACTTCGTCGACGTCGTCTGGGTCGGCCTCTTCGTCGTCATCTACTTCCTGAAGTGAGGCCAGCCGCCTCCATGCCCCACCACACTCCCGAACCCCGCAGGAAGGTTGCCTCGATGGCCTCCCCGAAGACGAAGAGCCGCGCCAAGAAGGGTCGCCGTCACCCCCTGGCCACGCTGGCCCTGATCGCGATCGGCCTCGGCCTCACCGGCGGCACCTACGCGGCCGTCGGCGTCGCGACCTCCGCCTCCGCGGAGACCTCGGCCACCAGCCAGCAGACGATCGACGAGGGCTCGAAGCTCTTCGCCGCCAACTGCGCCACCTGCCACGGCCTCGACGCCGCGGGCACCGACAACGCCCCGTCGCTGATCGGCGTCGGCGCCGCCTCGGTCGACTTCCAGGTCGGCACCGGCCGCATGCCGATGCAGATGCACGGCCCGCAGGCCCTCGAGAAGCCGGTGCAGTTCACCGACGACCAGGTCGCCGAGCTGGCGGCGTACGTCGCCTCGCTGGCGCCCGGCCCCGCCATCCCCACCGGCGAGGTCCTCGACGCCCAGGGCGACTCGGCCAACGGCGCCGAGCTCTTCCGGATCAACTGCGCGATGTGCCACAACGTCGCCGGCGCCGGCGGCGCGCTGACCGAGGGCAAGTTCGCTCCCCCGCTGGGCGGCGTCACCGAGGCGCACATCTACGAGGCGATGGTCACCGGCCCGCAGAACATGCCGGTGTTCAACGACCTCAACATCTCGCCGGAAGACAAGCGCGACATCATCTCCTACCTCAAGTACATCGAGGCCAACCCCTCCCCGGGCGGATTCGCCCTGGGCTCCCTCGGCCCCGTCGCCGAAGGCCTCTTCCTCTGGATCTTCGGACTCGGTTCCATCGTCGCCCTGACGGTGTGGATCACCGCACGATCCAACTAGCAGACACCGGCGCCCTGGCGGGCGCTCGACCCCCACGACGCCGAGCGGCGTCGACACGGCGTGAAAAGGAGAACCATGGCAGAGCACGATGAGGGTGGCACCGACCTCGCCACCTCGTCGGCCACCGGGCACGGGAGTGCTCCGGCCGGCACCGCGGTCGTGACGCGGGACCGCGTCCAGGACCCGGGCCTCCCGCCGCACCGCCCCCGGATGACCGACGTCGACCCCAAGGTCGCGAAGCGGGCCGAGCGCACGGTCTACACGCTCTTCTACCTCTCCTTCGCGGGCTCGATCTTCGCGGTGGCCGCCTACATGGCGTTCCCGATCACGGAGAGCATCGAGTCGGTCCGGCTGAACACGCTGTTCATCGGCCTCGGCATGTCGCTGGCACTCCTGGGCATCGGCATCGCCGCCGTCCACTGGGGCAAGCAGCTGATGTCCGACCACGAGGGCATCGACATCCGCCACCCCGTCCGCAGCGCGGAGGACACCCGTGCCCGCGCGCTCGAGATCTTCGACCAGTCCGACAAGGAGTCCGGCTTCGGCCGGCGCTCGCTGATCCGCAACAGCCTCATCGGCTCGCTGATCGTCTTCCCCCTGCCCGCCGTGATCCTGTTCCGAGGCCTCGGACCGCAGGACCAGAACCCCGTCGCCCTCCTCAAGACCACGATGTGGCGCGAGGGCACGCGGCTCACCCTGGACCCCTCCGGAGCGCCGATCCTCGCATCGGACGTCACGCTGGGCTCCGCCTTCCACGTCATCCCCGAGGGACTCGACGAGGTCGAGGGCAAGCTGGAGGAGAAGGCCAAGGCCGCCGTCCTCCTGATGCGCCTGAAGCCCGAGGACCTGACCGTCAGCGAGGGTCGCGAGACCTGGAACTACGACGGCATCGTCGCCTACTCCAAGATCTGCACGCACGTCGGCTGCCCCGTGGCGCTGTACGAGCAGCAGACCCACCACCTCCTGTGCCCGTGCCACCAGTCGCAGTTCGACATCAAGCGCGAGGCCGAGGTCATCTTCGGTCCTGCGAAGCGCCCGCTTCCGCAGCTCCCCATCACCATCGACGCCGACGGATACCTGGTCGCCCGCAGCGACTTCACGGAGCCGGTCGGACCATCCTTCTGGGAGCGATGACACACATGTCCACCACCACACCTTCCCGCCCCGCGGCATCGCCCGCGGAGCCCGGCGACGGCGTCATCCTCGGCAGCGGCAAGCTGCAGAAGGGATACGTCGGCAAGGCCTCCAACTACATCGACGAGCGCACGAGCATCTCGGCGGTCGTCAAGGAGTTCGGCCGCAAGATCTTCCCGGACCACTGGTCGTTCCTCCTCGGCGAGGTCGCGCTCTACAGCTTCGTGATCATCCTGCTCTCGGGCACCTTCCTCACGTTCTTCTTCCAGGCCTCCATGGTCGAGACGCACTACGAGGGCAGCTACCTGCCGCTCAAGGGCATCGAGATGTCCGCGGCGATGGCCTCGTCGCTCGACATCTCGTTCGACATCCGCGGCGGCCTGCTGATGCGCCAGATCCACCACTGGGCGGCCCTGCTGTTCGTGGCCTCGATCGGCCTGCACATGCTCCGCATCTTCTTCACCGGTGCGTTCCGCAAGCCGCGCGAGATCAACTGGGTCATCGGCTTCGTCCTCTTCATCCTCGCGATGGCCGAGGGCTTCACCGGCTACTCCCTGCCGGACGACCTGCTCTCGGGCAACGGCCTCCGCATCATCGACGGCATGGTCAAGGGCATCCCGATCGTCGGCACCTGGGTCTCGTTCCTCCTCTTCGGCGGCGAGTTCCCCGGCACCGACATCGTCGGCCGCCTCTACACCCTGCACATCCTGCTGCTGCCGGCACTGGTGCTCGCGTTCATCGCCCTGCACCTCGTGTTCGTGGTCGTCCACAAGCACACCCAGTTCCCCGGTGCGGGCAAGACCGAGCAGAACGTGGTCGGCTACCCGGTGCTCCCGGTCTACGCCGCGAAGGCCGGTGGATTCTTCTTCATCGTCTTCGGTGTCGTCGTCCTCATCGCCTCGCTGTTCACGATCAACCCGATCTGGAACTACGGCCCGTACGACCCCTCCCCCGTCTCGGCCGGCACCCAGCCCGACTGGTATATCGGCTTCGCCGACGGTGCCCTGCGTCTGGTCCCGCCGGGACTCGAGTGGGCGATCCCGGGCCTCGGCACGATCTCGTTCAACATCCTCCTGCCGCTCTCCGTGGTCGGCCTGTTCATCGTCGTCGTCCTGCTCTACCCGTTCCTCGAGGCCTGGATCACCGGGGACAAGCGCGAGCACCACCTGCTCGACCGCCCGCGCAACGCCGCCACCCGCACCGCGATCGGTGCCGCCGGAGTGACGTTCTACGCCGTCCTCTGGGCTGCGGCGTCCTCCGACATCATCGCGACGCACTTCCACCTCACGATGGAGGGCGTCATCCACGCCCTGCAGTTCCTCCTCTTCGCCGGTCCGGTCATCGCGTACTTCGTCACGAAGCGCATCTGCCTCGCCCTGCAGAAGAAGGACCGCGAGATCGCCCTGCACGGCTTCGAGTCCGGCCGCATCGTCCGCCTCCCCGGCGGCGAGTTCATCGAGGTGCACCAGCAGCTCGACGCGTACGAGCGCTGGAAGCTGGTCGGCCAGGAGGAGTACGAGCCCCTCATGATCCGCCCGGACTCCCGCGGCCGCATCACCGCCCCGGAGCGCGTGCGGGCCGGCCTCTCCCGCTGGTTCTTCGAGGACCGGATCACCCCCGTCACCCAGAAGGAGCTCGAGAGCTCGCACAGCGAGCACTGACCCCCTCCCCGAAGGGCCCGGACGCACAGCGTCCGGGCCCTTCGTCGTCCCCTGCTCGACCATCCCGCACAGAGCGCAGAACACCACTGACCGAGCGGCACCCCCGCACAGCAGAGCCCGCCCCCTCATGCTGATCGAGCAGCCCGCGCAGCACCGTCAAAACAAGAGTCTGCAGACCCGCTCTCCTGAGGACGGCGGGTCTCGATAAGCCCCTCTGGCGCTGCTCGACCAGCAAGGACAGCACGGCCGCCCTCATGCTGATCGAGTAGCCCGCGCAGCGGGCGTATCGAGATCCACCACCGTCAGAACACGAGTCTGCAGACCCGCCCTGCTGAGGACCGCTGGTCTCGATACACCCCTGCGGGGCTGCTCGACCAGCAGGAACAGAGCGCGGCTCCTTCCCCACGCACCATGAGCGGGCGACGCGGCACCACCTCCCGAGACGCCCGCGCAGCGGCTCGGACGGCTCCCGCCGGGCCGAACCCCTGCTGCCCGAGTAGCGACCGCAGGTCGCGTATCGAGTGGAGGGGGGCGCTTTCGGGGCCATCGCAGGGTGGGGAAGAGACCGACGTCCTTGCGGTGGGCGGGTCTCGACACGCCCCAGCAGGGCTACTCGACCAGCATGTCTGCGAAGGGTCTTCCAAGCAGATCCACCCACGCCAGAAGACGCAGTTCGTAGACCAGTACTGCGGAAGGGGCCGGGTCTGGACACGCCGCTGCGGGGCTGCTGACCACCATGTCAGCGTGCCTCTGTCGGACGCCCCGGTCGGCGTGGAGTCGACTTTGCTGATCGAGTAGCCCGTGAAACGGGCGTATCGAGATCCACCACCTTCAGAACAGAAGCCTGCAGACACGCCCTGCTGATTAAGCCAGGTCTCGATCCGCCCCTGTGCGGCTGCTAGACCTGCATGAAGGGAGCTCTGCCCCTCCAGATTCCCCGGAACGGACGCACGCCGCCGGCCGAGTCCCGTTACGGGTCCGCTCGAAGCCCAGTGGCCCCGCGAGTGGACCCGGAGCGGCCTCCAGGGGCCCATCCGAGCCCGTTTCGCGTCTGTTCGCGCGTGTCCCGCACTCCGAGAGGAATGCAGAGGCCCGGGCCCGCCCTGCGGGCTCACCCGCCCCACGCGAAAGGGCCGGGTGCCGGAGGTCGAAACCTCCCGCACCCGGCCCTCGGAGCCGTGCAGTCCGCCTAGCGGGCGAAGTACCCGCGGTAGTACTCGTACACCCAGCCGGCGATGGCGACCAGGAAGAGGCCGACCGCGATGTAGGTGATCCAGAAGCCGACCGCGAGGCCGAGGAAGGCCAGTGCGGCGGAGCCGCCCAGGATCAGCGGCCACCAGCTCCACGGGCTGAAGAAGCCCAGCTCGGGGTCGCCGTCGTCGATGTCGGCGTCGAGGCGGTCCTCCGGCAGCTCGGCGCCCTGGGCCTTGTGCACCCGGCCGACGTAGAAGGCGATGAAGCCCCCCAGCACCGACGAGAGCGCGATGCCCACGGTGCCGACCCACTCGACCTGGCCGGTGTCGATCAGCGACCAGAGGATGTAGGTGACGTCCGCGAGGAGGAAGAACCCGGCGAGCAGCCAGAACAGATTGACGTTGGCGCGCATGGCCCTACTTCACCGTGCCTTCGGACTTGTCGTACGTGGGGGCGTCCGGAGCGTCCTTCGCCGGACCGATGCCGACGGGGATGCCGGCCTCGGGGTGGTTGAGGTCGAAGGCCGGAGCCTCGCTGCGGATGCGCGGGATGGAGGTGAAGTTGTGCCGGGGCGGCGGGCAGGAGGTCGCCCACTCGAGCGAGCGCGAGAAGCCCCACGGGTCGTTCACCGTGACCTTCGGCGCCTTGCGGGCCGTGATGTACACGTTGAGGAAGAACGGGATGAGCGAGACAGCGAGGATCATCGCGCCGATCGTCGACAGCTGGTTCATCCAGGTGAAGCCGTCCTCGGGCAGGTAGCTCGCGTAGCGGCGGGGCATGCCCACGACTCCGAGCCAGTGCTGGATGAGGAAGGTGGTGTGGAAGCCGATGAACAGCAGCCAGAAGTGCCACTTGCCCAGGGTCTCGTTCAGCATCTTGCCGGTCCACTTGGGCCACCAGAAGTAGAAGCCCGAGAACATCGCGAACACGACGGTGCCGAACACCACGTAGTGGAAGTGCGCGACCACGAAGTACGAGTCGGACACGTGGAAGTCCAGCGGCGGCGACGCGAGGATGACGCCGGTGAGGCCACCGAAGGTGAAGGTGATCAGGAAGCCGATCGCCCAGATCATCGGGGTCTCGAACGTCACGGATCCGCGCCACATGGTGCCGATCCAGTTGAAGATCTTCACGCCGGTCGGGACCGCGATCAGCATCGTCATCAGCGAGAAGAACGGCAGCAGGACCGAGCCGGTGACGTACATGTGGTGCGCCCACACGGTCACGGACAGGGCGGCGATCGCGATGGTCGCGTAGATCAGCGTCTTGTAGCCGAAGATCGGCTTGCGGCTGAAGACCGGGAAGACCTCGGAGACGATGCCGAAGAACGGCAGCGCGATGATGTACACCTCGGGGTGCCCGAAGAACCAGAACAGGTGCTGCCAGAGCAGCACGCCGCCGTTGGCCGCGTCGTAGATGTGCGCGTCGAACACGCGGTCGGCACCGAGGGCGAACATCGCGGCGGCGAGGACCGGGAAGGCCAGCAGCACGAGGATCGACGTCACCAGGATGTTCCAGGTGAAGATCGGCATGCGGAACATCGTCATGCCGGGCGCGCGCATCGTGATGATCGTGGTGATGAAGTTCACCGCACCGAGGATCGTGCCGAAGCCGGACAGCGCCAGGCCGAAGACCCAGAGATTGCCGCCGAGCCCTGGCGAGAACGTCGTGCTCGAGAGTGGCGCGTAGGCGAACCAGCCGAAGGACGCGGCGCCCTGCGGGGTGATGAAGCCGGCGACCGCGATCAGCGAGCCGAAGCTGTAGAGCCAGTAGGCGAACGCGTTGAGTCGCGGGAACGCGACGTCCGGAGCGCCGATCTGCAGCGGCATGAGGACGTTGGCGAAGCCCGCGAAGAGCGGCGTCGCGAACATCAGCAGCATGATCGTGCCGTGCATCGTGAAGAGCTGGTTGTACTGCTCGCGGGTCTCGACCACGGCGAGGCCGGGCTCGAAGAGCTGGGCGCGGATGACCAGGGCCATCACGCCCGCGATGCAGAAGTAGATGAACGAGGTGATCAGGTACATGTACCCGATGACCTTGTGATCGGTGGACGTCATCCAGCGAACGAGGACGTTCGCCTTGCGCTCGACCGGCGGTGTGCCGAATGAGCGGGACGGGGCGGGTGCTGTGGCGGTGCTCATGCTCCCTCTACTCCTCGTTCTCGGTGCGGGCCGGCGCGCCGGTGCCGGGCAGGTTGCTGTTGCGGTCGTACTCGGCGCCGAGCTGGCCGGTCTGGCCCGCGTCGCGCAGCGACTGGATGTAGTCGTCGTACTCGCCCTGCGAGACGACCTTCACGTTGAAGAGCATCGCGGAGTGGTACTCGCCGCAGAGCTCGGCGCACTTGCCGGCGTAGGTCCCCTCCTTGAGCGGCGTGACGTACATGTAGTTCGTCTTGCCGGGGATCATGTCCTTCTTGTAGAGGAAGTCGACGACCCAGAAGGAGTGGATGACGTCGCGGGCGTCGAGCTGGATCTTGATCTTCTGGTTCACCGGCAGGTAGAGCGTCGGCACCTCGGACTCGACCAGCGAGCCGGCGCCGTCGGCGCTGTCCTCGTACTGGCCCTGGATGCCCGCGGAGTAGACGTCCTCGTCGACGTAGTTGAAGTCCCACGCCCACTGCTTGCCGTAGACCTGGATGGTCTCGTCCGGGTCGTCGTAGGCCTGCTCGATGGCGGCCTGGTCGCGCGCGGTGAAGGCGAAGAAGCCGATCACGAGGATCAGCGGCACGATCGTGTAGAAGATCTCGATCGGCATGTTGTAGCGCAGCTGCACCGGGAGGCCGGTCTGGCCCTTCCGGCGGCGGTAGACGACGACCGCCCAGATCGTCAGGCCCCAGGTGATGACACCCACGGCGAGCAGGACGATCCAGGAGGTGACCCAGAGTCCGATGACCCGGTCGACGTGGTTCGTCGTGCCGGGTTCAGTGGGGAGCCAGCCCTGCAGCTGCTCCTGCGTGCAGCCCGCGAGGACGAGGGCGAGAGCTCCTGCGACGGGTACTGCGACCCATCGGCGGAGACGGCGATTGAAGCGCACCGGTGACCTTTCGGAAGACTGGGGACCAGTTCACACGAAACTGTATTAGACCGGCCCTAGCCTACCCGCCGTCGTCGGCAGGGAGTGCACCGGCACCCGCTCTTGACCTCTCGCCGAAGTGGTGCTGCAACGGCGAACGGCGCCCGGCCGCCCGCCGGAGCGGGGAGTCGGGCGCCGTTCGAGCGGGCCGTGCGGCGTGTCGCCGCGGTCGATCAGTGGAAGCTGTCGCCGCAGGCGCAGCTGCCGCCGGCGTTGGGGTTGTCGATGGTGAAGCCCTGCTTCTGAATGGTGTCCTCGAAGTCGATCGAGGCGCCGTCGAGGTAGGGGACGCTCATCTTGTCGACGACCAGGCCCACGCCCTCGAACTCGACCGCCGCGTCGCCGTCGAGCGTGCGCTCGTCGAAGTAGAGCTGGTAGATCAGGCCGGAGCAGCCGCCGGGCTGCACGGCGACGCGCAGGCGCAGGTCGTCGCGGCCCTCCTGCTCGAGGAGGCTCTTCACCTTTGCGGCGGCGACGGGGGTCATCGAGACGCCGTGCGCCGCGGTGGTGGTGCTGGCGGTCAGTGTCGTGTCGGACATGTCACTCCTCGGTGGGATCGGTCGGAACAGAGCCGAGCGGGAACAGAGCTGGCGGGATCGGACGGCGTGCTGCCGACGATTCTACGGTGGCAACCCGGGCGCGGGCCGGGCTATTCCGAATCGCTCAGGCCCGGTGCTCGGCGGCGCGCAGCAGGAACAGCGCCTCCGTCTGCGCCGCGCGCTGGAAGACGCCGAGATGGAGGGACTCGTTCGGGCTGTGCGCGCGCGAATCCGGGTCCTCGACGCCGGTGACCAGGATCTGCGCGTCCGGGAACTCGCGCACGAGGTCGGCGATGAAGGGGATGCTGCCGCCGACGCTGGTCTCCAGCGGCGCGCGGCCCCAGGCGTCGGCCATCGCCTGCTCGACCAGGCCGACGGCCCAGCCCGAGGTGTCGACCAGGAAGGGCTCCCCCGTGTCGATGTCGGCGATCTCGAGGTGGGCGCCGAACGGGGCGTGCGCCCGCAGGTGCCGCTCGAGGGCGGTGAAGCCCTCCTGCGCCTCCTGGCCGGGAGCGATGCGGGCGCTGATCTTGACCCGCACGGACGGGCTGAGGGTGTTGGAGGCGTCCACCACGCTGGGCGCGTCGATGCCCGTGACCGTGATCGACGGCTTCGACCAGATCCGGGAGAGGAGCGGTCCGGAGCCGATCGGCGAGACGCCGTCGAGCAGGCCGGAGTCGCGGCGCAGGTCCTCCTCGGTGGTCTCGGGGACGGCACCGTCGTGCTCGGTGAGCCCGGCGACCGCGACCGAGCCGTCCTCGTTCCAGAGCGTGTCGAGGAGGCGGATCGTCGCGAGCATCGCATCGGGCACCGCGCCGCCGAGCAGGCCCGAGTGCGAGGCGTGGTCGAGGGTGCGGACGGTGAGGGTCAGCGTGACGTTGCCACGCAGGCCCACGGTGAGCGAGGGGGTGTCGATGTCCCAGTTGTCGCTGTCGGCGACGACGATCACGTCGGCCCGCAGCGCGTCGTGGTGCTCGCGGAGGAAGGTCGGGAACGAGCGGGAGCCGAACTCCTCCTCGCCCTCGATGAAGAGCACGAGGCCGAGGTCGTGGTCGTCGCCCGCCACCCGGCGCAGGGCCCGGACGGCGGCGAGGTGCGAGACCACGCCGGCCTTGTCGTCCGCGGCACCGCGGCCGTAGAGGCGGTCGCCGCGCACGGTCGGCTCGAACGGCGGCGTCTCCCACGCCTCCTCCGCCCCCTGCGGCTGGACGTCGTGGTGGGCGTAGAGCAGGACCGTGGGTGCGCCGTTGCGGGCGGCCCGCGTCGCGAGGACGGCGGGCTGACCGAGGAGGTCGGAGTCGCCGATGGTGGAGCTGCGGATCGAGACCTCGTCGAAGGCACCCGTCTCCCGGGCGAGCTCGGCGATCGCCTCGGCGCTGGCGGCGACGCGGGTGGCGTCGAAGCCGTCCCAGGAGACGGAGGGGATCCGGACGAGCCGGCCCAGCTCGCCGAGCGAGCGGGGCAGGTCGTCGCGCACCGCGGCGAGCACCTCCTCCTCGGCGGCGGACAGGGTGGAGGACGGAGTCGGAGCGTCGTGAGCCATGGAGGTAATCTTAAGAGACCCTCGATTCCAAGGACGTTCCCCTGTGGCCAAGCACCCGATCGCACCCGACACCCCCGACGACGCCGACGTGACGGCCATCGGGAAGGGCCGGCCGACCCCGACGCGCCGCGAGCAGGAGCTCGCCCGCAAGCGTCCGCTGGTCGTGACCGACCGCAAGCAGGCCGCGCGGGACGCCCGCGTGAAGACCGCGGAGCTGCGCGAGCAGGCCCGCGTCGGCATGGCCGCCGGCGACCAGCGCTACCTGCCGGTGCGCGACAAGGGCCCGCAGCGCAAGTACGTCCGCGACTACGTCGACGCGCGCTTCAGCTTCGGCGAGTTCCTCATCCCGGTGATGGTCGTCGTGCTGCTGATCAGCTTCTTCCCGCAGCCCGAGCTCGCCTCGCTCACGCTGATCATCCTGTGGGCGTTCTTCCTGCTCGCCGTCCTCGACTGCATCCTGCTCGGCCGCCGGCTGAAGAAGAAGCTCGCCGAGCGCTTCGGCGGCGCCGACAAGGTCGAGAAGGGCATCCCGTGGTACGCCGCGATGCGCGCCCTCCAGCTGCGCGTGATGCGCCTGCCCAAGCCGCAGGTCAAGCGCGGAGCGTTCCCGGCCTGACCCGGCGACGCGAGCCGGGCCGGCGGAGGCCGGACCCGGCGGCGCCGGACTACGCGGCGCGCAGCCTCGCGAGCCCGCGGTTGATCTGGCGGCCCCAGAGCGGTCCGCGGAAGACGAACGCCGAGTAGCCCTGCACCAGCGTCGCGCCGGCGTCGAGCCGCTCCTGCACGTCCTCCGCGGTGTCCACTCCCCCGACGGAGATCACGCAGAACTCCGCGGGGACGACGCCGCGGATGACCCGCAGCACCTCGAGTGCGCGGGCGGCGAGCGGAGCGCCGGAGAGCCCGCCCGCTCCCGCGCGCTCGACGGCGGTGCGGTCGGTGCGCAGTCCCTCGCGGGACAGGGTGGTGTTCGTGGCGATGACACCGGCGAGGCCGAGGCGCACCGCGAGCTCGGCGACGCGGACGACCTCCTCGTCCGAGAGGTCCGGCGCGATCTTGACCAGCAGCGGAGTTGTGTCCGCCGCCTCGGCGACCGCGGCGAGCAGCGGCTCGAGCTTGTCGATCTCCTGCAGGCCGCGCAGACCCGGGGTGTTCGGCGAGCTGACGTTGACGACCAGGTAGTCGGCGAGCGGCGCGAGCATCCGGGCGCTGACCAGGTAGTCCTCGACAGCGTCGTCGACGTCGACCACCCGGCTCTTGCCGATGTTGACGCCGATCACGGGGCGGCCCCGGGCACTGCGCAGGCGGGCGAGGCGACCGGCCGCCGCACGGGCGCCGTGGTTGTTGAAGCCCATCCGGTTGATCAGCGCGCGGTCGGCGATCAGCCGGAAGAGCCGCGGGCGGTCGTTGCCGGGCTGGGCGCGGGCGGTCAGCGTGCCCACCTCGACGTGGCCGAAGCCGAGCGCGCCGAGACCGAGCACGGCGGTCGCGTCCTTGTCGAAGCCGGCGGCCACGCCGAACGGCGTCCGGAAGCGCAGGCCGAGCGCCTCGACCGAGAGGTCGGCGCGCGGCACGGTGAGCCGGCGGACGAGCGGGGCGACGGGGCCGAGCGCCTGGATCACCGGGAAGGCGAGGTGGTGCGCCCGCTCGGGATCGAGGCGCGTGAGCACGGTGGAGAACAGCAGCGGGTACACGGCGGCCCTCACAGCTCGTCGGCGGTGTGCAGGGCGGCGGGGCGCTCGGCGCGCAGCAGGGCGATCGCCGACTCGAAGTCGTCGAGGGAGTCGAACGCCTGGTAGACGCTCGCGAAGCGCAGGTAGGCGACCTCGTCCAGCTCGCGGAGGGGGACGAGGATGGCGAGCCCGATGTCGTTCGCGTCGATCTGCGAGGCGCCGGTGGAGCGGAGGTTCTCCTCGACCCGCTGGGCGAGCACGGCGAGGTCGGTGTCGGTCACCGGGCGGCCCTGGCAGGCCTTCCGGACGCCGCTGACGATCTTCTCGCGGCTGAACGGCTCCACGACTCCACTGCGCTTGATCACGACGAGGCTCGCGGTCTCGGTGGTGGAGAAGCGGCGGCCGCAGGACGGGCACTGGCGGCGGCGGCGGATGGAGAGGCCGTCGTCGCTGGTGCGCGAGTCGATCACGCGGGAGTCGGGGTGCCGGCAGAAGGGGCAGAACATCTCGGGTGCCTCTCGAGGTCAGGCGAAGCGGGCGTCGACGGCGTCGCCGTGCGCGGGGAGCGCCTCGGCGTCGCTCAGCGCGCGGATGTGCGGGGCGACCCGCTGCAGGGCGGCGCGGTCGTAGGAGACGAGCTGCTGCGGGCGGAGGAAGGTGTGCGCGCCGAGACCGGAGGAGAAGCGCGCCTGCCCGAGGGTCGGCAGCACGTGGTTGGAACCGGCCAGGTAGTCGCCGAGGCTCACCGGGGTGGTCGGGCCGAGGAAGACGGCACCGGCGTCGTGGATCCGCTCGGCGGTGGCCTGCGGGTCGACGGTGTGCAGCTCGAGGTGCTCGGGGCCGTAGGCGTCGCTGAACGCGCAGGCGATCTCGAGGTCGTCGACGATCACGAGGGCCGACTGCGGGCCGGAGAGGGCGATGCCGACGCGCTCGGAGTGCTGGGTGCGCGCGGCCTGCTCGACGATCTCGCGGCCGACGGCCTCGGCGAGGGCCGGATCATCGGTGACGAGGAGGGCGGAGGCGGCCTCGTCGTGCTCGGCCTGGCTGACCAGGTCGGCGGCGATCAGGCGCGGGTCGGCGCTGGAGTCGGCGATGACGAGGATCTCGGTGGGTCCGGCCTCGGAGTCGATGCCGACCTGGCCGAGCACCTGGCGCTTGGCGGTGGTGACCCAGACGTTGCCGGGGCCGGTGATGATGCTGACCGGGTCGAGGCCGAGGGAGTCGACGCCGTAGGCGAGGGCGGCGACCGCTCCCGCGCCGCCCATGGCGTAGACCTCGTCGACGCCGAGGAGCCCGGCGGCGGCGAGGATCGTCGGGTGCACGGAGCCGCCGAACGCCTTCTGCGGCGGCGAGGCGAGCGCGACGGAGCCGACGCCGGCGACCTGGGCGGGCACAGCGTTCATGATCACGCTGGAGGGGTAGACGGCCTTGCCGCCGGGGACGTAGAGGCCGGCGCGGCCGACGGGCTGCCAGCGCTGGGTGACGGTGGCGCCGTCGTCGAGCACCGTGGTGCGCGCCGGGGGGATCTGCGCCGCGCTGGCCTTGCGGACGCGGGTGATCGCTTCCTCGAGGGCCGCGCGGATCGCGGGATCGAGGTCGCGGACCGCCGCGGCGATGTCCTCGGCGGGCACGCGCAGGTGCGGCGGGCGGATGCCGTCAAGGCGCTCCGCCTGCTCGAGCAGCGCCTCGGCGCCGCGCGCGCGGACGTCGGCGATCAGCTCGGCGACGACGGGCCCGACGGCGGCGGACGTGCCCGGATTGCGCGGAACGAGGGCGAGGAGCTCGGCGGCGGACGGACGCCGCCCCCGAAGATCGAGAGTCTGAATCATGGCCGCCCCAGCCTACCGGCCGCGCTCGCGCCGCTCCCCCGCGGGCGCCTCCCGCGCCGCCGACGCCAGGTCTCGATACGCCGCTGCGAGGCTACTCGACCAGCATGGGCAGCGCACGACTCGAGGCGAATCGGCGATCCGCGTGCCAGCGGATCGCCGCAGCCGAACGCAGGACGCTCTACTCGACGCAATCACCCGCACGAGCCGACCGCGGCGAGCCGGGCAGGGACCGGCTCGCACGACGGCTCAGTACAGACAGTTCGGCCCGAGGAGGCTCTTCAGCTCGCCGAAGAGGTCCGGCGTGATCCGGACCGGGAACGGGACCTCGAAGACGCGGGCGGTGTCGCCCTTGATCAGCTTGAGGCGGACCTCGGTGCGGCCGGAGTGGCGGATGAGCACGTCGCTGAGCTGCGAGACGGTGTCGGTGGTCGCGCGCGACTCCGGCATCGAGACGGTCAGCGGCCCGGAGTCGCCGTCCTGGCTCATCTCGGGGGCGAAGAGGCTGAACGCGTGCAGGTTCATCCCGTCGTCGCGCATGCTGACACGGCCGCGCACGACGACGATGGAGTCGTTGGTCAGCGCGGGAGCGAACTCCTGGTAGGCCTTGCCCATGAACATGCAGGTGATCTCGCCGCCGAAGTCCTCGACCTGGATCATCCCGTACTGGTTGCCCGACGCCTTCGCCATCCGGTGCTGCACGCTGGTGACGAGTCCGGCGACGACCACCGTCTCGCCGTCGCCGATCGACTCCGAGACCAGCAGGTCGGCGATCGTCGTGCTGTAGTGCTTGGCCAGCTCCGTCTCGAGCCCGGCGAGCGGGTGGTCGGAGACGTAGAGGCCGAGCATGTCGCGCTCGAACGCGAGCTTGTCCCGCTTGGCCCACTCCGGCCGGGTCGGCACCTGGATCGCGGCCTGCGGCTCGTCCCAGAGGCTGTCGAAGTCGAAGCCGACCTGGCCGTTGGCCTCGTTGCGCTTCTCGCCGACGGCGGCCTCGACCGCGTCCTCGTGCACCTCGACGAGCGCGCGCCGGGTCGAGCCGAGCGAGTCGAACGCGCCCGCCTTGATCAGCGACTCGATGGTGCGCTTGTTCGCGACCGGGAGCGGCACCTTGCGCAGGAAGTCGTGGAACGACTCGAAGCGCCCCTTCTCCTCCCGGGCGACCCGGATGCCCTCGACGACGTTGGTCCCGACGTTGCGGACGGCGCCGAGGCCGAAGCGGATGTCGGGCCCGACGGCGGTGAAGAAGCCGATCGACTCGTTGACGTCCGGCGGCAGCACCTTGATGCCCATCCGCCGGCACTCGTTGAGGTAGGCGGCCATCTTGTCCTTGGAGTCGCCGACGCTGGTGAGCAGCGCGGCCATGTACTCCGCGGGGAAGTGCGCCTTGAGGTAGGCGGTCCAGTAGGAGATGACGCCGTACGCGGCCGAGTGCGCCTTGTTGAACGCGTAGTCGGAGAAGGGCAGCAGGATGTCCCAGAGGGTCTTCACCGCGGCCATCGAGTAGCCGTTGTCGGCCATGCCGCCGGAGAAGCCCTCGAACTGCTTGTCCAGCTCGGACTTCTTCTTCTTGCCCATCGCGCGGCGGAGCAGGTCTGCCTGCGCCAGCGTGAAGCCCGCGAGCTTCTGCGCGATCGACATCACCTGCTCCTGGTAGACGATCAGCCCGTAGGTGCCGCCGAGCACCTCGGCGAGCGGCTCCTCGAGCTCCGGATGGATCGGCGTGATCTCCTGCACGCCGTTCTTCCGCAGTGCGTAGTTGGTGTGCGAGTCGGCACCCATCGGGCCCGGCCGGTAGAGCGCGAGGACCGCGGAGATGTCCTCGAAGTTGTCGGGCTTCATCAGGCGCAGAAGGCCGCGCATCGGCCCGCCGTCGAGCTGGAAGACGCCGAGCGTGTCGCCGCGTGCCAGCAGCTCGTAGGCGGCCGGGTCGTCGAGCGCGAGGTCCTCGAGGACGAGGTCCTGACCGCGGTTGGCGCGGATGTTGTCGAGCGCGTCGTCGATGATCGTGAGGTTCCGCAGCCCCAGGAAGTCCATCTTGATCAGGCCGAGCGACTCGCAGGCGGGATAGTCGAACTGCGTGACGATCTGGCCGTCCTGCTCCCGCTTCATGATCGGGATGATGTCCTTGAGCGGGTCGCTCGACATGATCACGCCGGCCGCGTGCACGCCCCACTGCCGCTTGAGGTTCTCCAGGCCGAGGGCCGTCTCGAAGACGAGCTTCGCCTGCGGGTCCTCGGCGATGACGTTGCGGACGTCGAGCGCCTCCTTGTAGCGCGGGTGCTCGGGGTCGTTGATCCCGGTGAGCGGGATGTCCTTGCCCATGATCGCGGGCGGCATCGCCTTGGTGAGCTTCTCGCCCATTCCGAACGGGAAGCCGAGCACGCGCGAGGCGTCCTTGAGCGCCTGCTTCGCCTTGATCGTGCCGTAGGTGACGATCTGGGCGACGCGCTCGTCGCCGTACTTGTCGGTGACGTAGCGGATGACCTCGCCGCGGCGACGGTCGTCGAAGTCGACGTCGAAGTCGGGCATCGAGACGCGGTCGGGGTTGAGGAAGCGCTCGAAGATCAGGCCGTGCTTCAGCGGGTCGAGGTCGGTGATCTTCATCGCGTAGGCGGCCATCGAGCCGGCTCCGGAGCCGCGGCCAGGGCCGACGCGGATGCCGTTGCGCTTGGACCAGTTGATGAAGTCGGCGACGACGAGGAAGTAGCCCGGGAAGCCCATCTGCAGGATGACGCGGGTCTCGTAGTCGGCGCGGTCCCGCACCTCCTGCGAGATGCCGTCCGGGTAGCGCTCGTTCAGCCCGGCCTCGACCTCCTTGACGAACCAGGTGTCCTCGGTCTCGCCCTCGGGCACCGGGAAGCGCGGCATGTAGTTCGCGGAGGTGTCGAACTGCACGTCGCAGCGCTCGGCGATCAGCAGCGTGTTATCGCAGGCCTCGGGATGGTCGCGGAAGACCTGGCGCATCTCGCGCGGGGACTTGAGGTAGAACTCGTCCGCGTCGAACTTGAAGCGCTTGGGGTCGTCGAGCGTGGTGCCGGACTGCACGCAGAGCAGCGCCGCGTGCGAGGTGGCGTCGTGCGCGTGGGTGTAGTGCAGGTCGTTCGTGGCGACCAGCGGCAGATCGAGGTCCTTCGCCAGCCGGATCACGTCGCCGATGACGCGGCGCTCGATGTCGAGGCCGTGGTCCATGATCTCGGCGAAGTAGTTCTCCTTGCCGAAGATGTCGCGGTAGTCCGCGGCCGCCTGGCGCGCCTCCTTGTACTGCCCGAGGCGCAGGCGCGTCTGCACCTCGCCGCTCGGGCAGCCGGTGGTCGCGATGAGGCCCTCGGAGTGCTCGGCGAGGATCTCGCGGTCCATCCGGGGCTTGAAGTAGTAGCCCTCGATCGAGGCGCGCGAGGACAGCCGGAACAGATTGTGCATGCCGGTCGTCGTCGAGCTCAGGAGCGTCATGTGCGTGTAGGCGCCCGAGCCCGAGACGTCGTCGCCGCCGCCGTCGCCCCAGCGGATCCGGGTCTTGTCCGAGCGGTGCGTGCCGGGTGTGATGTACGCCTCGGTGCCGATGATCGGCTTGATCCCCGCCGCGGTCGCGGTGCGCCAGAAGTCGAAGGCGCCGAACACGTTGCCGTGGTCGGTGACGGCGATCGCCGGCATGCCCTCCTCCACCGCCGCGTCGATCAGCGGCTTGACCCGGGCGGCACCGTCGAGCATCGAGTACTCGCTGTGCACGTGCAGGTGGACGAAGGAATCGTTACTCGGCAAAGGATGCGCCTCCGACGGACTGCGGGCAGGGAGACCGAAAGTCTACCCGCGTCACTCCCCGCGGAGGACGTCCAGCGCGTGTGCGAGGTCGTCGGGGTAGGTCGCCTCGAACTGCACCCACTCCCCCGTGCCCGGGTGGGTGAAGGCCAGCCGCACGGCGTCCAGCCACTGCCGGGTGAGGCCGAGGCGCTTGGAGAGCGTGGGATCGGCTCCGTACATCGCGTCGCCCACGCAGGGGTGGCGCTGGGCCGCCATGTGCACGCGGATCTGGTGCGTCCGGCCGGTCTCGAGCCGGATCTCGAGGAGCGAGGCGAAGGGGAACGCCTCGATCGTCTCGTAGTGCGTGACCGAGGGCTTGCCGTCGGCGCGGATCGCGAACTTCCAGTCCGAGGAGGGGTGGCGTCCGAGCGGCGCGTCGATCGTGCCGGTCAGCGGATCGGGGTGCCCCTGCACGACGGCGTGGTAGATCTTCTCGACCAGCCGGTCGTGGAAGGCGCGCTTGAGATGCGTGTACGCGCGCTCGGACTTCGCGACCACCATCAGGCCGCTCGTGCCGGCGTCGAGCCGGTGCACGATGCCCGCCCGCTCGGCGGCGCCGGAGGTCGAGATGGTGAAGCCGGCCGCGGCGAGGGCGCCGAGCACGGTCGGGCCCTCCCAGCCGACGGCCGGGTGCGCCGCCACCCCGACGGGCTTGTCGATCACCACGATGTCGTCGTCGTCGTGGACGATGCCGAGGTCGGGGACCGCGATCGGGACGATGCGCGGCTCCTCGCGGGGACTCCACTCGACGCTCAGCCAGGCGCCCGCGGCGACGCGGTCGCTCTTGTCGAGGACCCGGCCGTCGGCGGTGACACCGCCGGCGTCGATGACCTCGGCGGCGAAGGTGCGCGAGAAGCCGAGGAGCTTGCCGACGGCCGCGTCGGCGCGCAGGCCGGCGAGTCCGTCGGGGACGGGCAGCGCGCGGGACTGCACCATCAGGCGCCGCCGCGCGGCTCGGAGTCGATCGCCGCGGTGCTGTCGGTGTCCGGACCGTCCTCTGCGGCGGCCTGCTCGGCCTTCCGCGAGGAGCGCGTACCGTCGAGGTTCACGCCGCGCAGGCTGAGGATCACGAAGAGCCCCATCGCCGTGCAGATCGCGATGTCGGCGACGTTGTAGATCGCCGGCAGCAGCCACGGCGTGTAGAGGAAGTCGACCACGTGGCCGAGACCGAACGACGGCTCGCGGAAGAGCCGGTCGAACAGGTTGCCGAGCGTGCCGCCGAGCAGCAGGCCGAAGAACAGCGCCCACGCCGTCGAGCGGATGCGCCGGGCGAACCAGACCACGGCGACGACCACGCACGCGGCGATGATCGAGAAGATCCAGGTGGAGCCGCTCGCGAGCGAGAACGCGGCTCCGGGGTTCTTCACGTAGTGCAGGATCAGCACGTCGCCGAGGACGTGCACGTCCTCACCGAGCGTGAGCCGGGTGCTGACGAGGTGCTTCGCGGTCTGGTCGATCGCGAACACCGCGAGCGCAACGAGGCCGAGGGTGACGAGCACCCTCGGCCTGACGTTCGCTGCGGTGGTGCTACGCCCCAAAGCCGGGGAACGAGGACGACTCGGCCGACACCGGCTGGGTGTCGAGGTCGCGGAGCTGGCCCTCGATGTAGCTCTTCAGCTTCTGGCGGTACTCGCGCTCGAAGGTGCGGAGCTCGTCGATGCGGTGCTCGACCGTCGCGCGCTCCTCCTCGAGCTTCGCGACCTGGGCACGCTGCTTGGCCTCGGCCTCGGCGACGATGCGCGCGGCGGTGGCACGGCCCTCGGCGACGAGAGCGTCGCGCTTGTCGGCACCCTCGCGGACGTGCTCCTCGTGGAGACGGCGCGCGAGCTGCAGGAGTCCGCTAGAGCTCTCGGCCTCGTCGACCGGAGCCGACTGCGAGGCGGCGGGAGCGGCCTGGGCGGGAGCCGGGGTGGGCTCGGGCTCGGGCTCGGGCTCCGGCTCGGGAGCGGGGGCCTCGTCGACCACGGGAGCGGGGGCCGGCGTGGACGCGACGGGGGCGTCCGTCGGCCGCGAGTCACCGGAGGAGAGGCGCTGGCGCAGCTCCTCGTTCTCCTGGTTCAGGCGGCGGAGCTCCACGACGACCTCGTCGAGGAAGTCGTCGACCTCGTCCTGGTCGTATCCCTCGCGGAACTTCGTCGGCTGGAACCGCTTGTTGACAACATCTTCGGGAGTGAGCGCCATGGCTTTCCACCTTCGATTTCAAGTAGGTACACGTTCAAGAACGTTCGGCTGGAGCTAGCAACGACTAAAGCTAGCAACTGGGAGCGCGCGGCGCAGTGCGGGCACAGCGGAGCACGTCCGATCGACGCCAACGATACAGGGGACGCGGGCGACCCGTGCACCGCCGGGCATCAGACGCGCTGGAGCCAGGTGGCGATGTACATGCCCACGATGACGCAGAGCATGGTGAGGCTCCAGCCGAAGTCGAGGGCGATCGGGCCGATCGAGACCGGCTTGATCACGCGGCGGAAGAAGGAGATCGGCGGATCCGTGACCGTGTAGACGGTCTCGGCCGCCACGAGTCCCACGCCGCGGGGGCGCCATTCGCGGCGGATCACCCGGACGAGATCCAGGACGAACCGCGCCCACATGGCGAAGAAGTACAGCAGGAGCGCGAAGTAGAGGACGCTCGCGAAGAGCGAGATGACGGAGCTCACCGAACGACAGGGCTCCCGGGATCAGGACTTCGCGAAGAACGACGCGTCGGCGTCGCTCTCGGCGGAGGCCGAATCGCCCGCGACCGTGATGTGCGACGGGGAGAGGAGGAACACCTTGCTCGTGACGCGCTCGATGCGGCCGTAGAGGCCCTGCGAGAGGCCGCTGGCGAAGTCGATCAGGCGGCGCGCGTCGGCGTCGCTCATCTGCGAGAGGTTGATGATGACGGGGATGCCGTCGCGGAAGTTCTCCGCGATGACCTGAGCGTCGCGGTACTGCTTGGGGTGGACGGTGAGGATCTCGTTCATCTCAGCGTGTGCCGTCGCCTTCGGGGTCTGGGGGGTGGGCTTGCGGAGCGGGGTGACCGTCGCGCGGGGCTGCTGCGGGGTCGGCTCGACCGGCGGGACCGGCTGGACCGGGGAGACCGGGGCGCGGTGCGCTGTCGCGGGGGCCGCCTCGACGGTCTCGGCACGCTCGTACTCGACCTCTTCGTCGGCGAGTCCGAGGTACACCATCGTCTTCTTCAGCGGGTTGGCCATCAGTGTCCTCCGTGTTGTCGTCTCACCCACAGCTGGGTCACGACGAGGCTACGGGCGGGCGGGCCGATTGCCGGTGATTGCCGACCCGATTCGCAGGTGTGTCGCACCCTCGGCGATCGCCTCGGCGAAGTCGTTCGACATGCCGGCGGAGATGCCGGTCGCTCCGGGGTCGATCGAGCGGACCCGCTCCGAGATCGCGCGCAGCCGCGCGAAGGCCGGGCGGGGCTCCTCGCCGAGCGGAGCGACGGCCATCACGCCGCGCAGGGCGAGCCCGGGGGCGGCGGCGAGGGCCTCCGCGAGCGGCTCGACCTCGTCGGGGGCCGCTCCCCCGCGGTCGGGGTCGTCGGTGAGGTTGACCTGCAGGAAGACGTCGAGCGGGGCCTGCCCGGGCTCCGGCGCACCGGTGTCGAGCAGCGGGACGAGAGCGAGCCGGTCGACCGAGTGGATCGAGGTCGCGTAGCGGCGCACCTGGCGCGCCTTCTTGCTCTGCAGCTGGCCGATGTAGTGCCAGCGCGCGGGCGTGCCGGCGAGCTCTGCCGATTTCTCCTGAGCCTCCTGGTGACGGTTCTCGCCGAAGTCGGCGACTCCGAGCTCGAGCAGGTCGCGCAGGAGCGAGACGGGGTGGTACTTGGTGACGACGATCGTGGTCAGCTCCGACGGGTCGCGACCGGCCGAGCGGGCGGCGTCGGCGACCTGCTCGGTCACCGACGCCCAGCGCTCGGCCAGCTCGCGATCCACCACGGCGGCGACTACTTGAGGAAGTCGGGGATGTCGAGGTCGCTCTCGTCGTCGTCGAACGACGGGTCGGCGACGGGAGCCGGCGCGGCGACGGGGGTGCTCGACCAGATCGACCCGGCCGACGGCGCGGCGGCCGGGGCCGGTGCGGGCTCGGACGACGCCTCCGCGGGCAGGCTCTGCTGCGGGCGCGGCGCGGCGACGGCCGCGGGACCGGTCGCGCCGGGCTCACCGCCGTCGAAGCCCGCCGCGATCACGGTGACGCGCACCTCGTCGCCGAGGGTGTCGTCGATCACGGCACCGAAGATGATGTTCGCCTCGGGGTGCACGGCCTCCTGGACCAGGCGCGCCGCGTCGTTGATCTCGAAGATGCCGAGGTTCGATCCGCCCTGGATGGAGAGCAGCACGCCGTGCGCGCCGTCGATGCTCGCCTCGAGCAGCGGGGACGCGACGGCCAGCTCGGCCGCCTTGATCGCCCGGTCCGCGCCGCGCGACGAGCCGATGCCCATCAGCGCGGAGCCGGCGCCCTGCATGACCGACTTGACGTCGGCGAAGTCGAGGTTGATCAGACCCGGGGTGGTGATCAGGTCGGTGATGCCCTGGACACCGGCGAGCAGCACCTGGTCGGCCGTGGCGAACGCCTCGAGCATCGAGATGCCGCGGTCGCTGATCTCGAGCAGGCGGTCGTTCGGGACGACGATGAGGGTGTCGACCTCGTTCTTCAGGGTCGCGACACCCGCCTCGGCCTGGGTCTGGCGGCGGCGGCCCTCGAAGCCGAAGGGCTTCGTGACGACACCGATGGTGAGCGCGCCGATCGACTTCGCGATGCGCGCCACGACGGGCGCGCCGCCGGTGCCGGTGCCGCCGCCCTCGCCCGCGGTGACGAAGACCATGTCGGCGCCCGCGAGCACCTCCTCGATCTCCTCCGCGTGGTCCTCGGCGGCGCGGCGGCCGACCTCGGGGTCGGCGCCGGCGCCGAGTCCGCGGGTCAGCTCGCGGCCGACGTCGAGCTTGACGTCCGCGTCGCTGAGCAGCAGCGCCTGCGCGTCGGTGTTGATCGCGATGAACTCGACGCCGCGGAGGCCGAGCTCGATCATGCGGTTGACGGCGTTGACGCCGCCACCGCCGATGCCGACGACCTTGATCACGGCGAGGTAGTTCTGGTTTGAAGTCACGTGTCCGGCCTCCGGGCTGAACCTTAAACCTGTAGTTGAGGCTTAAAGTTATGCTGAGTATGCATTTGGGGTGTGGGCTCGACGGTAGGCGGAGTGCGCGCCGCGCTGCGACAGACACGCCCGCAATCGGAAAAGAGCCGTGCGGATCCGTCCGGCGCGCCGCTCACCGCCGGGCGACGACGGCGGCCTCGGGCGAGGAGACGTCGTAGGAGGCGACCGCCGCGGGATCCGTCGCCGCCATCAGCTTCTCCAAGACGACGGCCTTGAGCGCGGAGTCGTCCGACCCGCCCCAGAAGACGACGGCGCCGTCCGCGAGGGTCAGGGAGACGTCGTCCCCCGTGGTCGCGGCCGCCGAGGCGACCTGGCTCTCGAGCGACTCCGGCAGGGTGAGCAGCACCCGTGCGGTCGCGCGGAACGCCGCTCCCGAGGCGGAGCCGGTCGGCGTGCTGAGCAGCGGGTAGCCCTCCTGCGCGGCGGGCGCTGTCTCGATCACTACGCCCGCCGGGTCGACGAGGTCGAACTCGGCGCCGTCGGCGATCACGCCGACCGGGGTCCGCTCGACGACGCTGACGATGAGCGTGCTCGGCGGTCGCGTCTGCACGGAGTAGCTGCGCACCAGGGGGTAGCTGCCGAGCACCCGCCCAACGGCGGCGCGGTCCACCAGCGTGAGCGGCACCCCGACCTGGTCGGCGAGCGAGTCCTGGATGTCCTGGGCGCTGACGCGCTGGGTGCCGGTGATCTCGATCGTCTTCACGGCCATCAGCGGCGAGTAGGCCGCCGCGGCGACGACCAGCGCGAGGAGGACGAGCGAGCCGGCCGTGACCAGGGCGATGGTGCGGCGGCGGCGCGCGCGCTTGGTGAAGCGGCGGACCTCGCCGCGCTCGAAGCGCCGGCGCTCCCGAGCCGCCTTCGCGAGCGCGCGGCCCTCCGACCCGGGCAATGAGAGTCCCCGGAGCCGGGACAGCGGCGTCCTCCGCGACTCGGCCGCCGTCTCGGGCGGAGTCCTCTCCGACTCGGGCGTGGTGGGCTCCGCCTTCGCGGGTCCCGCCTTCGCGGGTCCCGCCTTCTCCGGCCTCGCCTCCGCGGAAGCGGCCTTCGTGGGTGCGAGCTTCGTGGGTGCGAGCTTCGTGGGTGCGGCCTTCGCGGCCTTCGCCGATCTCCCGGCCTCCGCCGCCTTCTCCGCCTTCAGCCGCTCGGCCTGCAGCTTCCCCGCCGCACTCCGGGGAGCGGGCGGCACCTGCAGCGACGCCCGCGTCGTCAGCCGGATCGGCTGGGTGGGGTGCTCGTCGTCACTGGACGGACGCGACTGCGCCGGCGGAGGGCCCGCCGGACGAGCGGGTGCTGAGCGCACTCCGCTCGGCGGCCGCACGCCGTCCGGCCGCTTCATCGCGCGACCGGCGCGACCTCGCTCGCGCCGAGCGACTCGAGCAGCTGCGGGATGATCCGGTAGACGTCGCCGCAGCCGAGGGTGATCACGAAGTCGCCCTCGCGCGCGATCTCCGCGGTGCGGCGGGACGCCTCCTGCCAGTCGGCGAGGAACGAGACGTGCGACGGATCGGCGAACTTCTCGCTCACCAGCGCGCCGGTGACGCCGGGCTCGGGGTCCTCGCGCGCGCCGTAGACGTCGAGGACGATCGTCTCGTCGGCGTAGGTCTCCAGCGCCTCGGCGAACTCGCGGGCGAAGAGCCGGGTGCGGCTGTAGAGGTGCGGCTGGTGCACGGCGATGATCCGGCCGGAGCCGACGACGGTCCTCGCGGCCGAGAGGGCGGCGGCGACCTCGGTGGGGTGGTGCGCGTAGTCGTCGTAGACGCTCACGCCGCGCACGGCGCCGTGCAGCTCGAAGCGGCGCTCCGTGCCGCCGAACTCGGAGATCGCCGCCAGGGCGGGAGCCGGTTCGAAGCCGAGGCCGACGAGCACGGCGAAGGCGCCCGCCGCGTTGATCGCGTTGTGGCGGCCCGGGATGCGCAGTCGCGTCGTGTAGCGGCGGCCCTCGTACTCGACGGTGAAGCCGACCGGGCCGACCAGCTCGAGGTCGACGACGCGGACGTCCGAGCCCTCCGCCTCGCCGAATGTCAGGACCTTCGGTCCGTCGATGCGGCGGGTGACGCTGACGGCGCCGGGGTCGTCGGAGGAGATGACCACCAGCTCCCGCGCGCTCGAGGTGAAGGTGACGAACGCCTCCTCGAACGCCTCGAGCGAGCCGTAGTGGTCGAGGTGGTCGGGGTCGACGTTGGTGACGAGCGACACCGCGGTGTCGTAGAGCAGGAAGCTGCCGTCCGACTCGTCCGCCTCGACGACGAAGACCTCGCCGGAGCCGGCCGCGGAGGAGGTGCCGAGGCCCTCGATGATGCCGCCGTTGACGAAGCTGGGGTCGGCGTCGAGTCCGAGCAGACCGGTGACGATCATGCCGGTCGAGGTGGTCTTGCCGTGCGCGCCGGCGACGGCGACGAGGCGCTTGCCGCGGACGAGCCAGGCGAGCGCCTGCGAGCGGTGCAGGACGGGCAGGCCGCGCTCCTTGGCGAGCAGGTACTCGGGATTGTCCGGCCAGAGCGCCGACGTGACGACGACGGCCTCGGCGTCGCCGAGGTGCGCCGCGTCGTGCCCGATGGCGACCGGGATGCCGAGCTCGCGGAGCTGCTCGATCGGGTGCGACTCGCGCACGTCGGAGCCGGTGACGCGGTGACCGGCGCGGTGGAACAGCCGCGCGATCCCGCTCATCCCCGAGCCGCCGATGCCGATGAAGTGGACCGAGCCGAGCTCGTCGGGGACGGTGATGCCGAGGTCGGGCTTGATCACGGGGCTCTCGCTTTCGGGTGGTCGGCTCGGCGTGCGGGGTGCCGCAGGCCGGGCGAAGGGATCAGTTTAACCGCGGAGCGATCAGTGCGGACGGAGACCGGACCCGATGAGGTCGACCAGCCGGCCGGAGCCGTCGCGCACGCCGACGGACGCGGCACGGCGGCCCATCTCGGCCAGGCGTGGAGCGTCGTGCAGGAGCGGCACCAGGTCGCTCGCGACCCACGCCGGGGTGAACGCCGCGTCCTCGACGAGGACCGCGCCGCCGGCATCGACGACACCGCGGGCGTTGAAGCGCTGCTCGCCGTTGCCGACCGGGTAGGGCACGTACACCGCGGGCAGGCCGAGCGCGCTGAGCTCGCTCACGGTGGCCGCTCCGGCGCGGGAGACCGCGACGTCCGCGGCGGCGAGAGCGAAGTCCATCCGGTCGCAGTACGCCAGCAGGTGGTACCCCGCGACGCCGGGGTCGGTGATCTCGGCGCGGTCGCCGGTGATGTGCAGCACCTGGAACCCGGTCGCGACGAGCGCGGAGGCACTCGCGTGCACGGTCGCGTTGATCCGCCGGGCGCCGAGCGAGCCGCCGGTGACGAGCAGGGTGCGGCGCGCGGGATCGAGACCGAAGGCGACCATCGCCTCGTCGCGCACGGCCGCGCGGTCCAGCTGCGCGATCTCGCGGCGCAGCGGCATGCCGACGACCTGCGCGTTCCGCAGCGGCGTCCCCTCGAAGGCGACGCCGACGTACGGAGTGAAGCGGGCGCCGAGCCGGTTGGCGAGACCCGGCCGGGCATTGGCCTCGTGCACCACGAACGGGATCCCGGCGCGCCGGGCCGCGAGGTAGGCGGGCGCGGCCGCGTAGCCGCCGAAGCCGACGACCGCATCGATCCGGCGCTCGCGGAGGGTGCGGACGATGCCGTCGATCGTCGCGCGGAAAGCGGAAGGGAAGCGCAGCGCGGCGCCGTTCGGGCGACGCGGGAACGGCAGGCGCGGGATCACCGACAGCTCGTAGCCGCGGAGCGGTACCAGTCGGGCCTCGAGCCCCTCGGCGGTGCCGAGGACGAGGACCTCGTCCTCCGGGTGGCGCGCGCGGATCTCGTCGGCCGTGGCGAGCAGCGGATTGACGTGGCCGGCGGTGCCGCCGCCGGCGAGCAGGAAGCGGGTCATCGGGCGGCGGCCTTCTTGGCGGCGCGCGCGGCGGCGCCGTCGCTCGGCGAGGTCTGGTGGCGGGCGAAGGAGAGCACGACGCCGATGGCGAGGAGCGAGCTGAGCAGGGCGGTGCCTCCGGAGGAGATCAGCGGCAGCGGCACTCCGAGCACCGGCAGCACCCCGAGCACCACCCCGATGTTGACGAACGCCTGGCCGATCAGCCAGACCATGACCGCGCCCGTGGTGATGCGGACGAACGGGTCGGTGGACGCGTGGATGATGCGGAAGAACGCGATCGCGAGGACGACGAAGAGCGCGAGGACCACGATCGCCCCGATCAGGCCGAGCTCCTCGCCGATGATGGCGAAGATGTAGTCGTTGTCGGCCGCTGGCAGCCAGGACCACTTGGCCTTGGAGTTGCCGAGGCCGACGCCGAAGATGCCGCCGGAGGCCATCGCCCAGGTGCCGTGCACGGGCTGCCAGCAGGAGGTCTCGTACTGCTCCGAGCCCGAGCAGTCGCCGAGGAAGGACATGATCCGGGTCAGCCGGTTCTCGCTCGAGACCGCGAAGAGCACGGCGCCGACCGCGCCGACGAGCACGATCGGGATCAGCACCTTCATCTGCACGTTCGCGTAGAAGAGCGCGGCCAGCACGATCCCGGCGAGGATCAGGACGGTGCCGAGGTCGCCGCCGCCGAGGACGAGGCCGATCGAGCCGCCCGCGACGATCAGGACGGGCATCAGCGCGTCCTTCCAGTCCTTGGGGCCGCGGTAGCGGCGGGCGAGCAGCAGGCCGAGCCAGAGCGCGAGCGCGAGCTTGATGATCTCGGACGGCTGCATCGTGAAGCCGCCGATCCGCAGCCAGTTGCGGTTGCCGCCGACCTCCCAGCCCAGCGGCGAGAACAGCACGAGCAGCTGCAGGACACAGCCGGCCCCGAGCAGGAGGGGTGTGGCCTTCTTCCAGAAGCGGATCGGCACGCGCGACACCACGAGCATCAGCGGCACGCCGAGCAGGGCGAAGCCGCCCTGGCGGAAGAAGCCGCCGAAGGAGTCGTCGCTCCGGACGTAGGAGGTGACCGACGAGGAGGAGAGCACCATCGTCAGCCCGAAGAGCACGAGGAAGAGCGTCGTGCCGAAGAGCAGGAAGAAGTTCGGCGACCCCGAGGCGAGGACGCGGGCGAGCACGATCCGCGCGGTGCGCAGTCCGCCGCGCTCCTTGTGCTGCTCGCCCTCGGTCGCCTCGGCGCGCGAGCGGTCAGTGCGCGAGCGGCCCGGGCTGCGGTTCGTCGTCGGAGCGGTCATCGGCTCCCCCTCCCAGATACGTCGCCACGGCGGCCGCGAAGAAGCGGCCCCGCTCCGCGTAGTCGCGGAACTGGTCCATCGACGCCGCGGCGGGTGCGAGCAGGACGACGTCGCCCGTGCGGGCGAGCACCGCGGCGGCCTCGACGGCCGCCTGCATCACCGCCCCAGTGTCATCCGGGACCACCTCGGTCACGGGGAGGGCGGGCGCGTGTCGCCGGAATGCCTCGAGGACCTCCGCGCGGTCCGCGCCGATGACCACGGCGCCGCGCAGGCGGCCGACGTGGGCGCCCACGAGAGCGTCGATGTCGACGCCCTTCAGCAGCCCGCCGACGAGCCAGACGACGGACGGGTAGGCCCGGAGCGAGGCGTCGGCGGCGTGCGGGTTGGTGGCCTTGGAGTCGTTCACCCAGACCACGCCGGAGCTCTCCGCGACCACCTGGATGCGGTGCGCGTCGAGCTCGAAGGTCGCGAGGGCGCGGCGGACGGCTGCGGGCTCGATGCCGCAGGCCCGCGAGAGCGCTGCGGCCGCCAGCACGTTCTGCACGATGTGCGGGGCGGCGAGGCCTCGGGCGGCGAGCTCGTCGACGGTCGTGATCTCGATCGCGCTCGTCGCGCGGTCCTCGAGGAAGGCGCGGTCGCAGAGGATGCCGTCGACGACGCCGAAGTCGCTCGGCCCAGGGACCCCGAGGCCGAAGCCGATGGCGCGCGCGCCCTCGATCACCTCGGCGTCGACCACCATCTGCTCGGTGGCGGCGTCGGCGCGGTTGTAGACGCAGGCGACCCGGGTGTTCGCGTAGACCTTCGCCTTCGCGGCGCGGTAGGCCTCGAACGAGCCGTGCCAGTCGAGATGGTCGTCGGCGATGTTCAGGCAGGTGCTCGCGAGCGGCTCGATCCGGCCGAGGTAGTGCAGCTGGTAGCTCGACAGCTCGACGACCAGCACGTCGAAGCCCTGCGGGTCGCGGACCGCGTCGAGCACCGGGATGCCGATGTTGCCGCAGGGGGCGGCCCGCAGTCCGCCGGCGACGAGCATCGTCGCGGTGAGCTGCACGGTCGTCGTCTTGCCGTTCGTGCCGGTGACCAGCACCCAGTCGGCCGGGCTGCCGTCGGCGCGGACGACCTTGTCGCGCACGCGCCAGGCGAGCTCGACGTCGCCCCAGAGCGTGATGCCCGACTCCCCCGCCCACTCGACGATCGGATGCGTCGGCGCGAAGCCGGGCGAGACGACGACGAGCTCGGGGGCGAACGACGCCAGCTCCTCCGGAACGCGGTCGAGCCGGTCGGCGCGGTGCAGGCGCGCTCCGATCACCTCGAGCAGGCGCTCGCGCTCCTGGTCGGCGCGGTCGGCCAGGACGAGCACCTCGGCGCCCAGCTCGGTCAGCGTGTCGGCGACGGAGAAGCCGGTGACGCCGAGGCCGAGCACGGCGACGCGGAGACCGCGCCAGTCCGCGTGCCAGCTGGTCAGCGACTCGGGGCGGGCGGACGAGGCGGGATCGGTCATGCCAGGGAGAGCCATTCGAGGTAGAAGAGCCCGACACCGGCCGCGACGAAGATGCCGGCGATGATCCAGAAGCGGACCACCACCGTGATCTCGGCCCAGCCCTTGAGCTCGAAGTGGTGATGGAGCGGGCTCATCAGGAAGATGCGCTTGCCCCGGGTGAGCTTGAAGTAGATCCGCTGCACGATCACCGAGCCGGTGACGATGACGAACAGGCCGCCGATCAGGATGACGAGCAGCTCGGTGCGGGTGAGGATCGCGAGGGCCGCGAGCGCGCCGCCGAGGCCCAGCGAGCCGGTGTCGCCCATGAAGATCTGAGCGGGCGAGGTGTTCCACCAGAGGAAGCCCACGAGCGCGCCGGAGATCGCCGCGGCGATGATCGCGAGGTCGAACGGATCGCTCACCTGGTAGCACTTGTCGGCCACCTCGGGGTTGAGCTGCGCATCGAAGCACCACTGGTTGGACTGCCAGAAGCCGATGATGACGTAGGAGCCGATCGCGAGGATCGAGGAGCCGGTCGCGAGGCCGTCGAGGCCGTCCGCGACGTTGACGCCGTTGGACGTGCTGGTCACGATCACGCAGATCCAGAGCACGAACAGCCCGATGCCGATCCAGCCGAGCGTCGCGAAGTCGAACGGCAGGTCGCGGATGAACGAGATCGACGTCGAGGCCGGCGTCAGTCCGTTGGAGTCGCGGACCATGATCGCGATGACCGCGAAGGCCGCCGCGACGATGATCTGCCCGGCGATCTTCGCCCAGCCGCCGAGCCCGAGGCTGCGCTGGTTGCGGGTCTTCAGGAAGTCGTCGATGAAGCCGACGAAGCCGAGCCCGACCATCATGAAGAGCACCAGCAGCGCCGACGGCGCGAGCGCCCGGTTGCCGAAGAGCGAGCCGAGGAAGTAGCCCGCCACGGTGGCGATGATGATGACGATGCCGCCCATCGTCGCCGTGCCGTGCTTGACGTGGTGCGACTTCGGTCCGTCCTCGCGGATGAACTGGCCCCACTGCAGGCGGTGGAACAGCCGGATGAACAGGGGCGTCAGCAGCAGCGTGAAGGCGCCGGAGAAGGCTCCGGCCAGAAGGAGTGCTCTCATCGGTGGCGCTCTCCCAGTCGGTCGCCCAGGAATCGCAGCCCGGCGGAGTTGGACGACTTCACCAGGACGGTGTCGCCGCTCCGAAGATAGCCGTCGAGCAGGTCGTAGGCCTCGTCGGCGGTCTCGACGAAGACGGACTCGCCGCTCCAGGAGCCCTCGCGCTCGGCGGCGACGTGGATCCGTCGCGCCTTCGCGCCGACCACCACGATCTGCGCGATGTTGAGCCGGACGGCGAGCAGGCCCACGCGGTCGTGCTCCTCGTCGGCCCACTCCCCCAGCTCGCTCATCTCGCCGAGGACCGCGACGGTGCGCCCCTCCGGCTTCGCGATCTGGGCGAGGGTCCGCAGGGCGGCGGCGGTGGAGTCGGGGCTGGCGTTGTACGCGTCGTTGACGACCGTGACGTCGGCGCCGCCGAGCACCTGCATGCGCCAGCGCTCGGCGAGCGTGACGGTGCCGAGCGCGTCGACGATCGCGTCGAGCGGGACGCCGACGGAGAGCGCGGCCGCGGTGGCCGCCAGCGCGTTCATCACGTGGTGCTCGCCGAGGACGCGGAGGAAGAGCTCGGCGCGGGCGGCCTCGCGGCCCTCCCCGGCGCTGATCTCGACGGTGAAGCGGGTGCCCTCGGCCGTCGGCTCGATGTCGACGGCGCGGACGTCGGCCTGCTCGCCGTGGCCGAACCACAGCACCCGGGCGGCGGTCCTCGCCTGCATCGAGGCGACGCGGCCGTCGTCGGCGTTCAGCACCGCGACGTCGTCGGCCGTCAGGTCGGCGACCATCTCGGTCTTCGCCTCGAGCGTGCGCTCGATGCCGCCGAACTCGCCGGCGTGAGCGAGGCCGACCGCGAGGACGATCCCGACGTCGGGCTTCGCCATCCGGACGAGGCGGCGGATCTCGCCGACGGCGCTCGCGCCCATCTCGGCCACCAGGAAGCGCGTCGAGGGCGACACCTTCAGCATCGTGATCGGCGCGCCGACCTCGTTGTTGAACGAGCCCTGCGGGGCGACGGTCTCGCCCTCGCGCTCGAGGATCGTGCGGAGGAGGTTCTTGGTGGTCGTCTTGCCGTTGGAGCCGGTGACCGCGAGGACGGTGAGGTTCCCGAGCGCGCGCACGCGCCGGACGACCTCGGTCGCCAGGGCGCCCAGCGCCTCGACGGAGTCGTCGACGAGCACCTGCGGCACGTCGAGGTCGAGCGGCCGCTCGACGATCAGCAGGGCGGCGCCGCGCTCGACGGCGACCGGAGCGAAGAGGTGGCCGTCGGTGTGCTCGCCGCGCTTGGCGACGAAGATCCCGCCGGGCGCGATCTCGCGGGAGTCGGTCTCGGTCGCGCCGTCGACGACGGTGCTCGCGTTCGCGGAGGAGCCGGCGAGGTGAAGCCGGCCGGAGACGGACGCGGCGATCTCGGTGAGGGTCAGGGCGATCATCTAGAGCCAGCCCGCCTCGCGCAGGGCCTGCCGGACGTCGTCTCTGGCCGAATACGGCATGTGCACTCCTGCAATCTCCTGATAGTCCTCGTGGCCGGGTCCGGCGTAGAGGATCGCATCGCCCTCGTCCGCGAGGGCGACGGCCGCCCGCACGGCGGCCCGCGGGTCGGGGATCTCGTGGATCTCCCGGCCGGGCGCGGCCTCGGTCGCCGCGGCGAGGAGGACGGCGCGGATCGCCGCCGGGTCCTCCCAGCGCGGGTGGAAGTCGGTCACGATCACGACGTCGGACAGCTCGGCGGCGATGCGCCCCATGTCCGCGCGCTTCGTGGTGTCGCGGTCGCCGTCGGCGCCGAAGACCATGATCAGCCGGCCGGGCGTCAGCGCCCGCAGCGCCTCGAGCGCGTTCGAGAACGCGTCCGGGGTGTGGCCGTAGTCGACGTAGACGCGGGGGCCGCGGTCGCCGGAGACGCGCTCGGCGCGACCGGGGATGTAGACGTCGAGCACGCCCTCCTCGAGGGTGTGCGCGATCGCCTCGAGGTCGAACCCGGACTCGACGAGCATGACGATCGCGAGCGCCGCGTTCGCCGCCATGTACCAGCCGATCAGCGGGATGCTCACGACGACGGAGCGGTTCTCGGGCCCTTCGAGGCGGAAGGTCGTGCCGTCGGCGGTGCCCTCGACGACGGTCATCGACCAGTCGGCCGGCGTGCTCGGAGCGACTCCGACGACGGGCGAGCTGGCGAGCGTCGTCACGGGGATGCGGCTGCGCTCGACGAGCTCGCGGCCCCAGCTGCTGTCGACGGTCACCACGCCGCGGCGCGCGCGGTCCGGACCGAACAGGTCGGCCTTCGCCTCGAAGTAGTGCGCCATGTCGGTGTAGTCGTCGAGGTGGTCGTGCGTCAGGTTGGTGAAGCCGACGACGTCGAAGACGAGGCCGTCGATGCGGTGGCGGCTGAGCGCCTGCGCGGAGACCTCGATGGAGACCGCGCGGACCGCGGACTCGCGCATCCGGGCGAGCAGCGCGTGCAGCTCGCTCGCCTCCGGAGTGGTCAGCGAGCTGACGACCGCCACGTCGCCGATGCGGCGCTCGGCGGTCGAGCTGAGACCGGAGACGACGCCGAGGCGGCGCAGCAGCGCGTCGAGCAGGTAGACCACGCTCGTCTTGCCGTTGGTCCCGGTCACGCCGAACAGCGTCGGCGCGTCCTCGCGGGTGCGGTGGATCCAGGCCGCGACGTCGCCGAGGGCGGCGCGGGGGTCGGGCGTGACCAGCACGGGGAGGCCGCTGCCGGCGGCCAGCTCGGCGCCCTCGGGATCGGTCAGCACCGCGACCGCACCCGCGGCGGCGGCACCGGTCGCGAAGGCGGCGCCGTGCGCGGCCCGGCCGGCGACGCCGACGTAGAGGTCGCCCGGCTGGACGCAGCGCGAGTCGAGGGTGACCCCGCTGACCTCGACGCCGTCGATCCCGCGGACGGGCCCGAGCGAGAACTCGGCGACGAGCCGCGCGAGCGCGCGGGGCGCCGGGTGCTCGGGCCGGAGGGAGGACTGCGGGCGAGTGTCGTGCAATGCCCGCCCTCTCTCTCCTGCTGGTGCTGTCTCTCGTGCCCGTGCTGTCTCTCGCGCCGGTGCTGTCTCTGGTCTGCTGCGTCTGGTCCCGGGGAGGGCGGTCACCACGTGGTGGGGTACTCGACCGGCGGGACCGTGGACGGCTCCACCCGGTTGGTCTTGAGCACCTGGGTCATGACCTGCTGGAACACGGGGGCCGTCGCCTGGGACGTGTTCATCTTAACCGGATCGGCGATGGTGACCGTCACGACGTACTCCGGGTCCTCCGCGGGCGCGAGGCCGGCCAGCGAGACGGTGTAGCTCTTCGAGTAGCCGCCGTTGCCGTCCGGCTGCTGCGCCGTGCCGGTCTTGGTGGCGATGTTGTAGCCGTCGACGTGGATGTCGTTCGCCAGCCAGCCCTCGTTGTAGTGGGTCTGCAGCATGTCCACGACGTCCTTCGCGGCACCGGCGGAGACCACCGGGGTCCCGGTGCTGTCGGGCACGTCGATCACGGAGCCGTCGGGCGTGGTGCAGCCCTCGACCAGCTGCGCGGGCAGGCGCACCCCGCCGTTGCCGAGGGTCTGGTAGATGCTCGCCACCTGGACCGCGGTCGCCGAGACACCCTGGCCGAACATGGTCGTGTAGTTGGTCTGGTTGTCCCAGTCGTCGGAGTCGGCGAGGAGGCCGCCGGACTCGCCGGGGAAGCCCACGGCGGTCGAGGCGCCGAGGCCGAACTTCTTCAGGTAGTCGTAGCGCTGCGAGGCGGAGAGCTTGGAGCCCATCATCGCGATGCCGACGTTCGAGGAGTCCTTGAGGATCCCGGTCAGCGTGTAGTTCGTGGGCGTGTGCGCGAAGTCGTCGCTGAAGGAGGCGCCGTCCTTCTCGAAGGTGTCCGGGACGACGACCTGGCTCGTCGGGCTCGCGAGACCCTGATCGATCAGCATCGCCGCGGTCATCGGCTTGAAGGTCGATCCCGGCTCGAACGGAGCGCGGAACGCCCGCGAGCTGCGGTCGTCGGGCGCGCTGGCGGCGACGTTGTTCGGGTCGACGGTCGGCGTCTCGGCGACGGTCAGGAGCTTGCCGGTCTTGACCTCCTGCACCACGACGATGCCGTAGCTGCCGCCGACCTCGGCGACCCGCTGCGCGAGCACCTGCTGCGAGTAGTACTGCAGGTCGGCGTCGATGGTCAGCTCGAGCGTCCCGCCGTCGACCGCGGGGGTCTCCGCCACGGTGCTGCCGGGGATGCGGACGTAGTCGGCGCTGCGCTCGTAGCTCTCGGAGCCGTTGGCCCCGGCGAGGCAGGCGTTCTCGGCGTACTCCATGCCCTCCTGCGCGGCGCCGTCGCCGCCCACGTAGCCGATCAGGTTGCCGGCGACCGCGCCGTTCGGGTACGTCCGTCCCTGCTGCGTCTCGAAGTAGGTCCACGGGATGTCGAGGGCGACGAGCTTCTGGTACGCCTCGAGGTCGAGGCCCTCGGAGAGGATCAGGTAGTTCGCCTTCGGGTCCTTCGCGACCGCGTCGCCCACGGCCGTGACGATCTGCGGGACCGTCTGCCCGGTGATGGCGCCGATCTCGGAGGCGGCCTGCTCGACGCTGACCATCACCTCCTGGCCGTCGGGCATCTCGCGCAGGAACTCCGCGACGTTCTTCGGCGAGGTCGTCAGCCGGTACCGGGTCGTGGCGTCGGCGAGCACCGTGCCGGAGCGGTCGACGATCGAGCCGCGGGTGCCGTAGGTGATGACGCTGTTCGACTGGTTCTGCGCCGCCTCGTCGGTCAGCTCGTTGGCGCGGACGACCTGGATGTCGACCAGCTTGCCGATGAACAGTCCGACGACGGCGGCGATGACGAGGAAGGTGACGGCGGTGCGTCGCCTGCTCGAACGGTGATGTCTCACGGCGCTAGGGGCCCTTCGGTGCGTGGTCGGAGCGGCTCAGTGCGTGCTCGGGCGGAGTCAGTGCGTGATCGGGGCGGGCAGCTCGCCCTGCAGCGGTGCGACCGCCGTGGCGGAGCCCGGTGCGGCCGCGGCGGCCGGCGGTGCGATCAGCGCGTTCGGCACGGCGGAGGCGGTCGCGGCGGTGCCGACCTCGCTCGCGGCGGCGGTGGCGGGATCGCCCAGCACGGCACCGTCGGAGAGGCGGAGGTAGACGGGCGCGGTGTTCGCGACCATGCCCAGGCCCTGCGCGGCGGTCGCGAGATTCTGCGGCGAGCTGAGGGTGTCGACCGCGTCCTGCTTCTCCGCGTTGCCGCGGGTGAGCGTCTTCTGCTCGCCCTGCAGCGTCGCGATCTGGTACGCGCCCTCGGAGAGGCCGACGCTGACCAGGAGCTGGATCACGATGATCGCGAACAGCCCCGCGACGGCGACGATCCCGTAGACGAGCTTCGGCCGGGCCTGGCGCACCGGAGCGGGGACCGCCTCGATGCGGGGTCGCTGGGCCGGCTCGGCGGGCTGCGCCGGTCGTCCAGTGCTGCGGTCGATGACGGGGTCGATGACGGCGGTCGCGCTCATGCGGTGCTCCTGATCCTCTCGGCCGCGCGCAGTCGCACGGGTGTTGCTCGGGGGTTGGCGGCCTTCTCGTCGTCCGAGGCGAGCTCGGCGCCGCGGATGACGAGCCGGAACTCGGGTCGGTGCTCGGGCAGCTCCATCGGCAGGCCGACCGGCGCCGTGGAGGAGGAGGCGGCCTGCAGGGCGCGCTTGACGATGCGGTCCTCGAGCGACTGGTACGCCTCGACGACGAGGCGCCCGCCGACGGCGATCCGGCCGAGTGCGGCGGGGATCGCCCGCTCGAGCACGGAGAGCTCCTGGTTGACCTCGATGCGCAGCGCCTGGAAGACGCGCTTGGCCGGGTGCCCGTTGCGCTGGATCGCGACCGGGGTCGCCGCCTGGATGATCTCGACGAGCCGGCCGGAGCGCACGATCGGCGCCGACGCTCGGGCCTCGACGATCTTCTTGGCGTAGCGCGCTGCGAGCCGCTCCTCGCCGTACTCGTGGAAGATCCGCCGGAGCGCGATCTCGTCGTAGTCCGCGAGGATGCTCGCCGCGGTGAGCGGCGCCGACGCGTCCATCCGCATGTCCAGCGGGGCGTCCTTGGAGTAGGAGAAGCCGCGCTCGGTCTCGTCGAGCTGCAGCGAGGAGACGCCGAGGTCGAAGAGGGCGCCGTCGATCGTGTCGATGCCGAGCTCGTCGAGGACGTCGGGCAGCTCGTCGTAGACGGCGTGCACGAGGTCGATCCGCGCGGAGTGCGCGGCGAGCCGGGCACCCGCCAGCTCGAGGGCCTCCCGGTCGCGGTCGAGGCCGACGAGGTGGAGGCGCGGGAAGCGCTCCAGCAGCGCGAGCGAGTGACCGCCCATGCCGAGCGTCGCGTCGACGAGCACGGCGCCGTCGCGCTCGAGCGCCGGAGCGAGCAGCTCGACGCAGCGCTCGAGGAGCACTGGGAGGTGCCGCTCCTCGGTCGGGCGCACGCCGGGGCGTGCGGCGTCGGCGCTGGTCGCGTCGTCCGCGCTCACGTCCGCGCGGTGCGCAGGGGTGCTCTCGGTGCTCTCTGTCATGGCGGTCCCGCCGTCCTGTTCCTGCCGTCCGATCCCCATCCAGCTCACGACCGGACACCGGGGAAGGTGCGTCCGGGCGCCGAGTGGCTGGGAGTCGCGCGGCAGGAGCTAGAACAGTCCGGGGATCACCTCCTCCTCGGTGTCGGAGAACACGGACTCCTGCTCGGTGAGGTAGCTGTCCCAGGCGTCCTGGGCCCAGATCTCGGCGCGATTGCCCGCACCGATGACGGTGAGGTCGCGGTCGAGACCGGCGTAGGCGCGCAGCGGCGCCGGGAGGGTGATGCGGTTCTGCTTGTCCGGTGTCTCGGCGCTGGCGCCGGAGAGGAACACGCGAAGGAAGTCGCGGGCCTGCTTGCTGGTGACCGGCGCCTGGCGGATCTTCTCGTGCATCGCCTCGAACTCGCGCTGGCTGAAGACGTAGAGGCACCGCTCCTGGCCGCGCGTGACGACGACTCCGGAGGAGAGCTCGTCGCGGAACTTGGCGGGAAGGATGACGCGGCCCTTCTCGTCGAGCTTGGGGGAGTGAGTGCCGAGGAACAACGGACTGCCCCCACTTCTCTCCGGCCAAGGTTGGCGTGGGCCCCACAGTACTCCACTTCCCCCCACCCACAACCCCTCCGAGCGCCGCGACGCGCCGCAGTGAGGCCGTCGATCCGCGTCGTTCAGCGGATCAGCAGCGGTGGAGCACAGTGGAGGGGAATCGCAATCCCAGGGAGCGTCCGGGCACGAAAAAAGGGCCGATCCGTGAGGATCGACCCTGTGGGTGGTGCGGGGTGGAGGACCCGCGCCGTGGAGCGCTAGGAGCGGCCGTCGCCGCGGTTGTCCCACCGGTCGTTCAGACGGTCCATGAAGTTGGACCCCTGGCGTCCACTCGCGGAGCGCGGCTTCGAGGGCCGACCCGCCTCGGGGATTCCGGAGGTGGTGGAGCCGCCGGGCGCGGGGCGCATCGCGACGACCACGCCGGCCAGCATCAGCGCGAAGCCGGCGACGCCCACGAGGGGCTGACGGACGATCACGCCGGCGACGAGGACTCCCAGGCCGACGATGGCGAGGAGGATGCCGAGCACGAGCGCGCGGTAGTTGGTGCCGCCCCGGCCCTTGCTGACCGCCGCGACGAAGTCGGCGTCGTTCTGATAGAGATTGCGCTCCATCTCGTCGAGGAGCCGTTGCTCGTGTTCCGAAAGCGGCATCGGGACCCCTTCAGGGTGTGGCGTCGACCCGGCGGGGACGGCACCGAGGGTGGGCGGGCGGTCTGCTCGACCGGGCTGGTGGCGCTTCAGTGTAGACCGCGGCCCGCCGAGGCGCCAGGCGCCATCGGTGCATAGGCTGGTCGGGTGAACCACAGCACTCGTCTGGTCGATCGCGTCCAGTTCCGAATCGATGAATTCCTCACCGGGCGCACGCCAATTCTGCGCTCCATCGGAGAGGACGTCTCCGCCCTCGGCGACCTTTCGCGGGACTTTCTCAGCGGGGGCAAGCGCTTCCGGGCGCGCTTCTGCGAGGCGGGCTGGACGGCGGTCTCCGCGGTCCCGAGCGACGCGCACCGGAGCGCCTCGGATCCGATCGCCCGGGTCGGCGCGAGCCTGGAGCTGTTCCACGCCGCGGCCCTGGTCCACGACGACGTGATCGACAACTCCGACACCCGCCGGGGCGCCCCCTCGGCGCACCGCCGCTTCGCGTCGCTGCACGCGGGCGGCGGCTGGTCGGGCGACGCGGACGAGTTCGGCCGCTCCTCCGCGATCCTCCTCGGCGATCTGCTGCTGGTCTGGTCCGACGAGATCTTCGCGGACGCCGAGTGGGCGCTCGAGGACCGCACCGCCGCGGCGCGGGCCCGGGCGGAGTTCAACCTGATGCGCACGGAGGTGACCCTGGGCCAGTACCTCGACATCCTCGAGGAGAGCGCCTGGGTGCGGCACCCCGAGCACGAGCACCTCGAGCGCTCGGAGCGCGTGGTCGTCTTCAAGAGCGCGAAGTACAGCATCGAGGCGCCGCTGACCATCGGCGGCTCACTCGGCGGCGGCGACGACGCTCAGATCGACGCCCTGCGCCGCTTCGGCCTGCCGCTCGGCATCGCCTTCCAGCTGCGCGACGACGTGCTGGGCGTGTTCGGCGATCCGGCCGTGACCGGGAAGCCCGCCGGCGACGACCTCCGCGAGGGCAAGCGGACCGTGCTGCTCGGCCTCGCCCGCGCGGCCGCCTCGGCCGGCGAGCGCGACGAGCTCGACGCCGTGGTGGGTCGTGCGGACGCGAGCGCCGACGACATCGCCCGCACTCAGGAGATCGTGGCGGGCTCCGGGGCGCTCGACCGGCTCGAGGAGCGCATCGCCCGCGACGTCGAGGCCGCGCTGGCCGTGCTGCCGGACGCGCCCCTGCGCGAGGAGGGCGTCGCGGAGCTCCGCGAGCTCGCCGACCGGGTCACCGCGCGGACGGCGTAGGACGACTCGGACCGGACCGGCTCAGTGCCGAACCGGCTGCGCGCCGGCTCGGCTCAGGCGAGCGCCTGGGCGACCCGGCGCACCTCGGCCTTGCGGCCGGCGAGCAGCGCCTGCACCGGGCTGGTGCCGAGGCTGTCCTCGTCCGAGAGCAGCCAGTCGATCGCCTCGTCGTCCGAGAAGCCCTGGTCCGACAGCAGGATCGCCGTGCCGCGGATCTCGCTGAGCGGCTCGCCGTTGCGGAGGAAGACGGAGGGGACGACGAGCTTGCCGTCGCGGCGGGTGCCGAGCAGGTGGCGCTCCTCCAGGAGCCGGCGCACCCGGCTGACGCCGAGACCGGTGACCTCGACCAGGTCGGGCACGGTCAGCCACTCGATCTCGGGAGCGGACGGGGAGGCGGAGGCAGCGGACGAGTCGGTCACCCGTCAAGAGTGCCACGAGCCGCCTCCGCGTTGCACGCCGGTTGTCCGGAGGGTCTTGCCTAGACTCGTCGCGTGACCACCAGCCAGCTCGACCCTCTCCTCGGCCGTCTCGTCGACGGCCGGTACGAGGTGCGCTCCCGCATCGCGCGGGGCGGCATGGCCACCGTCTATCTGGCGCACGACCAGCGCCTCGAGCGCCGGGTCGCCATCAAGGTGATGCACGGGCACCTCTCCGACGACGCGACGTTCAAGAACCGCTTCGTCCAGGAGGCGCGCTCCGCCGCGCGCCTGGCCCACCCGAACGTGGTCAGCGTCTTCGACCAGGGCCAGGACTCCGACATGGCCTATCTGGTGATGGAGTACCTCCCCGGCATCACCCTGCGCGACCTGCTCAAGGAGCGCGGGCGGCTGACGGCCCAGCAGGTCGTCGACATCATGCACTCGGTGCTGTCCGGCCTCGCGGCCGCGCACCGGGCCGGGATCCTGCACCGCGACCTCAAGCCCGAGAACGTGCTGCTCGCCGACGACGGCCGGATCAAGATCGGCGACTTCGGCCTCGCCCGGGCGGCGAGCGCGAACACCGCGTCGGGTCAGGCGCTGCTCGGCACGATCGCGTACCTCTCCCCCGAGCTGGTCACCCGCGGCACCGCCGACACCCGCAGCGACATCTACGCCATCGGCATCATGATCTACGAGATGCTCACCGGCGAGCAGCCCTTCACGGGCGAGCAGCCGATGCAGATCGCCTACCAGCACGCGAACGACTCGGTCCCCTACCCCAGCGCGAAGGTGCCCTCGGTGCCGACCTCGCTCGACGAGCTCGTGCTCTGGGCGACGGAGCGCGACCCGGACATGCGCCCGCGGGACGCCGGCGTGATGCTGGCGCAGCTGCTCGAGGCCGAGCGTCTGATGGGCATCACTCCGACCGACCGCCGCGGCGCGGACACCCAGGCCGTCACCCCCCTTCCGGTGGCGGAGCCCGCGACCGCGCTGCTGTTCGACGAGGCGGTGACCGGGCACACCTCGGTGATCGAGGGCTCGCCGGCGGAGCTCGAGCAGAGCGACGACGACGACGCGGTCGCGCGGCTCGCGACGAAGCGCCGCACGCGGCGTCGCCGAGGCGTGCTGCTCACGGTGATCGTGCTGCTGCTCGCCCTCATCGGCGGCGGGACCGCGTGGTGGTACGGCGAGGGCCCGGGCGCGATCGTGAACGTGCCGGACGTGGTGAGCCGCTCGCAGGACGAGGCGACGGCCGCGCTGGTGAGCCAGGGCTTCGAGGTCTCGCCACAGCAGGCGAACGACCTGACCGTGCCCGCCGGCACGGTGCTCAGCACCGACCCGCCCAGCGGTCAGGGGCTGCACAAGGGCGAGGTCGTGACGCTGGTCGTCTCCAGCGGCCCGCGGCAGATCGAGGTGCCCGCACTGGCCGGTGTCTCCGAGGAGGAGGCGACGGCCGCGATCCAGGCCGCGCCGTTCACCGTGGGCGACGTGACGCGGATCTTCGACGCCGACGTCCCCGCGGGCGTCGTCGTCTCGGCGGCGCTGCCCGACGGCGGCGAGCTGCCCACGACGATGTCCGAGACGAGCACGATCGCGATGACGGTCAGCCTCGGGGCGATCCCCAACGTCGTCGGGCTGACTGTCGACGAGGCGACCGCCGCGGCGAAGGACGCCGGGCTCGCCCTCGACCGCGAGCGCGAGGACTGGAGCGACACGGTCGCCGCCGGCGTCGTCCTCACCCAGATCAACCCGGAGGCGCCCGCGACCACCGGCGACACGGTCTCCGTCGTCGTCTCAAAGGGCCCGCAGCCCGTCGCCGTCCCGAACGTCGTCGGGATGACGCGCGACCAGGCGAAGGCCGCGCTCAGCGCCGTCGACCTGAAGTGGAGCTACGGCCTGACGACCCCGCTGATCGACCAGGTGCCGGACGAGGTGACGAAGGTGACCAACCAGTCCGACAAGGAGGGCGCCCTCGTGCAGCGCGGCACCACGATCCAGCTCTCGATCACGATCACGATCTGACCGCGGAGCACTGCGGCCGAGTCGGTACGCCGTATCGGCATGCCGAGTCGGCATGCCGCGAATGCATGCTGGTCGAGCAGCCCCGCAGGGGCGTATCGAGACCAACCAACCTGACCGCGGTGGATCTCGATACGCCCGCTCCGCGGGCTACTCGATCAGCATGTGGACGCCCGCTCAGCGGGCTCCTCGATCAGCATGACGGGCCCGCCCAGCGGGCTGCTCGATCAGCATGACGAGCCCGCCCAGCGGGCTCCTCGATCAGCAGCGAGGGCCCGCCGGCGGGCAGCGGCCGGCTCAGCGCTCGCGCAGCTCCTCGGCCACGAGGAAGGCCAGCTCGAGCGACTGCATGTGGTTGAGGCGCGGGTCGCAGACCGACTCGTAACGCGTCGCGAGAGTGGCCTCGTCGATGTGCTCCGACCCGCCGAGGCACTCGGTGACGTCGTCGCCGGTGAGCTCGACGTGGATGCCGCCCGGGTGCGTGCCCGCAGCGCGGTGCGCCTCGAAGAAGCCCTTGACCTCGTCGACCACGTCGTCGAAGCGACGGGTCTTGTAGCCGGTGGGCGTCGTCAGGCCGTTGCCGTGCATCGGGTCGGTGACCCAGAGCGGCAGAGCGTCGCTCGCCTTGACCGCCTCGAGCAGCGGCGGCAGGGCGTCGCGGATCTTGCCGGCGCCCATCCGGGTGATGAAGGTGAGGCGGCCGGGCTCGCGGTCCGGGTCGAGCTTGTCGATCAGCTCGAGCATCGTCTCGGGCGTCGTCGACGGGCCGAGCTTCACGCCGATCGGGTTGCGGACGCGCGAGAGGAAGTCGACGTGCGCGCCGTCGAGCTCGCGGGTGCGCTCGCCGATCCAGATGAAGTGGCTGGAGGTGTTGTACGGCGTGCCGGTGCGCGAGTCGATCCGCGTCATCGGGCGCTCGTAGTCCATCAGCAGGCCCTCGTGGCCGGTGTAGAACTCCGTGCGCTTCATGCCCTCGAAGTCCGCGCCGCAGGCCACCATGAACTTCACCGCGCGGTCGATCTCGCGGGCGAGCTGCTCGTAGCGCTGGTTCTGCGGGTTCTCGGTGAAGCCCTTGTTCCAGTAGTGCACGAGCCGCAGGTCGGCGAAGCCGCCCTGAGTGAAGGCGCGGATGAGGTTCAGTGTCGAGGCGGCCGTGTGGTAGCCCTGCACGATGCGGCGCGGGTCGGCGGTCCGCGACTCCGGGGTGAAGTCGTAGCCGTTGACGATGTCGCCGCGGTAGGCGGGCAGCGTCACGTCGCCGCGGGTCTCGAGGTCGCTCGAGCGGGGCTTGGCGAACTGGCCCGCCATGCGGCCCATCTTGATGACGGGCATGCTCGCGCCGTAGGTGAGGACGACGGCCATCTGGAGCACGGTCTTCACGCGGTTGCGGATCTGGTCCGCGGTCGCTCCGGCGAAGGTCTCGGCGCAGTCGCCGCCCTGCAGCAGGAAGGCCTCGCCACGGGCGGCGGCGCCCAGGCGCTCGCGCAGCTGGTCGACCTCGCCTGCGAAGACGAGCGGGGGCAGCGCCGCGACCTCGGCGGACGCGGCGGCGACCGCGGCGGCGTCCGGCCAGTTCGGCTGCTGCTTGACCTCGAGCTCACGCCAGTAGTCCAGGCCGGCGACCACGGAGGGGGCGGCGAGGACGTACGGTTCGTTCGGATCGATGACCACGAGGGTTCCTGGTTCTGACGGGCGCGCGGCGCGCGCAGTGATCGCCGCCCGGTCGGACGGCGACGGTTGACGAGCTTATCGGCTCGGCAGGACGCTCAGCGGAGGTGCGCCGAGTCGTGAGGTTCAGCGCAGCAGGGCCGCGCGCTTCTCCTTGACCGAGGTCGCGTAGACGTCGAGATACTCCTGGCCGCTCAGTGCCAGCAGCTCGTACATGATCTCGTCGGTGATCGAGCGGAGGATGAAGCGGTCGCCCTCCATGCCCTCGAAGCGGCTGAAGTCCAGCGGCTCGCCGAAGACGATGCCGATCCGCCCGAGCTTCGGGAGCCGGCTGCCGATCGGCATGATCCGTGCGGTGTCGATCATCGCCACCGGGACGACGGGCACCCGCGCCTCGAGGACCATCCGCGCGACGCCGGTGCGGCCGCGGTACATCCGCCCGTCGGGGCTGCGGGTTCCCTCGGGATAGATGCCGAGCGCCTCACCGCCGGCGAGGACGCGGAGCCCCGTGTTCAGCGAGGCCTCGGACGCCTTGCCGCCGGAGCGGTCGATCGGCAGCATGCCGGTGGCGGTGAAGAAGAGCTTCGTCGCCCAGCCCTTCAGCCCCTTGCCGGTGAAGTAGTCGCTCTTGGCGAGGAAGACCATGTTGCGCTCGATCACCAGCGGGAGGAACACCGAGTCGATGAAGGAGAGGTGGTTGCTCGCCAGGATGACGCCGCCGGTGGCCGGGACGCGGTCGGCGCCGACCACCCAGGGCCGGAAGATCGTCTTGAGCAGGGGCCCCGCGACGATGTGCTTCATGAACCAGTAGAACAAGGGGTGCTCCTCAGCGGTCCGCGACCGGGGTCACAGCGAGCTCGCGTGCAGGCGGGCGAGGTCGGCGGCGCCGACGACCCCCGCGTCGTTGACGAGCTCCGCGATGCGGAACTCGGGCTCGGGGTGGTACCCCCGGGCGGGCAGGTTGTCGAGGTAGGCCTGGCGGATCGGGTCGAGCAGGAGGTCGCCGGCCTGCGCCACTCCCCCGCCGATCACGAACATCTGCGGGTCGAGGACCGCGCTGAGGCTCGCCGCCGCCTCGCCGAGCCAGTGGCCGAGCTGGCGGAGAGCCGCGAGGGCGCCCAGGTCACCGGCGCTGATCAGCTCGGCGATGACGCCGCCGTCGAGCTCGCCGCCGTTCCTCGCACGCGCGTCGGCGATGCCCTGGCCGATCCCGCCGGCGTCGGCGAGCTCGGCGGCGAAGCGCTGCAGTGCGCGGCCGGAGCCGTACTGCTCGATGCAGCCGCGAGCACCGCAACCGCAGGGCAGGCCGCCGGGGACGACCCGCATGTGGCCGATCTCCGCCGCCGCGCCGAAGCCACCGCGCAGGAGCCGGTCGTTGATGACGATCGCGCCGCCGACGCCGGTGCCGATCGTCAGCATCAGCATGTCGCTCACCAGTCGGCCGGCGCCGTAGCGGAACTCGGCCCAGCCGGCCGCGTTGGCGTCGTTCTCAATGATGATCGGCAGGTCGATCCGCGCCGAGAGCTTCTCGCGGAAGGGCTCGTTGCGCCAGTTGATGTTGGGGGCGTAGTAGACGATCGACTGCGAGGCGTCGATGAAGCCGGCCGCGGCGACGCCGACAGCGGAGACGTCGCCCGCGGGGAGGCCCTCGCGCAGGCGCGCCACCATCTCCACGACGACGTCGACGATGAGCTCGGGGTGACCGGCGGGCGTCGGCTGGCGGTCCTCGCGGACGATGCCGCCGAACTCGTCGACCAGGGCTCCCGCGATCTTCGTGCCGCCGATGTCGATACCGATCGCGTGCACGCGAACCGCCTTCCGCTAGCCTCCGGCGCCGCTGCGCCGCGGGTCCGCCCTGGAGCGGCGGCCACATCGAGTGTAGTGACCCGCTGAGAACCGACGTGCGGATCGTTACCCTGAGTGGATACACAGTCGGGAAGCGCCGGTAGGCTGGATCCGACAATCATTCAGGTACCGAAGGAGTTGCCGTGGAGCAGTTCGATTCCCCCCTCGTGGTCGCGCCGGATCCGCAGGCCAACACGACGGCGCTGCTGCTCGACCGTGTGCGGGAGACGCCCGACCGGGCGCTCTTCGCCCTCCCCGAGGCCGGCGGCTGGCGCGACGTCACCGCCCGCGAGTTCCTCGACCAGGTCACCGCGCTCGCGAAGGGCCTCGTCGCGGCGGGCATCGAGCCCGGCGACAAGGTCGGCCTGATCTGCAAGACCCGCTACGAGTGGACGCTGATCGACTTCGCCGTCTGGTTCGCCGGCGGCGTGCTCGTGCCGGTCTACGAGACCTCCTCCCCCGCCCAGGTCCAGTGGAACCTCTTCGACTCCGGAGCGCGGGCCGTCATCGTCGAGACGGCGGACCACTTCGCCCGCTTCGACGAGGTCCGGCCGGATCTCCCGGACGTCCGGCTCGCCTGGCAGATCGGCCTGGGCGACCTCGACAAGCTGGCCGCGCGCGGGGTCGACGTGCCGGACGCCGAGATCGAGCGCCGCCGGTCGATCGCCACCGGCGCCGACATCGCGACGATCATCTACACCTCGGGCTCGACCGGCCGACCCAAGGGCTGCATCATCCGGCACTCCAACTTCGTCGAGCTCAGCCGCAACTCCGCGGTCGCGCTCACGGAGCTGATCCACCAGCCGGGCGCCTCGACGCTCCTCTTCATCACGACCGCGCACGTGTTCGCCCGCTTCATCGCGATCCTCTGCGTGCACGGCGGGGTCAAGGTCGGCCACCAGGCCGACACGAAGCAACTGCTCCCCTCGCTCGGCTCGTTCAAGCCGACGTTCCTGCTGGCCGTGCCGCGCGTGTTCGAGAAGGTGTACAACTCGGCGGAGCAGAAGGCCGAGGCCGGCGGCAAGGGCAAGATCTTCCGGCGCGCGGCCGACGTCGCCGTCGCCCACTCGATCGCCGTCGAGGCCGGCTCGGTGCCGCTCGCGCTGAAGCTGCAGTTCCTGCTGTTCGATCGGCTCGTCTACTCGAAGCTGCGCACGGCGATGGGCGGCAACGTCCGCTTCGCCGTGTCGGGGTCCGCGCCCCTCGGCGACCGGCTGGGCCACTTCTTCCACAGCCTCGGCATCAAGATCCTCGAGGGCTACGGGCTCACCGAGACGACGGCGCCCGCGACGGTCAACCGGACGGAGCGGTTCAAGATCGGATCGGTCGGCCCGGCGATGCCCGGCTGCTCCATCAGGATCGCCGCCGACGGCGAGATCCAGGTGCGCGGCATCGACGTCTTCGGCGGCTACTGGAACGACGAGAAGGCGACGGCCGAGGCCTTCGACGGCGAGTGGTTCAAGACCGGCGACCTCGGCTCGCTCGACGAGGAGGGCTACCTCCGCGTCACCGGGCGCAAGAAGGAGATCATCGTGACCGCGGGCGGCAAGAACGTCGCGCCGGCCGCGCTCGAGGACCCGATCCGCGCCAACCCGCTCGTCGGCCAGGTCGTGGTCGTCGGCGACCAGCGCCCGTTCATCGCGGCGCTGGTGACCCTCGACCCCGAGATGCTGCCTACCTGGCTCGCGAACAACGGCCAGGATGCGAAGCTCTCGCTCGAGCAGGCGGCCGTGAATCCGGCCGTCCTCGCCGAGGTGCAGCGCGCCGTCGACGCCGCGAACGCCCGCGTCTCGCGCGCCGAATCGATCCGCAAGTTCGTGATCCTGCCCACCGAGTTCACCGAGGCGAGCGGCCACCTCACCCCGAAGATGAGCATCAAGCGGAACGTCATCCTCGACGACTTCGCCGCGACCATCAGCAGCGTCTACAGCGCCGCCCCGGCCACCGAGGGCATCAGCCTCCGCTGACGCCTCCGCCCACGGCCCACTCGATCAGCATGGGCAGCCTCATGCTGGTCGAGTAGCCCCGCAGGGGCGTATCGAGACCGCCGTCGTCAGCAGGTCGGGTCTGCGGACTCTTGTTCTGACGCTGGTGGATCTACTTGGAAGAGACGCCCGCAGCCATGCTGGTCGAGTAGCCCCGAAGGGGCGTATCGAGACCCGCCCACCGCAAGGACGTCGGTCTCTTCCCCGCCCTGCGATGGCGCCGGAGGCGCCCCCTCCGCTCGATACGCCCGCTCCGCGGGCTACTCGATCAGCATGCTGAGCCGCTCCGCGGCCTACTCGATCAGCAAGGAGCGCGGAGACCGCAGGTCCTCCGCCGGTCGAGTAGCCCGCAGGGCGTACCGAGACCCGACCTCCTGACCACGTGGATCTCGATATGCCCACTCCGCGGGCTACTCGATCAGCATGGAGCGCGAGCTGCGCTTTCAGCATGCGTTCGGGCACGATGGCCGAAGGCCGAGCCGTATCCGGGAAAGCGCGTCTCAGCGCTTTCCCGTCGGCGGACGCACGACGCTCTGCGGAACGCGCCCACCTCAGGAGGCCGACCGCGCCGAGCCGGGCAGGGACCGGCTCGGCAACGAACTCAAAACCAGGAGCTCTCGCGGACTTCCTTCATGGCGGCTCGGCGGTCGTCCTTGGAGAGGCGGTCGAGGTAGAGGCGGCCGTCGAGGTGGTCGCACTCGTGCTGGAGGGCCTGGGCCATCAGGCCGTCGCCCTCGAGGACGATCTCGTTGCCGTCGAGGTCGGTGCCGCGGACCTTCGCGTGCGGGTAGCGGATCGCGGGGTACCAGAGGTTGGGGACGGAGAGGCAGCCCTCGTCGACGGGCTCCGGCTCGCCGCTCAGCTCGACGATCTCGGGGTTGAGGATGTAGCCGACGACGCCGTCGACGTTGTAGCTGAAGGCGCGGAGGTTGACGCCGATCTGGGGCGCGGCGACGCCGGCGCGGCCGGGGGTGCGCACGCTGTCGACGAGGTCCTCGACCAGTCCGCGGATCCCGTCGTCGACGGTCTCAATCGGGGCGGACACCGTCTTCAGGACGGGATCGCCGAAGATCCGGATCTGGCGTTCGGTCATGCGGTGCGCTCCCTCAGTGCCTCCTCGGCGGAGAGGAGGGCGTTCTCGACGACTTCGCTCGCCGCGGGGTGCGGCCAGTACTGGCTGCGGGCGAGACCGCGGATCCCGACCCCCGCGCTGGCGGCCTGGACGAGCGGCTGAATGAGGATACTCGCCTGCGGGCCCATCAGGTGCGCGCCGAGCAGCTCGCCGTCGAGTCCGACGACGAGGGTGCAGATGCTCGAGTCGTCCTCCATCGCCCAGCCGTACGCGGTGGAGCCGAACTCCTGGGTGACGGCGACGACGTCGATGCCGCGCTCCCCCGCCTCCTTCTCCGTGAGGCCGAAGTGCGCGATCTGCGGGTGCGCGAAGATCGCGCCGGGCACGGGAGCGAGGGTGTTCGAGAGCATCTCGCCCGGGTGCAGGAGGTTGTGCGCGACGAGCCGCGCCTCGTGGTTGGCGACGTGCTTGAGCTGCCACTCCGAGGAGACGTCGCCGAGGGCGAAGAGCCCGGGGACGACGCGCCCGCCTGAGAGGACCCGCTGCTCGTCGTCGACGACGACGCGGCCGTCCGGGTGCAGGTCGATGCCGACGGAGGCCGCGGCGATGGTGTCGCTGTTCGGGTCGCGCCCGGTGGCGACGAGGATCGTGTCGGTCTCGACGCGCGAGCCGTCGTCGAAGGTCGTGACGAGGCCGCCCGGAGTCGCCTCGACGCTCTCGGCGGAGACGCCGGTGCGGACGTCCCAGCGCTCGCGCGCCAGCGCGGTGAAGCCGCGGGCGATGCCCTCGTCGAGCGAGCGGAGCAGACGGTCACCGCGGACGGCGACCGTCACCGCGGTGCCGAAGGCCGAGAAGATGTGGGCGAACTCGACGGCCACCGCGCCGCCGCCGAGGACGAGCATCCGTGCGGGGAGGTCGTCGATGCGCATGATCGAGTCGGAGTCGTGGATCCGCGGGTCGGGCTCGTAGGCTGCGAGGAGCGGTCGCGGACGTGAGCCCGCGGCGACGACCACCTGCGGTGCGCTGATCCGGACCCCGCTCGCGCTGACCAGCACGTGCGGCCGGTCGCCGTCGCCGAGCGACTCGAAGCCGAAGCTCTCGCGCAGCACGGTGACGTTCTCGGACCGGTTCGCCCGGTAGTCGAGGCCGCCGGCGCTGATGGCGTCGGTGCGGCCGAACACGCGGTCACGGACCTCGGCCCACTCGGGCCGGGCCACGCGGCCGTGCACGCCGACCCTGTCGCCCTGGTCGACGTCGGTCACGATGTCGGCGACGTGCACGAACATCTTGGTCGGGATGCAGCCGGCGTTGAGGCAGGTGCCGCCGAACCACTCGCCGTCGTCGAGGATCGCGACGCGGGAGCCGGCCCACTCGGGGCCGACGATCGAGTTGCCGGAGCCGGCGCCGAGCACGATCAGATCGAAGGTCAGGGTCTCCGTGGAGTCGACCGCCTCGGCGGACTGCAGAACCGCGTCAGGCACGACGGACCGGGATGCCCTCGACGACGAGCGCGGCCAGCAGGCGCGCCGCCTCCTGGGTCGCCGGGCGCAGCTGCTCCCACTTGACGACCGAGCCGGCGGCGAGCACCGGGTCGTAGGGGATGCGGACGATGTCGCGCACCCGCGAGCGGAAGTGCGACTCGATCTCCTCGAGCTTCACCAGGCTGGTGCCCTGGGTCGCCGTGTTCAGCGCGACCACGGCGTTCCGGACGAGATCGCCGTAGCCGTTGGCGTCGAGCCAGGTCAGGGTCTCGGAGGCCAGGCGCGCCTCGTCGACACTGCCGCCGGAGACGATCACCACGCTGTCCGCGCGCTGCAGGGTGGCGCGCATCACGGAGTGCACGATGCCGGTGCCGCAGTCGGTGAGCATGATCGAGTAGAAGCGCTCGACGAGATCGGCGACGACGTTGTAGTCGTCCTCGTCGAAGGCCTCGGAGAGCTGCGGGTCCGTGTCCGAGGCGAGCACGTCGAGCCGGGTCTCGTCGCGCGAGACCATCGTCGAGAACTCGGTGAAGCCGGTCACGCCGGAGGCGCGGTTGACGACGTCGCGGACGGTCGAGCGGGTCTGCTTGGGGACGCGCTCGGCCAGGGTGCCGCGGTCGGGGTTGGCGTCGACCGCGATGATGCGGTCCTCGCGCGAGTCGGCGAGGGCCATGCCGAGCAGGGTCGTGACGGTCGTCTTGCCCACGCCGCCCTTGCGGGTCATCACCGGGACGAAGCGGGTGCCGCCCTCGAACTGGCGGCCGATCCGCTCGTCCATCGCCTTCCACGCCTGGACCTTCGCGGAGTCGCCGAGATTGACGGTGTGGAAGGTGAGTCCGTAGACGAAGCGGTTCCAGCCGCCGGTCGGCGCGGGCCGGGTCTTGCGGTTGACCTCGAGGAGCCGGTCGGGCGTCAGCATCGACGCGGACTCGGGCGCGGAGGACGACCCGCCGGTGCCGGACTCGGCGCGGAGGCGGTCGCGCCGGGTGACGCCGGGAGCCGGATCCGCAGCAGCCGTCTCGGACTCGCGCTCGATCTCCGGGGCGGGCTCGGCAGGACGCTGCTCGCCACGACCGCGCGGTCGCTCGCCCGAGTCCTCGGGGAGCACCGACACCTCGTCGCGCGAGGCGATGCCGGCCGAGACCGGCCGGACGGCGCCCGGTGCGTCCGGGATGCCGAGGCGTCCGACGTCGATCGTCGGGTCCTCCACGGGCGCCGGAGCGCTCGACCGACGGCGCGCCGGAGCGGGCGAGTCGAGGCGGATGCCGTCGGGGATGCGGGTCGGAGCGGTGTCGCTCGCGCGCGGGGCGTACTGCTCGGAGTCCCGCGCCGCGTCGAGCGCCGTCCGCGGAGTCGGGCCGGTGTCGAGATCGGGCTGGTCGTCGTTGCGCTCATCCATGCGAACGAGCCTCCTTCCGCTTGCCGCCAGTGTACCGACGGGCCCGGCGGCGCACGGGGGCTCTGCTCCCGTCCTCGCGCCTGCTAGGCGCCGAGTGGAACCGTGTGCAGGGAACGGTTAGGTTCTCCCACCCGAGGGAAAGTAAAGTACTCAGCCATGCATGTACTCAGCGTGAGCTCCCTCAAGGGCGGCGTCGGCAAGACCACCGTGACGCTCGGCCTTGCATCCGCGGCGTTCTCGAAGGGCCTGCGAACGCTGGTCGTCGACCTCGACCCGCAGTCCGACGTCTCCACCGGCATGGACATCAACGTCGCCGGTCACCTCAACATCGCCGACGTCCTCACGTCGCCCAAGGAGAAGATCGTCCGCTCGGCGATCGCCCCCTCCGGCTGGACGAAGGAGCGCCAGGGCACCATCGACGTCCTGATCGGCAGCCCGTCCGCGATCAACTTCGACGGACCGCACCCCAGCATCCGCGACATCTGGAAGCTCGAGGAGGCGCTCGCGAGCGTCGAGGCCGACTACGACCTCGTCCTGATCGACTGCGCGCCCTCGTTGAACGCGCTCACCCGCACGGCCTGGGCCGCGAGCGACCGGGTCGCCGTGGTCACCGAGCCGGGCCTGTTCTCGGTGGCCGCCGCCGACCGCGCGCTGCGCGCGATCGAGGAGATCCGCCGCGGTCTCAGCCCGCGACTGCAGCCGCTCGGCATCATCGTCAACCGCGCCCGCGTGCAGTCGCTCGAGCACCAGTTCCGGATCAAGGAGCTGCGCGACATGTTCGGCCCGCTGGTCCTCAGCCCGCAGCTGCCCGAGCGCACCTCGCTCCAGCAGGCGCAGGGCGCCGCGAAGCCGGTGCACGTCTGGCCGGGCGAGAGCGCGCAGGAGATGGCGCACAACTTCGACCTGCTGCTCGACCGCGTCATCCGCACCGGCCGCATCGGCGAGCAGGCGGTCCCGGCGGCGACGAGCTAGTCCGGCGAGGTCCGCGCACGGCGTCGCAGCCTCGGCTGCGGCGCCGTCGCTGTGTGCGGGAGCGGATCACGCCGAGACGCCGGCGTCGGACGGCGGGTCTGCCCGCGGGGCGTGCTGGGGGCGGCGGGTCTCGATACGCCCCTCCGGGGCTACTCGACCAACATGAGTGGCGCCGTCCGTGGGCTACTCAACACGAGTGACGCCGTCCGTGGGCTACTCGACCAGCATGTGTGCGCGCAGCGCCGGCGTGCGGCGATCGACCGGCGAGAGGGGCGGGTCAGCCGACCTTGCGGGAGGCGCGGCGGCGGGCGAGCTCGTCGGACGGGTCGACGGACTGGTGGTCGAGCTCGACGAGGCTGGTCTCGACCTCGCGGAGGACCTTGCCGACGGCGATGCCGAAGACGCCCTGGCCGCGGCTGAGGAGGTCGATGACCTCGTCGTTCGAGGTGCAGAGGTAGACGCTCGCGCCGTCGCTCATCAGCGTCGTCTGCGCGAGGTCGTCGACGCCGGACTCGCGGAGCTGGTTCACGGCGGTTCGGATCTGCTGGAGGGAGATGCCGGTGTCGAGGAGGCGCTTGACGAGCTTCAGCACGAGGATGTCGCGGAAGCCGTAGAGGCGCTGAGTGCCGGAGCCGGAGGCGCCGCGGACGGTCGGCTCGACGAGCTCGGTGCGCGCCCAGTAGTCGAGCTGGCGGTAGGTGATCCCGGCGGCCCGTGCAGCGACGGCTCCGCGGTAGCCCGCGTCGGCGTCGAGGTCGGGCAGTCCGTCGGTGAAGAGGACGAGGTCGCGCTGGCCGCTGACGTCGCGGCTGACTTCTCTCATCCCTGTGCCTTCCGGATACGAACGCCGGTCGCTCCGAACGCGCTCCCTAAGCTACCGACCCGGGGATGCCGAGTAAACGACATCCGCTCTTCCGAGGGGGCGTGTCGTCCGCCTCGGCCGCGGATCACGAGCGCGCGATCCGCGAGAGGGCGCTGCGCACCATCGCCTCGCGGATGGTGCCGAGGTGCGCGGCGAGGCCGATCGCGTTCTCAGCGGCGCCGGCCGATCCGGACGCGTCGCCGCGGCGGGTGCTCGAGGCGACGACGCTCTCGATCAGCGACATCTCGCGCTCCACGGCGATGCGGAGCGGGCGGAGGTGGCGCGGCTCGATGCCCGAGCGGCCGAGGTCGACGAGCGCCTTGAGCGTCGTGACCGCCTCCTCGCCGAAGACGTCCCCGCCGCGGACCAGCCCGGCGGCGATCGCCTCGCGCACGAGCGCCGGGCTCGCTCCCGACTCGCTCGCGAGACCGTCGCGGGTGAGCCGGGTGGCGGGAGCCAGCAGGGAGGGTGCGGCGCCACCGGCACCGGCGGGGAGGGACGGCTCGCGCCCGGCGTCGACGTCGTCGAGGTAGCCGCGGATCACCTTGAGCGGCAGGTAGTGGTCGCGCTGGAGCGCGAGGATCATCCGCAGGCGCTCGACGTCACCGGTGGAGAACTTGCGGTAGCCCGAGTCGGTGCGGGCGGGCGAGACGAGCCCCTGCTCCTCGAGGAACCGCAGCTTCGACGGCGTGACGTCGGGGAACTCGGTGGTGAGGTGCGAGAGGACCTGGCCGATGCTCAAGAGAGCGGCCGGGCCGGACGGGAGTGCGCGAGCGGTCGAACGACCCACGGCTACGCGTCCGGAGCGGCGACGAGGTCGGCGCGGGACGCGTAGAAGGTGAGGCGGAACTTGCCGACCTGCACCTCGGAGCCGTCGGTGAGGATCGCGGACTCGATCCGGACACCGTCGAAGTAGGTGCCGTTCAGCGAGCCCAGGTCGCGGACCTCGAACGAGGTGCCGCGGCGCACGAACTCGGCGTGCCGACGCGAGACGGTGACGTCGTCGAGGAAGATGCCCGCATCCGGGTGCCGGCCGACGGTCGTCGAGTCGATGTCGAGCAGGAAGCGGGCCCCGGTGTTGGGCCCACGACGGACGACGAGCAGGGCGGAGCCGGAGGGCAGAGCGCCGACGGCCTCGGCCTCCTCGCGGGACGCCCGGTTGTCGAGCGCCGCCAGCTGGGCGCCGATGTCGTCGGTGAACGTGAGGGTCGTCTCCGTCGACGGCTCGACGGGAACGGACGGATCTGCGGATGACGCTCCGCGCACGGACTCGACCAAGACGTACCTCCTCGCTATCCCCTCAGCGTATCGGAATCGGAGGGCCCGCCGGTCGCCCCTGACGCTCCGTCGACCCCCAGGACGAGGCCTCGGGTCTGCACCGCGTAGACGATCCCCGCCCACCAGTAGAGGAACGCGCCCCAGAGCGCGAAGGCCCAGGCGACGGGGAGGGACGCCGGGGCCAGCGCCGGGAAGGCCTGCCCGAGCATGATCAGCGGCAGCGCGTAGAAGAGGCAGAACGTGGCGAACTTGCCCAGGTGATGCACCGGCAGCGGTCCGTAGCCGTGGTTCGCGAGGACGACCGCGAGCACGACGAGCATCAGATCCCGCGCGACCAGCACGGCCACCAACCACCACGGCACCAGCTCGCGGACGGCGAGGCCGATCACCGTCGCGAAGATGTAGAGGCGGTCGGCGGCCGGATCGAGGACGGCGCCCAGGCGCGTGATCTGGTCGAAGCGGCGCGCGATCCAGCCGTCGAGGTAGTCGGTGAGGCTGGAGAGGACGAGCGTCAGCAGGGCGAGCGCGTCCTCGCCCTCGATGATGAGCACGAGGAACACCGGCACCAGTGCGAGCCGCACCATGCTGAGGATGTTCGGGACCGTCCAGATGCGGTCCTCCGCCGCGCGCGCCATGCCGGGAGCCCTCGTCAGCGCTTGTCGCGCCAGACCCGCTCGAAGGGCAGCCGCCAGGCGTGCGGGGCGATCAGCTGGTGGATCGCGTTCGGGCCCCAGGAGCCCGGCGCGTAGAGGCGCACGGGCGGCGGGTCCTGCAGGAGCGGCGCCGACACCTCCCAGAGGCGCTCGATGCCCTCGGCGGTGGTGAAGAGCGTGTGGTCGCCGCGCATCGCGTCGAGGATCAGCCGCTCGTAGGCCTCGAGGGCGTCGCCCGCGCGATCGGTCTCCTGCAGGGCGAACTGCATGCTCAGCTTGTCGAGCCGCATGCCCGGGCCGGGGCGCTTGCCGTAGAAGGACAGCGACACCTTGGACGCGTCGGCCAGGTCGAAGGTGAGGTGGTCGGGGCCGTGCGCGCCGACTCCGGAGCCCTGCGGGAACATGCTCTTCGGGGGCTCGCGGAAGGCGATGGAGATGATCCGCTGGCCCTCCGCCATCCGCTTGCCGGTGCGCAGGTAGAACGGCACTCCGGCCCAGCGCCAGTTGTCGATCTCGCACTTGAGGGCGACGAAGGTGTCGGTCTCGGAGTCGGGCGCGACGCCCGGCTCCTCGCGGTAGCCGATGTACTGGCCGCGGACGACGTTCTCGGGGTTGAGCAGCCGCATCGAGCGGAAGACCTTGTTCTTCTCCTCGCTGATCGCCTTCGGCTCGAGGGCGGTCGGCGGCTCCATCGCCATGAAGGCGAGCACCTGGAAGAGGTGGGTGACGACCATGTCCTTGTAGGCGCCGGTCGACTCGTAGAACTCGGCGCGGCGGTCGAGGGTGAGCTTCTCGGGGATGTCGATCTGGACGTGGTCGATGAAGTTGCGGTTCCAGATCGGCTCGAAGAGGCCGTTGGCGAAGCGGAAGGCGAGGATGTTCTGCGCCGGCTCCTTGCCGAGGAAGTGGTCGATCCGGAAGATCTGCTCCTCGTCGAACGTCTCGTGCAGCTCGGCGTTGAGGACGACGGCGCTCTCGAGGTCGACGCCGAAGGGCTTCTCCATGATGATCCGCGAGCGCTCGACGAGGCCGGCCTCCGCGAGCATGCGGACGACCGAGAGGGCGGCGCGCGGCGGGACGCTGAGGTAGTGCAGGCGGCTGACGTCCGGGCCGAGCACCTTCTCCGCGTCGGTGACCGCCTTCGCCAGCGCGGCGGGGCCGGCGGACTGCGGGACGTAGCGGAGCTTGGAGGCGAACTCGTCCCACTGGGCGGGGGTCAGCGAGCGGCTGCCGAACTCGTCGTAGGCGAGCTTGGCGAAGGCGCGGAAGGACTCGTCGTCGTGCTCCTCGAGCGAGGTGCCGACGATCTGCAGGTCGGGTGCGAGCGAGGACAGCGCCAGGTGCGCCATGCCCGGGATGAGCTTGCGGCGGGACAGGTCGCCCACGGCCCCGAAGAGGACGACGACGTGAGGGGCGGCCTGCTCGGTCTGGACGGCGGGGGCGGGAGGTGCAGGGGTCACGGTCACCCTTCGATCATTCCATTCCGCCGCGTGACAGTGGCGTCATCCGCCGGACACGCGCCGCCGCTAAGGTCGTGCCGTGCCTCCGATCTCCGACGCGCCAGCCGCGACCGCAGCACCCGCCTCCTCCGCCTCCTCCGCCGACGGGACCGTCGCGCCGCCGATGGACGACCGCATCCGCGGCGACGTCCATCTGCTGGGCGAGCTCCTCGGCCAGGTCCTGCGGGAATCGGGCGACGACAGCCTCTACACCGATGTCGAGCGGCTCCGCGCTCTGACGATCGGCGCCTACGACAGCGGGCACCCGGACGAGCTGGCCGCGGCGGAGGATTTCGTCGCGTCGCTGACCGCCGAGCGCGCCGAGGAGGTGGCTCGGGCGTTCACCTGCTACTTCCACCTCGTGAACGTGGCGGAGGAGTTCCACCGCGTGCGGGTCCTGCGCCGTCGCGACGCCGACGCCGGCGCCCAGCGGCCCGAGGACTCGATCATCGCGTCGATGGCGACCCTCACCGACGAGCTGGGCGAGGAGGAGGCGTTCGAGCGCCTCTCGCGCCTGGAGTTCCGCCCGGTCCTCACCGCGCACCCGACGGAGGCGCGCCGCCGCGCGGTCTCCTCCACCATCCGCCGGATCAGCGCCCTGCTCGAGCAGCGGGACGACCCGCGCACGGGCGGCGTCGTGCTGGTCGAGAACCGCCGGCGCCTGCTCGCCGAGGTCGACACGCTCTGGCGCACGGCGCCGCTGCGCGAGTCGAAGCCCAGCCCGCTCGACGAGGTCCGGACCGCGATGAGCGTGTTCGACGAGTCGCTGTTCTCCGTCCTGCCGCGGGTCTACCGCCGGCTCGACGACGCGCTGCTCGGCGACGCCTCCGGCACCCGCAAGCCGATCGCCCCTGCGTTCGTGCGCCTGGGCACCTGGATCGGCGGCGACCGCGACGGCAACCCGTTCGTCACCGCCGAGACGACCCTCGAGGCCGTCGACATCGCCGCCGAGCACGTCCTGATCGGGCTCGAGCGCGTCGCCCGCCGGGTCGGCCGCTCCCTCACGCTGGACGCCGGCACCACTCCCCCGTCGGCGGCCGTCGAGGCGCTCTGGGCCGCAGGGGTCGAGAAGGCGCCCGAGCTCGCCGCGGTCATCGCCGAGCGCTCGCCGAGCGAGACCCACCGCCGCGTCCTGCTCTTCACGGCGGACCGGCTCGCGGCGACCCGCTCCGGCGGCGCGCTCGCCTACGGCTCCGCCGCTGAGCTGCTCGCCGACCTGCGGACCCTGCAGGACTCGCTGATCGAGGCGGGCGACGTCCGCTCGGCCTACGGCGACCTGCAGGACCTGCTCTGGCAGGTGGAGACCTTCGGCTTCCACCTCGCCGAGATCGAGGTGCGGCAGCACTCGAAGGTGCACCGCGAGACCCTCGCGGCGGTCCGCGCCGGCGGCGAGCTCGACGAGCGCAGCATCGAGGTCCTCTCGGTCTACCGTGCGCTCGCGACGATCCAGGAGCGCTTCGGCACCGACGCGGCCCGCCGCTATGTCGTGTCGTTCACCCAGTCGGCCGAGGACCTCAAGACGGTCTTCGACCTGGCCGAGGCGGCGACCGACGGGAACCCGCCGATCATCGACGCGGTCCCGCTCTTCGAGACCTTCGCCGACCTCGACGCGTCGACGGACATCCTGGCCGAGATGATCAAGCTGCCCCAGGTGCGCGCGCGCCTCGCGGCGACCGGGAACCGGCTCGAGGTCATGCTCGGCTACTCCGACTCCTCCAAGGACGTCGGCCCGGTCTCGGCGACGCTCGCGCTCTACGACGCGCAGGCGCGCATCGCGAAGTGGGCCGAGGACGAGGGCATCGTGCTCACGCTCTTCCACGGCCGCGGCGGCGCCCTCGGCCGCGGCGGCGGACCGGCGAACCGCGCGGTGCTCGCGCAGCCGCCCGGCTCGGTCGACGGCCGCTTCAAGCTGACGGAGCAGGGCGAGGTCATCTTCGCCCGGTACGGCAACCCGGACATCGCGACCCGGCACATCGAGCAGGTGGCCGGCGCGACGCTGCTCGCCTCCTCGCCCTCGATCGGCGAGCGCAACGCCGGTGCCGCGGACCGCTTCCGCGACGTCGCCGCGACGATGGACCGCGAGTCGCGCCGCCGCTTCTTCGAGCTGGTCAAGGCCGACGGCTTCGCGCCCTGGTTCGCCCGAGTCACCCCACAGGAGGAGGTCGGCCTGCTCGCGCTCGGCTCGCGGCCGGCCCGCCGCGGCCTCTCGGTCGAGTCGCTCGAGGACCTGCGCGCGATCCCGTGGGTCTTCGCCTGGACCCAGGCCCGCGTCAACCTGACCGGGTGGTTCGGACTCGGCAGCGCCCTCGAGGCGGTCGGCGACCTGGACGAGCTGCGCACCGCCTACGAGACCTGGCCGCTGTTCACCACGATGATCGACAACGTCGAGATGTCGCTGGCGAAGACCGACGAGGGCATCGCTCGCCGCTACCTGGCGCTCGACTCCCGCGACGACCTCGCCGGTCTCGTGCTCGACGAGATGGAGCTCACGCGCCGCTGGGTGCTCTCGATCACCGGCGAGGAGAGCCTGCTCACCGGGCACCGCGTGCTCGGGCGGGCCGTGCGGCTGCGGACGCCCTACGTCAACGCGCTGTCGCTGCTGCAGCTGCGTGCGCTCCGGGCGCTGCGCACGGACCCGGGCGGCTCGGGCACCGAGCAGAACCAGCGGCTCCTGCTGCTGGCCGTGAACGGCGTGGCCGCCGGCCTCCAGAACACGGGCTGATCCGGCTCGCCGCGGGACTCCCGCACGAACGACGGAACCCCCGGCGGCCTGAGCGGCTGCCGGGGGTTCCAAGTCGTGCGGGTGGTGCGGATCAGATCTGCGCGCCGTGGTCGAACTTCTGCGGGGCGCCGGACTCCTGCGCGGCCTTCGCCTCCTCGTACTGCTTGCGGACGGCGACCATGTCGAGGCCGCGGACCTGCTCGAGCAGGGAGTCGAGGGCCGGGGCGGGCAGGGCGCCGGGCTGCGCCATCAGCGGGATGCCGTCGCGGTACACGACGAGGGTGGGGATCGAGGAGATGCCGTAGCTGCCGGCGAGCTGCTGCTGGTCCTCGGTGTCGACCTTCGCGAAGGTGACATCCGGGTTCTTCTCGCTGGTCGCCTCGAAGACGGGGGCGAACTGGCGGCACGGGCCGCACCACTCCGCCCAGAAGTCGATGAGGACGATGCCGTCGGAGACGGTCTGGTCGTGGGTGTCGAGAGTCATCGCTGTCGTGGCCATGAGGGATGCAACCGACCCGATCCGCGCGCTATTCCCGGGCTGCGGGAGGGGTGGTCGGCGCCGCGGAGTCCAGCAGGTCGAGCAGGGTGCGCGGGCCGAGAGCCGTGGCGCCGAGCTCCTCGATCCGGGCGACGAGGCCGCGGTCGGCGGTCACCACGCGGGCGGTCGACCCGATCGCCGCGACGCGCTCGACGATCGCGTCGTCTCCCGACCCGGCGGCGCTCTCGACGCTCAGCCGCCCGCGCGGAGCCGCGCCGACCGCGTCGGCGGTGCGTGCCGCCCGGGCGTCACCCTCGAGGACGACGGCGATCCGCGGCCAGACCGTGTCGGCCTCGACGGCGAACAGGGAGCCGGGGACACCCCGGTTCGCGAGGCGCCCGAGCGCCGCGACGAGCCGCTCCGCAGCACCCGCGCGATCGCGCCACCAGCCGTCCGGACGCGAGCCGACGACGTTGGCCGCGTCGACGACGAGGACGCACGGCTCGGTGTCGAGGGCGCGCAGCTCGCGCCAGGAGGCCTCGAAGCCCGGGTGCAGCGGGAGCGCGTCGACCTCGGCCGGCGGGACCCAGCGCAGCTCCTGGCTCTCGGCGTCGGCGATCCGCGGGGTGAAGTGCTCGAGGGCCCGGGCGACGACGGTGGTGTAGCTCCAGGGGCCGATGGTCACGACGCGGGAGAGGACGGGCACGACGATCCCGTCGGGCACTCCGGCCTCCTCGACCGACTCGCGCAGGGCGCCCTCGAAGGCGGTCTCCTCGGGGTGGCGGGCGCCGCCCGGCAGTCCCCAGGTGTCGCCGAAGTGGCTCCAGGTGGCGCGGTGCTGGAGCAGGACGCGGCCGTCCGGGTCGCGCAGCAGCAGACCGGCGGCGCCGAAGCGGCCCCAGAAGCGGCGCCCGTCCCCGATCTCGACCCAGCCGTCACCGAGCGCGGCGTCGAAGGGGTGGCGCGGAAGCGCTCCGCCGTCGGCCGGGCCGTCGCTCGTCATGCGCTCCAGCCTTCCACATCGCGCCGACCGTCCCGGACCGCCCGCCGCACAGCACCGAGTCGCTCACCGGGTCGAATCGAGCACCTGGCAGAATCGACGGATGCGCCGCTCGAGGATCCTCCTGCCCGCGACGCTCGCCTGGCTCGGCGTGATCGCGCTGATCACCTTGACGCCGGCGCCGTACCCCGCCGGTCAGCCCTCGGTGCTCGTCCGCGGGATCATCGCGTTCCTCGCCTCCACGCCGCTGACCGCCTGGTTCACCTTCGACGTCGCCGAGTTCGTCGCCAACGTGCTGCTGTTCGTGCCGCTCGGCGCGCTGGTCGCGCTGCAGCTGCCGCGCCGGCGCCGGCTGCTCGCCGCACCGATCGGCCTCGGCGTCTCGGTGCTCGTCGAGACGATCCAGCTGCTCGCACTGCCCTCGCGCGTCGCGGACGTACGCGACCTCGTCTCGAACGGCACGGGGGCGCTCCTCGGTGCGCTGCTGGTCGTCGTGCTCGCCCGTCTCCCGCTCCGCCCCCGGAAGGACCGCACCACCCATGCCCGCTGACACCCTCGTCGTCCTCGGCCGCCCCTCGCTCGACGCCCCGGCGCACGACGCAGGCTCCGCACCCGTGCTCGATGCGACCGGTCGGGGCGGGTTGGACGTCACCGACCTCGGCTTCACCCGCGGCGACGGGGTCTTCGAGACGATCAACCTGGTCGACGGGCGGCTGCAGGCGCTCGACGCGCACCTCGACCGGTTCGAGGACTCGGCGCGGATGCTGGACCTGCCCCGCCCGGACCGCGCCGCCTGGCGGACGGCGATCGACGAGGCGGTCGCCGCCCACCCGCGGGTGCCCGAGGCGATGGTGAAGACGATCCTGAGCCGCGGGGTCGAGGGCGACGGACGGCCGACCGGCGTCGTCTTCGTGCAGACGAGCCCGGACTTCGGGCCGGCCCGCCGGGACGGCGTGCGGGTGGTGCTGCTCGACCGCGGACTGCGCTCCGATGTGCAGCACACGTCGCCGTGGCTGCTCGCCGGCGCGAAGACGCTCTCCTACGCGGTCAACCGGGCGGCCTCGCGCGAGGCGCTGCGGCGCGGAGCGGACGACGCGCTGTTCGTCTCCAGCGACGGCTTCCTGCTGGAGGGGCCGACCTCGAACCTGGTGCTGCTCGCGGGCGGCGAGCTGGTCACTCCGCCGCCGAGCCTGGGGCTGCTGCCGGGGACGACGCAGGCGGACCTCTTCGAGCTGGCAGGCGGGCTCGGGCTCGGCACGGCGGAGCGCCCGCTGCGGGCCGAGGACCTCGCGTCGGCCGAGGCCGCCTGGCTGGTCTCCAGCGCGCGGAACGCCGCGCCGATCCGCGCGGTGGACGCGCAGGAGCGCCGCGTCGACCACGAGCTCACGGCCCGGATCAACGCGGCGCTCCTCGCGCGCTAGGGGCGGTCGCTCGGACCGGCCCGCTCAGCCGCGACCGCTCAGACCTGGTCCTCGACGTCGGCCGCACCGCGGTGCAGCAGGCCGCCGCGCGTGTAGTCCAGCGCCGGGTCGAGGCTGCCCTGGACGCGCTCGTCGGCCGCCTCGTCGTTGATCACGGCGGTGACGATGCCCCGCCAGTCGGTGCCCTCGGCGACGGCCTCGTCGGAGCCGACACGGCGGGTGACGAAGACCGCTTCGCCCTCCTCGCCGCTGTGCGAGATGATCGCGAGGACGCCGACCGCGCGGCCGTCCGGGTGGCGGACCTGCCACTCCTCGTGACCCGACGGGACCAGGAGGAACTCGAGTCCGGCGTGCGGGAAGGGGCTCTCGCGCAGCTCGGACGGCGAGCCGCTGTGCTCGGGCGCTCCGCGGGTGGGGACGCCCTCGCCGGTGTCCTCGCCGTAGCTGTGGTACGTGCTCATGGTGAACCTCCTCGGTCGGCGGCCGGTGGGGCCGCGGATCCCTCGTCGATGGGACCACCCCCATCATGGCTTCGTAGACTGGACGGATGCAGATCCCGGTGACCGGCTCCGTCCGCGTGGACGCCTGGCTGTGGGCGGTCCGCGTGTACAAGACGCGTTCCGCCGCCACGACGGCCGCCCGGGCCGGTCACGTCCGGGTGAACGGCGAGCGGGCCAAGGCCGCGCAGACCGTGAAGGTCGGCGACGAGGTCCGCGCCCGCATCGGCGGCTTCGACCGCGAGCTCGTCGTCCGCGGCCTGATCGTGAAGCGGGTCGGCGCACCGGTCGCGGCCGAGTGCTTCGAGGACCGCACTCCCCCGCCGCCGCCGCGCGAGGCGGCACCCGCGATCATCGAGCGCGACCGGGGCGCCGGCCGCCCGACCAAGCGCGATCGGCGCGAGATCGAGCGGCTCCGCGGCTTCTGACGGCACCTGCTCACCGGTCTCGCGCTCGGCCCGTGATCGCGCGCCACCGCTCTGCGCGGCGGCTCGGCGGATTTTTATGATGAGGGCATGTCAGTTCTCTCAGCTCCGATCCTGCGTCTGGCAGCATCGATCCCCCTCCCCCGATTGACGCGGCGGGACCGTGGACGAACGGGGCGACTGAGCGCAGCCGTCGCGGCGATCGCGGTCGTCAGCGTCCTGATCTCGGGGAGCGGGGCGTCGGCCGCGCCCGGCGGCGGCTCGCCGGCTGGCAGCGAGCTGCCGCCCGCCTCCTTCAGCCTCGTGAAGAGTCCGAGGACAGGTCTCGTCTACAAGGCGTGGGAGGTCGCTCCGGGGATCGCGGTCGCCACTCAGCCGAGCGGTGTCGGGGGGATGGCGATCTCGCCGAAGGGCCTGCGGACCCAGCGGCTCGTGAGCTCCATGCTGTCCGAGCTCCTGACGGCGGAGCCGTCGAAGAGCCTCGTCGAGGTGGTCCCGGACCTCCTCGGGGCGAGCGAGGTGAAGGGCAACCGGTTCCTGCAGGTCAACGGCGACGTCTCCGACATCCGGGTCCTCGTCGTCCCGGGGGACAGCTGGTCGTCGTCCCGTCTGAGCAGGGAGCACGCCATCGCAGGAACCGGGTCCGACTCGTTCCTCACCTTCGACCCGGACCGCATCTCGTCGTACTTCGATGAGGAGACCGGGCAGATCCGCGCCTTCTCGCCGACGGCGACCTTCGCCCACGAGCTGTACCACTCGGTCCAGGCGCTCGCCGGTTCGCAGGTCGGCAAGGAGTACGAGCTCTCGATCCCCACCCCGGTGCGCAGTGGCGATCTGGGGACACCCGGCACTCCGGAGAAGGATCAGCGGGTCTTCAGCCTGGTCGACGAGCTCGTGACGCAGGGGGGACCGCGCGGTCTCGCGGCGGTGAAGGACTGGCTCCTGAGTCCCGACCCCGCAGATCCCGGGGAGGAGGCTGCAGCGGAGTCGGGGCGCGACGACTCCTACGGGGAGGCCCACTTCGCGCGGGGCCCGAATCCGTTCCTGAACTTCGCACTGATGCGGGCGACGACGGAGGAGCAGGGCGCGGAGAGCGGACCCGAACACGTCCGCGATGCTCTCGGGCGTCGAACGCGAGCCCTCGACCGGCTCGTGACGCAGCACCCCACCGAGATCAGGATCGCCGAGGAACTGCACATCCCGGCCCGCGCCGAATACGAGCCGATGGTGCGGAGGAACGGCGCCGGGACGCTCCTCAACAACGTCGGGTCGTTCGAGAAGGCCGGGCCGATCGGGCACATCGACCTCATGGATCCGCTCAGGTCCCCCTACCTCCGATGGGAGACGACCCTCGCCGCCGTCTGGTCGCGGACGAACAGCCCCGAGGAACCGGCACCGGCGGCCGCGGACGCCCTGTGCGTCCTCTGCGACCTGAGCCCGAGCGCCGTCGACGGCGCCGGCTCGACCGCGGCCCGCCCGAGGACGGTCCCGGGTCCCGCTCCGGAGGGTTCCGCGCCGGAGGAGGAACCGTCGCCCGAGGAGAGACCGGCTGCGGAGACGGGCCCGCCCGGGCGGGAGCTGCCGGGTTCCGGGAGGCCCCTGGCGCCGGAGGCGGGTCTGGCGGACGACGCTGCGGCGGCGCGGATGGCGGCGCTGGCGGAGCGGTTCGGCGGGGAGTACGTGCCTGCTGAGGCGCGGGCGAGCGTGTGGAAGGGGTTCGAGGCGACGGCGTCCGAGCTGATGCGGGGCTCGGTCGGGAGCGGCGAGGGCATCGCGAACGCGGTGTTCGCCGTGAAGGGACTGGTCGATGCGTTCAGCGGGGACTCGGACGCGCTGACGGACGCGGTCGCGGTCTCGGGGGTCGCCTCGGTGGTGGTCCCGGAGATGGGTCCGCTCGCGGTGGGGTTGGGGACGGTGCTGAACCTGCGGAACTTCGCCGAGACGGAGGACGGGTTCCAGCTGGCGGAGGCGGTCGTGGGTCTGGTGGCACTGGCGTTCCCGGAGCTGGGTCCGGTGGCGCTGGTGATCGCGATGCTCGATCTGTGGCTGCGCGGGTCGGACCCCGCGGAGTGCGAGTCACCGGGGCAGAAGCTGATCGACGCGTTCCAGTGGCCGGCACACGAGGCGCTGTCGCGGATGACGCGGGTCGCGGCCGAGAAGGAGCTGACCGCGGTGCGGCTGGCGCAGGACCAGATCGCCTACCGGGCCCGGTTCGCGCAGTCGCGGATCGTGCTGGACGCGGTCGCGCAGGGGTACACCGCGGAGACGCTGCCGCCGTCCGTGCAGGGCGCGATCGACGACATCCAGGTCTCCGCGAACGAGGCGCTCCAGCTGACCTGGCAGGCGGGCCTCCAGGACCTGCGCACGACGATCCGCGTGCTCACCGATGAGGTCAACGCCGGGAAGACCTTCACCGACTTCCGTGCGCAGTGGGTCGAGTCGGTGAACGAGAAGGGAGGCCTGACCCAGTGCGGGTCCGTCAAGCACACGGTCTCGGTGGACGAGCTGCCCTCGGTGAACACGCGTCCGATCGACCCGGACGCCTACCACGGCGCCGCGGAGGCGCAGTTCGGGTCGATCACGAACGAGACCCTGGACCTGTACGAGCACGCCGAGAACAGCCTGCGCCTGTTCGACCCGTCGAAGAACGCCCTCGTCGTCCCCTCCGTCGACCCGGTCGAGGTGGTCCACGCGATCACCCGCACCGACCTGCCGACCGCCTTCACCACCACCGGCGGGCGCTCGGCGGAGCAGACGGTGTCCCTGCTGAAGGGCACGGGGACGGCGCTCACGTTCGTGAGGGTCACCGACGAGGCGACGGGCGCCCTCGTCTGCGGTGCGCAGAAGGTCGACCAGGAGGGCCTCTGGCGCTGCGATTCCGGGCCGACCCCGTTCCAGGGACCGGGGACGACCCGCGAGTACCGGCTGTGGACGTCTCCGACCGACAGCGGGGAGTACACGCGCACCGAGCACCTGCTCAGCATCAGCACCGCCGGTGCCGCGACGACCGTCCCACTCGCGTTCGACGACCTCCACGTGAACGGACGCACCGTCACCGGAATCGTCCCCGCAGGCACCTCCGTCGTCCTGCGGCATCTGCCTCCGGGGATGTCCGAGGGGTACGGCGACGGTCCGGACCTCTCCGACCCCGTCACCACCGGCGCCGACGGCGCCTTCACACTGACCCTCTCCCCGGAGGCGGCCGGCGGACGGACGCAGATCGTCGCCGCCCGTCACGGCGAGGTGATCAGCCTCGCCGTCGATCTCGATCCGCCCGCCGCGCCCGCGCCGGCCTCAGGGCCCTCCGTGACCGCTCTGCACACCACTGTCTCCGCCGGGAGTCCGACGCTGACCCTCACGGGCGCAGGCTGGCCGATCATGACCAGCGTCGGATTCCGGCTCGACAGCGGAGGACGCTTCACCTCCGTCGTCACCGACGAGCACGGCGCCTTCGTCACCAAGGTCACTCTTCCTGCCGCGCTCGCGACGCCGGGCAGCCACACCCTCATCGCGAGCGACACCGGCACGACGAACACCGTCCGCACCGTCACGATCGTCGTCACAGGGTGACGTGGACGGGTCGCATCCGTCTCGTGCTGGTCGAGTAGCCGCGCAGCCGCGTATCGAGCGGCGAAGCCGCTTCGCGTCTCGGTGGTGAGCGAAAGGGACGCGGCTGCGCCGCGTCATGCTGGTCGAGTAGCCCCGCCAGGGGCGTATCGAGACCCGCCGTCACCAGCAGGGCGGGTCTGCAGACTCAGGTTCTGACGGTGGTGGATCTCGATACGCCCGCTCCGCGGGCTACTCGATCAGCATGGCTCTTGACACGTACTCTGCGAGGGCTGCTCGATCAGCATGAAGGCGGGCTGCTGCCTAAGTTGCTCGATCAGCAGGGAGAGGGAGCCGCGGCGCTCAGGGGGCCAGCGCGCGTGCCCGCTCGAGGAGGTCCTCGGCGACCTCGTCGAGGAAGCGCTGCTGCAGGGCGTCGCCGACCTGGACGAAGGCGATGTCGGTGAAGCCGGCCTCGATGAAGGGGACGACGCTCTGCGCGAGCTCGTCGAGGTCGGGGCCGCAGGCGATCGACTCGGCGACGTCCTCCGGGCGCACGAACTGGCTGGCGCCGGCGAAGCCGGCCGGGGTGGGCAAGTCGGCGTTGACGGACCAGCCGCCGGCGAACCAGCGGAACTGCTCGTGCGCCAGGGCGATCCCCTGCTCCTTGTCCGGCGCCCAGCAGATCGGGATCTGCCCGATCGAGCGCGACGGAGCGGCGTCGGCGCCGCGAACGGCGGTCCACTGCGAGATCAGCTCGGCCTCGGGCTCGGTGGTGATCAGGTGGTCGCCGAGCGGGGCGAAGCGCTCGATCGACTTCTCGCCCGAGACGGCGAGGCCGATCGGCACGGGCTTGTCCGGGAGGTCCCAGATCCGGGCGGAGTCGACGCGGAAGTAGTCGCCCTCCCAGGTGACCAGCTCGCCGGTGTGCAGGGCGCGGATGATGTGCACCGCCTCCTCCAGCATGTCCTGGCGCGCGGAGACCGCGGGCCAGCCCTCGCCGACCACGTGCTCGTTGAGGTTCTCGCCCGAGCCGAGGCCGAGGAGGAAGCGGTCGTCGGAGAGGATCGCGAGGGTCGCCGCCTTCTGCGCGATCACGGCGGGGTGGTAGCGGATGGTCGGCGCCGTCACGTAGGTGGCGAGCTCGATGGTCGAGGTCGCCTGCGCGACCGCGCCGAGCATCGTCCAGGCGTAGGAGGCGTGGCCCTGCTCGGTCAGCCAGGGCGAGTAGTGATCGCTCGAGACCGCGAACTCGAAGCCGTGCCTCTCGGCATCGACCGCGTAGCCCACCAGCTGCTTCGGGCCGCTCTGCTCGGTCATCAGGGTGTAGCCGAATCGCACCATCGTCCGCCTCGTTCCGCTCGTCGTCGTCGCCGGCCGGAGGGCAGGCGTCCATCGTTCGGCTCCATCGTCGGGCGGGGACGGGTGGCGCCGACAGCCCCTTGCCCGCCGGGCGGAGGCGGGCTAGCGGCGCCGCGCGTCAGACGAAGCGGACGCGGTTCTGGACGCGGGTGCGGACCTCGAAGGACTCGCCGTAGCCCCCGAGGCGCGGGTCGTCGGTGCCGGAGCGCAGCAGCTGCGGGAGGAGGGAGCGGCGGATGAGCACGTCGCCCGCGTGGCGACCGCGCTCGACCTGCTCGTAGGGCTGCTCGAGGGCGTCGTCGGGGACGACGATCACGCTCGCGGAGAAGCGCACGCCGAGCTCGCGGCCGAGGCGGCGGGCGGCCTTCGAGAGCGAGGCGAGCGGCTTCTCGTCCTCGGCGAGTCCCACACCCTCGACCTCGCCCTTGCGCAGGCGGACGGGCTCGCCCCAGTCGGCCGAGGTCAGGGCGAGGAGACCGGACGGGCCGAGCACCAGATGGTCGATCTTGACTCCGCCGTCGCCGACCGCGACGTCGTTCCAGATCGTGAAGGCGATGCCGAGGGCGCCGACCAGGGAGGCCGTCGCCTCCTCCGCGTGGGCCTTGGCCAGCCAGGAGCGGACCTCGCGGGGGGCGGAGCGCACCAGGGCGGGGTCGAAGGGGTCGTCGATCTCGACGCCGCGGCCGACCCACTCGCGGACGAGGCGGAGGTAGTACTCGCGGGCGGCGCCACCCGGGTGGCCGTAGGAGCGGGCGCGCACCGAGGACGCCGTCTGCTGGCGGGGTGAGCCGGTGTACGGGGCGTGCGAGGAGGCTCCGGGGGCGGGCGCTCCGCGGTCGTAGTCGACGCGGGCGCCGACGCTGCCGATCCGCTCCCAGGCGACCTGCACGGCGTGGAACGAGGCCGCGTCTCCCCCGGTGTCCGGGTGGGTCTCGCGGAGCAGGCGGCGGTAGGCGCGCTTGAGCTCGTCCTCCGACGCGCTCGCGGGGACGCCCAGCACCTCGTAGGGGGTGCGGGCGGCGTGGCTGTCTGGCATGTGCTTCCGGAGGGTCGGGGGCGGCGGGTGAACGCCCGGTCTCCGAGCATATCGACGCCGCCCGGGCGCCCGGTGGGAGCGCGCAGTGCGCTCGCTCCACGGCGCCCGGGCGCGGGTCGGCGTCCGGACCCGGGTCAGCGCTCCGCGAGCAGCTCGCGGACGCGCGGGATCACCTGGGTGCCGTAGAGCTCGATGTTCCGCATGATCGCGGCGTGCGGCAGGGTGCCGGCGCTGTACTTGAGGTCGAAGCGGTCGATGCCCAGGGCTCCGACCGTGTTCGCGATCTTCCGGGCGACCGTCTCGGGAGAGCCGAGGTGCAGGGCGCCCTCGGGGCCCGCCTCCTCGGCGAAGCGCTCGCGGGTGAGCGGGGCCCAGCCGCGCTCGCGGCCGATCGAGTCGAGCATGCCCTTGTAGTGGCCGAAGTACAGCTCGTGCGCCTCCTCGTCGGTGTCGGCGATGAAGCCGGGCGAGTGCACGGCGACCGGCAGGCGCGGCTGCTCGAGCTGGTCGAGGGCGCGGCCGAAGAGGTCGACGTAGGGGCGGAAGCGGGCGGGAGCACCGCCGATGATCGCGAGGACCAGCGGGAAGCCGAAGCGCGCGGCGCGGACGACCGACTCGGGGCTGCCGCCGACGCCGATCCAGGTGCGCAGGCGGCGGTCGCCCTCCATCGTCGGGTAGACGCTCTGCTCGGTCAGGGCCGGGCGGACGGTGCCCTGCCAGGTGACGGGGCCGCCCTGCACGAGCTCGTGGAACAGCTCCAGCTTCTCCTCGAAGAGGACCTCGTACTGGGAGAGGTCGAGGCCGAAGAGCGGGAAGGACTCGGTGAAGGAGCCGCGGCCGAGGATGACCTCGGCGCGGCCGTTCGAGAGTCCGTCGAGGGTGGCGAAGCGCTGGTAGACGCGCACGGGGTCGTCGGAGGAGAGGACGGTGACGGCGGAGCCGAGGTGGATGCGCTCGGTCTTCGCGGCGATCGCGGCGAGCACGACGTCCGGGGCGCTGACGGCGAAGTCGGCGCGGTGGTGCTCGCCGACGCCGAAGAAGTCGAGGCCGACCTCGTCGGCGAGGACGCCCTCCTCCACCACGTCGCGCAGGACCTGGCCGTGCGAGAGGAGCGTGCCGTCGGCCGCGGCCGTGACGTCGCCGAAGGTGTCGACACCGAACTTGATTTCATGCGTACTCATGGACTTTGCAACCTCCGAGGGTCGGGGACTATTCCGGCGGCGACGGCCGGCTCGCGGTAGGCCAGCCCCAGCGACGCGACGGTGTCGTGCGCGTTCAGGCCGCTGGGGTTGGGCAGGACCCAGAGCGGGGCGCCGGCGATCGGCTCCTCCTGCCGACCCTGGCGCGCCTTGGTCCGGCCGAAGGCGGCGCGGTAGGCGGTGATGCCGACCATCGCGACGGCGGCGGGGCGGACGCGCTCGACCGTGCGGACCAGGCGCTCGGCGCCGGCGCGCAGCTCCTCCGGCGTGAGCTCGTCGGCGCGGGCGGTGGCGCGGGGCGCGAGGTTGGTGATGCCGACGCCGCGGTCGGCGAGGGCGCGGCGGTCCTCGGCGGTCATCCCCTCCGAGACGCGGAGCACGCGGTCGAGGATCCCGGCGGCGGCGAGGGCCGGGTAGAAGCGGTTGCCCGGGTGCGCGAAGTGCGCGCCGGTCGCGGCCGTCCAGAGCCCGGGGTTGATGCCGACGAAGAGGAGGCGGACGTCGCCGTCGAGCAGGTCCTCGACGGTGCGGTCGCGGTACGAGGCGAGCTCGGCGCGGGAGAACGGCATGCGGCCATCCTGCCGTGCGGGCCGCCTGCCTCGCGTGCCCGGCGGACGGTGGCAGCATGGGGACATGACGAACGCATCGCAGGACCACCCGATTCAGCACGGCAGCGACGACGCACCCCTGGACGAGAAGCTCCGCGGCATCCTGCTGCAGGTCGCCGGCGATGCCGAGCTCCGGCCCGAGGAGGACGTCGAGGCCCTGCTGCGCCAGCGCCTGCGCGACACCCGCATCGAGATCGCGGAGGAGCACATCGCCGGGCTCGCACGGCGGATCCCCGGGCTGACGCAGCGCGGCGGCGGCGACCTGAGCCCCGGCGCGCACTGAGTCCCGGCGCGCCCTGAAGCACGGCGCGCACCGAGTCCCGGAGCGGGCTGAGCGCACCGCGTCACTCCGGCAGCGCCGGCCCCTTCCGGTGGTGATCGAAGACCAGGCTCGTCCGGGTCGAGGCGACCGCCGGGTGCGCCGAGAGGTTCGACACCACGAAGTCGCGGATGTCGTTCGAGTCGCGCACGGCGACGTGGAGGAGGAAGTCCTCCGATCCGCCGAGGAAGAACAGCTGCACGACCTCGGGCAGCGCGCGGATCTCCTCGGCGAACCGGGTGATCGCCTGCCGCTGACCGGCGCGGATGTTGACGCTGATCAGTGCCTGCAGGGTCAGCCCGAGGGCCGCGGGGTCGAGCTCGGCGGTGAAGCCGGTGATGATGCCGCGCTCCACGAGGGAGCGCACCCGCGAGACGCAGGTGGAGGGCGCGATCCCCGCCTGCTCGGCGAGGCGGCTGTTCGGGGTGCGGGCGTCGGCGCGGAGCAGGCGGACGAGGGTGCGGTCGATCGGATCGAGGTCGCCGAGGTCGTGCAGATCCTGCGGTCTCATGGCGGCACGGCTCCTTCTGATCGCTGATCCTGCGGCGAACATTCCGATTCTCAACGATCCTGCGGATGTTCTCCCGGTCGAAACAGGATCTTCGCACGATAGGGGCAGTCCACCGCGAAGGAGCAGTCATGCGCATCGGCATCCCCACCGAGATCAAGAACAACGAGAACCGCGTGGCGGCGACGCCCGCCGGAGTGCACGAGCTGGTGCGGCGCGGGCACGAGGTGCTGGTCGAGGCGGGCGCCGGGCTCGGCTCGCGGGTCTCGGACGAGGACTTCGCCGCCGCCGGCGCCCGCATCGTCGCGGGGCCGGAGGAAGTCTGGGGCGAGGCCGACCTGGTGGTCAAGGTCAAGGAGCCGATCGAGGCGGAGTACCCGCGGATGCGCTCCGGGCAGATCCTCTTCACCTACCTGCACCTCGCCGCCTCCCGCGCGTGCACCGACGCGCTGCTCGCCGCCGGCACCACCGCGATCGCCTACGAGACCGTGCAGCTGCCCGATCGCCACCTGCCCCTCCTCTCGCCGATGAGCGAGGTCGCCGGGCGGCTCTCGATCACGGTCGGCGGCTACCACCTGATGCGGGCGGCCGGCGGGCGCGGCACCCTCCTCGGCGGAGTGCCTGGAACGCCGAAGGCCAAGGTCGTGGTGATCGGCGGCGGCGTGGCCGGCGAGCACGCGGCGGCGAACGCGCTCGGCATGGGCGCCGACGTGACCGTGGTGGACCTGTCGATCCCCCGGCTGCGCGAGCTCGAGGCGCGCTTCGACGGGCGGATCCAGACGCGCGCGTCCTCGACCTACGAGATCGCGGCGCAGATGGCGGAGGCGGACCTGGTGATCGGGTCGGTCCTGATCCCGGGTGCACGGGCGCCGAAGCTCGTCACGGACGAGATGGTGGCGACGATGAAGCCCGGCTCGGTGCTGGTCGACATCGCGATCGACCAGGGCGGCTGCTTCGAGGGATCGCGGCCGACGACGCATGACGACCCGGTCTTCGCGGTGCACGACAGCGTCTACTACTGCGTCGCCAACATGCCCGGCGCGGTGCCGGAGACGTCGACGCGGGCACTGACGAACGCGACGCTCCCCTACGTCGTCGCGCTCGCGGATCGGGGCTGGAAGGCGGCGCTCGCGGCGGATCCGGCGCTCGCGAAGGGGCTCAGCACGCACGACGGGCAGGTCGTGAACGCGGCGGTCGCCGAGGCGTTCGGGCTGCCGGCGGCGAGCCTCGAGGCGCTGCTGGGCTAGGCGGCCTGCAGGCCCAGTGTCTCGACGATCTGTGCGATCTCGTCCTCGGGAGCAGCCGCGAGGTCGACGGTGACGTGCCGCTCGTCGTCGCCGAGCGGCTCGAGGGCCTCGAACTGCGAGTCGAGCAGGGCGGGCGGCATGAAGTGGCCGGTGCGCGCGCCGAGGCGGTCGGCGATGAGCTCCCGGGTGCCGGCGAGGTGCACGAAGACCAGGTCGTCGCGGCGAAGCACGTCGCGATAGCGCCGCCGCAGGGCGGAGCAGGTGACGACGACGGAGTCGCCGCCGCTCACGAGGGCGTCCACGCGGGCCGCGATCGTCGCCAGCCAGGGGGCGCGGTCCTCGTCGTCGAGCGGGACGCCCTCGGCCATCTTCGCGACGTTCGCGGCGGGGTGGAGCTCGTCGCCCTCGACGAAGGTCCAGCCGAGGCGGTCGGCGAGCAGGGTGGCGATCGTGGACTTGCCACTGCCGGAGACGCCCATGACGACGAGGGCGCGGACGGGGGTGGCGGAGGGACTGGCCGATGCGGTCATGACCTCGATTATGTCCGACGAATAGCTGGTCGGGCGAGGCGTGCGCCGGAATACTGAGGGCATGGACGAACCGCGCTCGCTGCACGAGGCGGTGCTCGACGAGCTCGGGGCGCAGATCGTGCAGGGCGCGCTGGCCCCCGGAAGCGCCTTCAGCGCGGACGACCGGGCCGAGCGCCGCGGGGTCTCCCGCTCGGTGATGCGCGAGGCGGTGCGGGTGCTGGAGTCGCTCGGGCTGGTGGTCTCACGGCGGCGGGCGGGGACGCGGGTGCAGCCGCCGGAGTGCTGGAATGCGCTGGATCCGCGGGTGATCGGCTGGAGCCTCGACGGGCCGGACCGGCAGGCGCAGCTGCACCGGCTGAGCCAGCTGCGCCTCGGCGTGGAGCCGCTGGCGGCGCGGCTCGCGGCGGAGCACGCGTCGAGCGAGCAGAGGGCGGCGCTCGTGGCGGCGGCGGGCGGGATGTCCGAGCACGCGCGGGCGGCCGATCGGGAGGCGTATCTCGCCGCCGACACCGCCTTCCACCGGACGCTGCTGGCCGCGTCCGGGAATCCGCTGCTCGCGCAGCTGGGCGATCTCGTCGCGGAGGTGCTCGCGGGGCGGACTCGGCACGCGCTGATGCCGCGGGAGGCGGACTCGGAGGCGGTGGGGCTCCACCAGGCGGTCGCCGCCGCGGTGGCGGAGGGCGACGGCGAGGCGGCGGAGGCGGCGATGCGCGCGATCGTCGAGGAGGCGGATCGGGCGGTACAGGCGGGGTGAGCGCGGCGGCGGGTCGCGGCGGGCGGGTCTCGATACGCCCTGCGGGCTACTCGACCAGCATGTCTGCGGGCGCCTCTTCCCAGTAGATCCACCAGCGTCAGTCGATCTGTCTGCAGACCCGTCCTTCTGGTGACGGTGGGTCTCGATACGCCCCCGCGGGGCTACTCGACCAGCATGGGTCGGGCTGCTCGCCCAGCATGACTCGGGCTGCTCGACCAGCACGACTCGGGCTGGTCGACCAGCGTGAGGCGGACACCCTGCGCGCCTCGGGCGGGGCTCCGAATCAGGTGGGGGCGGTTGCCGTGGGGGCGGGCGGGGCGCACAGTGGAGGGATGGCCGAGGGATACTCCTCCGCGCAGGTGCGGGCCGCCGAGGCGCCGCATCTGGCGCGTCGAGAGCCGCTGATGCAGCGGGCAGCGGACGGGCTCGCGCGCGAGCTGCGGGCCGCGCTCAACGCGCGCAGGGACAGGCGCGGCGCGGGCAGCGTGCTCGTGCTGGTCGGGCCGGGGAACAACGGCGGGGACGCGCTCTACGCGGCGGCCGAGATCTCCTCCTCCGGCAGCGACGTGTCGCTCGTGCTGACCGCCGACAGGGCGCATCAGCGCGGACTCGCCGTCGCGCTGGACGACGGCTGCGGCCGCGTGGCCGCCGACGATCCGGCCGCCCTCGCAGCGGCGGTCGCCCGCGCGGACGTGATCGTGGACGGGATCCTCGGCATCGGCACGGCGGAGCCCGCGCTGCGCGGGCGGCCCCGCGAGGTGGTGGCGACGGTGATCGACGCGCTCGGACGACGCGAGGACGCGCCCGTCGTGGTCGCCGTCGACCTGCCGAGCGGGATCGGGCCCGACGACGGCGCGGTACCGGACGGGACCGTCCTTCCCGCCGACGTGACCGTGACCTTCGGGGCGATCAAGGCGGGGCTGCTGCTCGAGCCCGCGCGCTCCTACGTCGGCCGGATCCGGCTCGTGGACATCGGGCTCGGGCCCGACCTCGCCGGAGTCGAACCGATCGTCAGGACCTAGACCCGCGGCCTACGCCTGCGCGCCGCGGGTGAGCAGGTGCGCCCGCTCCGGGTGCTGGTCGAACCACTGCCCGACGTACCAGCACATCGGCACGATGCTGCGGCCGCTCGACGCCTCGATGTCGTCGACGGCGAAGGCGACCAGCTCGCCGGCCAGCCCCTGGCCGCGGTGCGGCGGCGAGGTGAAGGAGCGCACGAGCGACACGCTCTCGTCGTTCTCGTGGAAGTCGAGGACGCCGACGAGCGCCCCGTCCTGGTGCAGCTCGTAGCGGGACGCGTGGTCCGCCCGGCGGAAGTCCTTGGCCATCTCCCCAGGGTAGGCCGCTCGAGCTCCGTACGGTCGGGGTGGTCAGGATCCGTCGCCGAGCAGATCGCCGTCGACGTAGTACCAGCGGCCGTCCTCGCGGAGGAAGCGGCTGCGCTCGTGCACGAGCCCCGGCCCCTCGGACGAGCGGTAGGAGGCGCGGAACTCGACGAGCCCCTCCGCGTCGTCCTCGCCGCCGAACGAGGTGTCGACGATCTGCAGGCGCCGCCAGCGGACGTCGTCGTCGAGGTCGACGCGCTTCGGGCGCGTGGACGGGTGCCAGCTGGAGAGCAGGTACCCGGCGCTGCCGAGCACGTTCGCGCTGTAGCGGCTGCGCATCAGGCGCTCCGCGGTCGGCGACGGCGTCTCGCCGAGGTGGGCGGGGCGGCAGCAGTCGGCGTAGTGGCGGCGGCTTCCGCACGGGCAGGCGTCGGCGGGGTGCATCCGGACAGTCTCGCAGGGCGCGGGACCCGCCACTCCTCCGCCGGCCCCCGCTCCCGCCGCTACCCGACCGCTCCCGCCGGCTCCGCCACCAGCGACACCGTGAGCAGATCGCCCGTCGGCCCGGCGCCGACGGCGTGCAGGGAGAACTCGACCAGGCCGTCCTCGCCCGTGGACGGGGTGATCGCGTAGTCCACCTCGACGGCGTCGTCGCGGGTGCGGACGGCGAGCGGCCCGCCGAGCGGGCGGCCGTCGATCCGGAGCTCGTGCTCGCCGCCGCCGCCGTCACGGTCGCGCAGCAGGACGCGGAGCACGGCGGCGCGCTGCGACCGGTCGACGAGGGTGTAGCCGAACCAGCCGTCCGGGCCCTCGGCGCTGCGCCAGTGCACGCCGTCGGCGCCGCCCGCGCGGCTGCGGTGCCCGACGAAGGCGTGGTCCGACTCGGGCTGCTGCTCGCCCGCGGTCACGGAGTCGACCACGGCGGCTCCCGAGGCGGCCTCGCGGTCGAGCGCGGCGAGCTCGGCCCGGCGCGCGGCGGAGTCGGAGCCGCTGGGCCAGTAGAGCGTGTAGCGGCTGTCGTGCAGTGCGGAGAACGGCTCGAGGCGGACCGGACCGGCGTCGGTGCGGAGCTCCGCGGTCAGGGTCGCGCGGTCGAGGAGGGCGACGGCGCCGACTCCCCCGGTGACGACCGGGGTCGCGGCGAGGTCGCGGAGCGGGCCCGCGGCGACGTGCGCCATCCGCCGGCCGTCGGCGATCAGTCCGTCGAGGTCGGCGTCGTCGGTCCTCGCCGCGAGCACGACCGGGCCGTAGGAGAACGCCGACCAGGCGGAGCCGTCGGGCAGCGGCTCGGCGCGGAAGCCGAGCGCGAAGACGACCCGGATCTCGTGGCGGCCGGGCTCCAGGACGGCGGTGCGGACGAAGCCCTCGACGGCCGGGGTGTCCAGCGCTGCGCCGTCGACCGTCACGGTCATCGACTCCGCCCACGACGGCCGACGGAGCCGCACGGCGCCGGCGCGCTCCAGGTCGACGGTGATCGTCACGTCGTCGGCGTGCGGGAAGGCGGTGTCGATCCGCGCGCGCAGCCCGTGCTCCGGAACGTCGAGGGTCGAGGGCAGGTAGAGGGCGATCAGCAGGTCGTCATCGGTCCGTGCGCCGCCAACGTCGCGCGCCTCGTCGCCGACGAGGGCGTAGATCAGCTCGCCGTAGCGGGCGTGGTTCTCGAGCCCCGTGCCGACGCAGCACCACATGCCCTCGTGCGGCGCGGAGTAGACCCGGTAGTGCGCCGGGCGCAGCGGGGTGAAGTAGACGAAGCCACCGTCGGGGTGCTGCGAGGAGAGCAGGTGGTTGCACTGCGCGCGCTCGATGTAGTCCAGGTAGCGCTCCTCGCCGCCCGCCTCGAAGAGGACGCTGCTCAGCTCGATCATGTTGGCGGTGTTGCAGGTCTCGGGGCCCTCGCGGTCGAGGATCATCGGCGTGAAGTCGCTGGAGCGGTGGAAGTGCTCGCGCACGCTGTTGCCGCCGATCGCGACCGTGCGCTCGCCGGTGACCCGCTCCCAGAAGAAGCGCGCGGCCGGCAGCTGCTCGCCGCCGAGGCGCGCGTAGCCGACCGCCTTCGGGATCTGCGTGTTCGCGTGCAGCCCGTCGAGCGCGTCGCGCCGCTCGAGCAGCGGGTCGAGCAGCGCGCGGTGCGAGAAGCGCGCGGCCTCGGCGCGGTAGGCGGCGGCGCGCTCGGAGTCGCCGGGGTCCGCGGCGGCCACCTGCTCCGCGAGATCGGCGAACGCCTCGTTCATCCCGCCGAACTCGGTGTGCAGCATCGCCTCGAAGGCGTCGTCGTCGAGCCCGGCGGAGACGCCGAGCCACCAGTCCGCGAACCGCACGGCCATCGCGAGCGCCCGCTCCGAGCCGCCGGCGGACGCGGCGTCGAGCAGGCCCGAGAGCGCCTTGTGCAGGTTGTACAGCGGCACCCAGCGGCCGTTAAGGGTGAAGAGGTCGGCGTCGACCTCGCCGCGGGCGAGCTCCTCCCCCAGCGCGCGCCCGCCGGGGACGCCGCCGAGGTAGCCGGTGCCGACCGCGTCCTGGGCCCGCTCGAATCCGTCGAGCAGGGTCTCCATCCGCTCGCGCGCGGCCGTGTCGCCGGTGGCCGCGAGCATCAGCGCGCTCGCCGAGAGCGCGTGACCGCCGACGTGCCCGTCGAGCCCGTCCGCCTCCCAGTTGCCGTAGCCCTCCACCGCGGGCAGGCCGGCCTCGCGCAGGAACGGCGCGAGCAGGCGGTCGGGGTCGAGCGCGAGGAGGTAGCGCAGGCCCGTGGCCTGAGCGTCGGCGAAGGCGCTCGGCAGCAGGCGGACGGAGCGCAGCGGGAAGCGGCGAACGGGGCGGACGGCGGGGGCGGTGCGGGGCAACGGGAGACCTCTCAGCCCTTGACGGCGCCCGCGACGAGACCGCGGACGTAGTACTTCTGGATGGCGGCGTAGAGCAGCAGGCACGGGATCATCAGCAGCACCGCGCCGGCGATGACGTAGCCGAAGTCGGTCTGGCCGAAGGCGCCGGAGGAGATGTTCTGGATGGCGACCGGCAGCGTGAAGAGGTCCTGCCGGGTGAGGAAAGTCAGCGCGCCGAGGAAGTCGCTCCAGGCGCCGAGGAAGGCGAAGAGGAACACCGTCGCGACGCCCGGGACGATCATCGGCCGCAGCACCGAGAAGAGGATGCGGAACGGGCCGGCCCCGTCGATCCGCGCGGCCTCGGTCACCTCGCGCGGGATCTGGGCGAAGGAGTTGCGCATCAGGAACACCCCGAACGGCAGGTTGAAGGTGAGGTAGAAGAGGATGATCCCGAGGTGGGTGTCGGTCAGGCCGAGCGCGTTCATCTCGAGGAAGAGCGGGGTGAGCACCGCCTGGAACGGCACCATCATCGTCAGCAGGATCAGGCCGAAGGCGACGTTCGAGCCGCGGAACGGGAAGAGCACCAGCGCGTAGGCCGCGAGGGTGGTCACGACCACGCTGAGCACGGCGGTGCCGAGCGCGATGATCAGCGAGTTGACGATGTAGGTCCCCGCGCCGATCGAGCCGAGCAGGCCGGTGTAGTTGTCGAGGGTCAGGTTCGTGAAGGACTGCTCGGCGGCGGGCGCGACGATCTGCGCGCCGGGCTGGAACGAGCGCAGGATCGACCAGGCGACCGGCGCGACGAACGCGACCGAGACGAGCGTGCCGAGCACGACGTAGAGGACGGTGCGGAGCCGGGCGGCGGGGGTGCTGCGGCGACGGGCCGGCACCGGGGCGGCGGCGGGCGCCGGCGGGCGGACGGGTGTCGGAGTGCGAGGGGGCATCAGTCGTCCTTCATCACGCGGAACTGGAGCAGGGTCAGCGCGGCGGCGATGACCACGACCACGAACGACAGCGCGGTGGCGTAGCCGACCTGCAGATCGCCGAAGGCCTTGTTGTAGACGTAGAGCATCACGGTGAGGGTGCCGGTGCCCGGCCCGCCGCCCGTGATCACGTAGAACTGGGTGAAGGCGAGGATCGCGCCGACGAAGCCGAGCACGCTGAGCAGCCCGAGGTAGCGCTTCACCAGCGGCACCGTCACCAGGAACTCCTGCTTCCAGCGGCCTGCACCGTCGATCGCCGCGGACTCGTAGAGGGCGTCGTCGATGCCCTGCATGCCGGACATCAGGACGATCATCGTGAAGCCGGAGCCGACGTAGGCGCCGAGGAGGACGATCAGCGTCGTCGCGCTCGTCGCGTCGAGCAGCCAGGCGGTGGGCGCATCGGTCAGGCCGACGGCCATCAGCACCTGGTCGAGCGCGCCGCTGTCGGGGCGGAACTCGAGCAGCGCGACGAAGCTCAGCGAGGTGAGTCCGATCACGTAGGGCACGAAGACGGCGGTGCGGATGATCCCCGCTCCGCGCCGGTTGGAGCGCACCAGCACGGCGAGCAGGTAGCCGACGACGATGCCCAGCAGCGTCGAGACGACGGCGAAGCCGAGGGTGAAGAGCACGGACGCCCAGAAGGTGGTGTCCGAGAACGCGGTCGCGTAGTTGTCGAACCCGACGAAGCCGACGGTGCCGACCAGTGGCCAGTCCGTCACCGAGATCACCACGGCGAAGAGCAGCGGCACCACGACGAAGACGACGACGAGCACGAGGGCGGGCAGGATCATCAGGAGCCCGGTGCGGGCGTCCTTCTTTCCGAGGGCGACGCTCATGCCTGGTTCACCTCCAGGACGCGGGCCGTCTCCTCCTGGCCGCGGTCGAGGACCGCGTCGAGGTCGTCGTCGCCGAAGACCGCGCCGCGGAACATCGCGAGCCACGGGGACTGCACGGTGTTGGTGAGCTGCGTGTACAGGGTGGTCGGGGCCGCGAAGCCCTCGTTCATCCGCTCCATCCCGGGGACCATCAGCGGGAAGTCGTCGGCGAAGCCGGTCTCGAGCACGTCGTCGCGCACCGGGTACCAGCCGAGCGCCGCGAGCTCGGACTGCTGCTCGAGCTCGGTGACGAAGCGCATGAAGTCCCAGGCCGCCTCGGGATTCCGTGCGCCGCGCGGGATGGAGAGCACCGCGCCGCCGGAGAACTGGGAGACGCCGCCGTCGGGGCCGGGGAACGCGCTGACGCCGAGGTCGCCGAGGAACTCGGGGGTGGCTCCGCCGACGATCAGGTCGTAGGAGCCGGGGAAGAGCCCGACGGCGCCGTCGAGGAAGTCCTTCCCCCAGGCCGTGCCGCTGTCGGCCGAGGCGCCGGGCTGGGCGAGGCTCTCCTGCGCGAAGGTGCGGTAGAGCTCCAGGGTGCGCCTCAGCGGCTCGTTGCCCGCGACGGTCGCGCGCTGGCGGCCGACGACGCCGTCGTAGAAGGGACTCTCGTCGGCCCAGAAGTGCGGCTGGATCACGTAGCCGAGGATGCCGGCGGAGTTGCCGGTGAAGGTCACCCCGGAGACGCCGTCGAGCCGCTGCAGCGCCCGGGCGTGGGTCAGGTACTGGTCGAAGTCGGTCGGTCCCTGCTCCGGGTCGAGGCCGGCCTGCTCGTAGAGCCGCTTGTTCCAGAACAGCTGCGACACGTTGGAGAGGGCGGGCAGGCCGTAGACCTTGCCGTCGTAGGAGGCGACGTCGAGCAGCGGCCGGTTGAGGCGGTCGGCGTAGGGCAGCGCCTGGATCAGCGGGGTGAGGTCGGTCAGCGCCTCGCGGGAGCTGAAGACCGGCGTGGTGACCGAGTCGGGAGCGACGACGTCGGGCACGGCGTCCGCGCGGATCGCCGTCGCGAGCTTGGTGACCATCTGCCCCTCGGGCAGCACGGTCAGCTCGACCCGCACCGCGCTCTGCGCCGCGTGGTACTTCTCGACGATCAGCTGGGCCGGCGTGAAGGCGACGCTCCGGCACCAGAAGCGGATCGTGCCGCTCGGGGCGGCGGCGAACGAGGGCGCGGAGACGTCGGCCTCGGGCAGCACGGCGGAGCAGCCTGTCAGGCCGAGCGCGGCCGCGAGGCCCGCGCCGCCGAGGGCGAGCGCGCGGCGGCGGGTCAGGTCGGGCAGGTGCGGGTCGAGCAGGCGGAGAGGAGAGTGCGTCATCGATCCCTCGTCGTTCGGTCGGAGCGGGCGGTCGGGTGCGTGCGGTGGGCGGGTGAGCGCGGGATCAGGTGGAGTCGCGGACGATCAGCTGGCAGGGGTGCGCCTCGATCCCGGCGCGGGGACGACCGTCGATCGCCTCCAGCGCGCGGGCGCCGGCCGCCCGGCCGAGCTCCTCGAGGTTCATGTCGACCGTGGTCAGCGCAGGACGGGAGTTCATCGCCGCGGCGGCCCAGTTGTCGAAGCCGACGATCGCGACGTCGTGCGGGACGCTGACCCCGGCCTCGCGGAGGCCGTCGGCGACGCCGCGGGCGATCTCGTCACTGCCGCAGAGCACCGCGTCGACCGGCTCGACCCGCTGGCGCAGCATCTGCGCGGCCTGACGGCCCCAGGTCTCCGTCCAGTTGCCGTAGAGCGAGCGGTCGCCGACCAGGCGCAGGCCGAAGGAGGGCGCGTGCTCCTGGACCGCCTCGGCGCGGATCCGGGCGGAGTAGTCGAGCCGGGGCCCGGCGACGTAGGCGATGTCGCGGCGGCCGAGCGCGGCGACGTGCTCCAGGGCGAGCAGGATGCCCTGGGTCTGGTCGACGACGACGGACATGTCGGCCGGGTCGTCGGAGGAGCCCATCACGTAGACGATCGGCACGCTGGTCGCGGGCAGCGCCGGTCGCGGACCGGTGAGGTTGGTCATCACCACGATCGCGTCGACGCCGCGGGCCGCGAGGATCTCGACGCAGTGCCGCTCGCGGACCCGGTCGCCGCGGGAGTTGCTGAGCAGCACCGAGGCCTGCTCGGCGGGGAAGGCGTCCTCGAGGCCCCACATCACCGGGATGCTGAAGCGGCCGATGTCGTCGGAGGTCACCAGGCCGATGGTGAGCACCCGCTGCTCCGGGACCGGCCCGCTCGCGGCGGCCGGCAGCGCGAAGCCGAGCTCGGCGGCGGCGGCGAGGATCCGCCCGCGGGTGTCGCCGCTCAGCTGGCCGCGGTTGTTCAGCGCCTTCGAGACGGTGCCGACCGAGACGCCGGTCGCCGCGGCGACGTCGCTGAGGGTGACGCGGCGGGCGGGGAAGCTCATCGGGGTCGTCCTTTTCTCGTCGTCGAGAGCGCGGGTGCGCGTGACGGCCACGGTAGCTTGCGGCAACTTTCCGCGTCAAGGCAAACCTTGCCGCAGCTTGCTGCGCCGGGCGCGGAGGTGTGCATCCCCTCCACGTCCGCGGCTCCGGGTTGAGACGGGCCGGGGATCTCGGCATCGTGGCTCCCTCATCGATCACGGACGGAAGGAACGACCCGATGCTCGCGCTCACCGACAACGCCAGCACCGTCGTCAAGACCATCACCGGTCAGACCGAGACCCCCGTCGAGGGTGGACTCCGCATCAGCGGCGACGACCTCGACGCCCGCAACTTCGCCGTCGCCGTCGCGCCGGCCCCGGAGACCACCGATGCGGTCGTGGAGCAGGACGGCGCTCGGGTCTTCCTCGACGTCGCCGCCTCCGTGGCCCTCGGCGACAAGGTGCTCGACGCGCAGGTGGACGAGGGCGGCTCCGTCACCTTCGGCATCACGCCGCAGGGCTGACGCCCAGCCGCTCGAACGACGGAGGCCGCCCTCCCGCTGCGGCGGGGAGGGCGGCCTCCGTCGTTCCGGGCGGTGCTTCCGGCTCAGGACAGGACGTCGCGGGTGGTGAAGCGCGCGATGGCCAGCGAGCCGAAGACGGCGACGTAGGCGAGCTGCAGGAGCGCGTTCTCGCCGAACGAGCTCCAGGCGAGCGGGTCGCGGAGCAGGTCGGCGAAGTCGAACCAGCGGTCGGTGAACAGGAACGGGTGCAGGGCGTCGAGCTGCGAGAGCGAGCCGACGATCTGCGCCGCGATCGAGACGACCACCGTGGCGGCCATCGCGCCGACCGGGACGTCGGTGAGCGTCGAGATGAACAGGCCGATCGCCGCGAGGCCGACCAGCGAGAGCGCCGCGTAGACCGCGATCGCGAGCGCGCGGCCGACGGCGTCCGCGAGCGGGACGGTCGTGCCCGAGAGCAGGGTGACCGGACCGGCCGGGAAGAGCGCCAGGCCGATCAGGATGCCGACGACCATCACGGTCAGCGCCGCGGCGAGGCAGAACGCGATCGCGGCGGCGAACTTGACCGCGAGCAGCCGGATCCGGCCGACCGGGCTGACCAGCAGGTAGCGCAGGGTGCCGAGCGACGCCTCTCCCGCGATCGCGTCGCCCGCGACGACGCCGACGGTCAGCGGCAGGAAGAGCGGGACGGCGACCGTGATCGCCGCGAAGCCGGTGAAGAGGCCGTTGCCGGCGATCGCGCCGACGAAGGAGGGCCCGCCGCCGTCGCCGCCGGACAGCCGGACGGCGACCGCCAGCAGGATCGGGATGGCCGCGAGGGCGGCGAGCAGCGCCCAGGTGCGGCGGCGTCGGAAGAGCAGCGCCAGCTCGGAGGCGAGGAGCGAGCCGATGCCGAGGCGGCGCCCGGTGCGGGCGGGGCCGGCGGTGGTGGTTGTGGCGGTGGTCTCAGCGCTCGACATCGAAGCCCTCCCCGGTGAGCTGAACGAAGCGCTCCTCGAGCGAGGGGCGGCGGACGGAGAAGCCGCGGACGCGGACGCCCGCGGTGACGAGGGACGCGACGACGGACTCCGGAGCGGCACTCGCGGGCATCGCGGCGACCACCAGCGGCGGATCGATCGGGTGCTCGGCGGGGATGAGCCGCGGCGCGAGCCCGAGCTCGACGAGGGCGCGCTGCGCGTCGACGACATCGGGCGTCAGCAGCTCGAGGGAGGCCGCGTCACCGCGGAGCTCGTCGAGCCCGCCCTGCGCGACGAGGCGTCCGGTGCGCATCACGGCGGCGTGCGTGCAGAGCTGCTCGATCTCGGCGAGCAGATGGCTGGAGACGAGGACCGTCGTGCCGTCGGCGTTGAGGCTGCGCACGAGCGAGCGGACCTCGCGGGTGCCCTGCGGGTCGAGCCCGTTGGTCGGCTCGTCCAGGACGATCAGGTCGCGCGGCGAGAGCAGGGCGACGGCGATGCCGAGGCGCTGCTTCATCCCGAGCGAGTACGAGCCGACCTTCTTGCCGGCCGCGGCGGAGAGGCCGACGCGCGCGAGCGCCTCCTCCGCCCGGCTGTCGCGGGTGCGCGCGGAGGTGCCGGCCTCGGCCGCGTCGAAGCGGCGGAGGTTGGCACGGCCGGAGAGGAACGGGTAGAAGCCCGGCCCCTCGACGAGCGCGCCGACCCGCGGCAGCACCTCGGCGGCGCCGCGCGGCATCGCCGTGCCGAGGACGGTGATGTCGCCCTCGGTCGGTGCGGCCAGGGCGAGGAGCATCCGGATGGTCGTGGTCTTGCCCGAGCCGTTGGGCCCGAGGAAGCCGAAGACGGCGCCGCGCGGGACGGCGAGGTCGAGACCCGACACCGCCTCCTGGCGCCCGAAGCGCTTGGTGAGGCCCCGGGTCTCGACCGCGAGCTCTCCGGTCGTCACCGACCGGCGGCGGCGGTCAGCGCGTCGACCGGGACGGCGCCCGCGAGGACGCGACCGTCGTCGGTGAAGAGGACCGTGAACAGGGCGGAGGAGAGCACCCGGCCGCCGTCGACGGCCGTGGTCACGGCGTTCAGCTGGGCGAGCGACTCGGCGTCGCCGGACGGCAGCTCGACGATCGAGCCCCAGCCGGTGCCGGTGGTGGTGACGCCGGAGTCGCCCTCGGGCGCGGCCGGGACGTCGGTGGCGTCGGTGGCCGCGTCCTGCTCGTGCGTCGGTGCGGCCTTCTCGACGACCTCCGCGCCGACGGGCGGCGTGAAGGAGAACATCGCGGCGTCGGGCGCCGAGACGTCGATGCTCGTGTAGGCGACGCTGAAGGCGGGCGCGGTGCCGCCGACGGGAGTGACGGCCACGCCGAGGGGCAGGCCGGTCTCGCCGTCGATCGAGACGGTGACCGAGCCGACGAGGGTGCTGCTGTCGCGCGGAGTGAGCACGAGCTCGTAGGCGTCGCGGCCGGCGACGCGGACGTCGGAGCCGACGGCGACGGTGGTCGTCGGGTCGATCGAGGCGAGCAGCTGCTCGGCGACCGAGGACGGGGTCGGGATCTCGCCGGCGGGAGCCTCGGTCGACGACGCGGACGTGTCGCCGGTGGGCGGCAGCAGGTGGGTCGCGGAGTTCTCGGCGGAGTCGTAGATCCAGAGGCCGTCGGCCTTCGTGGCGACGACGTCGCGCTCGGCGAGGCGGTCGAGGACCTGCAGGCGCGCGCCGTGCTCGGCGTCGACGAAGACGCGGGCCTGGTGCGAGCCGGTCGCGAGCTCCATCAGCGCGCTCGTCGCCGAGGCGTCGTCCGTGCCCTGGGCACCGGAGCCGGTGCTGCCGAGCGCGGAGAGGTCGGGGAGCCCGAGGGCGGAGGTCTGCTGGACCTCGCCCGAGAAGGCGGTGGTGTCGCTCTCGGCGACGAAGGTCAGGAGGTCGGCGGCGGACTTCTCCGGGAGGTCCCCGGCCGCGCTCGCGGACAGGGGCAGGGTGACGGCCGCGGCGACGACGACCAGGGGGACGGCGGCGGCGGGGACCCAGCGCTTCCAAGAGGTGCTCATAGTCTTCGACGCTACGCCTCGAAACGGCGCGCCGCCTCCGAGTCGGGCGCCGTCACGGCGGACCGTCAGGCGATGCGGTCGGCCGAGACCACGACGTTGTCGACGTAGTGGCCGTAGGAGTCGTCGAACACTCCCCCGCAGGTGATCAGGCGCAGCTGCGGAGTGGGGCTCGGGCCGTAGACGTCCTCGGTCGGGAAGTCCTCCTTGGGCACCGAGACGGAGCCGGTGACGGAGAAGGTGCGCGTGCTGCCGTCGGAGAGGATCACGTCGACCGTGTCGCCGGGGACGAGGGCCGTGAGGTCCAGGAAGACGCCGGGGCCGATCCGCGAGTCCACGTGACCTGCGATGACGGAGGGGCCGATGTCGCCGGGGACGACGCCGTCCCGGTACCAGCCGGCGTCGTCGACCTGGACGGGCGGCTGGATCCAGCCGGTGTCATCGCGGGTCAGCGACTCGAGGGTGGAGTCGACGCCGATCGCGGGGATCACGACGCGGACCGGGGTGACCGCCGACCGCGCAGGAGCGGCGGCGACGACCGGGTTCTGCAGCGCGCCCGCGTCACCCGGGGAGGGAGTGGCCGGCGCCGTGGTGGCGGGGGCGGCGGAGGAGGCGGCGGGCGTCGCCGCGGGGGCGGCCTCCTCCCCCGCGGTGGCGCAGCCGGCCAGGAGCAGGAGCACCGTGAGGGCGGCTCCCGCTCCGGCGAGGCGGCGCATCAGCTCGCTCGGCCGGTGCCGACCGAGGAGCGGCGCGCGATCAGGGCGAGGGCACCGGCGACCGCGGCGAAGACGCCGAGGACCGAGAGCACGCCGAGGAGTCCGTCGACGAGCGGCGCTGCGGCGGACGTGGTGGAGGCGACGTGCACGGCGGTGGCGCCGCCTCCGGTCTGGATGCCGCCCGTGGGCAGGTCGCCGATGGCGGCCGAGTCGAGCACGGGCGAGACGACGAGGCCGTTCGAGGCGTCGTCGAGGACGAAGAGCGAGGCGACGGAGCCGGGCGCGAGGTCGAGGTCGGCCTTCGCGGTCACGGCTCCGGCCGAGAGGTCGAGGCTCCACGGGCCGGCGGGGACGCTGGTGTAGCCGGTGGCGGTGCCCTGGGCGGCGCCGGTCGCGAGCAGCGTGCCGGTCGTCGTGGCGACGTCCACCTGGCTCGCGGTGGTCGATGCCTGGACGACGCGGACCCGGGCCTGGCCGTCGGCGGGCGGGGTGAGGTCGTCGGTGAAGACCGTGGTGCGCAGCACGGCGTTGCGACCGAGGGCGGCGACGGTCAGCGGGGTGCCGGCCGAGACGTCGACGGACTGCTCGATGACGGGGGCGGTGCCCTCGGGGGCGCCGGACGGGACCATCGCGACGACGTAGGTGCCCGGCTGGAGCGTCCAGTAGGGCGAGACCGCGCCGTAGGCCACGCCGTCGAGCTCGAAGCTCGCCCCGCCGCCGCCGAGGGCGGTCAGGGTGACGTCGACCGACTTGGTGTCGGGCGAGAGGTGCGCGACCCGCACCCAGCCGGTGGCCGGCGGCGCCTCGGCCGCCGAGGCGGGCGCGGCGCCGAGAGCGGCGAGCGCGGACACCGCGGCGAGGGCGAGCGCGGCGCGCGCGAGACGGAGAGGGCGGATCGGGTTCATGGCGGGTCCTTCGGGTGGGTCGTGCTACTGAGCGCCCGGGAGCAGCCCGGTCGGCTCATCGAGGTCGAGGGTGACGAGGAGACCCTCGGGGGTCGACTCGACGGAGGTCGGGACGAAGTCGCCCGACTGGCTGCCGAGCCAGGTGGTCGCGCTCTGCAGCGCGGCGGCGTCGGCCGGGAGCGCGGCGCCGTTGTAGCCGGACAGGATCATCCGGCGGCGGACGCCGTCGACGTCGCTGGTGCCGACGGGGAAGTCGGCGACCGAGAGCGGGGTGAAGGCGAGCTGCTGGCCGAGCAGGAGGAGGAGCCGCGAGTCGACGCGGCCCCCCTCGAGCAGGGCGCGGGCGGCGTCGGTCGTGGTCAGCGCGGGGTTGGCCGCGAGCTGGCTGCCGGCCGAGGCGCGCGCGGCGGTCAGGACGGTGGCCGCGGCGGCGGCCTGGTCGGTGCCCTGGTCGAGGACGCGGCGCACCTCCACGGCGGTGTCGCCGCTGCCGAAGCTCGCGACGGCCTCCGAGTTGTCGAGCGCCGTCTCGGTCTCGCCGGTCGCGCTCGCCCGCAGGCTCGGCGTGACGAGGATGTAGTCGGCCGCGCGCCAGGCCGAGTCGGGTGCCGCCGCGGAGAGCGTCGACTCCGACACGACGGTGTCGCTGGGGAAGCCGGCGTCGGTGACGTCGCCGACGAGGTCGTCCTGCACCAGGAGCACCGAGGCGGGGTCGATCGTGTCCGCGACCCAGGCGACGGCGGCCTCGGTGGTGCCGGGAGCGGCGGCCGCGACGGGGCCGGTGGCGCTGCCGCCGTCTCCGCCGCCGTTCGTGATCAGCGGGACGGCGACGAGCGCGCCGCCGATGAGCAGCACGGCGGCACCGATGCCGGCGACGATCACGACGGTCTTCCGGCGGGGGCGGGGGCTGCCCTCGTCGTCCGCGGCCTCGGCGGAGACGGGAGCGCCGTGCCACTGGTGCGCCGTGGCGGGCACGGGCGGCGCGAGGAAGCCGTCGGCGTCGTCGTCGTCGCGGGTGTCGCCGTCGGAGTCGCTGCGGCCGGGGAACGGCGCGGGAGCGAGGAAGCGCTCGCTGAAGAGGTCCTGTGCGGGGTCCTCGGTGCGGTGCTGCGGCGCGGTGTGCTGATCGGGTCCGCCGAAGGATTCCTGCGCGTACTGCTCGGGCTCGTCGTACTGCTCGGCCTCGTCGTACTGCTCGGGCTCGTCGTACTGCTCGGCCTCGTCGTACTGCTCGGGCTCGACGTGCTGCTCGGGCTCGACGGGCGCGGAGCGGCGGGCCGGATCGGGCAGGAGCAGCCCGAAGGCGCCGCGGCTGCGGCCCTGGACCGGCACGAAGGAGGCGGCGTTCGGGTGCGGGAACTCGAGGTGCTCGGTGTCGAGCTCGCAGACCTCGCCGATGACGGGCGCGGGGACGGGGCCGCCAGCGTCGGTCGGCGCGAGAGCGAAGCCGCGGAGGAGCGTGGCGTCGACGGTCGGGGCCGGAGGGAGCGGCGGCGCGACGGGCGGCGCCGGCGGGAGCGGCGGCGCGGCGGGCGGCGCGGCATCGACGGGGGCCGGCGGCTGGAGGGCGGACGGCGCGGAGGTCGGCGGCTCGAAGAACTGCGCGTCGACCGGCTGCGCGTCGACGGGCGGAGCCGCGGGCGGGTGGGGAGCGGCGAGACGGGTGCCGTCGAACTCGAGGTCCGCGGGCTCCTCACTCCCGGACCACTCGGTCTCCTCCGCGGCGGGCTCGACCGGCTGCTCCGCGAGGGGCGGGGCGAGGACGGGCGGAGCCGGGAGTGCGGGCGGCGCCGGAGGCGCATCGAAGAACTGCGCGTCGACGGGCTGCGGCTCGAAGCGCGACGGCGGGGCCGGCGGCTCGAACTCCTCGGCGTTCTGCTCGTGGGTCTGCGGCTCCTCGATCTCCTCGGAGGGCGCGAAGTCGCGCGGGAGGTCGATCATCGGCGACGGCGCGGCGGGCGCCGGGGCGGACGGCGGCGGGCTGCGGAACGCGCTGTGCGATCCTCCGCCGCGGACCGGGCGCGAGAGATCGGGGACGAAGGAGGCGACCCCCGGATGGGGGAATTCGAGAGCATCCGCGTCGAGTTCGCAGTACTCGCCGATCGCGGGCGCGGGCACGTCGAAGACGTACCCGGCATCCGCGTGCGCCGGAGCGGCGTGCTGCTCGAGGAGGGCGTCCCGGCGGGGAGCCTCCTCGTCGCGCGCCGGAGCCGGCAGGTACTCGGTCACGTCGGGTTCGACTCCGTACGGGGGTTCCCCTTCCCCGGGGGAGTCGCTGCGCCGCGAGCGCGAGAACAGCTGCCGGGCGGCCGAGACGGCGGTGCGCGCCATCAGCGGCGGCTCCGTCCGGCGTCGTTCCGACATTCGAGGGTCACAGCTCCTCTTCGGAGCGGACGCGCCGATCGGTCTGGTCTGGCGCGCGTTCCGGAGTGCTGTCCCCACATGCTCATGAGGCGCAGTCTTCCGTATCCGCTGGCGCGAAAGGTACCGGGAGTGGCGCTTGTGATCTGTTCGTCACGCGCTCGACCCTGGGGAGGAGCCTCTGAGGGAGGGGTGCGCCGGGGCTGCTGCGGCGAGGATGATCGCAGGATGGACCTCCCGTTCCCCCTCCCCCTCGCCCCGATGCTCGCCAAGGCGGTCGCCGCGGTGCCCGCGCAGGACGCGGTCGACGGCGGCTACTCCTACGAGCCGAAGTGGGACGGCTTCCGCGCCATCGTCTCCGTCTCCGGCGGGGTCTGCGAGATCGGCAGCCGCGGCTCCAAGCCGCTCACCCGCTACTTCCCCGAGCTGGTCGAGGCGTTCCTCCGGCTGCTGCCCGACGGCTGCGTCCTCGACGGCGAGATCGTGCTGGCGACCGGGCCCGGCGGCGCGCAGCGGCTCGACTGGGAGCTGCTCTCGCAGCGCATCCACCCGGCGGCCAGCCGCGTCGCGACGCTCGCGGCCGAGACCCCGGCGATGCTCGTCGCCTTCGATCTGCTCGCCGTGGACGGCCGGAGCCTGCTCGACGAGCCGTACTCGGCGCGGCGCGAGGCGCTCGCCGCACTGCTGGACGGAGTGACCCCGCCGGTGCACCTCGGCCGGACCACCGCCGACGAGGCGCTCGCCCGCGACTGGCTGGAGCGGTTCGAGGGCGCGGGGCTGGACGGCGTGATCGCCAAGCCGCTGGCCGCGCCCTACGCGCCGGGCAAGCGGACGATGCTCAAGGTCAAGCACCACCGCACGGCCGACGTCATCGCGATCGGCTACCGCGAGCACACCTCCAAGCCCGGGCTCGGCTCGCTGCTGCTCGGCCTGTACGACGCCGACGGGACGCTGCGGCAGGTGGGCGGCGCCTCCGCCTTCACCGACGCCCGGCGCGTCGAGCTGATCGACGAGCTCGCCGACGTCGTCGAGCGCGACGCGGACGGCGAGGCGGTGCGCGGCGACGGCGAGCGCAGCCGCTTCTCCGGGAGCCGCGACACCTCCTTCGTCCGGTTGCGGCCGGAGACGGTGCTCGAGGTGCGCTACGACCAGATGGAGGGATCGAGGTTCCGGCACACCGTGCAGTTCGAGCGCTGGCGGCCGGACCGCGACGCCGGCTCGTGCACCTTCGCGCAGCTGGAGCAGCCGACCGCGTACGACCTGGGCGACGTGCTGGGCTGACGCTACTCGGCGTCGACCTCCGCGGACTCCGCCGCCGGCTTCTTCGCGCGGCTGGGCTGGACGCGGGGCGGCTCGCCCGGCATCTTCGGGAAGTCGGGCGGGAAGGTCAGCTCGCCGAGGCCCGCGGAGAGGTCGCGCTCCCACCAGCCGAGCAGCGCGTCGAGCGTGCCGGGGGCGTCGTGCATCCGCGCCCAGGGGTCGCCGGTCGTGCTCAGGCGCTCGGGAACGGTGCGGATCGTGAACGCGGTCGGATCGATCCCGTCGAGCTCCTCCCACTCCACCGGGCAGGAGACCGGAGCGTGCGCGAGCGGCCGCGGACTGTAGGCGCCGGCCATCGTGCGGTCGCGGTTGGCCTGGTTGAAGTCGACGAAGATCCGCTCGCCGCGCTCCTCCTTCCACCACGCCGTCGTGACCTGCTCGGGCATCCGCCGCTCGAGCTCGCGACCGGCGGCGATCACCGCGTGCCGCACGTCGAGGAACTCGTGCTCGGCCACGATCGGCGCGAACACGTGCAGCCCGCGATTGCCGGAGGTCTTCACGAACGACTCCAGGCCCGCCTCGCGCAGCACCTCGCGGAGCGCGTGGGCCGCGACGACCGCGTCGACGACATCGGTGCCCGGCTGCGGATCGAGGTCGATGCGGAGCTGATCGGGCCGGTCGGAGTCCTCGGCCCGGGACGCCCACGGGTGGAAGACGAGGGTGTTCATCTGCGCGGCCCACACGGCGACGGCGGGCTCGTCGATCACGAGCTGCGGGTGCACTCGGCCGCTCGGGTAGGTGACGGGGACGGAGCGGACGTACTCCGGTGCGCCCTTGGGCGGGTTCTTGGAGAAGAACTGGTCGCCGTCGATGCCGGAGGAGAAGCGCTGCAGCGAGATCGGCCGGTCGCCGTTGGCGGCGACGAAGGCCTCGCCGACCGCGATCAGGTACTCCGCCACCTCGCGCTTGGTGATGCCCGGCTCCGGGAACAGCACGCGGCCCGGGCTGGAGACGCGCACCTCCCGGTCGCCGTGCGGTCCGGGGACGGTGAGGACGACGGCGTCGCTGCTGGGCATGTCAGCGAGGCTAGCGGGCGCCGCCGTCGGGCGACAGCGGTCCCCCGGGTCGGCGGCGCAGGCGGATCGGCCCCTTCGCGCGGGAGGGATCGACGATCTGACCGCCCTGCACGATGTCGATCTCGCCGCGATCGACGAGGCGGCGGGCGGCGCGGCGGACCGGCTCCATCAGCGGCCGCCACTCCTCTCCCCCGACGCGGCGGGCGACCTCGGACGGGCAGGCGGTGGCGGACGCGGCGCGGGCGAGGAGGACGGTGCGGATCTCCTCCTCGAGGCGCGCCTCCTCCGGGCCGACGCCGCGGCGGCGGCAGGCGTCGGAGCAGTAGCGGACGTTCTCCCAGTCGCGCGCCCACTTCGCGCGCCACTCGATCTCGCGGCCGCAGGAGGCGCAGGTCTTGTTCTCGGGGCGGGTGCTCGATTCGCGAGGGCGGTGGGCCATGGTGTCGAGTCTGCGCGCGTGCGGCCGGGGGTGCCACGGGTTGCGCCTCGAGCGGACGCGGGGGGTAGAGGTGGCGGGCGTTCGATCTGCAGGCGATCCGGGGGGGGTGCCGCCCCCGTGCGCGGGTGGGAGGGCTCTCGACGTCGCGTCGCCTGCAGATCGGACGAGCGGTGCGGGCTTCGGGGGGGGCGGAGGCGGGAGTGTCATACTCCGCAATGAGGCGAACGGACTCCGCCCGGTGCGACAGGCTGGAGGGGCCGTGCTGCGGCGCGATGACGGGCCCGTTCCGCGCCGCATCCCCGATCGATCTGGAGTCTCCGATGAGCCGTGAGAACCTCGCCACCGCGTCCGACACCGCCGCGCCCGAGCCCGCCGCGTCCGTCGGGTCCGCACCTGCCGACGGCCGGCCGCACGCCGCCTTCGCCGGGCTCTCGCCCGCGGACTTCAAGCTCGCGTTCCGCAACCACGCCGCGGGGGTGGCGCTGATCACCGCGGACCCGGGCACCGGGCCGGTCGCGCTGACCGCGACCTCCGTCTTCTCCGTGAGCGCCGAGCCGCCGCTGTTCGTCTTCTCGCTGTCGTCGGCCTCGTCGAGCTCGCCGGCCATCCAGGCGTCCGAGACCCTCGTCGTGCACCTGCTCGGCGCCGAGCAGCTCGACCTCGCCCGCCTCGGCTCGACCAGCGGCATCGACCGCTTCGCCGACACCTCGATCTGGTCGCGGCTGCCCACCGGCGAGCCGTACTTCCCCGGCGCGTCCGCGTGGATCCGCGGCACCGTCATCAACCGCATGGAGGCCGGCTCGTCGACGATCGTCGCCGTGCACGCCCTCGAGGCGCACGTCCCCGACGACTCCGACGCCACGGCGCCGCTGGTGTACCACAACCGGACGTGGCACCACCTCGGCGAGCACTCCCGCCTGGGCTGACGGCCGGCGGCCGGCCCCCACTCCTCAGAAGTTGCGGTAGTCGAACGCGACCACCGCGACTTCTGCTGAGTCAGCGGCGGAGCCGACTCGACGCGGGCGCACGCGGCGCCGGCGAGTACGCAGAAGTTGCGGTATCCGGGCGCGACTACCGCAACTTTTGAGGAGTCGACGGCCCTGACCGCGCTCGCGGCCGTGAGTGCGCAGAAGTCGTCGCACTCGAGTGGCCGCTACGACAAGTTCTGCGGAGTGATGAGCGGTGAGCGGGGCTCTGGGCTGATGTTCTGGTCGGGGGCGGGTCTCGATACGCGCAGAGCGCTACTCGACCAGCATGGGGCGGCCGCGTACTTCGCCCGCGTGGGGCGGCCGACGCCCACGCGCAGGGCGTTCATGCTGATCGAGTAGCGCCCGCAGGGCGCGTATCGAGATCCCGTGTCGGCTCGTCGCGATGTCGACGTGCTCACGGGTGTCGGCCCTCCCCCGGAGGGTGGGTCTCGATACGCGCTGCGCGCTACTCGACCAGCATGGGGTGCGCTTCACGCAACTCGACCAGCCTGCGGCGCCCTACGCGTCCGGACCCGTGGCGGCGGGGCGCCCGACCGTGTTCGACCACTGGGACCAGGAGCCGGGGTAGAGGGACGGGGCGAAGCCGGCGAGGGTGAGGGCGACGGCGTCGGCGGCGGCGGTCACTCCGGAACCGCAGTAGACGCCGACGGGGGCGTCGGGGCGGACGCCGAGGGACTCGAAGCGGGTGCGCAGGGCGGCGGCGTCGAGGAAGCGGCCGTCGGCGTCGACGTTGCCCGTCGCGGGGGCGTTCAGAGCGCCGGGGATGTGGCCGGCGCGGGGGTCGATCGGCTCGACGTCGCCGCGGTAGCGCTCGGGGGCGCGGGCGTCGAGGAGGACGCCGGAGGACGGCAGCGCGGCGGCCTCGTCGATGTCGAGCACCGGCAGGGCGCCGTAGGCCAGCTCGACGTCGCCCACGACCGGCGAAACGGGGCCCGACTCCAGCGCGCGGCCCGAGCCGGTCCAGGCGCGGAGCGAGCCGTCGAGGAGGCGCACGTCGGCGACTCCGGCGGCGCGCAGCAGCCACCAGGCCCGCGCGGAGGAGAGGTTCTTCAGGTCGTCGTAGACGACGACGGCCTGACCCTGACGCAGGCCCCAGCGGCGCGCCGACTCCTGCAGCGCCTCGACCGGCGGCAGGGGGTGGCGGCCGTCCTCGGGGGCGCCGTGCGCGGCGAGCTCGTGGTCGAGATCGACGTAGACGGCACCGGGGACGTGGCCCTCGAGGAAGGCGGGGCGGCCGTCGGGCCGGTCGAGGCGCCAGCGCACGTCGAGGACGAGCGGGGGCTCGGGCGACGCGAGCGCCGCCTCCAGCTCGTCGGGGGTGACGAGCACGTGGGAGCGGAGGGTGGTGGTCATGTCGGTCCTCTCGAGGGGTGCGCTCACAGCGCGGTACCGGGATTCAGGATGCCCTGCGGATCGAAGACCCGCTGCACCGCGCGCTGCAGGGCGACGACGTCGGGGCCGAGCTCGCGGCGGGCCCAGTCGCGCTTGAGGGCGCCGACGCCGTGCTCGCCGCTGACGGTGCCGCCTAGGTCGAGGGCGAGCGCGAAGACGGCCTCGGCCGCGGCGTCGGCCTGGCGGCGGGACCGCTCGGAGTCGTCGCGCAGGCGGATGATCGGGTGCAGATTGCCGTCGCCGGCGTGGGCGAAGACGTAGACGTCGGCGCCGGTGTCCGCGGCGATGGCGTGCACGCGGCGGATCGCCTCGGCGAGGCGGGAGCGGGGCACGGCGATGTCCTCGATCAGCACGCGACCGCGGGCCTCGATCGCGGGCAGGGCGTCGCGGCGGGCGCTCGCGAGGGCGAGACCCTCGGCCGGGTCGAGGGTGGTCTCGACGCTGAGCGCGGTCGCGGCGAGCACCGCGCGCACCTCGGCGATCTCCTCGGCGGCGCCGAAGCCGTCGGTCTGCACCAGGAGGAAGGCGCCGCCGCGGCCGGCCAGGGTGGAGCCGCGCAGGGCGTCGATGGCCTCGAGCGTGCGGTCGTCGACCAGCTCGAGAACGCTCGGGCGCAGGCCGGCGCGGGCGAGGGCGACGGCGGCCTCGGCGCCCGCGGCGACGTCGGCGAAGAAGGCGGCCGCGGTCGCGGTCGCCCACGGCCGGGGCAGGAGGCGGAGGGTCGCGCCGACCACCACGCCGAGGCTGCCCTCGGAGCCGACGACGAGCGCGGTGAGGTCGAGGCCGACGACGCCCTTCACGGTGTCGCGGCCGAGGTGGACGAGCGAGCCGTCGGCCAGGACGACGTCGAGCGCGAGGACGGCGTCGCGGGTGACTCCGTACTTCGCGCCGCGCAGGCCGCCGGCGTTGGTGGCGATGGTGCCGCCGATCGTCGCGATCTCGACGCTGCCGGGGTCCGGAGCGTAGAGGAGGCCGTGCACGGCGGCGGCGCGGTCGAGATCGGCGGTGATGACGCCCGGCTCGACGCGGGCGACGCCGTCGACGGGGTCGATCTCGAGGATGCGGTCCAGGCCCGAGACGTCGAGGACGAGGACGCCCTCCCCCGCGCTGGCGCCGCCGGCGAGTCCGCTGGCGGCGCCGCGGGTGACGACGGGGATGCCGTGGGCGGAGGCGTGCCGGAGCGCGGCGCGGACGTCGTCGACCGAGCGCGCGCGCACGACGCCGAGCGGGGTGCCGCCGGGCGAGAAGCCGGACCGGTCGGCGGTGGGGACGTCGGCGGTGATCTCGACGGGGGTGGGGTCGACGGCGGTGTCGTCGGTGGAATCCGCGGCAGGGGCGAGCGCGCTCACTCCGCGATCCGCTCGATGATCGGCGCGGCGGCGGCCGACGCCTTCACCCGCTCGAGGAAGAGGACCACCGTCGCGGCGGCCGAGCGGTGCGTCGCGTCGTTGAGCGCGTCGTGGCGGCCGTCGGCGAGGACGTGGATCTCGGCCCGCGGGGCGGTGCGGTAGACGGCGACCGCCTCCGCGAGCGGGCTGATCGCGTCGGCCGCGCCGTGCAGCGCGAGCAGCGGGACGGCGACGGCGCTCGCGGCGACCGCGAGCAGCTCGGGCGGGAGGGCGGCGTCGCGCGCGGCGGAGTCGGTCTCGCGCTCGAGGACGCCGGCGTGGTTCGGGCAGGCGGTCCGCTCGCCGATCCCCTCGCCGCCCTCGGCGCGGACGGGCAGGCCGGCGAGGACGACGGCGTCGACCGGCTCCGTCGCGGCGAGCTCGAGGGCGACCGCCGCGCCGGCGTCGGAGCCGACGAGCACGAGCGGCGCGATGGTCGCGGGGTCACGGAGGACGGCGAGCGCGGCGTCGCGGACGCCGGGGGCCGTCGCGTCGCCGAAGGCGCGGACGCGGTAGGCGTCGCGGGCGATGCGGGTGCCGAAGCGCTCGTAGACGGCCGGGGTCTCACCGCGGCCGCCGAGGACGACGAGGGTGCCGCGCTGGGCGATGCCCTCGGGCTCGTCGAAGGCGCGGGCGGCGGTGGGCGGGTGGGTGAGGGGCATGGGGGGGCTCCTTGGTAAGGCGGAAGGACGGGCGGGTGAGTGTTCGGAGGGGGGTGGGTCTCGATACGCCCCTGCGGGGCTACTCGACCAACATGAGGACCGGGCTGCTCGACCAGCAGGAGGACGGCGCTACTCGACGAGCACGGGGACGGGGGCGAGCAGATCCGCGAGCGGGAGGGGCGCGGCGGCCGCGGCGCGGCCGTGCAGGCCGAGCAGGAGCTGCAGGCGCTCGTTCAGAGGGGTCGGCACGCCGGCGCGGCGGGCGAGCAGCACGATCTCGCCGGTGAGGTGGTCGATCTCGCTGCTCGTGCCGCGGGCGGCGCTCTGCCAGGTCGACAGCCGGCCGGCGGTGTGGCCGGGTACGGGATCGACGGCGAGGCGGGTGCCGTCGTCGGCCGCGACCGCGAGGCCGTTCGCGGCGAGGGCCACGCGCGCCTCCGCGACGAGCAGCTCGCGCGCGGCGGCGTGCTGCTCGGCCGGGCCCTCGAACAGGTCGAGGCCGTTGGCCGCGTTGGCCAGCAGCTTGCGGGCCTTCCAGGCGCCGATGTCGGGCACGGCGCGGGCGGCGAAGCCGGCACCGCGGAGGATCGCGGCGTACTCCTCCACCCGCGGGTCGGCGGCGTCGGGGTGCCGGCCGATCCAGAGCACGCCGACCGTCGGGAAGGAGGGCGAGACGACCTCGCCGGGCACCAGGAAGCTGGCGGCGATGCCGATCGACACCCCGTAGACCGTGGCGAAGCGGCGCAGCGCGCTGTCCTCGGTGGCGAGTCCGTTCTGCAGGGTCAGCACCGGCAGCCCGGCGCCGGCCCCGCCCCCGGCGAGCGGGGTCCAGGCCCATTCGGCGAGCGCCGCCTCCGCGTCCTGCGCCTTCACCGCGAGCACGAGGACGTCGCCGCGCGCGGGCGCCGTCTCCGCCGGGCCACCGGCGACGGGCAGCCGCACGATCTCGTCGCCCGCGGGCCGGCGCACGCGCAGCCCGTTCTCGCGGAGGAGCCGCAGGTGCTCCCCGCGCGCCACGAGCACGACCGGCTGCCCGGCCAGATGCAGCTGCGCGGCGAGGACGGAGCCGACGGCCCCGCCGCCGATCACGAGGAAGCGGCCGCTCACGGGCGCACCGCCGCTCGGCCGGGGATCGCCGCGAGCAGGGTGCGGGTGTACTCCGCCGCGGGCGCGCCGAAGACGCGGGCGGTGGCGCCTGCCTCCTGCACCCGCCCGCGGTCGAGGACGACGACCTCGTGGGAGACCTCGGCGACGACGGCGAGGTCGTGCGAGACGAAGAGGTAGGCGACGCCGAGGTCGCGCTGCAGCTCGACCAGGAGCTCGAGGATCTGCGCCTGCACGGACACGTCCAGCGCGGAGACCGGCTCGTCGAGGAGCACGAGGTCCGGGCCGAGGGCGAGCGCGCGGGCGATCGCGACGCGCTGGCGCTGACCGCCGGAGAGCTCCGCGGGCAGCCGGGAGAGGAAGGAGCCGGGCAGCCCGACCCGGTCGAGCAGCTCGCGGGCCCGCTCCAGCCGCGAGGCGCGGTCGCCGATCCGGAAGGAGACCAGCGGCTCGACGACCGACTCCAGCACCGTGAAGCGCGGGTCGAGCGCGGCGAACGGGTTCTGCTGCACCAGCTGGATCCGCCGGCGCAGCGGCCGCCACTGCCGGTCGCTCGCCGCGGTGAGGTCCTCCCCCTCCACGAGCACCCGGCCGCTCGACGCCCGCTCGACGCCGAGGGCGATCCGCAGCGCGGTCGTCTTGCCCGAGCCCGACTCCCCCACCAGCGCGAGGGTCTGCCCCGCGCGGATCGAGAAGGAGACGTCGTCGAGCGCGCGGTACGGCGGGCGGCGGCCCGGCAGCGCGAAGTCCTTGACGACGTTCTCGACCCGGACGATCACCGGATCGGGCTCGACGTGCTCGAAGCGCGGCACGAGCTCGCCGCCGAGTCCGGGCGCCGCCGCGAGCAGCTCGCGGGTGTACTCCTCCCTCGGCGCGACCAGGATCTGCGCGGGCGGGCCCTGCTCCACCACCCGTCCCTCGCGCAGCACGAGGACGCGGTCGGCCCGGTCGGCGGCGACGGCGAGGTCGTGGGTGATGATCAGCAGCGCGATGCCCTGCTCGCGGACGAGCGACTGCAGGTGGTCGAGCAGGCGCTTCTGCACGGTGACGTCGAGGGCCGAGGTCGGCTCGTCGGCGATGATCAGCCGCGGCCGGCCGGCCAGCGCGATCGCGATCAGCGCCCGCTGGCGCAGCCCGCCGGACAGCTCGTGCGGGTACTGCCGGGCGCGCAGCTCCGGATCGTCGATGCCCGACTGCCGCAGCGCCTCGAGCACCTCGGCGTCGACGGAGCGGCGGTCGACGCCGCGCAGGCGCACCGCCTCCGCCACCTGGGCGCCGATGCGCAGCGTCGGGTTCAGCCCGACCATCGGGTCCTGCGGGACGAGGCCGACGAACCGCCCGCGCAGGTGCCGGAGCCGCTTCTCCGCCGCGTGCGTCACGTCCTCGCCGGCGAGCGCGATCGACCCGCCGGTGATCCGGCCGCCGGAGGGCAGCAGGCCGAGCACAGCGTTCGCGGTCGTCGACTTGCCCGAGCCGGACTCGCCGACCACGGCGACGATCTCGCCGGGCGCGATCTCGAGCGAGACCTCGTGCACGACGGTGCGCTCGCCGTAGGCGACGCTGAGCCGGTCGAGCCGCACGAGCGGGCCGGCCGCGGCGGGCCCTGCGGAGGGGACCACGCCGGCGCTCATCGCTGCACCTCCTCGAGGCTCTTGGCCACGTGGTTGAGCGCGAAGACCAGCAGCCCGACGAAGAGCCCCGGCAGCAGCGAGAGCCACGGGCTGGTGACGAGGTAGTTGCGGCCGCTGGAGATCAGCGTCCCCCACTCCGCTGCGGGCGGCGCCGCGCCGAAGCCGAGGAAGCTCAGCGCGGCGATCGCGATGATCGCGGTGCCCAGATCGAGCACGGCCAGCACGGCCACGGGCCCCCAGGAGTTGGGCAGCACGTGCCGCACGAGCACGCGCAGCCGGCTCGCACCTCCGGTGCGCGCGGCCTCGACGTAGGGCAGCGTGCGCACCCGGAGCACCTCGGCGCGGGTGGTGCGCGCGAAGCCGGGCAGGATGCCGATGCCCACGGCGAGCGCCACCGGCAGCGTGCCGAAGCCGATCGCCGTCACGATCGCCAGGGCGAGCAGCAGCCCGGGGATCGCGAGCAGCACGTCCACCACGCGCATGATCACCGCGTCCACCACTCCGCCCGCGGAGCCGGAGACCACGCCGAGCGTCAGCCCGCCGACCAGGGCGATCGCGAGGGCGATCACCGTCGCCTGCACCGTCAGCGCCCCGCCGTGCAGGACCCGCGCGAACAGGTCGCGGCCCAGCTCGTCGGTGCCGAAGAGGTGCACGAGGCTCGGCGCCTGCAGCTTGTCGGCCGGCGCGGTAGCGGTCGGGTCGGCGCCGGTGAAGAGCGCGGGAGCGATCGCCGAGGCCAGGACGAACAGCACGAAGACCAGCGCCAGGACGAAGCCCGGGCGGCGCAGCAGCAGGCGGAGGATCCGCACGCGGCGGGCGCCCCGGCCGTGCGCCGCGCGGGTGAGCGGCTCGGGGACGACGAGCGCCTCGGGCCGGGTGAGTTCGAGAGTCATGGTCGGCTCGCCTTCGGTGTCGAGGTGATGCGCGGATCGAGGAGGGGGTAGAGCAGGTCGACCAGGAGGTTGATGCCGACGAACACGACGGCCGCCAGCACGACGATCGCCTGGACGACCGGCACGTCCTGGGTGAGCACCGACTCCTGGGCGAGCGTGCCGATGCCCTGCCGGGCGAAGATCGTCTCGGCGACGATCGCTCCCGTGACGGTGTTGCCGGCCAGGATCCCGAGGATCGTCAGCGTCGGCAGCGAGGCGTTGCGGAAGGCGTGCCGCCACTGCACCGCGCCGCGGGAGAGGCCCTTGGCGCGGGCCGTGGTGATGTAGGCCTCCGCCTCGACGTCCGCGAAGCTCCGGATCAGCACCTGGGCGAGCATCGCCGAGGTCGGGATCGCCATGGTCACCGCCGGCAGGATCAGGCTCGCCGGGGTCGCGCTGCCGGTGGAGGGCAGCAGGTGCAGCGAGAAGGCGAAGAACTGGATGAGCAGCAGGCCGATCCAGAAGCCGGGGAACGCCACACCCGCGGAGGGCAGCCGGCCGAGCAGCGTCTTCAGCGGCGCCCAGCGGACGTACGCCGCCAGGTACGCGAGCACGGTGCCGCCGATCAGCGCGAGGCCGATCGCCAGGGCGCTGAGCTGCAGGGTGCCGGGCAGCTTCTCCGCGATCAGGTCGGTGACCGGGATCCCCTTGGTGATCGAGGTGCCGAAGTCGCCCCGCAGCGCGTCGCAGAGCATCGTCGCGTACTGCTGCCAGACCGGCTGATCCAGCCCGTAGCGCGCCTGGGCCTCCGCGAGCTGCTGCGGGGTGAGCGAGTCCACCTCGACGTTGTTGGCCGAGAGCAGGAGCGCCAGCGGGTCGCTCGGCAGCAGCCAGAGCACCGCGAAGGTCACGGTGTACGCGGCCCAGAGCACCAGCACCGCCTGGCCGAGCCGGCCGAGGAGGTAGCGGCCGAGGCCCGAGGGGGCCGAGCGGGCGCCCGGCCTCCCCGGAGCGATCCTCGGAGCCGCCGCCGCCGGTGCCGAGCCGAGCGCGGTCACGGCTGGATCCAGGCGTCGGCGAAGTCGCCGAACGCCTCCGAGGTGAAGCGGAAGCCGTGCACCGCCGATGAGACGCCCGCCAGCTGGACCCGCTCGGCGAACGGGAAGACCAAAGCGTTGTCGATCAGGTAGTCCTGCAGCTCGCCGTAGACCTCGGCGCGCGCCGCGGTGTCGACCGTCTGCACGCCCTCGTCGAGCAGGGCCTGCACGGTCGCGGCCTGCTCGGCGTTGAGGCCGTTCGTCGCCTGCGCCTTCGAGCCGGCGTAGCGGGAGTCGATGATCCACTGGATCACTCCCGGGTCGGCCCGCGTGTAGTAGGTCGAGATCAGGTCGTAGTCGCCGCTGTTCAGCACGTCGGCGCGCTGGGCGTTGGTGATCACGTTCAGCTCGAGCTCGATGCCGACCTGCTTCAGCTGGTCCTGGATCAGCTGATCGCCGGCACCGAACTGGGTGACGATCGGCACCGAGAGCGTGAGCCGCCGCCCGTCCTTCGAGCGGTAGCCGTCGTCGCCGAGCTCCCAGCCCGCCTCGTCCAGCAGCTCGCCCGCGCCCTCGGCGTCGAAGGCGAGCTTCGACGACTGGTCCTTGAAGAACGGCGTGGTCGTGTTGTAGATGCTGGTCGCGGCCGGGTAGCCGGCGCCGAAGACCGTCGTCGCGTACGTCTCGCGGTCGATCGCCTTCTGCACGGCCTGCCGCACCTTCTCGTCCGAGAGGATCTTCCCCTCGGCGACGTTCGGGTAGTAGTTGCTCGCGGGGCCCGGCAGCGAGCGGCTCTCGACCGTGTCGCCGGAGCCCGTGATCACGGCCTGGTCGTTCTCCGAGATCGGGTTCCGCGGCCAGGCGATGTCGATCTCGTCGCTGGTCAGCTGCCCGACGCGGACGCTGTCCTCCGCGACGTAGCTGATGTCGATCCCGTTGAGGTGCGCCTCCCCGGTGTTCTCGCGCAGGGCCGAGCCCCAGGCGTACCCGTCGCGCTTGTCCAGCGTGATGCCGGTGCCGGGGGTGTAGCCGGTCAGCGTGAACGGACCGGAGCCGACGATCCCGCCGAGGCAGCGCTCCTCGGGCGTCTTCTCGTAGGAGGAGGCGGCGAGGATCGCCAGGTTGGTGGTCGAGGTGCCCTGCAGGAACGCGGCGTTGGGCGTGGAGAAGACGACCTTCACGGTGTCGGCGTCCACGACCTCCGTGCCCGAGTAGCCGGCGAGGTAGACGCCGCCGTAGGCCGAGGGCAGCTGCGCGAGGGTCGCCTTGTCGTTGTCGAACGAGGTCTTCACGCTCTCCGCGGTGAAGGTCGTGCCGTCCGAGAAGGTGACGTCGGTGCGCAGGTCGAAGGTGTACTCCGTGCCCGCGTCGTTGACGCTCCAGTCGGTCGCGAGCCAGGGCTGGATCTCGCCGGTCTCCGGATCCTGGTCGGTGAGCGAGTCGGCGACGTTGCGGATCACCGTGCGGTGCTCGATCCAGTAGGTCTGGAACGGGTCGACGCAGGAGAACGCGGCGTTGTCGGGGAAGAAGGCGAGCGAGAGCCGGCCACCGTCGACGGGGGTCGCGTCGTCGGCGGCCGTGCCCGCGCCCGAGGCGCCCGAGCAGGCGGTGAGGGCCAGCGCGGAGGCGAGGGCGAGCGCGGCGGCGGTGCCCGATCGTCGGAGGGGGCGTGAGCGGTGGAACGTCATGGCGGTGGTCTCCCGTGCAGAGAAGTCGGAGTGCGGGGTGTCGGAGTGCGGGCTGTCAGAGCGCGGCGGCCGCGAGCGAGCGCGTGCCGGCGATCAGGAGGGCGGCGTCGTCCTGCGGCGGGTGCACCCGGGAGGCGAGGACGTCGCGGAGGTGCCGCTCGAGCGGGTGGTGCCGGGTGAGGCCGGGGTTGCCGAGCGCCGCGACGGCCGTCTCGACCGCGGTGACGGCCGAGCGGGTGGCGAGCAGCTTGCCGACCACGAGGCGCTCGGCGGCGCACGGATCACCCGCGTCCACTCGCGCGGCCAGTGAGAGCAGCACCTCCTCGGCCTGCACCAGCTGCGCCTGGATCTCGCCGGCGACCGAGCGGATCCGCTCCGTCGTGGCGATCGGCCGGCCGAGCGAGGTCGGGACCCGCTCGTTCGCGAAGCGGACGAAGAAACTCTGCGCCGCCCGTCCGACGCCGACGTAGAGCGCCGCAACGGCGAGGCCGAAGCCGCCGGCCGCCCCGGCCTCGGGCGCGAGCTGCGAGCGGGGCGTGCCGCGGAAGTGCTCGAACGGCAGGCGCACCTGCTCGTAGAGCACGTCGTGCGTGCTCGTGGCCCGCTGGCCCAGGTGGTCCCAGGTCCGCTCGATCCGGACGCCCGGGGCGTCGCCGGGCACGATCGCGTGCGCGAGCTCGGGCTCGCCCGACGCCCCGCCGTGATCGACCGCCCAGACCAGGTGGTACGCCAGCCCCTCCGAGCCGGTGGCGAAGCCCTTGCGGCCCTCGAGCAGCCAGCCGTCGCCGTCGCGGCGGATCGTCGTTGCGGGCAGGCCGCCCCGGGCCGGAGCGCCCCACTCGGGCTCGGCGCGCACCGCGTTGAGCAGCACGGGGCGCTCGGCGGAGTCGGCGAGCACCGAGCGGTAGAGCTCCTCCGGCCACAGCGCGGCACGGTCCTGCGCGGCGTGCTGCAGCACGGTCATCGCCGAGATCAGCGCGACCGCCGGGTCGCCCTGGCCGAGCGCGCCGAAGACGCGCACGAGGTCGACGGTGGAGGGGGGCGTGCCGCCGTAGCGGGTACCGACTCCGAGGGAGAGCAGTCCCGCCTCGTGCACGGCCTGGATCCCCTGCCAGGGGAACTCGGCGGTGCGGTCGTAGTGCTCGGCGGTCTCGGCCAGGCGAGCCGTGACCCGGGCGAGCGCGCGGTCGGAGACATCGGGCGCGGGCAGGACCTCGGCGGCGGAGCGGACCGTGGCGGCCTGTCCCGTGAGCAGCGTCACGCGATCGCCCCGGCGAGCTCGGCCTCGAGCGGCGGCTGCGCGACGATCTCGCCGCGGCGCCCGGTCGCCTCGCGGTGCGCGAGCTCCTGGCGCACCAGAGGGATGACGTACCGGCCGTAGTCGACCGCGTCGTTCAGGTTGTCGTAGCCGCGGATCGAGATCAGGTCGGCACCGAGGTCGACGTAGTCGAGGATCGCCGCGGCGACCGTCTCCGGCGTGCCGACGAGCGCCGTGGAGGCGCCGGCCGCCCCGGTGGCGGTCGCGGTCGGCGTCCAGAGCGCCCGGTCGTGCAGGTCCTTCCGCCGCGCGATGTCGAGGAGGCGCTGCGAGCCGACGTTCGCCGGGCCGGTGGCGCTCGGCGTCTGCACCCAGAGCCCCTTCTCGCCCTTCCGCGGGTTCGTCGTGCCGCCGCGGCTCTGCAGGATGCCGAGGATCCGGTGCGCCTTCTCCCAGGCGAGCTCCTCGGTCGGCGCGAGGATCGGCCGGAAGGTGACCCAGGTGCGCGGGGTGTCGGCGCGGCCGGCGGCGAGCGCCGCGTCCGCGATCCGGTCGATCTGCTGCTGGGTGTCGGCCAGCGGCTCGCCCCACAGGCCGAAGATGTCCGCGAGCGCGCCGCCCTGGCGGTAGGCCTCGTCGCTCGAGCCGCCGACCGAGATGGGGATGGTGCCGCGCACCGGCCGCACCCGCGAGACGAAGTCCTCGAAGCGGTAGTACTCGCCCTCGTGATCGAACGGCTCGGTCGCCGACCAGACCTTCCGGAGGATGCGGAGGTACTCCTCCTGCCGCGCGTAGCGCTCGGACTTGCTCAGCCGGTCCCCTTCGCGGGCCTGCTCGTGGTCGTTCCCGCCGGCGATGAAGTGCACGACGGCCCGTCCGCCCGAGAGCTGGTCGAGGGTGGCGAGCGCCTTCGCCGCGACGGTCGGGTAGACGGTGTTGGGCCGCAGCGCGACGATCGGCTTCAGGCGCTCGGTGTACTGGGTCACGGCGGCGGCGATCGTGAACGGGTCGTGCCCGGCCGAGCCGTAGGGCACCAGCGTGTAGTCGAAGCCGCCGTCCTCGAGGATCCGGGAGTAGCGGCGCAGGTAGGCCACGTCGATGGCCGGGTCCGCGAGGCCGTTGACCTCGTTGGAGTGGTTGACGTTGATCGCGGAGATGAACTCGACGGTCATGGGAGGTCCTTTCGAGAGGGTGCGGAGGCGCATCGGAGGCGCGCGGGCACGCCGGAGGAGCGCGGGACGGCGCGGAGAGAGGGACGCGCGGCGGCCGCGGAGGCGGGCGGCGGCGCGCAGAGGCCGGGACGGGAGCGGCGAGGGCCGGCCGTCGGGCGGAGGAGTCGGGCGACGCGGAGGCGTCAGCGGGAGACCGGACAGGAACATCCGCGCACCGGCGCGAAGGGGTTCCCGTCCGAGGACATTCGAGTGCCGATGCTCCCGCGGCTCGCTGCACCGGTCGCGCCGAGCGGCGCAGCGGCGGTGAGGGCGGGCGGGAACGTCATGGCTCCGACGCTACGGGCGCGGTGCTCCGGGCGTCCAACGATGATTCCGGATGCGTTCCGATCGGCGATCCCGATCGTTGGTAACGATTCGTCACACCCGCGTCGGCGGCCGGCGACGGTCGTCACACTCGCGCGCCCGCGGGCACCGCGACCGGCCGCGCCCGCACGGTCCCGAAGACCTCCGCGAGGGCGGCGAGCGCCGTGTCCTCGACGTCCGGGGCCAGGCCGCGCCGCGACACGAGGCGGAGGTTGACCGAGCCCAGGGCCGGCAGGTCGTGCCGCTCGACGAGTCCCTCGGCGACCGTGCCGCGGTGCGCGGTCGGCAGCACCGCGACTCCGACACCGGCGCGGGCCGCCGCGATCACGCCCTCCAGCCCCGTCGACTCGGCGACCACCCGCACCTCGTGACCGAAGGCGCCGAGCTGCTGCAGCGCGCGCTGGCGCATCCCGCACGGCTCGGAGTAGGCGACGAGCGGGATCGGCGCGTCCTCCGGCGGCTGCCAGCCGGGTGCCGAGTACCAGTCGAGCGGCAGCGTCGCGACCTGGCGGCCCGGCAGGTCGCCGCCCACGCCGAGGATGACCCCGAGATCGACGACGCCGCGGGCCACCGCCTCCGCCAGGTGGGTGGAGCGGTCGAGTGTAAAGGTGAGCGGGCGGTCGTCGAAGGCGCGGTGCAGCGTCTCGAGCAGCCGGGGCAGCAGCTGCTCCGCGGCCGGCTCGGTCAGGCCGAGGGCGAGCGGGTTCTCGCTCGCCGCGTCGAGCAGCTCCAGCGCATCGTCGTGCACCGCCAGGATTCGGCGGGCCTGCACCAGGAGGCGCTCGCCGGCCGACGTGAAGCGGGCCCTGCGCCCGACCTTCTCGATGAAGGTGCGCTCGAGCCGCCGCTCGAGGGTGCGGACGTGCTGCGAGACCGTCGGCTGGCTGATGTGCAGGGCGACGGCCGCCCGGCCGAATCCGCCGCAGTCGGCGATCGCCACGAGCGTGCGCAGGTGGACGATGTCGAGGGTCTCGGGCATCCCCCGACGCTACGCACGCGCCCGACCCGGGGCGACCCGCGGCGCAACACGCCGACACGTCCGGGGAACGGCGAACGGCCGGGGCCCACGCTGATGCGGGAGTCCCGGCCGTACGAGTGCGCCGATCGGACCGGAGTCCGCCGGTCAGTGCGCGAGCACCGGCTCCGCGGAGGCTCCGGTCGAGACCGCGAGCCCCGCCGAGCGGCGGCGGAACAGCAGCACCGAGAGCACCGCGCCGAGGGCGAAGAAGCCCGCGCCCCAGCCGTAGGCGACCGCATAGCTCTGCACCGCCGCCTCCGCCGCCGTCGCCGCCGTGGTCGGGGTATGCGTGAGGAGGTAGTCGGTCACCGCGGTCGCCGCGAGCGTGTTGAGCAGCGCGGTGCCGATCGAGCCGCCGACCTGCTGGCTGGTGTTGACCATCGCCGAGGCGACGCCGGCGAAGCGCATGTCGACTCCGCGGGTGGCGGTCTGCATCGAGCCGGGCATGATCGAGCCCATCGCGAAGCCGAGCACCATCAGCGCCGGCAGCACGTCCGCCGCGTAGCCGCTGTCGAGGTCGAGGCGGGTGAGCAGGAGCATGCCGACCACGCCGAGCAGCATGCCGAAGGTCACCATGATCTTCGGGCCGAAGCGCGGCAGGAGCAGGTTGGTCGAGAGCTGCGCGGCGAGCACGAGCATCCCGATCATCGGCAGGAACGACAGCCCGGTCTGGATCGGCGAGTAGCCGAGCGAGACCTGCAGGTAGTAGGTGACGAAGAGGAAGATCCCGAACATCCCCGCGCCGGCGATCAGCACCGAGAGGTACGCGGCACCGCGGTCGCGGTCCAGCACGATCTGCAGCGGCAGCAGCGGGTGCTCGGTGCTGCGCTGGCGCAGGACGAAGCCGACCAGCAGCACGACGGCCGCCGCGAGCGGCACCCAGGTCATCGGCGAGTCCCAGCCGTCGGTCTCCGCATTGGCGAAGCCGAAGACCAGGCCGAAGAGGGCCGCCGAGACGAGGATCGTCCCGGGCACGTCGAGTCGCGGCCGCGGGCCGACCCGGTCGATCGTCGGCACGAAGACGATCGCGCCGATGACCGCGACGACCGCGATCACGACGTTGATGTAGAGGTTCCAGCGCCAGTCGAAGCTCTCGGTCAGCACGCCGCCGAGGAGGAGGCCGACCGCGCCGCCGGCCCCGGCGATCGCGCCGAAGACGCCGAACGCGCGGGCCCGCTCCTTCGGGACGGTGAAGGTGGTGGTGAGCACGGCGAGGGCGGTCGGGGCGAGGAGGGCACCGAACACGCCCTGCAGGGCGCGGGCCGCGATGAGCAGCTCGAAGTTCGGGGCGGCGCCGCCGAGCGCGGAGGCGATGGCGAAGCCGATCAGGCCGATGACGAAGGTGCGCTTGCGGCCGATCAGGTCGGAGAGGCGCCCGCCGAGCAGCAGGAGGCTGCCGAAGGCGAGCGAGTAGGCGGTGACGACCCACTGGCGGTCGCCGTCCGAGAAGCCGAGGTCGGCCTGGGCGGCGGGGAGCGCGATGTTCACGACGGTGGAGTCGAGCACGACCATGAGCTGGGCGAGCCCGACGGCGACGAGCGTCCACCAGCGGCGGGAGGACGGGGCCGGAACCGCGGGGGCGGCGGAGTCCGGCAGTGATGTGGTCTGCGACATGGAGGAGACCATATACGAGACTCGCCAGTTTCGGAACTGCGGAGTTCTCCAATTAGCATGGTGTTCACACGGGTCGTTCGCGCGACCCTCCCGAACCGATTGGAGAAGCCGCGATGACGCCGCCCACTCCCCCCGCCGCCACCTGCGACGCCCCGGCCCGGCCCGGGCGCCGCCGCGATCCGAACCGCGATGGCGAGATCCTCACCGCCGCCCTCGACGTGCTCGCCGAGACCGGCTACGACGGCATGACCATCGACATGGTCGCCGCGCGTGCGAAGGCCGGCAAGGCCACCCTCTACCGCCGCTGGGAGTCGAAGGCCGAGCTCGTGCTCGAGGCCGTCGCCTGCCTGAAGGGCGCCGACATCGACCAGGACGCGCTCCCCGACACCGGCACCCTGCGCGGCGACCTGGTCGCCCTGATCCGCCCGCGCGCCATCGAGGACGCCGAGCGGAAGCTCCGGATCATGTCCGGCGTCGTCGCGATGATCTCGAAGGCGCCCGAGCTGGCCGACGCCGTCCGCCAGGCCATTGTGGAGCCGCGCGCCCGCGCCAACCGCACGCTCCTGCGCCGCGCCATCAACCGCGGCGAGATCCCGGCCGACGTCGACGTCGACATGCTCGCCGTCCTGACCCCCTCGATGGTCTCCTACCGCGTGCTGCTGATGCGCGAGCCCGTCGACCGCGACTACCTGATCTCCCTCGTCGACAACGTGCTCCTGCCTGCGGTCGGCCTGCGCGGCGGGGCCCCGCGGCCCGTGCTGATCGAGTAGCCCGCACAGCGGGCGCATCGAGATCCACCAGCGCCCGAAGGACGACCTTGTGGATCCCTGTCTTCACGGGGCCATGCATGCTGATCGAGTAGCCCGCACCGCGGGCGTATCGAGATCCACCAGCGCCGACGGACGGGCCTGCAGACCCTCCCTGCTGAGGACTGCGGGGCGCAACGCGCCCCTCCAGGGCTGTTCGACCAGCGCGAAGGGCCGGCCGCACCTCCTCTGCCGACAGGGTGCTTCTCCCAGCTGCGGGAAGCGCGCCGCGGAGCCGACACGGCGAAGGCCCGCACCCATGCGGGGGACGGGCCTTCGCACGCTCGTACAGCTACTCGCAGACCCTGCGATCGCCGTCCCGATCGAGGTCGAACACGTCCCCGTAGTCGAGGTAGTAGCGGTTGAACTCAGCCTGAGCGACAGCCGGGCTCGAGAAGTCGTCGCAGTCCTTGTCAGCGGCCGGCCGGGAGGGACGACTCGTGTTCGTCTGCCAGATCGCGCCTCCGCCTGCGCGGTAGATGACGAGATTGCCGTCGGTCTGCATCACCATGCGCGCACCCGGGTTGCCCGAGGTGCCCGACTGCCAGCGGGCGGAGCCGCCCGCGGAGTAGATCACCGCATTGCCGTCCGTCTGCATCACCAGGCGGTTGCCCGCTCCGGAGATCCCGGCCGCCCAGCGCAGGCGCGTCCCCGCGCCGTAGACCGCGAAGTTGCCGTCCGACTGCATCGCGGCGCGGAAGTCGCCGGCGACCAGGTTCTCGTTCCCGTACAGGGTGCTGCCGCCGTTCAGCTGGCTCTGCCCGTTCCCGGACGGCGGCGGGGTCGGGGCCGGCGGCGGGGTCGGCGCCGTGCTCGACCAGATCGCGCGGCTGCCCGAGTAGATCACCAGGTTGCCGTCGTCCTGCATGACCATGCGCGCGCCGGGGTTGCCCGCGGTGCTCGACTGCCAGAGGGAGCGGCTGCCCGAGTAGACGACCGCGTTGCCGTCGCCCTGCATCTCGAGGCGGTTTCCCGCACCCGAGGTCCCGGAGCTCCAGCGGGCCGAGCCGTCGCGGTAGACGACGAAGTTGCCGTCGCCCTGCATGACCGCGCGCGAGCGGGAGTCGCTCGAGGTGAGCTGCTCGCCGGAGCGCAGGGCCGCGCCACCGGCGAGGGTGTCGCCGGCGACGGCCGGCGGGGCGGCCTGACCGAACGACGCCCAGGCGGCCGAGCCGTCGGTGCGGTAGACGACGAGGTTGCCGTCGTTCTGCATCGCCAGCGAGGCACCGTCGTTGCCGGCGGTGCCGGACTGCCAGACGGGGCGGCCCGTGGTCGTGTAGACGACGAGGTTGCCGTCCGACTGCATCTCGATCCGGGAGCCGCTGCCGGCGGTCTCGGTGCTGAAGGTCGGGCGGCCCGAGCCGTCGTAGACGACCGCGTTGCCGTCGCCCTGCATCACGAAGCGGTAGCCGCCGTCGGGCGAGGTGATCTGCTGATCGGCGGTGAGCGCCGAGCCGGACTCGAGACGGTCGCCCGCGGCGAGGGTCGAGACCGCCTCGGCCGACGGGTCGGAGGCGTCGAGCGTCCGGACCACCGCGGACGAGAGCGCGGACGCGGTCGGAGCGAGCGCGGCGGCACCTCCCGTCGCGAGGAGGCACGTGAGCGTGAGCGCCGCGAAGCGGCGGGCGGTGGGCTGTGGCATGAGTGCCTTTCGCAGGGCGGAAGCAGAGGAGGCCCGCGCATCGTCGAGCGGGCCAGGCGGAGCCTCCCACGGCCCGACCACGGGCGTCCATCCCCCTGAGCAGAAATACCCGACAGGTGTCGCGCGTCCGGCCGCGTCACGGGAGCCCCCGCGAGTCTCCTAAAATCGGAGCCATGTCGAAGGTCTTGAACAGTCTGCCCGTGGGCGAGCGCGTCGGAATCGCATTCTCGGGAGGGCTCGACACATCGGTCGCGGTCGCCTGGATGCGCGAGAAGGGCGCGGTGCCCTGCACCTACACCGCCGACATCGGCCAGGCCGACGAGCCCGACATCGACAGCGTGCCCGCGCGCGCCGCGCAGTACGGCGCCGAGATCTCGCGCCTCGTCGACGCGAAGAGCGCCCTGGTCGAGGAGGGGCTCGTCGCGCTGCAGTGCGGCGCCTTCCACATCCGCTCCGGCGGCAAGACCTACTTCAACACCACTCCCCTGGGCCGCGCCGTCACCGGCACCCTGCTCGTCCGCGCCATGCGCGAGGACGGCGTCGACATCTGGGGCGACGGCTCCACCTACAAGGGCAACGACATCGAGCGGTTCTACCGCTACGGCCTGCTCGCCAACCCGCGCCTGCGCATCTACAAGCCCTGGCTCGACGTCCAGTTCGTCAACGAGCTCGGCGGCCGCACCGAGATGTCGGAGTGGCTCGTCGCCCGCGGCTTCCCCTACCGCGACGCCACCGAGAAGGCGTACAGCACCGACGCGAACATCTGGGGCGCCACCCACGAGGCCAAGCGCCTCGAGGAGCTCTCCAGCGGCATGGAGCTGGTCGAGCCGATCATGGGCGTCGCCGCCTGGCGCGAGGACGTCGAGATCGCCGCCGAGACGGTCAGCGTCCGCTTCGAGGCCGGCCGCCCGGTCGAGCTCAACGGCGTCGAGTACTCCGACCCGGTCGCCCTCGTCCTCGAGGCCAACGCGATCGGCGGCCGCCACGGCCTGGGCAACTCCGACCAGATCGAGAACCGCATCATCGAGGCGAAGAGCCGCGGCATCTACGAGGCGCCCGGCATGGCGCTGCTGCACCTGACCTACGAGCGCCTGCTCAACGCGATCCACAACGAGGACACCATCGCGCAGTACCACTCCGAGGGCCGCCGCCTCGGCCGCCTGATGTACGAGGGCCGCTGGCTCGACCCGCAGTCGCTGATGCTGCGCGAGTCCATCCAGCGCTGGGTCGGCTCCGCCGTCTCCGGCGAGGTCACCGTGCGCCTGCGCCGAGGCGACGACTACACGATCCTCGACACCACCGGCCCCGCCCTGAGCTACCACCCCGACAAGCTCTCGATGGAGCGCGTCGGCGACGCCGCCTTCGGCCCCGAGGACCGCATCGGCCAGCTGACCATGCGCAACCTCGACATCGCGGACTCCCGCTCGCGCCTCGAGCAGTACGCCGCCGCGGGCCTGGTCGGCGGCTCCACCGCCGAGCTGGTCGGCCACCTCGAGATCGGCGAGTCCGAGGCGATCACCGAGGGCAACGGCTCCGCCGCCGCCGACGCGCTCGGCCGCGCCACCGACCTCGCCTCCGAGGGCGCCGCCTTCGACGCCGGCACCGACTGACGCCCCCCTCCTGAGGGCCGGCGGAGACCCCTCCGCCGGCCCTCCGTCGTGCCGGGACTCCGCCCCACCACCTCCGGCACGCGAACCCACCCCCGGCACGCCGAATCCCCCGGATTCCCCGAGCCGAACGTGATTCCACGAGCCGAACCCGCCCGCCCCGCACCTCCGGCACGCGAAACCACCTCCGGCACGCCGAAGCGGCCCGATTCCGCGAGCCGAACGTCACTCCACGAGCCGAACCGTCCCGCCCGCCACCTCCGGCACGCCAAACGAGCCTCGGCACGCCGGGACAGCCCGATCCGCGAGCCGGCCGCACTTCCACGACCCGAACCCGCCGCCCCGCCACCTCCGGCACGCGAACCCACCCCCGGCACGCCGAAATCATCGGATTCCGCGAGCCGAACGTGATTCCACGAGCCGAACCCGCCGCCCCGCCACCTCCGGCACGCGAAACGACACTCGGCACGTCGGAACAGCCCGATCCCGCGAGCCAGACGCACTTCCACGAGCCGAACCCGCGGCGCCGACACCTCGGGCACGCGAACCCAACCCCGGCACGCCGAAGCCCTGAGATTCCACGAGCCGACCCTCGATCCACGAGCCGAAGGTCCCCACCGGCCACCTCCGGCACGCGGAACACCCCTCGGCACGCCGAATCGGCCCGTTCCCGCAAGCCGAACGCGGTTCCACGAGCCGAACATCCGCCCACGCCGCCCGATCCCTGGCGTTCCCCTCCGGCCCGAGCACACGGCCGCCGCCATCTCCTCCGAACGGAGGGGTGGTCGCGGTGCCTCGCCGCGGCTCCTGGCTCGGGCCTGGCGGGCGCGCCGCAGGCGCGCGGGAAGGAGCCGCGACGAGGTGCCGGGACCACCCCGTTCGCACCGACGAAGCGATGTCGCGAAGCGACAAGCACTCCAGCATTCAGCGCCCCGGGCCGTCAGTCCCCCCGCACCATCCCCAGCGCCGCTTCCGCTGTCGCCACCGACTGCCCCGGATCGACCCGCGTCAGAACCAGCGCCGTGACCAGCAGCGACACCAGCACCCCCGCCTGCCGCCCCGGGCCGTCAGTCCCCCCGCACCAGCCCGAGCGCCGACTCCGCTGTCGCCACCGCCTGCCCCGGATCGACCCGCGCCAGAACCAGCGCCGTCACCAGCAGCGACACCAGCACCCCCGCCTGCCGCCCCCGCCACTCGGCGGACTCCCCCGGCCACCGCGCCGCCGCCCCCGCGAGCATCGCCCGCTGCAGCTCCGCCCGGTACTCCGCGATCACCTCGCGCACCGCGTCGTCGCGCGCGATCGGCGCGCCCGCCGCATTGAGGAGGAGGCACCCGCTCTGCGCCGACACGGTCCGCGGATCCGCGAGCGCATCCCGCAGCCCCGAGAAGTAGTCCCCGAGGGCCGTCGGTGAGACGTCGACCCGGATGAGCGGTTCCAGCCGAGGCCGCACGATCTCGTCGAGGTAGCTCTGCACCGCCGCGTCGAAGAGCCCGCGCTTGCTGCCGAACGCGTGATAGAGGCTGGAGCGGCCGAGTCCGGTCGCCGCCTCGAGCTCGGGCAGCGACGCCTCCTCGAAGCCGCGGTCCCAGAAGACGGCGCGCGCCGACCGGACCACCTGGTCGGTGTCGAAGCTCTGCGTGCGTCCCACGGCGACTCCCTCTGCTGACTGCCGGAAAGAACCGGACTGTTGTGAACCGGTCGTTCCAGTATAGAGTGAGGCCGTTCGGTAGTGAACCGAGCGATACACAATCAGGAGGTCCCGTCGTGATCGTCATCGGACTCGTTCTCGCCGCCCTCGCGGCGCTGCTGCACGTCTACATCTTCGTGCTCGAGTCGCTGCTCTGGACGACCCCGCGCGCCCGCTCCACCTTCGGCACCACCGCAGGAGAGGCCGAGTCGACGAAGGAGCTCGCCTTCAACCAGGGCTTCTACAACCTGTTCCTCGCGATCGTGACGATCGTCGGCGTGATCGTGCTCGCCTCGGGCGCCACGGCCGTCGGCGCCGCCCTCGTCTTCACCGGCACCGGATCGATGGTCGCCGCAGCCCTCGTGCTGCTGCTCTCCTCCTCCGGCAAGCGGCGCGCGGCGCTCACGCAGATGGCACCCGGACTGCTCGCGGTCCTCGCGCTCGGCATCGGCCTCGCCGCCTCCTGATCCCCACCCCCACGACCCCTCGGAAGGCTCCATGACCACCGTCACCAGCACCCAGATCCAGCTCGTCCGCCGCCCCGTCGGCTGGCCCGTCGCCGAGGACTTCCGCACGGCGCAGGTCGAGTACGACGAACCCGCGGCCGGCGAGATCCGCGTCGAGAACGCCTTCCTCTCCGTCGACCCGTACATGCGCGGTCGGATGAACGACGTCAAGAGCTACACCCCGCCGTACGCGCTCGGCGAGACGATGACCGGCGGCGCGATCGGCCGCGTCACCGTGTCGGCCGACCCGGACTTCCCCGTCGGCGCCGTCGTGCTGCACCAGCTCGGCTGGCGCGACATCGTCCAGGCCGAGACCTCGGCGTTCCGCGTCGTTCCCGAGATCCCCGGCGCCCCGCTGTCGCTGCGACTCGGCGTCCTGGGCATGACCGGCCTCACCGCCTTCGTCGGCCTCACCACCATCGCGGGGCTGAAGGAGGGCGACACCGTCTTCGTCTCCGGCGCAGCGGGAGCCGTCGGCTCGGCCGCCGGCCAGATCGCGCGCCTGCTCGGCGCGAAGCGCGTCATCGGCTCCGCCGGCTCGGCCGAGAAGGTCGCGCTGCTGACGGAGAAGTACGGCTACGACGCCGCGTTCGACTACCACGCCGGTCCCGTCCGCGAGCAGCTCGCCGCGGCGGCGCCCGAGGGCATCGACGTGTACTTCGACAACGTCGGCGGCGACCACCTCGAGGCGGCGCTCGACGCGTTCAACGACGGCGGACGCGCGGCGCTCTGCGGCGCGATCGCCGGCTACAACAGCACCGAGAAGCCGGCCGGCCCCGACAACATGGCCAACGTCATCACCCGCGCGCTGACCCTGCGCGGCTTCACCCTGTCGGCGTACCTCGACCACGCCCCGGAGTTCAACCGCCTGATGGGCGGCTGGTTCCAGGAGGGGAGCATCGCCTACGACGAGACCGTCGTCGACGGCATCGACCACGCGGTCGACGCCTTCCTCTCGATGATGCGCGGCGGCAACACCGGCAAGATGATCGTCCGCCTCTAGGGCCTTCCCTGCTGGCCGAGGGGGTGCGCAGCGCCCCCTTACATGCTGGTCGAGTAGCCGCGCAGCGGCGTATCGAGACCCGCCCACCGGACGACGGCGGATCTCGATACGCCCTCTGCGAGGGCTACTCGATCAGCACGAGGGCAGCCCACTCCTAGCGCTACGCGATCAGCATGAGGCAGCCCTCTCCGAGCGCTACGCGATCAGCATGAGGGCAGCCCTCTCCGAGCGCTACGCGATCAGCAGGCCGTGCCCTCGCCGGTCAGCGCTTGACGGCGTCGATCTTCAGCATCTTGGCGATGACGGAGTCGAGCTCGGAGTCGTCGAAGATCTTCTTCCAGTCGTCCTTGATGAGCGCCTCGCGGCCGTAGCCCATGGCGATGTGGCACGCCTCGGAGAACGGGTTCGAGCCACGCAGGCCGTTCGTCAGTGCGATCCAGGTGTGGCCGTAGAGCATCGCGCGGGCCGCCTCGTAGGGCACGCCGACGCCGTTGACGGTCTCGTCCAGCGCCTCCTTGAGGAACTCGCCGACCATGCAGGCGATGGTCTCGACCAGGGTCGGCTCGAGCACGGCGAGCTGCTTGACGGTCACCCAGTGCACGGCGATGACGGGCGCGTAGATGGTCGAGATGACCTTCTCCGCGATCGCCCGCACATCGTCGTCCGCGTCCTCGAGGGCCGCGACGACCTCCTGCGGCGCCGCGATGCCGCCGAATGTGTCGGCCCACTCCTCAGGAGTGGTGCGCTCGAGGAACACCGACGGGTGGCACGGGTGCGCCACGGCGTAGTGGATGTCCTCGCGCTTCGCCAGCAGCCCCGCGTAGGCGGCGGCCGGGTCGAGGGTGAGGATGATCGCGCCGGACTTCATCTGCGGGATCACGTCCTCCGAGACCGCGCCGAGCACGACGTCGGGGACGGCGAGGATGACCACGTCGGCGTCCTTCACGGCGTCGGGCGTCGCGGTGATCTCGCGGCCCGCCTCGCGGGTGCGCTCCTGACCGGCGGGCGAGGCCTCGCTGTAGAGGGCGTTGTACTCGGACTTCTGCAGGTTGTTCGAGACCCGCATGCCCATCTTGCCGCCGGCGCCGATGACGGCGACGGTGAGAGCGGAGGCGGCGGTGCCCGGGGCGGTGGTGGCGGTGGTGTCGGTCATGAGTTCCTTCTCCTGAGCTGGTCGAGGGTGGTGCGGGTCCACTCGGCTTCGAGCCGGGTGGTGACGAGCGCCTGCTCCGCGGCGGGGACGGTGTCCTGCCAGGGGAGCCAGAACTCGATGATCTGGGTGATGCCGTGCTCGGCGGGCCGGAGCAGCGCGAGCATGCCGTCGTAGTCGAGGCGGCCGTCGCCGAGCGCCGTGCCGGTGTAGACGAAGCCGACCCAGCCGGGATTGCGGCTGAAGTCGAAGTCCTTCACGTGCCAGTTCGCGACGTACGGTGCGCAACGCGCGGTGACGTCCGTCGGCAGCTCGAGATTCGCGACGGTGTTCGCCGGGTCGAGGCAGATCCGGATCCGCGGGTGATCGAGCGTCGCGATCACGTCGACGAGGTCGGCGGTGCTCACCTGCTCGTAGGTCTCCAGGGCCAGCGTGACGCCGGCCTCCTCCAGCTCGGGCGCGATCTCGCGCAGGCGCCGCAGCGTCTCCGCGCGGTCCGGCCGGTCCTCCCCCGACGTCCACATGCTGCGCAGCAGCACGACGTCGAGCGCGCGGGCGAGGCGGAGCCAGCGGCGCAGGTGCACGGGATCGGTGCCGCGGGTGCCGAGCTCGAGCCCGACCCCCTCGGCGTCCGCGACCGCGCGCAGCGAGGCGAGCCGCTCCTCCGAGTACTCCTCGAGCGCCGGCACGTCGCAGAGCTGCAGCAGGTCGACGCCGAGCGCGGCGGTCTCGCGGACCATGTCCTCGACGCCGAGCGGCTCGGGAACGCGGTCGGAGGAGCGCCAGAAGAAGGCGTAGCTGCTGAGGCCGATGCGGCTCACTGGCGGGCCTCCGAGCGGGAGCGCACGAGGGCGAGCGCCTCGTCGAGAATCGCGCCGACCGCCTCGGGGTCGTGCGCGAAGCGGCCGAGGAACAGCCCGGGCACGCGGCCCTCGAGCGCGGTCAGCAGGCCGGGTCCGGCGCTGCCGCCGTAGATGACGCGGCTGCCGGCGCGGCCGGGGAGCTCCGCGAGGGCCGCCTCGAGCGCGATGACGACGCCGGCGATGAAGGCCGGCTCGGCGGGCTCCGGGGCGCCGATCGCCCAGACCGGCTCGTAGGCGGCGAGGATCGGGCCGACGGCGCCGGCCGCGTCCGCGTCCGCGAGGGCGGAGCCGATCTGCGCGAGCACGAGCTCGACGGCGTCCTCGACGGAGCCGCGCTCGGTCTCGCCGACGCAGAGCAGCGGGACGAGGTCGTTGCGGAACGCCGCCGCGACCTTCGCGCGCACGCGCTCGTCGTCGTCGCCGAAGAGCGCGCGCCGCTCGGCGTGGCCGATCTCGACCAGCCGGCAGCCGACCTCGCGCAGCTCCGCTCCGCTGACCTCGCCGGTGAATGCTCCCGCGTCCTCCCAGAACAGGTCCTGGGCGCCGAGCGCGACGCCGGCCTCCGCCGCGAGGGCGCCGACCGGCACCAGCGCGGGGAAGGTCGGCACCACGAACAGCTCGACGGCTCCGGAGGCGGTCGCCTCGTGCGTCCGCGCGATCTCGGCGATGCGCCGCATCCACTCGAGCGTCCGCGCGTGACCGAAGTACATCTTGAGGCTCACGCCGACGGTGAACGCCGGGGCGTCCCCGGCGGCGCGGCTCAGCACGAGCCGACCGTGGCGGCGTCGTCGGCGACCGGGTTGCCGGCCTCGTACGCCTCGATCACGCGCACCTTCTCCGCGGAGGCGGAGGACGTGTCGAACTCGTAGCCGAGCCACTCCTTCGCGAGGCGGCGGGCCAGCTCGATGCCGACGACGCGCTGGCCCATGCAGAGCACCTGCGCGTCGTTGGAGAGGATCGAGCGCTCGACCGAGAACGAGTCATGCGCGGTGACGGCGCGGATGCCGGCCACCTTGTTGGCGGCGATCGCGACGCCGAGTCCGGTGCCGCAGATCAGGATCGCGCGGTCGGCCTCGCCGCGGGCGACCATCTCGGCGGCGGCGATGGCGACGCTCGGGTAGGGCGTGTGCGACGAGCCGTCCACGCCGACGTCGACGACGGACGCGACGCGGGAGTCCTTCTCCAGGTCGGCCTTGACGATCTCCTTGTAGTCGAGACCGGCGTCGTCGGAGCCGACGACGAGGCGGAAGGGTGCGCTCATGGGTGTTCTCTCCTTGCTGGAAGCGGATTCGGGGACGGTGTCGACGCTACGCGCCGCTGCCGACAGAGCCGGGGGTCGCGGAGCCGGAGGTGCCCGAGCGCAGCACCGCGCCGATCGCGGTGACGATCAGCCCGAGCGAGTGGGCACCCGCATCGGGCGTGCCGAGGCTCTTCTCGGCGTGCGGCCGGGCGCGGCCCATCCTCGGCAGCAGCTGCGCGGTCGCCGCGGCGGCGGCGGCGCAGGCCTCGGCGGCCCGGGTCCAGGCCGCGGGCAGCTCCTCCCCCGCGGCGACGGCCTCGGCGAGGACGTCGGCGAAGGGCACGAGGGAGTCGACCATCGTCTTGTCCCCGGGCGTCGCGCCGAAGCGGAGGATCGCGGCGCGGGCGCCGTCGACCCCCTCGACCACCGCGGCGGCCGTGGGCGCGGCGGTGTCGCCGAGCGCCGAGCCGACCGCGGCGAGCGCGGCGCCCCAGAGCGCTCCGGAGGTGCCGCCGGCCCGGTCGGACCAGGCGTCGCCGGCATGGGCGAGCACGGTCCCCGCCCCGGCACCGGCCTCGAGTGCGGCCCGGGCGGCGGAGACCGCCGCGTGCACGCCGCGCTGCATGCCGATGCCGTGGTCGCCGTCGCCGGCGACCGCGTCGATCCTCCCGAGCTCGTCGGCGTTCTCGTCGATCGTGGACTGCGTCGCCTCGAGCGCCGCGAGTACGGTGCGGGCGGCGTCGCGGGAGTCGTCGCTCGCCTCGCCGATGACGACCGCGGCCGTCTCCTGCTCGGTCACCGCGGCCTGCTCGGCGGGACGGACCGAGCCCTTGCGGTAGGCGGGCGCCTCGGCCGGCGCGGCCCAGAGCCGCTCCAGCTCGTCGTCCACCCAGAAGAAGGTGAGCGAGACCCCGGCCATGTCGAAGCTGGTGACGAGCTCGCCGACCTCGGGCTCGAGCACCTCGAGGCCGCGCTCGCGCAGGCGCCGCTCGACGCCGGCGTAGACGACGAACAGCTCCTCGTACTTCACCGAGCCGAGCCCGTTCAGCACGACGACGAGGCGCGAGCCCTCGGCCGCGTCGACGCCGTCGGGCACCTCGGCGAGCAGGGACGAGACCAGCAGCTCGGCGAGACCGTCGGCCGTCGGCACGTCGTCCTCGCGGATCCCCGGCTCGCCGTGGATGCCCATGCCGACCGCCATCCGCCCCTCCGGCACGGTGAACAGCGGCTCGGACGCCCCGGGCAGCGAGCAGCCGGAGAAGGCCACGCCGAAGGAGCGGGTGCGCTCGTTGGCGAGGCGGGCGATGCGCTCGACCTCGTCCAGCGATGCGCCCTCCTCCGCGGCGGCGCCCGCGACCTTGAAGACCGTCAGATCGCCGGCGATCCCGCGGCGCTTGTGCTTCTCGGCGACGCTCGCGCTCGAGACGTCGTCCGTCACCGTGACGGTGCGGACGTCGATCCCCTCGTCGCGCAGGCGCCGCTCGGCCGCGTCGAAGTTCAGCACGTCGCCCGCGTAGTTGCCGTAGCTCAGCAGCACGCCGCCGCCGTGCTCGGCCGCCGCGGCGACCGAGTGCACCTGCTGCGCGGACGGCGAGGCGAAGAGGTTCCCCATCGCCGCGCCGTGCGCGAGACCCTGCCCGACGAGCCCGCCGAACGCCGGGTAGTGGCCGGAGCCGCCGCCCACCACGAGGGCGACCGAGCCGGGCGCGCTCACGGTCGAGCGCACCACGCCGCCCTGCACCCGCCGCACGAAGCGGCGGTTCGCGGCGACGAAGCCGTCGATCATCTCGTCGGCGAAGTCGGACGGGTCGTTGTAGAGCCGGGTCATCAGGAGTCCTGTTCGAGGAGAGGCGTCGGGCGGTCGGCGAGTCGTGCGGGTGCTCAGTGCGCGATCACGTCGACGCTGGGGGCGTCGAGCGGTGCGTCCTTGTAGCGGCGCGCCAGCAGGGACATCAGCACGGCCGAGAGCAGCAGGAAGAAGCCGACGATGAACATCGGGACCTCGTAGCCGCCGGTCGCATCCTTCAGGGCGCCCGTGATGTACGGGGCCGAGAAGCCGGCCAGGTTGCCGACCGTGTTGATCAGCGCGATGCCCGCGGCGGCCGCCGCACCGGTGAGGAACCGGGTCGGGAAGGTCCAGAAGTTGGGCAGCGCCGAGAAGATCGCCATCGCGGTGACGGTGATCACGGCGATCGTGGCCGCCGGGGAGCCGGCGAAGAGCGCGAGCGGGATGGACAGGCCACCGGCGATCGCGGGGATCACGATGTGCCAGGTGCGGACGCCGCGGCGGGTCGCGTCGCGCGACCAGAGGTAGAGGGCGATGGCCGCGGGCACGTAGGGGATCGCGGTGATCAGGCCCTTCTCGAAGATGCCGAAGGTGGTGCCGTACTGCTCCTGGAAGCCCTCGATGATCGTGGGCAGGAAGAAGGCGAGGGCGTAGAGGCCGTAGATGAAGCCGAAGTAGACGAAGCTCAGCATCCAGACGCGGCCGCTCGTGAAGGCGGAGGACATCTTGGGGTGCGTGGTGACGCCCTTGGTCTTCACGTCCTCCTCGCGCTTGAGCGCGGTGGTGAGCCAGACCTGCTCCTCGCGGGTCAGCCACTTCGCGTCGGAGGGCTTGTCCTTGAGGTAGAACCAGGCGATGACGCCGATGACGATCGCGGGCAGCGAGACGCCGAGGAACATGAAGCGCCAGCCCTCGAGGCCGAGGATGCCGTCCTGCTCGATCAGCAGCCCCGCGAGCGGAGCGCCGATGACCGTGGTGAGCGGCTGCGCCAGGTAGAAGAGCGCGAGGATCTTCGAGCGGTGCTTGGCCGGAACCCAGAGGCTGAGGAAGAGGATCGCGCCGGGGAAGAAGCCCGCCTCGGCGACACCGAGCAGGAAGCGCAGGGCGACGAGCTGCTCGAAGTTCTGCACCCAGGTGAAGAGCAGCGCGACGATGCCCCAGCTGACCATGATGCGGGCGAGCCAGCGGCGAGCGCCGAAGCGGTGCAGCGCGAGGTTGCTCGGCACCTCCAGCAGGATGTAGCCGATGAAGAAGACGCCCGAGGCGAAGCCGAACTGGGCCGCCGAGAGGGCGAGGTCGGCCTCCATGCCGTTCGGCGCGGCGAAGCCGATGGCCGTGCGGTCGAGATAGTTGATGAAGAACATCAGGGCGACGAACGGCACGAGCCGGATCGACACCTTCCTGATGGCGCTCTTCTCGACGGCGGCGTCCGCTGTCGCGGTTCCGCCTGTGCGGGAGGGAAGGTCCACGTCGATCTCCTGATCCGTGTCAACGACTGTGTTGGGTGGTGCGGGGTGGGGCTCGGGCCGCCTTCGGGGGAATTGGCTGACCGGTTGACCAATTAGAGGATGCCGTGCCGGGACGCCGGTTGTCAACCGGTTCTGCGGTCGCGTCGCTGCGGGTGGGGTGTCGGCGCGGTTGCTACGGTCGGAGCATGCCGGCGTACCCCGAAGACGACCCGTCCCTCGTGCGCCTGGAGCTGCAGGTCCTCCCCCGCGGCACCGCCGTCGCCGAGGTGGCCAAGCAGCTCACCTCGCTGCTCACCCGCGGCGATCTCGTGCCCGGCTCCCGCCTCCCGCCCGAGCGCCAGCTCGCCGAGAGCCTCGGCGTCGGCCGGTCGGCGGTGCGGGAGGCACTCGCGGCGCTGGAGATCCTCGGCATCGTCACGGTGCGGCCCGGCTCCGGCACCTACCTGCGCGACAGCACCTCCGAGCTTCTGCCGACCACGCTGAGCTGGGGCCTGATGCTCTCCGCGGGGCGCACGGCCGAGCTGATCGAGGTGCGCGGCACCCTGGAGGTGCAGGCCGCGATGCTGGCAGCGCTCCGGATCGACGAGGAGGGCCTCGAGCGCCTGCGCGCGCACCTGGCGGCGATGGAGTCGCATCTCGACGACATCGCGGCGTTCGTCGAGGCCGACGTGCGCTTCCACCTGCAGATCGCGGTCAGCGCCGAGAACGTGGTGCTGCGCGATCTGCTGCAGACCATCCGCTCGCTGCTGCGACTCTGGGTCGAGCGCGCGCTCAGCAGCCCCGAGCAGGCCCTCGACGCCTTCACCGAGCACCGCGCCGTGCTCGAGGCGATCGAGGCGCGCGACCCGTCCGCCGCCGCGCGGGCGATGGAGGCGCACATGAGCACCGCGTCCCGGCGCCTGGCGGACACCGGGAGCTGATCGCGGGCCGCCGATCCGGGGCTGCAGATCGTGGGCCGTCGATCGCGGGCTGCCGGTCCGGGGCCGCCGATCGCGCCCCGCGGTGGCAGACTCGGCCCATGAGCGTCCTCCTACGCCGCGGTGCCGCGGCGGCCCTGACCCTCGCCACGGTCGGCCTCCTCGTCACCGGCTGCGCGGGGCGCGCCGACATCGCCTCCTCCACCTCGCCGCTGCCGCGGCCGAGCGCGACAGCCACGGTCACGCCTACTGCCTCGCCCACCGCGACGGCGTCGGCACCCGCCTCGATCGTCCCGACCGCGGAGCCGACCGCCGCGCCGACGGCGGCACCCGAGACTCCCGCCCCGCTGCCGACCGCGTCCCAGCAGCCGGCACCCGCGCCTGCGCCTGAGCCCTCGACCGTCCGCTGCGTCGGGAGCGACCTCTCGCTCGAGTACCGCGCCGACCCCGACGCGTCCGGCGCGGGCAGCAGCGCCTTCGACCTGATCTTCACGAACACGACCGACCGGACCTGCACGCTCGCCGGCATCCCCGGGGTCTACGCCGCGGGGGCCGACGGCAGCCGCCTCGGCGCGGTCGCCTCCGCCGACGGCCCGAACCCGGCCGGCCTGCTCGCCCTCGCTCCGGCGGCACAGGCGGACGTCCGGGTCGCCTGGCACTCCCCCGGTGCCTTCGGCTGCCCGGCCGCGACGTCGACCTTCCTGGTGGCCGAGGTGATCGACGCGGCCGATGCCGCCGTCCGCGCGCCCGCCGCGATCGAGGTCTGCACCGACAGCACCGTGTACCTGGACGCCTCGACCTACACGCTGCTCGGCTAGGTCCTGCGCCGGTCCCCCGAGGACCGCGCCCAGGTGGTGGAATGGACGAGGACAAGGAGAACCCATGCTCATCCCCCTGCACGACACCGGCGCCCGCGCCCGGTCCACCCGCCTGCCCTCCGTGCCGGCCACCCGCTCCGGCGATCACTCGCCGCTGTCGTCGACAGTCGCCGTCTGATGGCCGAGGAGCGCGCGATCCTCGCCGGCGGCTGCTTCTGGGGCCTGCAGGAGTTGATCCGGGATCTCCCGGGCGTCTTCGAGACCCGTGCCGGCTACGCCGGCGGGACCACCCCGAACGCCACCTACCGCCACCACGGCGACCACGCCGAGGCCGTGGAGATCGAGTTCGACCCCGAGCAGACCTCGTACCGCGATCTGCTCGAGTTCTTCTTCCAGGCGCACGATCCGACCACCCGGAACCGGCAGGGCAACGACATCGGCACGGGCTACCGCTCCGTGATCGTCGCCCTCTCGCCCGAGCAGGAGCGCGTCGCCCGCGAGACGATCGCCGAGATCGACGCCTCCGGCCGCTGGCCGGGCCCGGTCGTCACCGAGATCCAGCCGGCCGGCGAGTTCTGGGACGCGGAGGAGGAGCACCAGGACTACCTCCGGAAGCACCCCGGCGGCTACACCTGCCACTGGGTGCGCCCGGGCTGGACCCTCGACGCCTGAGCGGCGGACCGCTTCCGGCGGCACCCGGGCAGCGGATCGGGGCCGACGCCCTGATCGCGACCCGGGTGCCGGCGGCGGCGCTCACGTCCCGCGGAGGGCCGCGATCGGCTCGATGCGGGACGCGCGCCGCGCCGGCACGCTGCCCGCGAGCAGTCCGATCAGCGCGCCGAGGAGTGCGCCGCCGAACGCCACCCCGGGGTCGAGCACCGGGGTCCACTGGTGCGCGAGCGAGACCGCGAGCACCGCGAGGACGCCGGTCGCCGCACCGAGCAGACCGCCGAGGAGGCCGATCACGGCCGACTCGACGATGAACTGCTGCGCGATCCTGCGTCGTGTGGCGCCGAGGGCACGGCGCAGGCCGATCTCGCCGACGCGCTCCATCACCGACAGCGTGGTGACGTTAGCGATGCCGACGCCGCCCGCGAGGAGCACCACCACCGAGAGGATCAGGAACACCAGGTCCACGTCGGCGCGGACGTCGCCGGCCAGCTCGGACCGGCCGCCTGGCGCGGAGACGGAGACGGAGTCGGGTGCGTCCGGGGCGAGGGTCAGCGGTGCCTGCGCCGCGACCTGCGGGCCGGCGCCGATGTCGATGCGCGCCTGGAGGTCCCCCGGCGTCGCGAGCGCGAAGTCGGCTCGCGCGGTGCCGGTGGGGAGGACGACCGCGTCGAGCAGCTCGGCGCGGGCGTGGACGTCGGCGAAGATCCCGAGGACCGAGTAGGCGACCCCGTCGATCAGGATCGACGGCCGGGAGTCGACGCGCTCGACACCGAGCCGCTCCGCCGCGCGGCTGCCGAGGACGACGACGCGATCGGCGCGCGCGTCGTGTCCGGAGTCGAACATCCGCCCGGTGGTCACGTCGCCCTCGAGGGTGCCGAGGAGATCGGCGGAGGCGGCGAACACCCGCGGCGGGGCGGCGGCGGGCGCCGAGGGATCGTTGACCGGGACGGCGGTGACGCTCGCGCCCTCGCGGAGGGACACCTCGCCGACGAGAGCCGCCTGCTCGACACCGGCGAGCCGGAGCACCCGGTCGACGGCGTCCCAGGGCAGGCGCCCGGTGGCGACGCTGTCGCCGGAGGAGTCCTTCGCCTCGGCCGGCTGCACGACGACCTGGGTGGCGGCGAACGCGTCGAACCGGCGGGCGAGCTGATCGGCGGTCGTCTGGGCGAAGCCGATCGTGGCGACGAGGGCGCCGATGCCGAGCACCGTGCCGAGCAGGGTCATCACCAGCCGGGCCGGCCGCGTGCCGATGTCGGAGGTGGCCTCGGCGAGCAGGTCGGCGGCGGTGAAGCGGTCCGCGCGACGGACGGGCCGCAGCAGCGCGGACGCGGCGGCCGAGCGCGGTCGCCGGCGCCCGAGCCGCCGGCGCAGCGCCGCGAGTGCCGGGCTCATGCGGTCACCTCCTGCATCCGTCCGTCGGCGATGCGGAGGCACCGGCGCGCCCGCCGGGCGACGGCGAGGTCGTGGGTGATGACGACCAGGGTGAGTCCGGTGTCCGTCAGCTCCTCGAAGAGCCGCATGACGTCCGCCGTCGTCGAGCCGTCCAGATTGCCGGTGGGCTCATCGGCGAGGAGGAGGCTCGGGCGGGCGACCACGGCGCGCGCCACGGCGACGCGCTGGCGCTCGCCTCCCGAGAGCGTGGTCGGCAGGAAGCCGAGCCGGTGCCCGAGGCCGACCCGGAGCAGGGCGTCGCGGGCGCGCGCCTCGCGGTCGGCGCGCGGCGTCCCGCTGTAGAGCATCGGCAGCATCACGTTCTCGAGCACCGTGCGCCGCGGCAGCAGGTGGAAGGACTGGAACACGAAGCCGATGCGCTGCGCCCGCACGGCGGCCCGGGTGTCCTCGTCGAGCGCCCCGGTGAGCGCGCCGTCGAGCCGGTACTCGCCGACGCTCGGCCGGTCGAGCAGCCCGAGGATGTTCAGCATCGTCGACTTGCCCGAGCCGCTGGGGCCGACGATCGAGACGTAGTCCCCCTCGTCGATCCGGAGGCTGACGCCCTTGAGCGCCTGCACCTCGGGCGGACCCGGGAACGAGCGGGTGACGTCCCGCAGCTCGACCAGCGGAGCGGTCACCGTCCGACCACGACCAGGTCGCCCTCGTCGAGCGTCCCGTCCACCGGCGACACCTCGACCGCGCCCTTCGCGGCGAGTCCGGTGGTGACGACGACGAGCCGGGTGGCGGCGCCCGGGTCGCGCGGATCGCCGTCGACGACCTCGACCCGGCTCTCGCCGCCGGAGCCGGCGGACAGCGCGGCGACCGGGACCGAGAGCACGGCGCCCTCGGTCGCTCCGACCGCGACCGTGACCTTGACGTTGGTGTCGCGCAGCTGCTCGATCTGCTCGGGCGAGAGCGGATCGGGGGTGAGCGTCACCGTCCAGCGCCCCTTGCCGTCCTTCGCGGGATCGACACCCGACACCGTGGCGCCGTGCGACGAACGGTCGGGAAGTTCGAACGAGGCCTTCTGCCCGACCGAGAGCAGCCGCGCGTCGGCCTCGGCGGCGGAGCCGGAGAGCTCGACCTGCGCGCCGGAGACCGTCATCGCCGCCCCGGACAGCACGCTGCCGCGCTTGGCGGTGACGGCGTCCACCCGCCGCGGGAGCGAGGTGAGGAACAGCACCTCGCCTGCGGGGAGCGCCGGGAGGACGGACTGGCGGGCGCGGGTGAGGTCCTCCTGGGCCTGCGTCACCTGGGACTGCGCCGACTCGACGGCGCCGCGCTGGGCGCCGGTGTCGGTGCTCGCGCCCAGCTGGGCTCGCCGGAGCTCGGCGAGGCCGAGCGCGTCGTCGAGGTCCGCGATGCGGAGGCCGTCCGGCGGCTCGGCCGCGCGGGCGGCCTCCAGTTCGCGCCGTGCGCTCGCGACCGCGTTGTCCGCCCCGCGGACCTCGACGGGCGAGGAGCCGGCCCGAGCGGCGTCGAACTCCTTCTGCGCGGCGACGAGCCCCTGCTCGGCCGAGCGCAGCGTCTCCTGGGCGGCGCGGACGACGTCCTCGCCGTCCTCCTGCGTCGCGGGCGGCGCGTAGCCTGCCTGGGCGTAGAGCTCGGTGACCGCGTTCGCGGCCGTCTCGTCGAAGACGCCGTCGGCCGGATCGCCGGCATCGATCCCGAGGCCGCGCAGCGCCGTCTTGAACTGCACCACGTCCGGTCCGGACACCCCGAACCGCAGGGTCCGGTAGGCCGGCAGGTCGCCGGGGAGGACGATGACGGGGCGACCCGCGATCTCCAGGGCGATCGACAGCGGCGACAGTTCGGCACCGGCCGCCGGGACCTGACCGGTCACCACCGCCGCGCCCTGGATCCCGGTCGTGTCGATGGTCACCTCGACGGCGTCCGCGTAGCGCACCTCGCCGCGGAGGGTCACGTCGTTGCTCAGCTCGCCGGACTCGACCGGCGCGGTGATCAGGCCGGGGGCGGGTGGTTCCGCGTTCGCGGCGGCCTCGGCGGGCGACACCACGAACCTCCCGACGAGCAGGCCCGCGACGAGGCTCACCAGCGCGGCGGCGGCCACGATCCAGAGGACGCGGTTGCGCGAGACGACGGCGGCGAGCGCGGCGAAGCGGCCGCGGCGTCGCGGAGCCTGGGAGCCGTCGTCGGGGGGCTCGGTGACCGCGAGGAGGTCAAGCGGATCGGTCGGCGTCGGATCGGAGGTCGTTCGACCGGTCGGCTCCGAGTCGGGCGGCGTCGGATCGCCGGAGCCCGGGCGGCGGGGAACGCGCATCTACTCGCCCTGCTCGGCATCGGCCTTCAGCGCGTCGAGCTCGGCGCGGTGGTCGTCGATGAACCGCTGCTCCAGCGCGTCCTGGACCTTCTTGTGCACCGCGGTGTAGTCGGTCTTCTCCCGGCAGTCCAGATCGGCGAGGGCGAGCTCGATCTCCTCGTCCTTCACCGCGACGAGCTTCGGGTCGGTCGGCTCGACCACCTGGTCGCCGGCCGCGTCGTAGACCGCCGTCAGCTTGTCGCTGATCGAGTTCACGGCGTCGTAGGGGGTGGCGAAACCGGGGTAGCCCGCGTCGCTCAGGCAGGAGGACCACGCCGCATCGAGATCCGCCAGCTCGGGGACCGACTGCAGATCGGTGTAGAACTCGTTCAGCGCGTCCATCACCGGCTTGTGCTTCTCCGCCGACGCCGGATCCTCCCCCTCGAGCTCGTGCTGGGCGGCGCCGAATCAGCCCGCCGTCGTCCAGTCGTACTCGTACGATCCGTCCTCGGAGGCCGCGGCGTCCTCCGGCTCCGCCGGGCCGTGGAGCGCCTCGGAGTAGGCCGCCTTCTCGGACTCCGAGAGGCTGTCGTAGTACTCGGAGTTGGCGTCGACGTACTCGTCCTCCGGCTCGGCCGAGTCGTAGCGACCGGGAGAGTCGACGACGCCGTAGCCGTACTGCGCGACCCATTCGCGATCGTCCGGCTTGTAGGCGTCGGCGTCGGACGACGAGAACGACGCCGACTGCACGCTCGGGGTGTAGTCGAAGCCGGACTCCTGCATGCACGTCGCGACGAGCTCCTCGCGCTTGCGGTCCTGCTCCTTGTACTTCTCCTCCTGCTCCTCCGGCGAGAGGTCCCCGCCGGAGAGCGCACCGAGGTAGTCGATCAGCGGAGAGGTCGGCTCGGCGGTCTTCGCGTCCTCGGCGGGGGCGGAGCAGCCGGAGAGCGCCAGCACGCCGGACAGCGCCAGAGCGGACAGTGCCAGTGCGGAGCGTGCGGTGGTCAGGTGGGCGCGGCGTCGATGCTTCACGGAGGTCCCTCTCGTTCAGGGGCGCGCGGCGCGGGCGGGGGTCCCGCGCTCGCGCGCCGCCGACGACGATACCGACGGATCCTCACCACCGTGTGGTCGTGGCGGGCTCTGGCGTCGCACGTCGGTCGACGCGCCGCAGGACGCCCGCGTCGAGCGGTTCCTGCGGCGCGGGACGTCGCTTCGCGGACGCGGCTACGGCGTCAGCAGCACCCGCGCGGCTCCGCCCGGTTCGAGCACGAACGGCTCGCCGTCCGCTCCTCCGGCCGCCTCCCAGCGCTCGATCCCCGTCGGATCGATCGCCACCGCGACGCCGCTCGGGTTGCCGAGCAGCACCACCCGGCCGTCCGCGGCGACGCCTCCGAGCGCGACGAGCCCCGGCGCGTCCACGTCCAGACGAGGTGACCCGGTGAGGGCTGCCGCCCACTGCAGCACCGTGCCGGCAGCCGTGACGCCGGCCTCCGCGGTGACACCGCGCGGTCCCCACTGCTCGAAGTAAGCGAGCGAGGCGACGCCCGGTTGCGCGAGCGCGTCGAGGCTGCCGACGACCCAGGCCGCGAGCGCGGGCGCGTGCTGGCGCGCGTCGTCCGCACCCGGGACGATCTGCGGACCGTAGCCGGACCGGTCGACGTCGACGGCGCCGGGGTCGAACGGCGAGGTCGACACCGCGTTCATCCGCGCACCGAGCGTGACCGGACCGATGTGCAGGCGGCGGCCCTGCGCGAGCGCCGTCGCGTCCCGCACCACCGTGCGCTGCACGGCGAGGGACTCGACGAGCTGGTGCCCCGAGCGGTCGTGCATGAAGGGAGTGATGCTGAAGGCGAGCGCCGCGTCCACGTTCGCGAGGGCGTCCGCGCCGCGGTTGAGCTCGGTGAAGTGCGAGCGGACGCCGCCGACGACCTCGGCGCCGCGCTCGGCCGCCGCCCGGCGCGCCGCCTCGAGCAGCTCGGGTGTGCTGCGGTGGCCCCGGGCGGCGAAGACGCCGAGGCGGGCGAGCGGCGCGTCGCCGAGCTCGTCGAGGACCGCGCGGACGTCCTCCGGGCCTGACGCGACGATGCGCAGATCGACAGGGCGTCCGTCGGCGTCCTCGAGCGCGCGCCGCAGCGCGCGACGCCAGCCCGCCCAGCGCACGTCGCACTCGACCAGCAGATCGAGCGCCGGTCGCACGTCCGGCCGGAGGTCCGTCGGCGCGCTCGCGGCGGAGGTGCGGATCTCGGGGAGCGGGTGCCCGGCGCTCCCGGTCCGCAGGACGGAGGGGGACGCGGGCGATTCCCGCGTGACGGTCGGCGGAGTGCCGCCGCAGTCGATCCGCAGGCTCTGCCGGACGATCTCCCCCGCGGCGACCGGCACCGGGAACGGCAGGCTCAGCGGCGTCGAGTAGGTCTTGAACGATGCGTCTGTCCAGTTGCGCTGATCCTCCGTCTCGAACACGTCGCCCTCCAGGGTCAGCTCGACCGGGACGCCGTCGGCGGTCCAGGCGAGACCGGCGAGGTCCTGCACGGGCTGATGGGGCGCGATCCGCTCGGGGAAGGCGAGGCGGTCGGCGGTGCCGTCCGGGTGGCGCGCCTCGACGGCCGCTCCAGCGCTCTCCGTGCCGTGCAGCACGATCAGCCCCATCCGGTTGCGGAGGAAGGGCGTGCTCGCGCGTGCCTCGAGTGCGATCGTGAGCGAGTCGCCGGAGAAGTCGGTGCGCAGGGTCCAGGTGACGCGTGCTTCCCCCTGAGCGCTCTCGCCCTCGACCATGAGGGTGCCGTTCTCGACCTCGAGGGCCGCGCGGACGGTCGCGAAGGTCCCCCAGTCCTCGTCGCGGACGACGAAGCGGACCCCGCGGAGGATCCGCGCCGTGCCGAACCGGAGGTCGTCGAGCCGGCCGTCCGAGAACCGCAGCGACCACGGGCCGCAGCGGACCGTCCGCTCGTCGCGCTCGGCGGTCTGCAGGAGCCCGGCCGGGACCGTCGGCGCGGCCGGCCGGATCTCGATCGCGGGCACGATCAGAGGGTGGTCATGCCGCCGTCGACGCGGAAGAGCGCGCCGGTGGCGTAGCTCGACTCGTCGCTGGCGAGGTAGACCATGATGCCCTCGACGTCCGCCGCGGAGCCGGGTCGGCCGAGCGGGATCCGCGAGGTGATCGCGGCGCGGGCCTCGGCGTCGCCCGAGATCGCGGTCACCAGCGGGGTCTCGGTGTAGCCGGGGACGACCGTGTTCACGCGGATCCCCTCGCCCGCGTACGCGGCGGCGACGGTGCGGGCGAGGCCGTGCATGCCGGCCTTCGAGCTGCTGTAGGCGGTGAAGTCCTGGCCCTCGCCGTTGAGCCCGGTCGGGCTGCCGGTGAGGACGATGGAGCCGCCGCGGCCTCGCATCGCACGGACGGCGTGCTTGACCGTCAGGAAGGTGCCGGTGAGGTTGATGTCGATCGTGCGGCGCCAGACCTCGAGGTCGAGGTCGGCGATCTTCGCGTCCTGCCCGAACAGCTGCACGCCGGCGTTCGCGACGACCACGTCGACCGCGAAGCCGTCCGCCGCGAGGCGGGCGAAGGCCTGCTCGACGCTGCTCTCGTCCGAGACGTCGAGCTGGACGGCGACGGAGTCCGGGAAGGCGGCCGCGGCGTCCTCCGCGGCAGCGAGGTCGCGATCGGTGAAGGCGACCCGGGCGCCCTCGCGCGCGAAGCGCTCCGCCACGGCCCGGCCGATGCCGGAGCCGGCTCCGGTGACGAGTGCGGTCTTGCCAGTGAGGCGTCCGGTCATGCGTGCTCTCCTTCGAGTCGATCTTCTCCGATCATAGGAGGCGAACCGGTTGACCGCCTAGGCCGCTCCTGCTCGATCTCCGCCCCTCGCGCGACCCCTTGACCCGGCCCGGCCGAGCCGCGACGCTCGCTCTACACGTCCCGCACCACCCCATCCCTCCCGGAGGTCACCATGAAGGTCGGCTCGCTCGTTCTCCGTCTCGCCGTCGGCGGTCTGTTCGTCGGACACGGACTGCAGAAGCTCCGCGGCTCGTTCGACGGCCCGGGCCTCGACGGCACCGAGCAGATGATGAAGAGCCTGGAGCTGCACCCGGCGCGCCGGAACGCGGTCGCCGCCGCCGTCACCGAGACCGCGGGGGGCGCCGCGCTCGCCCTGGGCCTGGCGACGCCGGTCGCGGCGGCCGGGCTCATCGCGACGATGGTCACGGCCGTCCGCAAGGTGCACTGGTCGAACGGCCTCTGGAACAGCGGCGGGGGCTGGGAGTACAACGGCCTGCTCGCGGCCGCCGCGACCGCGATCGTCGCGGACGGACCGGGCGCTCTCTCCTTCGACGGCCTCGTCGGGAAGCGGAAGTGGGGGGCCGGCTGGGCGCTCTTCGCCCTGGTCGCCGGCGCCGCCGCCTCCACCGCCGTGATCGAGGCCGGACGCCGCGCCGCACCCGCCGAGGTCGAGGACTCCGGCAGCGACACCCTGGCCGCGCCGGACTCCCCCACCGCGTCGGGCGACACCGCCACCGCATGAGCGCACCCCTGCTGATCGAGTAGCCCGCGCAGCGGGCGTATCGAGACCCGGTAGCGTCGGCACGTGACCGCCTCCACTCCTCCCGCCGTCCGCCAGCTCCGCCTCGTCGTCCAGGTGGACGACCTCGACGCGGCGCTCCGCTTCTACCGGGACACCCTCGGTCTGTCCGAGCGCGCCGCCTTCGAGGGTGACGGCGACGCCCGCGTCGCGATCCTCGAGGCCGGCGTCGCCACCCTCGAGCTGGCGAACCCCGCGCAGGTCCGGATGATCGACGGCCTCGAGACGGACGGCGACACGAGCGACCCCCTCCGCGTCGCCTTCGAGGTCGACGACGCCGCCGCAGCGACCGCGGCCCTCGCCGACGCGGGCGCCGCGCTCGTCGCCTCCCCGCGGGAGACGCCGTGGCGCTCGCTCAACTCCCGCCTGCGCTCCCCCGACGGCCTGCAGCTGACGCTGTTCGAGGAGCTCGGAGCGGCGTTCGAGGACGACGCGGACGACGAGCTCCTCCTCTGGCAGCGCGCCGTCGATCGGCTCGACGGCCTCGAGGATCCGGACGGTGTCGTCGAGCGGATGCGAGTGCTCGCCGCGCGCTACCCGGGCACCGACGGCGTCGCGCACTTCGAGCTCGGCGGCGCCCTGGACAGTGCGGGCCACGAGGCGGAGGCGGCCGCGGAGTACGAGCGCGCCGTCGCCGCCGGTCTCGACGACGAGCGGCTCGCCCGGCTGAGCATCCAGTACGCCTCGACCCTGCGGAACCTCGGCCGGACCGAGGAGGCGATCGTCCTCCTCTCCTCCGCCCCGCAGCACCCGTCGATCGGTGCGGCGCGCGAGGTCTTCCTCGCACTCGCCCTTCACAGTGCCGGTCGCACCGACGAGGCGCTGCGGACCGCCCTCGAGGCGCTCGCCCCGACCCTGCCGCGCTACCGCCGATCGGTCGCCGCCTACGCCGCCGATCTCACCGACTCGGCGCCGCAGAGCTGAGACGGCCGGTCGCCGGACGGCGCGCCCACCGCCGCCGGCCGTCGGCCCTGCTCACTCCGCGAGCAGCGCGTCGATCTGCCCCATCGCCTGGTTCATCCCCTCCTCCATGCCCATCTGCACCATCTGCTCGAGCTGCTCGAGGGTCTCGAAGGAGGAGCGGACGGTCATCCGTGTGCGTCCGTCCACCTCGGCGAGGGTGACGACCGCGTGGGTGACCCCCATCGAGTCGTCCGGGCTCCCCTCCTCATCGGCGAAGCCGTCGTCGAATTCGAACCGCGTCGGCTCCTCGACCTTCGTCACCACCCAGTAGCCGCGAGCCTTCTCCCCGTCCGGCCCCGTCATGAAGTACCGGCTTCGCGAGCCCTCCACCGCCTCGTGCGTCTCGAAGGTCGCCGGCCAGGTCGGCGGTCCCCACCAGCGCTCGAGCCGCCGCGGGTCCGCCCAGATCCGCCACACCCGCTCGACGGGCGCCTCGAACTCGGCGGTGATGGTCATGGTCAGGTTCTCGATGTCCTTGACGGACTCCACGACGGTCATCCTGCACGTCCCTTCCTTCGTTCCTCCGGTGGTCGCACCTCGTCCTCGGCGAGGACGTCGGCGATGCGGTCGACGCGATCGCGCCAGAGCAGCTCGTAGGCCTCGAGCAGTCGCGCCGCCCTCCTGAGCGAGGCGACCTCTCCGCTCACGAGCTGCTCCCTCCCGCTGCGGCGCTTGCGGACGAGCTCCGCCCGCTCCAGCACCGCGACGTGCTTCTGCACCGCGGCGAAGGACATCTCGTAGCGTGCCGCGAGCACCGTCACGGACTGCTCCGCTTCCAACACCCGAGCGACGATGTCGCGCCGCGTCCTGTCGGCGAGCGCCTGAAACAGCCGGTCGACATCGCTCTCGTCCTCGATTCGTACAACCATGTGGTTGCACGTTACTCGCGCTCGTCCAAGGCGGCAAGGGCCGCGCTCGGAGCGGCGTCACCACGTGCTCTCCGCGCCGGTCACACGTGTGCCGCCGCCCGGTCCAGCGACCGGGTCGCGGAGTCGAGCACCCAGTCGGGCACGGCGCGGATCTCGAGCACCGACCGGTGGAGCTTCGCCAGCGAGTAGTGCGGGTCGATCCGGAGCGCCTCCTCGAGGTGCCGGGTGGCGATCGAGGAGACGCCGAGCGCCCACCAGCACCAGGCGAGGACGGTCAGCACCGGCGGCCGCGCCTCGACGGGCGCGAGCGCCGCCGCGCGAGCGAGCCGACCTGTCGCTCGCTCGGTCCGCTCGAGATCCGGGCCGGGCCCCGTCCCCATCATCAGCGACGCGGAGAGCAGGTCGTGCGCGTCCTCGAGTCCCGCGTCGGCGTCGCCCTCGACGAGCTCGTCCATCGGGCGGCCGGTGCGCGCCTGCTCCTCCTCGAGCCGCTTCTGACGCCGCCGCTCCTCGATCGCCGTCTCGCAGCCGAGGGCGATCTGCAGGGTCGCCTGATCGCGCAGCGCCGGGGACTGCAGCACCCGGATCAGCGTGGCCTCCTGCCGCGGTGCCGGCGGACCGTGCAGCCACCGCTCGACCAGGCCGATCACGTCGTGCGCCCCCGAGGCGGGATGACGCACGATCGCCTCGACCGTCGCGCGATCGGAGTCCGAGACCGTCGGCAGTGCGGCGAGCGCCGTCACGTCGAGCGGCTCGGGAGCCGCCGCGCGCGCGAGGACGCCGGTCCCGCTCTCCTCGATCTCGGCGAGCGGGCGCGGCTCGCGCGTCTCCTCGATCGAGGTGTAGCGCCCCCAGCCGTCGGCGGCGACACAGGCCACGCCGACGATCCCGAGGTCGGTCCGCTCCAGCCGCCGGAGGACGGTGCGGCCGAGGTCGAGCAGCGGGATGCCGTGCGCGGTCTCGTAGCTCTGCCGCGTGTAGACGATGGCCAGCACCCCGGTCGCCCGCGAGATCGACGCCGTGAAGCGCTCGCACCGGCCCGCCAGCTGGTCGACCTCCGCTCGGCGCAGTCGGTGAGGGATCGGGAAGCGGAAACCGCCTCCGGCCCGGTTCCCGAGGAACGGGACGACGACGAGGGCGTCCTCCGGATGGAGGCCGATCATCGAGGGGACGGCGGCGAGCAGGTCGGGCAGCCCGCTCACGCGGAGGAGCTCCGGCTCCCGGGAGGGGCTGTGGCGGGCGGTGGCGAGGCGATCGGTAGGAGTCATGCCAGCAACGGTCGTCGTCGCCGCCTCCGCCGTGGGAGCCGGTCGGCGGATCCGTGGAGAGCCGCCGCGACTCCTCTCCTGTGGAGGGACGGCGTCACCTCGATGCAGCCGCGTGCATCCGCTCGAGAGCCGCGCGCACCGCCGCGAGCGTGTCCGGATCCCCGTCCACCCGATGCTCCACGCCCACCGGGACCCAGACCAGCGCCGCGAGCAGACCGGCCACCGTCTCCGCCTCCACCGGCCAGCGCGTCCACCGAGCGTCGAGCGCGACGGATCCCGCCGACCACCGTCCGAAGACCCGCACCACCTCGTCGATCGGCATCGCCAGATCGACCATCAGCTCATACCGCGCCGTCCGCCCGGACGACGCCACGAACGCCGCGGCGTCGTCCTCGGGGATCCGCCGCGGCTCGAAGTGCACGCGCGTCTCGAGGAGCCGGCTCACCCGGTCGAGCCGGAACGTCCGCCAGTCCTCGCGCTGCCGGTCCCAGCCGACCAGCACCCAGGAGCGGTGCGTGGACACCACCGCGTGCGGCTCGACGACACGGTCGCTCTCGGCCCCGTCCGCCGCGACGTAGTGGAAGCGGAGCCGTTCGTGGTCGCGGCAGGCCAGCGCCATCCGGCCGAGGATCTCCGGCGGGATCGACGCGGCGCGCGGCCTGGCGGACCGGAGCACGCCGCCGACCGCGCTGACGCGCTCCCGCAGAGCACTCGGCAGCACCTGCTCGAACTTCGCGAGGGCGCTCAGCGTCGTCCGCTCGCCGTCGGCGAGCCCCTCGTCGGCCGCGAGCCGGAGTCCGACCGCCACGGCCACGGCCTCGTCGTCACTGAGGAGCAGCGGGGGAACGCGGCTGCCCGGCTCGAGCCGGTAGCCGCCGAGTGCGCCGCGGGTCGCCGCCACGGCGTAGCCCAGCTCGCGCAGCTGCTCGATGTCGCGGCGCAGAGTCCGCTCCGTCACGCCGAGGCGCGCCGCGAGGACCGGCCCCGACCACTGCCGGTGGGTCTGCAGCAGGGCGAGCAGAGCGAGTGCGCGGGAGGTGGTCGCAGCCATGCCGACATCCTGCTCCTCCATCAGGACGTGATCCGACCTGATGCCGCTCGAACGTCGTCCCCGAGAGCCCGGCCGGGCACTCGAAGGACACGGAGCGGGAGAGACACCATGGACATGAAGCTCGAGCTCGTCGCGGTTCCGGTGACCGACGTCGATAGCGCCAAGCGGTTCTACGTCGAGCGGATCGGCTTCGTCGCCGACCACGACCACACGGTGCACGAGGGGCTGCGCTTCGTGCAGCTGACGCCGCCCGGGTCGGCCTGCTCCATCGTCCTCGGCGTCGGCATCACCGAGATGGTGCCCGGCTCGCAGAAGGGCCTGCAGATGGTCGTCGCGGACGCGGCGAAGGCCCGGGAGGAGCTGCTGGCTCGTGGCGCGGAGGTGTCCGAGGTCGACTCGCAGCCCTGGGGCGAGTTCGTGTACTTCGCCGATCCCGACGGCAACACCTGGGCTCTGCAGCAGATCGTGATCCCCGATCTGTCCTAGCGGGGGGCGCTCTTCTCGGCGGCCGGATCGGATTCTGAGACGATCCGCGCCCGCCCGACACTGTCAGAGTGAGAGGGAGAGGAGGTCCGCGGATGACGCCCACTCAGGAGAGCACGCCTCAGGCGCGAACGCCTCGGGAGGAGACGACGGCACCTCGCGGGGCGGGCACCGCCTCGGAGGAGACCGACGCCGAGCTCGTGCGCCGCGCGGCTGCGGGCAGCGAGCTCGCCTTCCGCTCCCTCTATCGCGCCTACGTCCGCCCCGTCTACTGGCTCGCGCACGGAATCCTCCGCGACCCCCGGGACGCCGAGGACGTCGCGCAGGAGACCTTCGTCCTCGCCTGGAGCCGACTCGGCGGGCTCGAGCTGGTGAGCGATTCCCTCCTCCCCTGGCTCGCGACGATCTGCCGCTTCCAAGCGGCCAACCGCCTGCGCTCCCGCCTCCGCGACCGGGAGCGGACCGTCGAGGCCGACGACGAGACGCCCTCTCCGCACGACCTCGAGCAGCAGATCGTCACCGCGGCGCTCGCCGAGGCGATCCTCCGAGAGACGGCCGGGCTCGCCGAGCTCGACCGTGCGATCTTCCGCCTCTGCGCCACCGAGGGGCGCGGCTACGAGGAGGCCGCGGTCACCCTGGGCGTTTCGCACGCCACCGTCCGCAACCGCCTGTCGCGCGTCCGTCGACGCCTCCGACTCGTGGTCGACGACTTCCGAGGAGCCGAGACGTCATGACCGAACCCACCGACGAGCGGGTGAATGCGCTCCAGGCCTCCGAGTTCCAGCCTGCCGAGATCCACGCGTCCGATCGCCCAGCGCCCGAGCTCGACACCCTCGACGAGGACCGCGTCTCGGCACTCGAGGCGCGGGTCTTCCGCTCCATCAGCGCCGCGCGCCGCGAGAGAGGAGCCCGCCGCCGACGCGTCGCCGCGATCGGGAGTGTCGCCGCGGGCCTCCTCGTGGTCGCCGTCGTCGTCGGCCCCCTGATCGGAGGCGGTGTCGGAGTGGGGTCCGCTTCGAGCGCGGCAGGGTCCTCGAGCGAGGCAGGCGGTCCCGACTCCGGGCAGTCGGGCGCGGACTACGCGCCGCAGTTCACCGACGGCTCGGCACAGGGCTCGGCGGAGGCACCCGGCGACGCGTCCGCGGAGGGGACCGGCAGGGAGGTCGTCTCCACGGCGAACGCGACGCTCGAGGCCGGCTCCGTCGCCGACGCGATCGCCGCGCTCAGCGCGACCGCCGCCGCGCTCGGCGGCTACGTCGAGAGCTCCAGCATCAGCTCCAGCACCTCCGAGCCGGCGGCCGGAACCGACCCCGCTCTCGACCCGTCGCAGTACGCGCCCCTGCCCGAGGGCGCTGGGAGCGTCTCGATCCGGGTCCCCGCTGACCGGCTCGCCGACGCTCGAGAGTCGCTGGCGGCCCTCGGCACGGTGACCGGCTCGTCGATCGACCGGCGCGACGTGACCACCCAGGCGATCGACCTCCGCGCGCGGGTCGACGCCGCCCAGGCCTCCGTCGACCGGCTGACCGAGCTGATCGCCCAGGCCGGCAGCCTCGCCGACCTCCTCGCCGCGGAGTCCGCTCTCGCCGATCGCCAGGCCTCGCTCGAGTCCTCCCAGCAGCAGCTCGCCGCCCTCGAGGGCCAGGTATCGCTGGCGACCCTCACGGTGACGGTCCTCCCGGAGTCGTCCCCCGTCACCGCAGAGCCCACCGGCTTCCTCGACGGCCTGCTCGCCGGCTGGAACGGTCTGGTCGTCGCCGCGAACGGCGCCCTCATCGGCCTCGGCTTCCTCCTCCCCTGGCTCGCCGTCGTCGCCGTGATCGCGCTCATCGTGGTGGCGGTCCGCCGTCGTCGCGGGCCACCCACCGGCGCGCCGACATCGGGTCGGCCGGGCCCCGATCGGAGCGAGGGCGCCGACGGAAGCACGGTCGAGAGTGCAGGCAGTGGCAGGAGCCGGGCCGCCGGAGGGTGACCGCGCCGCGAGCAGCGGTGACGTCAGCCGCGCAGCACCTTCGTCATCGCCTTGCCCTTCGCCAGCTCGTCGACCAGCTTGTCCAGCCAGCGGATCCGCTGCATCAGCGGATCCTCGACGCTCTCGACGCGAACGCCGCAGACGACTCCCGTGATCAGGGCCGCGCTCGGGTTCATCGGCGCCGCGGCGAAGAAGTCCTCGAAGGTCGTCCCGGCCTCGAGGTGGCGGTGCAGCTCCTCGTCCGAGAAGCCGGTCAGCCACACGATCACCTCGTCGACCTCGGCCCTCGTCCTCCCTTTCCGCTCGGCCTTCGCCACGTAGTGCGGGTACACGGAGGCGACGCTCGTCGTGAAGATCCGGTGCATGCGTCGAAGGGTAGCCCCGCACCCCCGACCACGGCGAGGCCGCGCCCTGCGGACCCCGCCGATCAGCCCCGAGCCCGCGCCGCGTAGACCGCGGGCGTGGCCGCATCGCCGAGCAGGGCACGCACGCCGAGCTGCTCGCCACCGGCGGGCCGTACGCGCTCCTGTGGGCGTCGTGGAGCGGCCTTCCGCGCCAGTGAAGCGGCAGGGAGCGGACAGGCGGAGCAGGCTCCGCCGCTCACCGACGGGATGTCGGTGCAGTGCACGAGAATGACGGCATGCCCGCCGTCGCTCAGGTTCATCACCTCCGCAAGCTCGCCGATGACGACGTCGCCCTGCGCCTTCTCTCGACCGACAACCTCCCCGTCATCGCGGGACTCCTCGGCACGCACCTCGGCGCCGACGAGCGACGGGTCGACGCGGAGGAGCTGTACGAGCGCCTCGACGGCGACCTCGAGCGGCTGCGCGATCAGGGCCTGCACCTCCCTCTGAGTGCGAAGGGCTACTGCGCCGACTGGCGTTCGGCCGGCTACCTCGTGCGTCGGCCGTCGACCGAGGCTCGCGGCGAGACGTTCGAGCTGTCCCCCGAGGCCATCGTCGCGATCCGCTTTCTGGAAGGGCGAGCCGCGCCGCGCTCGAGCGTGACGGAGTCACGGCTCACCGGTCTCGCGACGCAGGTCCGGCTCCTCGCGATCGAGACCGACCCCGACACGAACACCCGGGTCGCGCTGCTCGAGGAGGAGCTCGATCGCATCGAACGACGCATCCGCGACCTGCAGGCCGGAGACGCCCCCACGCTCGACCCCGATCGCGCGCTCGAGAGGGTGCGCGACCTCCTCGCCCAGGCCGCCGAGGTGCCCGACGACTTCGCCCGCGTCCGCGGCGAGTTCGAGGCGCTCAATGCGTCACTGCGAGCCAAGATCGTCGAATCCGGCGCCTCCCAGGCGACCGTCGTCGACGAGGTGTTCCGCGGGATCGACCACATCAGCGACTCGGACGCGGGGCGCAGCTTCGCCGCGTTCTCGCAGCTCGTGCTCGATCCCGCGCTCGGCGCGGCGTTCGAGGCGGATGTCCGGCGGATCCTCGACCGCTCGTTCGCCAGCGCTCTCAGTTCGGCGGAGCGCCGGTCGCTGCGCTCCTTCCTGACGACGCTCAAGGGCCGCAGCGCGGAGATCCACGACGTGATCACCCTCTTCGCGCGGGCGCTCCGCCGCTACGTGCAGTCCCAGGACTACCAGCAGGATCGGGTGATGCGCTCGCTCCTCCGGACCGCGCAGCACGCAGGCATCACTGCCGCACCGCACACTCGGCCGTGGTCGTCCGTCGGTCTGTCTCTCGACCTCTCCGCGGTCTCGATGACGAGCGTCGGCTCGATCGACCTCCACGATCCGGCCGAGCTCGACGCCACCGCGGAGATCCACGAGAACCCCGCGGCGGTCGCCGACCTCGCGCACCTCCGGGCTCTGGCCCGGGAGACCGAGATCGACTTCGACGAGCTCATCCGCAACACGAACGATCTGCTCGCCGCGCGAGGGTCCTGCACGGTGGCCGAGGTCCTGCAGGTCCATCCCGCGACGCAGGGCGTCGGCAGCGTCGTCGGCCTGCTCGCCCTCGCAGCCGAGCAGGGAACCGTCGACGACGAGCTCGAGATGCTCTCCTGGCGCGGCACCGACGAGATCCCACGGACCGCCGTCGTCGCGGCGCACCGCTTCATCGGGACCGTGTCGTGACCGGCGAGCAGCAGGCCGTGCCCTCCTCCGCCGGAACGGACGACCTCGACGAGCCAGGTCTCTGGCAGGGTGACAGCGGGACCTTGCCCGACCGCACCCGGCGCGTGCAGCTCCGGCTCATCCGGGGCCCCTACCTCTCGGGAGCACGGGAGCCGCAGCTCTGGGCCGTGCTCCTGAGCGACGAGAGAGTGATCCGCTCGCGACTCGCCGATCTCTTCCTCGAGCTGGTCCTCGACCGCGACCGCGAGTTCGCGTTCGTGCGGAACGCGCCCTCCGACGACGCACCGAGCGCGGTGCGCTCCGAAGCCCTGACCTTCCTCGACAGCGCGATGCTGCTCGTGCTTCGGCAGACCCTGCTGAGCGAGGAGGGGCGAGGACGCGTGATCGTGGGCAGGACCGAGGTGCTCGAGCAGCTGACCGTCTACCGCACCAAGGATCGCGACGAGAAGGACTTCGCAAGCCGCCTGAACGCGTCCTGGCACAAGATGCAGAACAAACTGCGTGTCCTGCACCCGCTGAAGGACGACCGCGCTGAGATCTCTCCGGTGCTGCGGCTCATCGTCGACGCCGACCAGGTCCGCGCCATCACTGCCGAGTACGAACGGATCTCTCGGCAGGGTGCGGCCGCTCCCGAGGCCCTCCGCGACGAGAGCGACGACGAAGACCTGAAGGACGAGGACGACGAATGACGATGCTCACCTTCGACGACGACGCCTCCGACGTGACGCCCGGGCTTGAGCCCACCCGGCAGTGGCGCCTGGCGGAGGTCGAGCTCTTCAACTGGGGCACCTTCTCCGGCCGGGTGAGAATCGGCATCGCGCGCTCCGGCCACCTCCTCACCGGCGCGTCGGGCTCGGGCAAGTCGTCCGTACTCGACGGGATCGCCGCGGTCGTGACTCCCGACCGCTGGCTCAGGCTGAACGCCGCGGCACAGGACGGCGCCTCCAGGCAGAGCGATCGCTCCCTGATGAGCTACGTGCGGGGCGCCTGGACGAAGGAGGTCGACGAGAGCTCCGACCGGGCGACCACGACCTTCCTCCGGTCCCGCGCCACGTGGAGCGGGGTCCTGCTGCGCTACGAGAACCTGCACGACGACCCCGTCGTGCTCGCTCGTGTCTTCCATGCTCCGGGCACCCGCACCGAGACGACCGCGCTGAAGGACGCCCGGATCTTCACGCGCGGCGACCTCGACATCGTCGCCCTTGCGCCGCACGTCGCGACCGGAATCGATGCGCGGCGGATGTCGGCCGCGCTGCCCGACGCGCTCATCACGACCGGCGGCAAGCACGGCAGGTTCCACGAGCGGGTGGTCCGGCACTTCGGCTTCCGCAGCGACACCACGCTGCAGCTGCTCCACAAGACGCAGTCCGCGAAGAATCTCGGGACGCTCGACGCCCTCTTCCGCGGTTTCATGCTCGAGTCCCCAGCGACCTTCGCGCGGGCCGACAATGCGGTGGAGCAGTTCGTCGAACTCGATCACGCGCACGCGCACGTCGTCGATCTCCGGCGCCAGGCCGACGCCCTGCGGTCGCTCGACGCCTCGATCACGGCGTTCGATCTCGCCTCCGCCGAGTCGTCCTCGGTCGCCCAGCTGCACGACGCTGTCGAGCCGTACACCGATTCGGTCAAGCGGCGGCTGGCGCACGAGGCGCTCGGCCCCGCGCGCGCGACACTCGCCAGAGCCCGGTCGCGGTTGTCTGATACCTCGCGCCAGCAGGCGATCGCGCGGGGTGCCCTCGACACTGCCGTCGCGAGGGTGCGGGAGGAGGGCGGCGCTCGTGTCGAGCTGCTGCAGGAGCGGATCACCGCCGCCGAGCGGGCCGAGCGCGAGGTGACACGGGAGCGAGATCGCCTGTCGAGTGAGCTGAAGCGGATCGGCGTTCCGCTGCCTGCCGATGCGGCGCAGTTCGCCGACCTCCTCGCGACGGCCGCCGCCGAGCTGACGAAGCGCGTGGCTCCTGTGCCCCATTCCATCCGGGATGCGGCGAGCGAGACCCGGAAGCGGTTGGCAGCCGTCGAGGCTCAGATCGTCGCACTGCGCGAGCATCGCAGTAATCTCGACCCTCGGCTCCTCGCCGCGCGCCGTTTCCTCGCCCGCTCGCTCGGCGTTCCGGACGCTGCGGTTCCCTTCGCCGGCGAGCTCGTCGCCGTCCTGCCCGAGCACGCGGCCTGGCGCGGCGCGATCGAGCGGGTGCTCGCACCACTCGCCACGACGCTCCTCGTGCCCGACGACCTCCTCCCTGCAGCTCGTCGGGCGTCCGACGCCCGACATCTCGGTGTCCGTCTGGTGATGGAGGCCGTCCCGGAGGTGAGCGAGCCACCTCGCCGACCACGCGACCCCCGCTCACTCCTCCATCGCGTCACGGTGAGTGAGGGCCCGTTCACCCTGTTCCTCCGGCGGCGACTCGCATCCGACTTCGATTTCGCCTGCGTGGCCGACGCCGACGAGCTCGATGACGTCGACCGCGGAGTGACGATCGGCGGGCTCGTCAAGCGCACCTCGCGCCGATACGAGAAGGACGACCGCTCCGCCGTCGGCGATGCGACCCGGTGGCTTCTCGGCGGTGACACGGAGGCGCGGCTGGACGCGCTCCTCGCTCAGCAGCGGGAGGCCGAACGTGCCAGCGCGACGGCCGCCGCAGCCGACGGGAAGGCGGACGCCGCACGAGAATCAGCGCTCGGTCAGCGAGCGGTCCTCGAGAGGGTCGTGACGGTCTCGTGGGAGCGCATCGACCTCGCCGCGGCTGCGGAGCTCAGTGCGGCGCACCGCGCGGAGCTGAGAACTCTGACGTCGCGGTCGTCATCGCTGCGCGACGCGCAGGAGGCTCGGGAGCAGGCGGCCTCGCAGCTCGAGGACGCCACGCACCGGAACGAGCAGGCGCTCCGCGAGGAGGCGATCGCTCAGGGTGCGCTCGAGCGGATCGAGTCGCAGCTCGCTGCTCTGGAATCCGCACCCCCTTCGAGCCTGGACGACTCCTCAGCCGAAGCCCTCGGCGCTCGGTTCCGGGCCGAGAGGCGCTCGCTGACCCTCGAGACCGTGGACGCGATCGCGCGCGCCGTGCAATCGGCACTCTCCCGGGAGAAGGACATCGCCGCGCGACGCAGTGGCGACGCCGCGGCCGCCTTCGCCGCGGGTGCCGCCGCGTTCCGCGCCGCCTGGCCCGCGGCGGGCGCCGATCTGACCGCCGAGATCGCAGACAGGTACGGCTACCGGGCTCTCCTCGAGGGCATCCTCAGCCGGGGGCTCCCGGAGAAGGAGAGCGACTTCCGGCGCCTGCTTCGAGAGCGGTCGCGGGACGTCGTGGCCCACCTCCTCGGCGATCTGCGGGATGCGCCGGGACTCGTCCGGGAGCGCATCCTGCCGGTCAACGCCTCTCTCGGACGGTCTCCGTTCGAAGGACGGGACCGATTCCTCGAGATCGACATCAGGACGACGCGCTCCCCCGAGGTCGAGGACTTCCTCGCGAATCTGCGCCGCATCGTCGAGGGCAACTGGGCCGACGAGTCCGCGGCGGGCGCCGAGCAGCGCTTCGCCGTCCTGCGCACGGTGATGGGTCGGCTGGGCTCGCGGGACCGGGTCGATCAGGACTGGCGCGCTCGCGTTCTCGACACCCGCCTGCACGTCAGCTTCCTCGCCCGCGAGAAGGACGCCGCGGGGACCGTCCTCCGGGTGTACGACTCCGCCGAGGGGCTGTCGGGCGGTCAGCGGCAGAAGCTCGTCATCTTCTGCCTCGCGGCCGCGCTCCGCTATCAGCTCACCGAGGAGGAGGCGGAGTCACCCCGGTTCGGGACGATCATTCTCGACGAGGCGTTCGACAAGGCCGACAGCCGTTACACGCGGAACGCGATGGACGTCTTCCGCTCGTTCGGGTTCCACATGGTCCTCGCCACGCCGCAGAAGCTCCTCCAGACACTCGAGCCCTATGTGGGCGCCATCACCGCGGTGTCCAACCCGGACCGCAACGCCTCGAGGATCGCCGACGTGGTGTTCTCTCCGCAGGAGGCCGGCGGAACGCCTGGAGAGGAACAGCATCGATGACGGCACCTGTCACCGTGGCCGACCTCCGCGACCGCGCCCAGCGGATCTTCCAGCGCGAATCGCGCTCATGGGCTGCGCGCGGCGACCAGGAGCCGATGCTCGATCTCCCGCTCCATCCGCCCACCGAGCGCGATGCATTGACCGATCTGGATGCCGCGCGGACCTGGGTGGAGTCCTGGCGCCGCGCGGCGGAGTCCGGCGAGATCGAGGTCTCCTGGACGGTGCGGAGCTGGTCGAGGGTCGGATCACAGGAGATACCGGAGCGCGCCGTCGTCCGGGGGGCCACCTCGATCGCGCGTGCGGCGGGAGCGGAGCCCGAGTGGCTGCGCCTGCGGCACCGCATCGATGCGCTCCGATCCCTCACCGGTGGCGGAGACGCCGCGGTCGCGACACTGCAGACCCACGCGCGCACCATCACGGCACTGACCGAGGACGACTTCGACCGGCTCGTCGCCGTCCTCCTCTGGCTGCGGGACAATCCGGTCTCGAACCGGTTCGTCCGCGAACTCCCCATTCGCGGCATCGACTCGAAGTGGATCGAGCGACGCCTCGGTCTCGTGACGGCACTGCACCGCTCCACGACCGGCGCCATCGATCTCGGACTGAGGAAGCCGTCGACGCTCCTGCGGGTGCGCATCCTGGACTCCGCCCTCGCCCTGTCCGGACTCTCCGACGTGACGGCGCCGATCGACGATCTCGCCCGGTTGTCCTTCCACCCCTCGAGGGTCTTCGTCTTCGAGAACCTCGCCACGGTCCTGGCGATGCCGGACGTACCGGGCGCGGTCGTCCTGCACGGGGGAGGCGACCGAGCGGGACTGGTCTCGCATCTGCCCTGGGCCCGCGAGGTCACCTACTGGGGTGATCTCGACTCCCAGGGCTTCTCGATCCTGCACCGCCTGCGGGCGCTCGGTGTCGCCGCGACATCTGCGCTGATGGACACGGAGACCCTCCTCGCCCACCGCGACCTCTGGGGGACCGACCCGGCACCCGATCTGGGAGCCCTTCCTCTGCTCACCCGCTCCGAGGACGACGCTCTGAGTCTCCTCAGCACCGCGGGCAACATCCGACTCGAGCAGGAGCGGATCGCCTGGTCGTACGCGCTCGATCGCCTCGGGGCGCTCTGACCACGCGGGGCGCTGATCACGACAAACCCCCGTCACCGTCCTCGCTTCGCTCGCGTCGGCCTCGCCCGATCCCGATGAGAGACAGAACCCGCCAGTGCGCCCACTTCGCGTCACTTCTTCGCTGCGCCGCGGGGTGCTGCCGGACACTCTCAGCGGTCCCGCGCCGATCCCCCGACTCCCCGCAGGACGGCTCCGGAACCACCACTCACCGACGAGAGGTCGCAGAATGCCGTTCGACGAGCACACCGGAGATCAGCACGATCACGACTCCGCCCAGAGGCCGGGAGTCGCCCGACGGTCCACTCTCGCCGCCGCGTGGTCGACGCCCGTCATCGCCGCCTGCGCGGCGGCGCCCGGTGCCGCGGCATCCGTCTCCCCTTCCCCCGTCCTCCCCGAGACCTTCCTGGGGGTGCGCGTCATCGATGCCGGACTCGTGACCACCGACCTGGGTGCCCGTCGGCGCTTCGAGATCTCGGTGTTCGTGAACGGAGACGGGATCACAGGAACTCCGATCGTGCTGCGCCAGGAGGGCAGGGTGGACTTCAGGACGGATCACGACTTCACCCTCGGGTCGACGCAGGTCGTCCGCGTCGGTCCCCGCGGCGGCTACATCCTCATCCCCGCGGGCTCCTACGCGGGTTCGATCCCCTACAGCATCGGCGGTGTCATGAAGGTCGCAGCGCTCGTGAGTGGCGCGCCCTACCCCTTCGTCTACTCCGACCCTCCGCAGCGCGCCCACGTGGAGGTGATGGTCACCGGCGGCCCCGCCCATCCCGGGACGCCCGCTCCGGGAACGATCAGCACTCGGGAGAAGGACGAGCTCACGACGGACTGACAACGGCCTCGCCGCGGGAGCGCGCGAAGGCCCCGCCTCCCGCCATCGGCGCGAGGGCTGCCGCACGGGCCCGCCGCGCCGCTATCCTCCCGGAGTGCCGTCGCATCGCGACCCGCCGCACACCGCGTCACCTCACCAGAGAGAACCACCGTGAGCCTCCTCCGCACCAAGTCCGTCGAGCAGTCCATCGCCGACACCGACGAGCCCGAGACCCGCCTCAAGAAGTCGCTGAGCGCCCTCGACCTCACCGTCTTCGGCGTCGGCGTCGTGATCGGCGCCGGCATCTTCACGCTCACCGGCCGCGCCGCACACGACATCGCCGGCCCCGCGATCGTGCTGAGCTTCGTCGTCGCCGCCTTCGCCTGCGCGCTCGCGGCCATGTGCTACGCGGAGTTCGCCTCCACGGTGCCGGTCTCCGGCTCCGCCTACACGTTCTCCTACGCCTCGCTCGGCGAGCTCTTCGCCTGGATCATCGGCTGGGATCTGATCCTCGAGCTGTTCCTCGGAGCGAGCGTGGTCGCCCAGGGCTGGAGCGCCTATCTCGGCTCGTTCCTCGGGCAGTTCGGCATCGTCCTGCCGGAGGCGATCTCCTACGGCGGCGTGGTCGACGTCCCCGCGATCCTGCTGGTGCTCGTGCTCGGCGCCCTGATGACCTTCGGCATCAAGGAGTCCCTGCGCGTCAACCTGGTGCTGGTCGCCGTGAAGCTCTTCATCGTGCTGTTCGTCATCATCGCCGGGCTGCAGTTCATCAACGCGAGCAACTACTCGCCGTTCATCCCGCCCGCGGAGGCGTCGCAGGCCGCGTCCGGTCTCGCCCAGCCGCTGCTGCAGTTCCTCTCCGGCATCGAGCCGGCGACCTTCGGAGTCGGCGGCATCATCGCCGGCGCCTCGCTGGTCTTCTTCGCCTACATCGGCTTCGACGTCGTCGCGACCACCGCCGAGGAGACCCGCAACCCGCAGCGCGACATGCCCATCGGCATCATCGCCTCGCTGATCATCTGCACCGTGCTCTACTGCGCCGTCGCCCTGGTCGTCACCGGCATGGTCCCCTACCGCGAGCTCGACCCCTCCGCCGCCCTCGCCAACGCCTTCGCGTATCACGGCCAGACCTGGATGGCGACGGTCATCTCCGCCGGCGCCGTCGCCGGCCTCACCACTGTCGTGCTGACCCTGCTCATCGGCGCGACCCGCATCATCTTCGCGATGTCGCGGGACGGCCTGCTCCCCCAGCGCCTGGCGAAGGTCCACCCGCGCCTGCGCACCCCCTGGGTCACCTCGGTCGTCGTCACGATCATCGTCGCCCTGCTGGCCGGCCTCACCCCGATCGGCGTCCTCGAGGAGATGGTGAACATCGGCACCCTCTCCGCCTTCGTCCTGGTCTCCGTCGGCGTCATCGTCCTCCGCCGCAAGCGCCCCGAGCTCAAGCGCGGCTTCCGCGTCCCACTCAACCCCTGGCTGCCCGGCCTCTCCGCCCTGATCTGCACCTACCTGATGCTCAACCTCTCCATCGAGACCTGGCTGCGCTTCCTGATCTGGCTGGCCATCGGCTTCGCGATCTACTTCGCCTACTCCCGCTCCCACGCGAAGCTCGGACAGCTCACGAAGTAGACCGGCGCGAGGCCGGCAGTCGGTCAGATCGTGTGCAACGCGCCAATTCGAGGATTCCTCTTGTCTGATGGTGGGCGCGAACCTACGCTCCTCGATGACGTCGAGGAGGGGGAGCGTGAAACGCACAGCAGAGTTCCGCAGGGTGATGACCATCGCCGGACAGGTGGCCCAGCAGCAGAGTGAGCCTGTGTCGGCGCTGCACGTCGCATTCGCCTACGCCTCGTGCCTCGCGCCGGGTGACAGCACCGAACGCGTGATCCAGGCATTCGGCGACGAGCGCGGCTGGGATGCGAGCACCACCGCACGACCCGTCCTTCAACTGCTCATTCGTCATCGACGAGCGGTGCAGTACGACCCCGCAGTCCGTCGGGCAGTCGAGAGGGCCGCCGCGAGCGGATCTCCCGATCTCCGGAAGATGCTCGCAGCGCTTCTGAAAGAGGGCGGCCTCGATCCGTTGCGGGAGGCGATCGAGCGGGCCGGCGGCGATCTCTCCCTCTGGCTGACCACCGATGGGTGACAACGACACTCCTCGCCTGCTCCTCGACGTTCGAAGCCTCGGGAAGCGCATGGGCTCAGTCGATGTGCTCCGCGACGTCTCCTTCACGATCGACGCCGGCGAGGTGGTCGGACTCGTCGGACCCAACGGCGCCGGGAAGACCACCCTCATGCGCACCCTCGCCGGACTGTACGAGCCCTCGCATGGCAGTGCCCTCGTCCTCGGTCACGCGATCGGCACGACGGAGGCTCGACGAGCCCTCAGCCTCATGCCGGAGGAACCGGACCTGTACCCGGGTCTGAGCGTTGTGGAGCACGTCCGGCTGATCGAGCGGCTGAGCGGCTCACCCCGGAACGAGTCGCTCGGACCGTCGCTCCTCGAGCGCTACGGACTGAGCGACAAGCACGACCTCCTCCCTCATCAGCTCTCGCAGGGGATGCGCCGCAAGCTCGCTCTCGTTCTTGCGCTGCTGAAGGGCGCCGGGCTCCTCTTGCTGGACGAGCCGTTCAACGGCCTCGATGCCGTCTCGGTGCGCGAGCTCCGGAACGAGGTCCGGCGGCTGGCCGAGGAAGGCTGCGGCGTGCTGCTCTCCATGCACGGGCTGACCGAGCTGGAGCGCATCGCCGATCGAGCGGTGATCCTGCACGCCGGGAGGATCGCGCACATCGCGCGTCTCGGGCGCGACGATCTCGAGGGGCAGCCGCCTCTGGAGGACGTCTATCTCCGTGTCGTGGGAGCTCTTCGCGATGACGACGACTGAACGAGCGCGGCGTCTTCCCCTTGCCGGCGCGCTCGCTCTCTCCCGGGCCTACCTGCGCATCCGCATCCGCAGCACCACGGCCCTCGTGACGAATCCCCTCGCGATCGTCGCCCTCGTGATCGCTGCGTCGAGCGGCGTCTGGCTCCTGGTTCAGGGTGGGGCCGGCGGGTCTCCGACGGAGGCGCCCTCCACGCGGATCGCGGGATTCGTCCTCGGTCTCTCTCTGATCCTGGTGTCACTGACAGCGCAGCGGGGTTCGCCGCTGCGGTTGCAGCCCGCGGACGTGTCCTGGGTGCTGCAGAGCCCGAGTGGTCCGCGGATCGTCGTGGTGGTGCATGCGGTCGGGACCGCGGCGATCGCGTTCGTCACCACCTCCACGGCGTCGGCGACGGCGCTGCTTCTCCGCGGAGAGCCGGTCGCGTGGGGCGTCCTCTCGGGGTGCGCGATGACGGCCGTCCTCCTCCTGATCCGGGCGACGTCGTTGACCAGCCATCTCCTCGGAAGAATCGCCCGGCCGGGGCGGCGCCGGATCGGGCTGACCTGCGTCCTCGCCGCGGGCGCGGTCTGGATCGCCCTCGGGGTGCAGTCGCTGCTCGTGGGCGAGGACTCCATCGGGTCGGCCGCGATGAGCGCCGCCGGTCTCCTCTTCGAGGTGATCCTCGCGCCCGAGGCGAGCGGACTCGCGCACGCCTCCGCCACCATCGGCGTTCTCCTGCTGTCGAGCGTCGCCGTCGGCCTGCTCGTCCGGCGATCCGGAATCTTCGTCGAACCCGCGGTCGAGGAGAGCATCCTCGCGAACCAGCTCACCCGGGTCCTCTCCGGCGAGTCGAACCGGACTCTTGCCGGCCGGGGCTACGCCGTCGGCCGTCCCTCATGGACGCGATGGCCCGACTCCGCGGTCGGCGCGGTCCTCGCGAGTCACCTGGCGCAGACTCGGCGCCGGCGCTGGCAGGAGCCTCGCACTGCGCTCGCCCTCCTCGCCGTGGCGGTGCTCTCCAGCCTGTTGCGGGACAGCGTGCCGATGCCGTTGGGCGGACTTCTCCTCGTGCTGATCCTCGCGCTTCCGGGTCCGTCTCAGGCGACCGCGCAGGACCTCGACCACCAGCACCTCCCGCTCGCGGACGTCTCGATCGCCCGAGCCGGATTCGCCGGTGTCGGCCTTCACGCCCTCATCTCGTCGGCCGTGTCGCTGCCCGCCGTCGTTCTCTGGGCCTCGGTGTACTTGCACGGGATCGGCTGGGGTGTGCTTGCAGTCCTTCCTCTCGCACTCTGCTGCGCAACCGCTGCGCTCGCCGGCGTCGGATCACGCGCCTTCTCGGATCTGCTTCTCGGCCGGGTGGTCGTGGCGGTCGCGCTCACCGTGCTGCCGGTGGCCGGCGCCGCCTCCAGCCTTGCGCTCCACAGCCAGGGAAACGACGCACTCCGTGTCCTGCTGACCCTCTCCGGCGCACTGCTGATCTCCGGCCTGCTCTCCTCCGGTCTCGCCTGGGCCGTCCTCGAGTCCGCCAGGCCTGCCCGATCGTCGCGTGCACCCGAGGTCTAGGGTGCAGTCATGCCCCGCGCCATGGCCGACCTCGACTTCCGCCGCCAGCAGTGGGAGCAGCGCTACGCGCCCCACGTCGCCCCGGTCAACCGCTGGATCGACGAGCTGCGGAACCCGTACGACCGCGGCTGGCTCCCCTACATCGCTCCCCTGCACGGCGGCACCGAGGCGCGGGTGCTCAGCATCCTGCGCGACCCCGGCCCCGGCACCCGGGACGGCGCGGGCAGCGGGTTCCTCTGCACGGAGAACGACGACGGCTCCGCCGAGCTGATGTCGCGCCTCATCACGGACGTCGGACTCACGCCGTTCGATCTCCTGCCCTGGAACGCCTACCCCTGGTACATCGGCAAGGCACCGACCGCGGAGCAGCTCGACGCGGGGATCCCGACCGTCCTGCACCTGCTCGACCTCGCACCGAGCATCGAGGTCGTCCTGCTGCAGGGCGCCGACGCCGACCACGGCTGGCGCCGCCTGCTCCGCCTGCACCCGGGCATCGAGCGCGAGCGCGGCCTGGCCGTCGTGCGCACGTTCCACCCGTCCCCGCAGGCCCTCTTCACGAAGGACCCGCTCGAGCGGGAGGCGCGAGTGGCTCGGCGGGAGGCGGCCTTCGCGGAGGTCGCGGCACTGCTGCACTGAGCAGCTCGTCTCGCTGAAGAGCTGCCGGAGAAACGACGAAGCCCTGATGAGGACCAATCCGCGAACGGAGGTCTCATCAGGGCTTTCTGTCGGGCTGACAGGATTTGAACCTGCGACCCCTTGACCCCCAGTCAAGTGCGCTACCAAGCTGCGCCACAGCCCGTGGCAGTCCGGACCGAGGCCCGGGCAACTCGACTACCTTAGCGGATCGCGGGGCCGAGAGTGAAAACGACCGACGCTCGGCGCCCGTAGAATCGCTGAGGCAGTGCGCGCCGGGCGGACCGGAGCGAGCGCCCTACAGGAGGCAGCAGCAGTGGACGCGCGGCAGAAGCGATCGCAGGTGGCCCTGCACCGAGCCATCATCGATCTGGCGACTGCCAGAGACGTCTCCAGCCTCACGGTCTCCGAGATCACCGACCGTGCCGGCGTCAACCGCTCCACCTTCTACGCGCACGCGACCTCGGCCGCCGAGCTGCTCTGTGCGGCACTCGCCGACGAGCTCGACACGATCCGCGACGAGTATCTCGACACCCTCCGAGCCGGAGCGGCGACCGACTCGACCATCCGCCAGGGCACGGCGCGGATCCTCGGTCACCTCGAGTCGCGCCGCGACCTCTACTTGCGCGCGTTCGACGCTCCCGGCGGCGACTCGGGTGTCCGGGCGATGCTCGCGCTGCACTTCCGCGCGGCCGTCCTCGCGACGCTCGAGACCGGGACGCTGCAGCTGCCCGACGGCGACGACATCACCGCGTTCCTCGCGGACGGCACCGCCTCCTTCCTCGCCGCCGGTTCGACCGGCCTGATGGAGGCGTGGCTGCGGCTCCCCGAGCCGCGCACTCCCGAGACCTACCTCGCGGCGTACCGGCGGCTGCTGCCGTCCTGGTGGCCGTTCGCCACGCAGGACTGATCCGTCACGAGTGGTCGGGTCGGCGCGCGGAGCACGACCGTTCGTGACCGATCGATCGCCGGATGCGCGGGCGGGGGTGGATCTCGAGACGCCCGCTCCGCGGGCTACCCGATCAGCATGGTCCGGCACGCAGAAACGCGTCCGGCTCGCGGGATCCGAGGATCCCCGCGAGCCGGATGCAGAACGACGAGCCGAAGCCGCCGCGACAGAACGCCTCAGCGCGCGCGCTTCTCCCGCACGCGCATGTTGACGTTCACCGGCGAGCCCTGGAAGCCGTAGATCTCGCGTAGGCGGCGCGCGATGTAGCGGCGGTAGCCCGGGTCGAGGAAGCCGGTGGTGAAGAGCACGAATGTCGGCGGGCGCGAGGACGCCTGGGTGCCGAACAGCACGCGGGGCTGCTTGCCGCCGCGCAGGGGGTGCGGGTGCGCCGCGGTGAGCTCGGTGAGGAACGCATTGAACTTACCGGTCGGGATGCGGGTGTCCCAGGACTCGAGGGCGAGCTCGAGCGCGGGCACCAGCTTCTCGAGGTGACGCCCGGTCTTCGCGGAGATGTTGACGCGCGGCGCCCACGCCACGTGCGCGAGGTCCTTCTCGATCTCGCGCTCGAGGTAGCGGCGGCGCTCGTCGTCGAGGAGGTCCCACTTGTTGAAGGCGAGCACGAGCGCGCGGCCCGACTCGAGCACCAGGTCGATGATGCGGACGTCCTGCTCCGAGATCGGCTCGGAGACGTCGATCACGACGACCGCGACCTCCGCCTTCTCGAGCGCGGTCGAGGTGCGCAGCGACGCGTAGAAGTCGGCGCCCTGCTGCAGGTGCACGCGGCGGCGGATACCCGCCGTGTCGACGAAGCGCCAGATCTTGCCGGCGATCTCGACCTGCTCGTCGACCGGGTCGCGGGTGGTGCCGGCCAGCTCGTTGACGACGACCCGCTCCTCCCCCGCGGCCTTGTTCAGCAGGCTCGACTTGCCCACGTTGGGGCGGCCGAGGATCGCGACGCGGCGCGGGCCGCCGACCTCGCGCTTGGCGACGAGCGACTCGAGCGGCAGCTTCTCCAGCACCGTCTCGAGCAGGTCGGCGACGCCGCGGCCGTGCACGGCCGAGACGGGGTGGGGCTCACCGAGGCCGAGCGACCACAGCGAGGCGGCGTTCGGCTCCTGGCGCACGTCGTCGACCTTGTTGGCCGCGAGGAAGACCGGCTTCTTGGTCTTGCGGAGCAGCTTCACGACGTGCTCGTCGGTCGCCGTCGCGCCGACGTTCGCGTCGACGACGAAGATGACGGCGTCGGCGAGGTCGATCGCGATCTCGGCCTGCATCGCGACGGAGGCGTCGATGCCGCGGGCATCGGGCTCCCAGCCGCCGGTGTCGACGACGGTGAACTGGCGGTCGAGCCAGTCGGCCTTGTACGAGACGCGGTCGCGGGTGACGCCGGGGGTGTCCTCGACGACGGCCTCGCGGCGGCCGAGGATGCGGTTGACCAGCGCCGACTTGCCGACGTTGGGACGGCCGACGATCGCCACGACCGGCAGCGCCGGGAGGTAGCGGATCTCGTCGGGGTCCTCGCTGGCGTACTCGAGGAGGTCGCGGTCCTCCTCGTCGAGGTCGTAGTCCTCGAGTCCGCTGCGCAGCGCCTGGGCGCGCGAGGAGGCGAGCTGCTCGTCGAGGTCGCCGAGGCGCTCGACGAGGTCGTCGTCTCCGAAGTTCAGCTCGTCGTCACCGACGTGCGTGTCCTGTGCCATGATCGGCCCTTGCTCTCGAAGTTCGGACCTCGGCGATGACCGCATCGACGGTCTGCTCGAAGTCGAGGTGAGTGGAGTCGAGAAGAGTGACTCCGTCTGCGGCGTTCATGAAGTCCACCACCTGGGAGTCGGCGCGGTCCCTGGACCGCAGTGCCTGACCCGTCGCTTCAGCGGATTGCGTGGTGACTTCGCGCGAACGCCTCGCCATCCTAGCCTCTTCGCTCGCCGTCAGGAGGATCCGCACCCCGGCGGTCGGCGCCACGACCGTCGTGATGTCGCGCCCCTCGACGATGATGCCGGCCTTGCGGGTCTCGCCGATGATGCGGCGGAACAGCAGCGTGATCCGCCGGCGCACCTCCGGGACCTTGGCCACGGCCGAGACCTGACCGGTCACCCGGGGCTCTCGGATGGCAGCGGTCACCTCGGTCCGGCCGACCCAGACCGAGTACGACTCGGGGTCGGTGCCGATGGAGTAGTCGAAGCCGTCGAGCGCGTCGACGATCGCGTTCTCGTCGGCGAAGTCGAGCCCGGTGTCGAGGCCGTGCCAGGCGAGCGCGCGGTACGCGGCGCCGGTGTCGAGGAACTCGAAGTCGAGCCGGCGGGCCGCCTCGCGCGAGACGCTCGACTTGCCACTGCCGGCCGGTCCGTCGATCGCGACGACGACGGCGTCGCCGAAGTCGGGCACGTCGTCGCTGCGAGAGCCGCTCGCGCGCTCGGGCGCCGCTCCCCCGTCCTCCGGGATGCTCTGCTGGGCGCGGCGCGCGGGCGTCATACGGTTCAGGCCGCCCTCCTGCCTGTTCTGCTCCGTGCTCATCCGGCGATCCTCCAGCCGCGTGCGGTCAGTTCCTCGGTCAGCGGGCCGACGGCCTCCGGCACCACCGAGATCTCGGCGAGGCCCACGCGGCGCCCCTCCGCATGCTCGAGGCGCACGTCCTCCAAGTTGACCCCGGCCTCGCCGATCTCGACGAACAGCCGGGCGAGCGTGCCCGGGGTGTCGTCGACGAGGACGATCAGGGTGGAGAAGCGCTGGTCCTGGCCGTGCTTGCCGGGCAGCCGGGCGACCCCGGCGTTGCCCGCGGCGAGGTGCTCGGCGAGCAGGCGGCGGGCACCCGGGGCGTCGAGGTCGCGCAGGGCGTCGGCGACCGCGGCGACGTCGTCGCGGAAGGCGTCGAGCACGGCGACCACGTGCTCGCGGTTCGCGCCGAGGATCTGCACCCACAGCTCCGGAGCGGAGGCGGCGAGCCGCGAGACGTCGCGCACGCCCTGGCCGGCGAGCCGCAGGGCGTCGTTCGGCGCGTCGACGAGACGCTGCCCGAGCAGGGAGGAGATCACCTGCGGCGCGTGCGAGACGAGGCCGACCGAGCGGTCGTGCTCCTCCGGGCCCATCTCGATGATCGAGCCGCCGAGGTCGAGCGCGAGCGCCTCGACCCGGGCGAGCGCCTCGGGCGGCGTCTCGCCGTCGCGGCAGATCACCCAGGGCCGGCCGACGAAGAGGTCGCCGCGGGCCGCCACCGGACCACCGCGCTCTCGACCGGCCATCGGGTGCGAGCCGATGTAGCGGCTGAGGTCGAGGCCGCGGGCGCGCAGCTCGCGCAGCGGCTGCATCTTGACGCTCGCCACGTCGGTGACGACCGCCTCGGGGAACGCGGCCAGCTCGCGCTCGACGACGCCGGCGACGACGTCCGGCGGCACGCAGACCACGATCAGCACGGGCCGGTCGTCGGCGGTCGCGGCGCGGCCGGCCCCGTAGTCGATGGCGAGCGAGAGGCTGGCGGGCGAGGCGTCGTCGAGGACGACGTCGACCCCGCGCGAGGCGAGGCCCAGGCCGATCGACGCGCCGAGCAGGCCGGAGCCGACCACCCGCACCGTCCCCGTCGTCCGCATCGCGGGCGGGGCGGGGTGCAGGAGCTCGTTCACCCCGACAGCCTACCGATCAGGCCGACGCCGCTTGTCCTGGCCGCTGCGCCGCACACCGGAGTCGGGCCGCTCGGCGCTGTTCGCGGAGGGGCGTCGCCGGTCCTGCGGCGGCGTCGCGCGGTCGTCGGCGCGCAGCGCATCGGACGGACGCTCGCGCGGGCGCTCGTCGCGACGGCGCTCGTCCGAGCGACGGTCACCGCGGTCGTCCGCGCGACGCTCGGGACGCTCCTCGGAGCGACGCACCGGGCGGTCGTCCGAACGGCGCTCGGGCCGGTCCTCGGATCGACGCACGGGGCGATCGTCCGAACGACGCACCGGACTGTCCTCCGACCGACGCTCGGGCCGGTCCTCGGATCGCCTGACGGGCCGGTCGTCCGATCGACGGACGGGCCGGTCGTCGGAGCGACGCTCAGGCCGTTCCTCCGACCGACGCACCGGACGGTCCTCCGACCGGCGCTCAGGCCGCTCCTCGGAACGCCTGACCGGCCGCTCCTCCGAGCGCCGCACCGAGCGCTCCTCGGTCCGCCGCTCCCCGCGCCCCTCGGTCCCCCGGTCGTCCGCCGTCTGCGGCCGCGGCCGCCGCGCGCCCGCGCTCGCCTGGCGCGTCGGCTCCGGCTTCTCCACCGGCGCCTCGCCGCCCTGGCGCGAGATGGTCAGCAGCGCACCCAGCTCGTCGCGGGTCAGGTCGCGCAGGTCGCCCGAGCGCAGCGAGCCCAGGTGCAGCGGGCCGAACTGCCGGCGCACCAGCTCGAGCACCGGATGCCCGACCGCGGCCATCATCCGCCGGACGACGCGGTTGCGCCCGGAGTGCAGCGTGATCTCGACGAGCGACGCGTTCGAGCGCCCCTCGGGCCGGCCGAGCAGCCGCGCCTTGTCGGCCGCGACAGTGCCGTCCTCCAACTCGACGCCGGCGGTCAGCGCCGCGATCGTCTGCGGAAGCACCTGGCCGTGCACCTTCGCGATGTAGGTCTTGGTCACCCCGAACGACGGGTGCGCGAGCACGTGCGCCAGCTCGCCGTCGTTGGTCAGCACCAGGAGCCCCGAGGTCTCGGAGTCGAGGCGGCCGACGTTGAACAGCCGCTCCTCGAAGTTCTGGGTGTAGGTCCGCAGGTCCGGCCGGCCGTTCTCGTCCGAGAGCGAGCTGACGACGCCGACCGGCTTGTTCAGCATCACGTAGCGCCGCGAGGTGTCCAGCTGCACGGCGACGCCGTCGACCTCGATCCGGTCGTTCTGCGGGTCGATGCGGCGGCCGAGCTCGCTCGCGACCTCGCCGTTCACACGGATCCGCCGCGCGACGATCATCTCCTCGACGACGCGGCGGGAGGCGACCCCCGCGGCCGCGAGGACCTTCTGCAGTCGTTCGCCCTCGGGCAATTCAGCCGCGCTCATCGAATCCGTTCCGTCCGTCGCTCAGTAGGGGGGAGATCTTCGGCAGCTCGTCGAGCGAGGCGAGGCCGAGATGGACGAGCAGCTGCTCGGTGGTGCCGTAGAGGACCGCGCCGGTCTCGGGGTCGCTGCCGACCTCCGCGATCAGGCCGCGGCCGAGGAGGGTGCGCGCGACGGAGTCCGCGTTGACCGCGCGGATCTGCGCGACCTGGCCGCGCGAGATCGGCTGCTTGTAGGCGATCACCGCGAGCGTCTCGAGGGCCGCCTGCGACAGCTTGGTCGGGTTCTGGGTCAGCACGAAGTCGGAGACGACGGAGTCGTACTCCCGGCGCACGTAGACCCGCCAGCCGCCGCCGACCTCGCGCAGCTCGAAGCCGCGGCGGATGCCGCCGTCGGCGCCGTCGAAGTCCGCGGCGAGCCGCTCGACCGACTGCCGGACGACCGGGATCGGCCGGGAGAGCGCCGTGGCGAGCGCGGCGAGCGACTGCGGCTCGTCCGCGATCATCAGGATCGCCTCGACGGCGCGGTCGATCTCGAACGCGACGGTGCCGGGACCGGCGACGGTCGTGGAGTCGGCGCTCGTGGGCTCACTGGTCATAGTCGGCCCCCAGGTGCGCGAGGTTCGCGTCGGACCAGTTCTCCGCCACCCACTGCAGGGTCAGCTCGCCGAGCGGCTCCGGCTGCTCGAACGCGATCGCGGCGTGCCGGTAGAGCTCGAGCACTGCGATGAAGCGCGCCACGATCACGCCCTTCTCGTCCGCATCGGCGACGAGCACGCGGAAGGTCGCCGTCGTCCGCTCGCGCAGCACGGCCACGATGTACGCGGCCTGCTCGCGGATGCTGATCAGCGGCGCGTGCAGGTGGTCGAGCCCGACGGTCGGGATCTCGCGCGGCGCGAGCGCGAAGGCGGCGAGCGCCGCGAAGTCCTCGGGCGAGAGCGTCCAGACCAGCTCCGGCTTCTTCGCGCGGAACTCCTCCTCGAGCGGCACCTGGCGCACGTGCCGGCCGGTCTCGGCGTCGATCCGCTCGGCGAACCACGCCGACACCTGCTTGAAGGCCCGGTACTGCAGGAGCCGGGCGAAGAGCAGGTCGCGCGCCTCGAGCATCGCCGCGTCCTCCGCGTCGACCAGCTCGCCCTGCGGCAGGAGCCCGGCGATCTTGAGATCGAGCAGGGTCGCCGCGACGACCAGGAACTCCGAGGCGCGGTCGAGCCCCTCGGCCGTGTCGATGCCGTGCAGGTAGGAGAGGAACTCGTCCGTCACCGCGCTCAGCGCGATCTCGGTGATGTCGACCTGCTGCTTGGCGATCAGGCTCAGCAGGAGGTCGAAGGGCCCCTCGAAGTTCGACAGCGCGACGGTGAAGCCGCGGGAGACGGGGGCGGTGTCCGCCTCCTGGTCGAGCAGGAGCGCCTCAGGCGACCGCGCCACGCGAGATCAGCTCCCTGGCGAGCTTGCGGTAGGCCTTCGCCGCGTTGTGCTCCGGCGCGAACGTGGTGATCGGCACCCCCGACACGCTCGCGTCGGGGAACTTCACCGTGCGTCCGATCACCGTCTCGAGCACGCTGTCGCCGAAGGCGTCGACCACCCGGTCGAGCACCTCGCGCGAGTGCAGCGTGCGCGAGTCGTACATGGTCGGCAGGATGCCGTCGAGCTCGATCACCGGGTTCAGCCGGTCGCGGACCTTGTCGATCGTCTCGATCAGCAGCGCGACGCCGCGCAGCGCGAAGAACTCGCACTCGAGCGGGATGAGCACGCCGTGGCTCGCGGTGAGCGCGTTCACGGTGAGCAGGCCCAGCGACGGCTGGCAGTCGATCAGGATCACGTCGTAGTCGGCGCTGACCTTGCGCAGCACCCGGGCCAGGATCGTCTCGCGGGCGACCTCGTTAACGAGGTGCACCTCCGCGGCCGACAGGTCGATGTTCGCGGGGATGATGTCGAGGCCGGGGACGCGGGTCGGGCGGATCGCCTCGCTCGGGTCCTTGACGGTGCCGAGCAGCAGGTCGTAGATCGTGATCGCGTCGTAGGTGGCGACGCCGAGACCGGCGGAAAGCGCGCCCTGCGGGTCGAAGTCGATGGCCAGCACGCGGCGGCCGTACTCGGCGAGCGTCGCGCCCAGGTTGATGGTCGTCGTCGTCTTGCCGACGCCGCCCTTCTGGTTGCAGAGCGAGATGATGCGCGCGGGCCCGTGCCCGGTCAGCTCCGCCGGGAGCGGGAAGTCGCGCAGGGGCCGGCCGGTCGGGCCGAGCGTCGGGGCTTCGAGACCGGTGAGCTCGGCCTTGTCGTCCGTCTTGCGTGTCACCTGCGTCGCCTCGCTTCCCGTGTCGGCGTGCGCTCCCGCGCGGCCTCCGTCGAGTGTACCGGCGACCCCGTCGTCGTCCCCGCCGCCGCCCCGGCGTCCGTCGATCTCGAGCGCGCCTGCTGGTCGAGCAGCTGCAGCGGCCCCCTCCATGCTGGTCGAGTAGCCCCGCAGGGGCGTATCGAGACTTGCCGTCCTCAGCAGGGCGGGTCTGCAGACTCCACTTCTGACGCTGCCGGATCTCGATACGCCCGCTCCGCGGGCTACTCGATCACCATGAACCGCCCCGCCCCCTCAGCGCCGCGCGCGCGGGTGCGCCGTCGTGTACACGTCGCGGAGCGTGTCCGCCGTCACCAGCGTGTAGATCTGCGTCGTCGCCACCGAGGCGTGCCCCAGCAGCTCCTGCACCACCCGCACGTCCGCCCCGCCCGCGAGCAGGTGCGTCGCGAAGGAGTGCCGGAACGTGTGCGGCGAGATCTCGCGATCCAGCCCCGCCTTCTCCGCGACCGCGCGGATCACCAGCCACGCGCTCTGCCGCGACAGGCGGCTTCCGCGCACCCCGAGGAAGAGCGCCGGCGTCGCCCGCCCGCGCCGCGACAGCTCGGGCCGCGCCCCCACCAGGTAGTCCTGCACCGCCTCGCGCGCGAAGCTCCCGAGCGGCACCATCCGCTGCTTCGAGCCCTTCCCGGTCAGCCGCACCACCTCGGAGTCGAACACGTCGTCGACGCTCAGATCGACCGCCTCCGAGATGCGCGCCCCGGTGGCGTAGAGCAGCTCCAGCAGCGCCCGATCGCGCAGCTCCGACAGCTCCTCGCCCCGGGCCGCCTCGAGCAGCGACGCCATCTGCTCGACCGTGATCGCCTTGGGCAGCGTCATCGGGAGCTTCGGCGGCAGCACGTCGTGGGCGACGTCGTCGGCGACGTGCCCCTCCTCGAGCGCGAAGCGGTGCAGCCCACGCACGCTCGAGAGGATCCGCGCCCGCGAGCTCGCCGCCAGCGGCCGTTCGGCCCGCGCCGCGAGCCAGGACGCGAAGTCCCCCACGTCCGAGCGCCGGAGCGTCGCGAGATCGGTGACCCCGCGCTCCTCGAGCCAGCCGAGGTAGAGCCCCAGATCGCGCCGGTAGGCGGCGATCGTGTGCGCCGAGAGTCCGCGCTCGACGCTCGCCTGCCGGAGGAAGGCGTCGGCGATCGCGGCCGGAGTCACCCCCGGCGGACCCGCGGGTGCCGCGTCCACGGCGAGGAGGCGTCGCCGAGCCCGGCCCAGCCGCGCGCGCGGAAGGCGTCCGCCGCGAGCACCGCGAGGCAGAGGGACGGGTTCTGCACCCGCCGCGCGAGCACGGCGTCGACCGCCTCGTCGAGCGCGACCCAGCGCAGCTCCATGTCGGCCTCCTCCGCCTCGCGCTCGAAGGCGGCGTCGGTGGCGGAGAGATCGCGCGCCAGGTAGATGCGGATCACCTCGTCGCTGCCGCCGGGCGAGGTGGCGAACTCCGAGAGCAGGTCCCAGCGGCCGGCCCGCAGGTCGGTCTCCTCCCCCAGCTCGCGCTGCGCGGCGACGAGGGCGTCCTCCCCCTCGATGTCGAGGAGGCCGGCCGGGATCTCCCACTCGCGGGTGCGCACGGGGTGGCGGTACTGCTTGATCAGCGCGACGCGGTCCTCGTCGTCCAGGGCGAGCACCGCGACGGCACCCGTGTGGTCGAGGAACTCGCGGCGCAGCTCGCCGTCGCCGTAGCGGAAGGTCTCGGCGCGGACGCCCCAGACCATGCCGTCGAAGACGCGCTCGCTGGTGAGGATCTCGGGCTCGACGAGCTCGTCCGAGAGCAGCGCGTCCGAGGGCACGGAGTCGGTCGCGTCAGTCATCGGAGCCGGCCTCCGACGCCGGGAACAGCCGCGACGCCTCCTGGCGCTCCAGCGCCGCGGTCACGAGCCCCTTGAAGAGCGGGTGCGCGTTGTTCGGCCGCGAGCGCAGCTCGGGGTGCGCCTGCGTGCCGACGTAGAAGGGGTGCTTCTCCCGCGGCAGCTCGACGTACTCGACGAGGCTGCCGTCCGGCGACGTCCCCGAGAACCAGAGGCCGGCCTCGGCGATGCGGTCGCGATAGCCGTTGTTCACCTCGTAGCGGTGGCGGTGACGCTCCGCCGCCTGCGGCGCTCCGTAGACCTCGGCGACGATCGAGCCCTCGGCGAGATCGGCGGTGTAGAGACCCAGGCGCATCGTGCCGCCCATGTCGCCGGCGGCGAGGATCTCGACCTGCTCGGCCATCGTCGCGATGACGGGGAACTCGGTCTCCGGGTCGAACTCGGAGGACGACGCGCCCTCGAGTCCGGCCTCGTTGCGCGCGTACTCGATCACCATGCACTGCAGCCCCAGGCACAGGCCCAGCGTCGGGATGCCGTTCTCGCGGGCGAAGCGCAGCGCGCCGAGCTTGCCCTCGATGCCGCGGATGCCGAAGCCGCCGGGGACGCAGATGCCGTCGAGCTCCGAGAGGGCCTTCGCGGCCGCCTCCGGGTCCTCGAGTCCGTCGGACGCGATCCAGCGCAGGACGACCTTGGTCTGCTGCGCGAAGCCGCCGGCCCGCAGCGCCTCGGTGACCGAGAGGTACGCGTCGGGCAGGTCGATGTACTTGCCGACCAGGCCGATGGTCACCTCGTGCTTGGGCTCGTGCACGGCCTCGAGCAGCTGCGACCAGCCGTCCCAGACGACCTCGCCGGCCGTCAGATCGAGCTGGTCGATGATGTAGGAGTCGAGCCCCTGCTCGTTGAGCATCGACGGGATCTCGTAGATCGAGGCGACGTCCTTGGCGTTGACCACGGCCTGCTCGTCGACGTCGCACATCAGCGCGATCTTGCGCTTGTTCGACTCCGACACCGGCCGGTCGCTGCGCAGCACGAGCGCGTCCGGCTGGATGCCGATCGAGCGCAGCGCGGCGACGGAGTGCTGGGTCGGCTTGGTCTTCTGCTCGCCGGAGGCGCCCATGAACGGCACGAGCGAGACGTGCACGAAGAAGACGTTGCGGCGGCCGAGCTCGTGGCGCACCTGGCGGGCCGACTCGATGAAGGGCTGCGACTCGATGTCGCCGACGGTGCCGCCGATCTCGGTGATGATCACGTCTGGCTGCGGGTCGTCCTCGGACTGCAGGCGCATGCGGCGCTTGATCTCGTCGGTGATGTGCGGGATGACCTGGACCGTGTCGCCGAGGTACTCGCCGGCCCGCTCGCGGGCGATCACCCGGGAGTAGATCTGACCGGTGGTGACGTTCGCCGCCTGGTTCAGGTTGATGTCGAGGAAGCGCTCGTAGTGCCCGATGTCGAGGTCGGTCTCCGCGCCGTCGTCGGTCACGAAGACCTCGCCGTGCTGGAACGGATTCATCGTCCCGGGATCGACGTTGAGGTACGGGTCGAGCTTCTGCATCACGACGCGCAGTCCGCGCGCGGTGAGCAGGTTGCCGAGGCTGGCGGCCGTCAGGCCCTTGCCGAGCGAGGAGACGACCCCGCCCGTGACGAAGATGTGCTTCGTGACCTTCGCAGGGGCGGTGTCGCGCCCGGCCGCAGAAGTGTCGGAAGAAGAAGAGGAAAGGCCCGAGTTCGAATTGTCCACCACGGGGTTCCACCGTAACAGCAGAACCGGCTCCGGGCGCCGCCCCCGCCGATTTCGAACCGGTCGGGGGGCCGCGAACCGCGCGTCGTCAGCGCCGCCGGCTCGACTCGAGCAGCTCCCGCGCATGCGCCAGGGCGTTCTCGGAGTCGGTCAGTCCGGAGAGCAGGCGTGCCATCTCGGACACCCGCTGCTCGGGATCCAGCTGGGTCACCGCGCTCGAGGTGACCGAGCCGTCCGAGCCCTTCTCGACCCGGAGGTGGTTGGTCGCGAAGGCCGCGACCTGCGCCAGGTGCGTCACCACGATGACCTGCGACGTCTCAGCCAGGCGCGCGAGCCGGCGACCGATCTCGATCGCCGCCGCACCGCCGACGCCTGCATCGACCTCGTCGAAGACGAACGTCGGCACCGGATCGTTCGCCGCCACGACCACCTCGATCGCGAGCATCACCCGCGAGAGCTCTCCCCCGGAGGCGCCCTTCGCGAGCGCGCGCGGAGTGGCGCCGGTGTGCGGCTGCAGCAGCATCTCCACCGTGTCGCGTCCGTGCACCGTCGGCTCGCTCGCGCTGCCGACCTGCACGTGCAGACGCGCATCGGCCATGGCCAGCGCGGTCAGCTCGTCGCTCACCCGCGCGCCCAGCTCGACGGCGGCGGCGGTGCGCAACTCGGTCAGCCGGTCGGCGAGCCGCTCGACCAGATCGGCATCGGCGGCGGTGTCGACCTCGAGGGCTGCGATCCGCTCGTCGTCTCCGTCGAGCTCGAGCAGCCGCAGACCGGAGGAGTCGACGAGGTCGAGCACGTCGTCGAGGGTCGGCCCGTAGGTGCGCGCGAGCGCGGAGAGCTCCGCCCGGCGGTTCTCGATCAGCTCGAGGTCGTGCGCGCCGTCGAGGTCGAGCTCGGCGAGGTAGGAGGAGAGGCCGGCCGCGACGTCGCCGAGCAGCACCGACGCCTCACCGAGGGTCTGAGTCAGCGGCTCGAGCGCCGCGTCGTGCTCCGCGGCGCGCTCGAGCACCCGGCGGGCGATCTCGACGAGACCGAGGGCGTCGCGGCCGTCGAGCTCCTCCGAGGACACGGCCTCGCGGGCCTCCCCCGCGGCGATGCGCAGCTGCTCGATGCTGCCGAGCCGCTCGGACTGCGTCGAGAGCTCGACGTCCTCGCCGCGCTGCGGAGCGACCACCTCGATCTCGGCGAGCGCACTGCGGAGTCGCTCCGCCTCGCGTGCCCGCGACTCGCGCGCCGTGGTCAGCTCGTCGAGCTCCTCGCGGTTCGCCCGCCAGCGCTCGAAGGCGCTCGCGTAGTCGCACAGGGCCTCCCCCAGCTCGGGCCCGCCGAAGCGGTCGAGCGCGTCGCGCTGCGCGGCCGCCGAGCGGAGCCGGATCTGGTCCGACTGCCCGTGCACCACGACGAGCTGATCGGCCAGCTCGCTGAGCACGCTGACCGGAGCACTGCGGCCGCCGACGACGGCGCGGCCGCGCCCCTCGGCCGAGACCGAGCGGGCGAGCAGCAGCTCGGGGCCGTCGAGGTCGCCGCCGGCGTCGTGGACGCGATCCGCGACCGCGCCCTCCTCGGGCACGAGCCAGCGGCCCGACACCCAGGCCTGCTTGCTGCCGGAGCGGACGGCGGACGCGTCGGAGCGCGCGCCGAGCACGAGGCCCAACGCGGTCACGACCATGGTCTTGCCCGCACCGGTCTCACCGGTGACGGCGGTGAATCCCGGTCCGAGCGGGAGGGTCGCCTCGGCGATGACGCCGAGGTCGCGGATCTGCAGCTCCTCGAGCATGCGGCTACTCCGTCTCCGCCGACCCCCGCCATCCGCGGATGGGGAGACCGAACTTCTGCACCAGGCGATCGGTGAACGGGGCGTCGTGCAGGCGGGCGAAGCGCACCGGCACGGGCGAGCGGCGGTAGACCACCCGCGCCCCGGGCGGCAGCTCGTAGGTGCGCCGGCCGTCGGCCCAGAGCACGCCGACGCCGTCGGTGCGCTCCTTCACCTCGACGGCGAGGCTGGAGTCCGGCCCCACGACGAGCGGGCGGGCGAACAGGGCGTGCGCACTGAGAGGCACGAGCAGCATCGCCTCGAGCGTGGGCCAGACGACGGGACCGCCGCCGGAGAAGGCGTAGGCGGTCGAGCCGGTGGGCGTCGAGACGACGATGCCATCGCAGCCGAAGCTGGAGAGCGGGCGGCCGTCGACGCCGACCATCACCTCGAGCATCCGCTCGCGGCTGCCCTTCTCGACGGTCGCCTCGTTGAGCGCCCAGGTCTCGTAGACGACGGCGTCGTCGATCTTGACGCGCACCTGCAGCGTCATCCGCTCCTCCACGGCGTAGTCGCCGTCGAGTGCGCGCGCGACCGCGTCGTCGAGGTCGTCGCGCTCGCTCTCGGCGAGGAAGCCGACATGGCCGAGGTTCACTCCGAGCAGCGGCGCCGTGCCGGTCCGGACGATCTCGGCCGCGCGCAGGATCGTGCCGTCGCCGCCGAGAACGAAGACCAGCTCGATCTCCTCCAGAGTGACGTCAGCACCGAGGACGGCCACGTCGCTGAGCTCGGGTGCGGTGCGGACGATGTCGCCCTTGTCGTCGGCGCAGAGCACGGGCCGGGCACCGGACCCGCGGAGGCGTCCGACCACGAGGATCGCCGCTTCGAGGGAGTCCGCCCGTCCGGTGTGGGCGATGACGAGGATGTTGCGCTCGCCAGGAGGGGACTGCATCGAGTGGGTGTCCTTCGGGTCGATCGACGGCGGCGGACACGATCGCGTCACCCGAGAGTGAGCGCGGTGACCGCGTCCCTCCATTCTGTCGGAATCGTTCCGCGGTCGCGGTGGAGGTGCACCAGATACTCCTGATTCCCAGCGCCGCCCGGGAGCGGCGAGGCGATCAGACCGGCCACCCCGAGTCCCGCGTCCCAGGCGGACCAGAGCACGTCCGAGAGTGCCTCGCGCCGGAGCTCCGGATCGCGGACGATGCCCTCCTTGATGCCGAGTCGCCCCACCTCGAACTGCGGCTTGACCAGGACGACGAAGTCGGCGCTCGGCGCGACGGAGGCGGCGACGGCCGGCAGCACCATCGACAGGGAGATGAAGGAGACGTCGGCGACGACCAGGTCCGGTACGTCATCCGTTCGAGAGGCCGCTGCGAGCGAGCTCGCCGTCATCTCCCGGGCGTTGAAGCCCTCGACGACTCGCACTCGCTCCTCGGAGCGGATCCGAGGAGCCAGCTGCCCGTGACCGACGTCGAGCGCGATAACCGACGCGACTCCGCGTTCCAGGAGCACCTGGGAGAAGCCGCCGGTGGAAGCGCCGACATCCAGGGCGTTCGCACCGTCGACCTTCACGGTGGGGAAGGCATCCAGTGCGGCGATCAACTTGTGAGCCGCCCGGCTGACGTAGTGGTCCAGCGAGGCGACGGCGACCTCCTGCTCGGGTCGCACTCGGATCGACGGCTTGAGCGCCGGCGCACCGTCCACGGTGACGACGCCGTCGGCGATCATGCGCGCCGCATGCACTCGGGAGCGGGCGATGCCTCGAGTGGCGAGTGCGGTGTCGAGCCGCTGATCCTCGGAGTCGGTCATCGAGTGGAGTCACCACCCTCGAGCCGGACCCGCAGCTGCTCCTGCAGTTCCGCGTAGGCGGCCGCCCGCGATGCCAGGGGCGACTGCTCGATGTCGTCGAGGCGATCGCCGAGCTCGACGCTCTCGCTTCCGGACGTGCGGTCCTCGGACATCGTCACTCCTCACGGCGCCGCGTCGAGCGGCTCTCGGCTCTCCCGTGGAGAACCTCTGGTTAAACAGCGATGGCCACCCATTTCTGGGTGGCCATCGTGAATTGGTGTCCGGCGGTGTCCTACTCTCCCACAGGGTCCCCCCTGCAGTACCATCGGCGCTGAGAGTCTTAGCTTCCGGGTTCGGAATGTGACCGGGCGTTTCCCTCTCGCTATGGCCGCCGTAACCCTCTCAGACACACCCACCAGCCGAAGGCGTGGTGGTGGTCAAATCTGGGTCACACGTCATGCGTGTGTTCTATTATCCGCCCCGAAGGTGCGGTGTGCTGATCGTGTCTTTGCGAACACGACCCGCGTTATGTAGCCCGTATTCTGGGAACCACAAAGTGGACGCAAGCAATCTCTGACCACTCCTACCAGCCTTTACAACGATATGAGTGTAGTGATTATCAAGTTATCGGCTTATTAGTACCGGTCAGCTCCGACAGTCTTTAGTCCTGTCTTCCACATCCGGCCTATCAACCCAG